>CAZCZI010000008.1:0-4990 GCA_964503045.1 uncultured Candidatus Obscuribacterales bacterium
TGGTTTTGCTTGATAAAAAAGATTTCCACGCTGAGATTCAGCTGCGAGGAATGCTGCCATTCGCACACTCCAAACGTAGACGTCCTTTTTTGTCTCCACATTCATGATCGATTGAAGAAATTCGACGTCCGCCTCTATCTCTGGTGTGACAAAAAAATTCTCTCGCTTGCGTTCGGACTTGTCTTGGGAAGCCATGAAATCACCGATGTGTAAACAATGAGCTTATTTTACACCGAAAGTTTACCCGCAGCAAGTCTAGCTTTGAGTACAAAATCCGCTAACGCTGAGCCGTTGCCGTCTCCGATTCTTTGAATTGCTGCCTATATAGCGAGGCGTAATGGCTGTCCAACTCCATCAGCTCGCTGTGATTTCCGCTTTCAACAATGGTGCCTTCATGTACGACGAAAATCACATCGGCAGCGACGATTGTCGATAGTCTATGCGCAATCACAAGGCTCGTTCGTCCACGCATTAGTGGCACCAGCGAAGCTTGGATCAACGACTCATTGAGTGAATCGAGCGAGCTTGTGGCTTCATCGAGAATGAGAATTCTCGGGTCTTTCAGTAATACTCTGGCAATCGCGAGACGTTGGCGCTCGCCGCCGCTTAGTTTATGCCCGCGTTCTCCAACCACTGTGTCGTACTTCTCTGGAAGACTGTCGATGAAGTCATGAATGTTTGCGGCACGTGCGGCAGCGATGATTTCTTCTTGCGTGGCGTCTTGCCTTCCGTACTTCAGGTTGTTGCCGATGGTGTCATGGAATAGGTAAGTCTCCTGAGTGACTATGCCGATGTGTTGTCTCAAATCTTGCAATTGCACAGATCTCACGTCGACATCGTCGATGGAAATTTGTCCTGACTGTGGGTCGTAAAAACGAGGTACGAGGTGAGTGATTGTGGTCTTGCCGGCTCCGGAGTGTCCTACAAAGGCAGCTACCTGACCTGGTTTGACGTTGAATGAGATGTCGTTGAGTGCTTTTCTGCCATTTGGATAAGTAAAGTCAACATGATCAAACGTGACTTCGCCGCCCGCTGCGATGTCGAGAATTTGTCCCGGCTCTGCATCATCACTTGTCACCAGTGCTGGTGCCGGAAGAGCATCGGACGTTTCTTCCTTCATATCAAGGTAGTCGAAAATTCTTTCAAATACCGCGAGCGCACTGACGATTTGAATCTGCACTCCGGCTAGAGCTGATGCTGGTCCATAGAGTCTCCCAAGCAGTGCCACGAAGGTCACGACAACCCCGACGGTGAGATGACCCTCCATCGTCAGCCAACCACCAAACAACCAAACTGTCGCCGGTCCAATCACGAGCATCGAAGTAATGATCATCAAAAACCAACGGCCGATCATTGCCAGTTTGATTTCCAGTTGCATCAGTTCCGTCACTACTTTGAAGAATCGATCTTTTTCGAATCCTTCTCGTACAAATGACTTGATTAGCGTAATTCCGGAGACGGAAAGTGTCTCTTGCGTAACGCTGCTTACTTCATCTCGTTTTTGTCTAGTTTGTTTTCTGATCTCATACATCTTCCTGCCGATTGGCCAAATGGGCAGTATCATAAGTGGTATCACTGCTATCGATAACGATGCCAGCTTCCAATCCAAAACAAAAATGGTGATTACTGTAGTTCCAATCATGATGAAGTTGGAGAGAACAGTCACTAATGTTCCTGTAACCACCCCATCAATGCTGTCTACATCATTGCTGACGCGGTTCATGATTTCACCGGTTTTTGTGCTGGTGAAAAAATCCAACGGCATTCGATGAAGATGCGAGACTAGTTTCGTATGAATGTCTCGCATGATACCTTCGCCAACAAGAGAGTTGAGGTATCCCTGATAAACACCCACTAGACCAGCTCCCAGAGCGGATAATGCCATCCCTCCTGCATACAAGCACAGTGCGGAAAAGTCTTTGTTGGGAATCGCCTTGTCGATGATCATCATCGTGAAAATAGGAGGGAGCAAACCCAAAAGGGAGGCGACAAGTATTGCGACTATGACCTGCGCTTGCTGCCATTTGTAAGGAATGAACAGCGCGCCGATTCGTTTCCAGTCCACGGGCTTTTGTGTCCGTGGTTTATCTGGATTGAACATGTTGGACCACATTAAGTGGACCGGGGGTCCGCCGCTGAACATTTTGTTTTATGGAAGCCTAATCACTCGGATGTGTGGATAAAAATCAAAGTATTTGTGAATGTCGGAGTGTTTCCAGATACCGTCGTTCCAATCATTGGTGTAGACGGTGCCATCTTCTCCAATTATTCCGCAATGAGCGTTCGGTCCTCCATTAAGAGATGGCGGAGGTGCCATGTATGCCATGAGGATGTCTCCAGGCTTAGCCAGTTTAGTGAGGTTTTGGTCATCGATATCGCCTGGCTGTGATTTAATCACAATTTCTTTGGCGCCTCTTTCTGCAAGGAGCTGCCGCCGTACGACAACTACCGTAGCAGACTTGCCGCTTGTGATGCCTGAGGCTTTCAGAACATTGCACAGTGCTGCTGCGCAACCAAGCTGTCCTGAAGAAAGTCCATAGCCAAACCACATTTTCTTCCCAACAGATGAGTTGGCTGCCTTTAGAATCTTTTGCGCTGTTGCGATGTTGTATGCCAACGCCGAGTTTGCCGGTGTTGTGTGCAAGGTGATTGCGCCGGCAAAGAGAACTAACCAACTCCATCGCTTCATGATTCTGGCTCCGACAACCTAGAGTAAGTTTAGACAAAAGCGAAGACTTTCGCTGGCAAGCGGCTGAAAAGGGTGTTGTGCGGATGATAAGAGTGAAATCCAACTCGAAAAAATGCTATTTTCCTAGAGTGTCGAGGTCGATGTCTACTACGTATTGACAACGTTTGGGTTCAATTGTTGGTTGGCATATGACTGATAACTCAAGCTAGCAGTCGCTGGTGGATGCAGTTTCCTCTGCGTTCGTACCAATTGCCGGCTGGAGCGACTTACGTGTTTCTCTTCACCCATGGGGTACACAGCATGCCACGAGATCTGCCAGTCGGTAACGGTAGGGTTTTGATCAATTTCGACAAGGAATACACGATGCGCGATATTTATTATCCGCACGTAGGTCAAGAGAATCAGACACAAGGTCATCCATCGCGTTTCGGTGTCTGGGCTGACGGCCAATTTGCATGGGTTGGCTCTGAATGGCAGATGGAACGCAAATATCTCAAAGAAAGCTTGGTGACGGATGTTTTCCTGAGACATGACAAACTCAAAATCGAGATGCGTGTACATGACACTGTTGACTACAGACAAGACATTTTCATTCGCGAAATCAAAGTTCGCGATCTTTCCGGCAAGAAGAGAGACGTAAGACTGTTCTTCCACCATGATTTTTATATCTCTGAAAACGAAGTGGGCGACACCGCCTACTTCGATCCAAAAACACAATCGGTAATTCACTACAAAAAACATCGCTGGTTCCTTTGCAGTGGCGGTCGTGCCGACAAGCAAGGCGTCGAGCATTGGGCGACAGGCAAGAAGGGCCAAGGCAGCGATGGAACCTGGCGTGATGCAGAAGACGGCTTGCTGGGCAACAATGGCATCGCACAAGGTGCTGTCGATTCTACAATCGGCATCTCGGTGGAAGTGCCTGCAAACGGTGAAGGTATCGCCTATCACTGGATTTGTTTTTCCACCAGTTATGAAGGCGTGCACGAACAAGACAAGTTCATTCGGGAGCACTCGCCTGGTTATTTCATTCCGCGCAACCAAAACTATTGGCGTCTTTGGGCAAACCCCGACTATATGGACTTCCAGAATCTGCCGCAAAAAGTGGTTGACCTCTTCAAGCGCAGTTTGCTCGTTATTCGCACGCAAATTGATGATGACGGTGCAATTATTGCGGCAAACGATCACGATATTGCAGCGTTTGCTCGCGATACATATTCATATATGTGGCCGCGCGACGGCGCATTGGTTGCCTATGCTCTCACGCAAGCAGGACGCAGAGACGAGGCACAACGCTTCTTCCAATTTTGTCTTGATGTGATCAAAGATGATGGCTATTTGCTGCACAAGTACAATCCTGATAAATCTCTTGCATCCAGTTGGCACCCATGGATTCGAAATGGCGAAATGGATCTGCCGATTCAAGAGGATGAAACAGCGCTAGTTATCTGGTCTTTGTGGCAAAACTTCAAGCGTTTCCGCAACGTGGAATTCATGCGCCCATTCTTCAACAGACTGCTGTTCAAGGGTGCTGACTTCTTGTGTTCCTTCAGAGACAAAGAAACTAAACTGCCTCATCCATCTCATGACCTGTGGGAAGAACGTTACGGCGTGCATCTTTTCACAGTCGCGAGTGTAATTGGCGGTTTGCATGCGGCAGCGAGTTTCTGCCATGCGTTGGGCGAAATGGATCGCCACAAAAAATATACCGAAGCAGCCGACGAAGTTCTCGAAGGTATGCTCAAGCATATGTGGAATGAAAAGGAACAACGCTTCTGCCGCATGGCCACCCGCACTAAAGACGGCTATGATCTCGACATGACGATTGACGCCTCCATGTATGGTATCTTCGCGTTCGGTGCTCTGCCTCCGCATGATGCGAAGGTGAAGGCAACCATGGATGCTATTCGCGATCGCCTCTGGGTGAAGACAGACGTTGGTGGCTGCGCTCGTTATGAAAATGACTACTACCATCAAGTCTCTCAAGATGTAGCCAACGTGCCGGGCAACCCATGGTTTATATGCACGATGTGGTTAGCGCAGTACGACATCGCTCGTGCTCGCGAGCCCGAAGCACTTAGAGATGCACTGACCATGATGGAGTGGGTCGCAGATCATGCGCTTCCATCCGGAGTGTTGGCTGAGCAAGTGCATCCCTACACCAACGAGCCTTTGTCGGTATCTCCATTGACATGGAGTCATGCCACATTTGTCTTGTGTGTTCTGGAATACCTCGAAAAACGCAGAAGAGTAATGTCCGAAGTAGTGCTCGGACACACCGTGACTCCGGTGTAAAACCGCGCA
>CAZCZI010000008.1:5090-144289 GCA_964503045.1 uncultured Candidatus Obscuribacterales bacterium
GACCAACACGCACAGCCAGACGGAATAACATCGTATCATGCGAATGCTTATTGGGGTTCGCTCAAACGCCGCTTATCTCGCAGCATGAATTCAAAATCAAAGTGGGGAGACACCAGCCATGGTTCCTAAGAAGTTAGTGACCGTTTTAGCCTTGTTGCTTGTAGTACCTGCTTGCCGCGCAGAAGGCACTAACTCCAGGGAGAACGATACTAACTGCCCTTCTGCAAAGTCGTTCGTTTCTTCCCTAAGTTTGACCGCAATTGAGCAGAGAGTATTGGATTGTATCAAGGACGGGAGATATAAAGCAGCCAGACAAATTCTGCAAGCAGCTTTAATTGCAGAAGGTCACGTGGTTCGTAACCATGTTATTTATACTAGGCACGCTTCTAAAACTTTCAACATCGCGATGCCTTGAACCTAGCCTGTAACTGCAGCCCCAAACATCAATACACCACTCGGATTTGCAATCGTAGCGACCAACTCACTGAGCTCAGGATTTGCAACTCGATACTGCAAGCGTCAACGCTTCTGTGTATGATCTAAGTGCTGAATATCTGGTCTGTGGTCCTTAAATTAGTAATGATGCAAATTCAAGAGAGACTACCAAAGGCACAGTGGCGATTGCGCGGCATCCACTTTGACAGGTTGTGCTATGCCTTCGCGCTGATTGGCATATCTTGTATCGCCTTTGCGTTACCGGTGCTTGCTAAAGAAAAGGTCACGCTCGAGAGTCTTCTCAACGAAATGATCGACCTCGGACATTTGGCAGAGTATCCGGAGCCGGACTTTTCCAATCTCCAGACAAGCAGCTACGATCGCATGAGTCAGCGCCCGGAGCAGTCCAACTCATGGTTTGCAAATTTTGATTCCGGTAATCCTTTGTATGTAGGCACCATCAAAGAGCGAACACCATTTTTCGAAATCGGCCCGATGCAGGGAATGGCACCGGACGGATACTTTGAAAAAGGCACCAAAGTTGGTATCTCGAAGAAATTCCAAAAGTTCGGTTCGTATGTTTATGCGTATGCCACATTGCCTGATGGAACGCCAAAAGCCGGCAACACACCGCAAGGATATGTCGACGGTCGAAACATCGAAAATGATCCTCAGGGAGTCGTGCTCGCCGAAATGAAAGGACCGGGCGCGGTCATGCATTTGTGGTGCTCGAAGGTCATTTTGACGGCAAAGAAAATAAATGTCGTAAATGAAAAGATCATGTCTATTGATGATTTGCATAGTCTAGGCAATCTCAAGATTTTCGTCGACGGCTCACCTAAACCTGTGATTGATGGTCCGTTTCAGGCGATCATGACCGGAAAATGGGTGCTCAGCGGTGAGAAAGACAAATCGAAATGGTTGCCTATCGGGCGCCCTCTTGCTCAAGAAATGAACGGTGGATACTCGCTGTACTTCCCGATTCCATACGCGAAAAGTTGCAAGATTACTTGTCAGATCGTGCCTGATGACTTTACGTATCACGTCGAATACAGATCGTATGACAATGCAACGGAAGTGCAGTCGCTCACTACCGATCAACTGCAACAATCACGCAAGAAAATCGAGTCAGTGGCAGTCTCGCTGGCGGTGAAGCAACCGGCAATAGTAAGCACTAATCAAGCGAATAATCTGAGCCAAACTATCGCACCGGGCAAAACCGCAACACTGGCACTTCCCGGTAGAGACTCCGCGGTCGTGTCGTTGGAAGCATCGACGAACATTAGGGACGAAAAACTTCTCAGATGCGTACTTTTGCGTGGTATCTTCGATGGTGCTGAAACACCTCAAATCGATTGCCCGCTCGGAGATTTTTTCGGTACTGCTCCTGGTATCAATCCTGTCGCTACATTGCCATTGCGGGTGGAGGCGTCAGGAACAATGAGATGCTTCTGGCCGATGCCATTTCGCCGGAGCGCCAAGTTTGAAATTCAGAATCATTGCACGCAGCCTGTCTCCGTCTCGCTGCGCGCCAAAACAGCACCCTATAAATTCACCCCACGCACTATGCGGTTCCATGCAAAATGGAACAGCGGGCAATTTCCAGTGCGACCATTTCTCGATTGGAACTTTTTGGAGGTCACCGGAAAGGGCGTAATGGTGGGAGACACGCTCACTGTCTATAACCGAATCATTGATTGGTGGGGAAGTGGCGACGAGAAAATTTATGTCGACAACGATCGCTTTCCATCGCACTTTGGCACAGGCACTCAAGATTACTTCGGCTTTTGCTCTCTCAGCCGTCGCATCAACTTGCACCCTTACCACACGCGCAGCCGCTCTGATGGACCCGCCAATTTTGGCTTTATAAGCCTGAATCGCATTCGCATGCTCGATGTTATTCCCTTTCGGAAATCCCTCAAGTTTGATTGGGAAGTGTGGCATTGCCAGCCATTTTCGGATGAAATCACCTATGCCGGTGTTGGTTATTGGTATGCGCTTGCCGATTCGAAAGACGAGTTTAAACCCGTCTCTAAGGAGTCGCTGGCCAGGTTTCCGACTACGCTAAAAGCATCGATTGTCGGTGACGGAGTTTTACTGGAGGCAGAAAAGATGGAGGTAAGCGCCAAGAGCCCGGGCTTGAAAACTTCCGAGCAGTCGATGCACTTGTTTCCTGATGGGAGTTGGAGTAGTGGAGCGCAACTGTGGGTGCGTCCATCAGGACCTGGTCAGTTTGTCGAGGTTGTCATTCCATGCCGCGAAGCAGGTCGATACGAGATTTACTCAAACTTCACAAAGGCTCCTGATTACGGAATCGCCAGCTTTTTTATCAACGGCACGCAGATTGCCGGGCCTATCGATTTTTTCAACCTGGGAAGGGTCTCCTCTACCGGAGATTACAGGTTGGGGGTTGCCGAACTGACCAAAGGGCCCAACAAATTGCGAGTGGAAATCAACTCGTGTAACGGGTTTGCCAACGGACAGAAATATCTGGTAGGACTTGATTACATTAGGCTGAAAAGAGTCGGTAAATGAGTTGCTGTGAGGTTCTTCTTCGAATTTCAGCTCGTTTGCATTTCTGCACGCCATAAAGTATAAGGACATGAAGGACCACTCTTAGTGTTTCAAGAGAATCTGATGGGGAACAGATTAAGATAGATGCTTGGATAGGAGCTTTTTCTTTGAGTTCAGGAACCCAAAAAGCTGTTAAAAAGGCATGCGTGGCATGCGGTCAAGAGTTTTCCGGTGAAATGACAAATTGCCCGGAAGACGGTACACAGCTGACTCCGTTGACTCAAGAGGCGCAAATCGGAAGCATTCTGGCTGATAAATACGAGATTATTGATGTCATCGGCGGCGGGGCGATGGGGCTTGTTTACAAGGCCAAGCACCTTTTGATGAAGCGTTCGGTCGCCATCAAAATGCTGCATCCCAACGCCGTGGCCAGCTCCACTACGCTTCAACGTTTCCAGCAAGAGGCCGAGGCGGCCAGCTGTCTTAACCATCCCAATATTCTGACGGTCTTTGATTTCGGGGTCACTGCGCAAGGCCAGCCCTACCTCGTCATGGATTATCTGGAGGGCACCAACCTTTCCACGCTCATTGAAAAAGAGACGTATATCCAGTTCAGGCGGGCTTTGGGCATCTTCTTGCAAATGGCGGCCGCCTTGCAGCACGCCCACTCCAAAGGCGTGATCCACCGCGATCTGAAACCCAGCAACATAATGCTGGTTAAATTTGAGGGCGACGAAGACTTTGTAAAAATAGTTGATTTCGGTATCGCCAAAGTGCTCAACCGCGATACCTCATCGGACGAGCCTGACTCCTCCGGCAATCTGACTCGAACCGGAGAGATTTTCGGAAGCCCGTTGTACATGTCGCCTGAGCAATGCCGTGGTCGCAAACTAGACGCGCGCTCCGACATCTATTCGATGGGTTGCGTGATGTATCGGGTGCTCACCGGAAAACCACCGCTGGTCGGAATTGACTTACTCGAGTGCATGTACAAACACGTCAACGAAATGCCGGCGCCGTTTTGCGAAGCCTGTCCGGACTTCAACATTCCGCCGGATTTTGAGGCGGTGATCTTTAAGGCCTTGGCGAAAGACCCTGATGATCGCTATCAGCAAATGAGTGAATTGCGGCAAGCTCTCGATGTTTTCAATCAGTCATTGACGCATCGGGTCAGAGCCTACGAGACCGTCGAAGTGGATTTCAAGCCTCCGGCGCAGAAAGAAACGCGCAAGGTACAAGTAACGACGGGCACCAAGGCGTTGCTTCCACCCGATGACGACAGCGATTCGTCTGCGCCGCAAGATTCGAATCAAGGCGCTCAGAATGCGACGCAGAGCGCACCGCCGGCGCAGAACGCTTCGGGTGCGCTTTCGGCAATGTCGAACTTTGGCGATACCAAGGATTCGCAGTCTTTTAGCAACGCCCAAGGCAACGCGCTCGAGGCGACGACGCAAGGTTCTTCACAAACTCCGGCTCAGGAAACGCCAAGCCCAGGTATTGCTGCCGGCGCAAAAGCTATCGACATTAAAGTTTGGATAGCTATTGGCGTCGTTCTTCTTGCACTGCCAGTGGTGGCAATGATGATGGGCGGCAAGAAAGATTCGAAAGACAATCCACCAATAGTAGGCACGGCGACGGGCTTTGACCACACATCCTCACCCCCGGCTGCAAGCGGTTCTCTGATGGATCAGGGTCTTCATGCTTACAAGAACGGCAACTTTGCTGACGCAGAAAAGTTTTTCTCCGATGCAGCCAAAGAAGCCAAAGAGAAACACGATGCCAAACAGCAGGCAATCGCCATTAACCAACTGGTCAAAGCCTATTATGCAGACGGCAAATATGGCGAGGCGGGAAAAGAAGCGAAAGAGCTGATAGCGGTTTTGGTGAATGCCAAAGATAAGTCGTCGCCAATCTACGCGGAAGCATTGTGCAACCAAGCATATGTCTACATGGCAGAGAGAGATTTCGGCAAGGCGCTTCCACTTTTGGAAGAGTCTTTGAAGATTCGCAAAACTCTTACGGGTCCCGAGCACGGTGACGATGCTGCCGACTCGCTAAGCGGGTTGGCGGAAATTGCAAGCATTCAGGGGCAGTACAAAAAAGCAATTGACTACGAGACCGAAGCCGTTTCTTTGAGAAAGAAATATGCCAAGCCCAGCGATCCTGAATTGGCTGATGAACTCAACAAACTCGCCCAAGCCTACGAATACGATGGAATCAAGAGTCACAAGGTTTCTCACCTGAAGGCATCAGAACTTCTGTATCGAGAAGCCCTCAAAATCTACCAGGACTCTCTTGGTCCTGAAGATCCGAAGGTTGCAAAAAACTTGATGTACATTGGCACACTGCAGTTTCAACAAGGAAAGAACGCCCAAGCAGAGGCGTTGTTCACGCAAGCGATCGACATGCGAAAGAAAGCCTCGGGAGTCAAACCTGATCCTACTGTGGCTGAATGTATGGTGGCACTGTCAATGCTGTATGTCGAAGAAAAGAAATTTTCGCTTGCAAGAGAAACCTTCAATAAGGCCATTGAAATACGAAAATCCGCCAATGGACCGGATGATCCTATGATCGCGAAATGGCAGAGAAGCTTCAATTCGGCTCTCTCAGGCTTTGGCAAATAGCCTGAGTCCAAGATAGTGCGCCCTAAGAAAAGGACCAAACCGCGAAAAAGAGCCAAGTGGCCGCTGGTGGTTTTTCTGCTTTTGGTTTTGCTTGCGGTATTGGCAGTGGTGCCGATTCTGAGATGGAAATTGGCTGTTCCAACCTGCGAGTTGCCGCCTACGTTGGTGAACATTGATCCTAAGAAGGTGAAGCTCGACAGAGTGCGATTCGAGCGCGTGCCTGTGCCGCTCAATATGGTGTCCGATTATGTGATCAAGTCTCTTTTGGCGGCTGAAGACAGGAGATTTTACGAGCATCACGGTATAGATGTTCTCGGCTCGATAAGGGCGACTTTGGCTAATGCTCAAGCCCGTGAGATGCGTGAAGGTGGTTCTACAATCTCACAGCAGCTAGCTAAAAACGTCTTCCTCGATTGGCGCGAGCGCACGTGGCAACGCAAGGTCAGCCAATGGATTCTTGCTTGGGATCTCGAGAGCCGCTATACGAAGAATCAGATCCTAGAGGCCTACCTCAACGCGGTGTACTTCGGAAATGGTGCTTACGGCATTGAAAACGCAGCACAGACATACTTTGCCGTTGATGCGGCCAAGCTTACGTTATCCCAGTCTGCCTTTTTAGTCGCCTTACTTAAGAGCCCAACGACCTTGAGTGAAAACCGAAAAGCCGCTCTTTCAAGGCAAAAGGAGATTTTAGACAAGCTGGAAGAGTACGGCATGGTGGAAGGAAATCTGGTCGAAGAAGCCAGAGTGGAAGTCCTCAAGTTTCCCAACCATAAAAAGTAGTTTGTCGGCTTTGTCGAAAAATGTCGATAATTGCATATATATGGTCAGCGCTAATCTTCCACCGGACAGGTATCACGGGCAAGAAAACCGGCAGGAGCGAGGGGCGTAGCTATGTCCAGAAAAGCGAATGCCTTAATGTTATTGATTGCGAGCGATCCTCGAACACCTCCGACTGTTCTTGAACAACTTGCAGAAGAAGAAGACTCTGATTTGCTCGAGCATGTAGCTGAAAACTCGAGCACACCGCTCTATTGTATCGAGAGGCTGCTCAGGCATCCGAATAGCAAAGTGCGCATAGCAGTCAGCAACAATCCCAGGGTTCCTTTCCATATCCTCGAGTCACTTGCGCGCGACTCCGATTTGGATGTGCGTTTCAACATTGCGATGAATCCCTTAATCAAAAGACCGATTCTAGAGTTGCTTTCGCATGATGATAATCCGTACATTGCTTCGCGTGCATGCCAGACGCTTAGCCGCATTGCCTGTCCAAACAGCGCCGAAATGCCCAACTTCTTATTTGTCAACTCGGCAACTGCTGTCAGAATGGGCGCTTGAGCGTCACTGTTTTTCTTGGAAGAAGAAATAACTCGACCGCCAATAAACACCTTTTAGATCGCTTTTCTTGACCTTGACGCCTTTTTCGCTGTCAATTATTCTGAGCGTGTCGCGCACCGCCCGTGGTTCGAGTTCGCGAGCGAATTCCAATGCTTCGGAATCGGATGAAGCAACAACTGTGTATTTTGAAACAAAGCTGTGACAGCCGGTTTCACCCTCGAATGGTTCGTGCCATTCACCTTCTACGGAAATGCAATACTCTCGTGAGTTGCGATCTGATTTTATCGCGTTGAGCTCTCGAAGAATTCGCAAGGCTACGGCATTTGATTTATTCCAACGCAGAGCCTCGTCAACCATCTGCCGTGCTCTATCAAGTTTGTTTTGCGCCGTCTTGTACACCGTGGCGATACTGGCGTACAACCGAGAGAGCTGATCGTGCGATCTTTCGGCTAGATCTTCTTGAGACTCGATTTCAGCCACGGCTTCTTCCGCTAGTTCGAGCGCCTCATCGTACCTCTGCAATGTCACAAGGCAGTCTGCTTTCAGCGAATGCACGTGAGGCATCATGTCCGGTTCTGAAACACCTTGCAGTTTAATTAGTGCCTCTTGGTGCCTGTTTTCGCGCGAAAATACGATCGCCATATTGAGACTAATGGAATCGTGGTCGGCATCGGGCAGAGCCAATGCACGCTCGTACGCTCTGTGCGCTTTGTCGAACTCTTCGAGATCGGAGTGCATGTTGCCCAAGAGTTGCCATAAGAGCCAAACTTGAGGAAATCGATCGACTCCTTGCAGCAGTACGCCAATCGCTTCGTCCATTTTGTCGTCTTGAGCGTAGGCAAGTGCGAGTACCTCATAGCCGCCGGAAAACGACATTCTCACCAAGTCCTTGCCGAGCTCCTCGGCACGCTGGGTGTTGTATGCTTCGAGATGAGCATACGCTTCTTGCATTAGGCGGTTAGCTTTTGCTTCGTCTACCATTTCACTTAAGTCCAATTGTGGTCTTTTCCGAAGAAGTACACCTCGCATCCTGGAAGTTGGGTGCTCAGCATTTCTTTGTCAGCGATCGAGATATCGGTACTGTGGAAATACACTTGCTTGATAGATGAGTTTTTGAGTTTCAATAGTCCCTTGACCGTCACTTTGGAGTTGAAGAGATTTACTCTCCAAAGGCTGGGAATCTCTATAAGGTGAGCGATGCCTGCGTCGGTAACGGGTGTTGCTCGCAGGTCGAGATCTTTCAAGGAAAGAAATGCCTTGAGGTGCTTTAGAGAATCGTCGGCAACGGCGGTTCGCGCTAGTTTGAGCTCTTTCAATAGTGTCAATCGGCTCAGCTTCGAAAGAGTAGAGCCGGTTATACGGGTACCGCAAAGACTCATGAGCTGAAGATTTGCCAGGTCGATAAGATGGGAGAACGCTTGATCGGTGATTTGTGTGTTGTCCAAAAACAAGCTTTGCACATGAACGAGACTGCGTAAAAACAGGAGGGTCTGATCGCCTACCTGCGTGTTAGTTAAGTCGATACGCTTCAGAGCTGTGAGCTGGCTGAGGTTAGTCAAGCCAGAGCCGGAAATTGCCGCGTCTCTCAAACTGAGACACTCCATATTGGTGAATTTTGCGATAGTGCTGAGAGCAGCATCAGTAATTCCGGTGCCATCTAAAATCAGCGTGCGAAGATCGCGAAGCGTGCGCAAATGCGACATACCGAAGTCCTTGACCCCGCGCAAGTTAGAGAAGTCCAAGACTTGCAGTTTTACCATCTTCGCCAGTCGCGAGAGGCTCTCGTCGGTGACACCGGTTTTGGTGAGTATCAACTCTTCCAAATCCGTGAGATTCTCAATCTTTTTGAGTCCTTCGTCAGTGATGGAGTTGTTGCTGAGGCGGAGTTCTTTCAACTTGATGAACCCGCCTATAACAGGCATGCTCGCATCCGTTATGTATGATTGCGAAAGATCCAGCCGCAAGAGTTCTGTCAACTTCGCAACGTAAGCAAGACCTCTGTCGGTGATTCTGGACAACTCCAAAGAGCGCACTTGAGTCAAATCCTTCAGATGTTTCAAATCGTCATCAGTCAATGGTTTTGGACTGTTGATTCGCTTGAGGTTGGTCAGTTGTGACAAATGTTCCAGCCCTTTATTTGTCATTTCCGAAGCCGAAAGATCAATTGCCTTTAACTGAGTCAAAGTCTTGAGACTGGGCAGGCTTGCATCGGTGAGTCGTGTAAGAGATATGTCTAACGCCTCTAACTGCGGCAGTTGCGCCACTGCTTCCAGCACATTGTCCGACAAGTTTCTGCAACCTTTGAGCAGCAAAACCCTTAGATTCGGCAACTGCGCCAAACAATCTAGTGAGTCATCAGAAATATGGTTACTGCAAAGATCTAAGCGTTTGAGATTTGGCAAATCTCTCAAGAGAATTTGTTTGCCGGAATATCTGATCTCCAGTTCTTCCAATGAGGCGATGTCTTCTATTTGAAATGACACTTTGGATGCATACGTGCTGTACTCGGGACGAGATTGATTGGTGTCGGCCCCTAAGGAAAGTTTTTTGAGAGATCGAAGAGCGCTTAGACTGCCAAATCCTACTCCTCTTAGATCTATTTTTCTTATAGTCAGTTCTCTCAGTCCAAACAATGTTTCTAGATGAGTCAATCCGCTGTCTGCAATGAAGTCACCTCTCAGACTCAGCTTTTTCAAGGTTCTAAGTTGACTTATGTGTTGCAATCCAACTTCAGTCAAGTTGGACGCATTGATAATCAATTTGCTCAGTTTAGGAAAAGCTTCCAAACAAACAAACGCACTGTCTGTAATCGATGCCGAGACGATAAACAGCTCTTGAAGGTGGCTAACCGACCCGGTGCCTAAGTTAACGAGAGCAGCATCCGTCAGCTGATCGCCGGAAATCACCAGCTTCCTAAGCGATTTGATTTTCGCAATTGGAGCTAGTGTCTTTGGTTCAACCTTACAGTCTGAGATTCTCAACTCTCTAATTGATGAAGAATCAACCAGCGGTGCAAAGGAATTGGACGAGAGGGTGCAGTTGCTTAGTTGAATGCTAATCAATTTATCAAGGTGCGGAACGCCTAAGAGGCTCAGATCATTTAGTTGTGAATCTGACAATACAATCTCTCTAAGCCCAGTCAATCTTGCCAGGTGATACCAGTCATTGTGCGTAAGCGCTGCTTGTGACAAAGTAATTGATTGCAATGCATTGGGGTGAATTGCGCCCAAATGATCCATTGATGCATTTCGATGCAACTGTAGTCTGAGGTAGCCGCGTCCCGATACCAAGACTTGCCCCTGCGCATCGCTGACTCGCTGCCATCCGGATACCCCACCAGGATTTCTATGGGCAATCGATAGTACGCCAATTGAGAAATCGGATGGAAACTGCAGGCTTCTAACAAAGCGATCTACGATCGTGCAGTCTGGCAGCGCTGCTCGAAGAGCATCAATACCAAGTTGAGTAACTTGTGTCTCGTCCAGAAAAAGATGTTTTAGAGATCTGAGCTTACAGAGATGGGCAAGCCCCTCATCCGTGATTTGAGTGCGTCCGAGATCCAAGCTCTTCAACTTTGAGAGCGTACCAATCAAGGCCAATCCTTGATCGGTGACACGAGTGGCAGAGAGCATTAGGTTTTCCAGACCGGCTAGGTGGGAGATACTTTGGAGATCATCATCCGTAATCGATGCATTTTGAAAATCAATCGACTGAATGTTGTCGGGCTCCACCTGTTCGAAGGCAGAGGGTTCGGCATCCTGCGCAAAGACAAGGTGAATCTTTCCGTCGCGTGGCACCGCAATGCTTCCTAAGGCGCGACCTATCTCTTCTCGATGCATTTGTGCGGCGCTTCCGTTGGACGGCTGCACAAAAATACGGTACAGAGTCCCCATGGAACAGGTGATCGGTAGGCTGAGAATCTTGGTTTCGGTCATTTGATTCGGGGATACTCGGATACTGGTGTGCGCCACTGCTTTTGCTTGCCGACCAAAGGGGTACGGCGTTGTCGGGATTGAGAATGCCGTAGCTCAAGAACCCTGTATTTTGAGTTCTACCCGCCTTTTGCATAAATCAAATAGAAAAAAACACTCTGTTTTGGACGCTGAAAAATGGGGGAACAGGGGCAATTTGAGTGAAAATCCTTAACTCTTGACGAGTTTGGCGGGGGCTTGATATTATGGGATAACAAACGTTCGAAATAAAACCGGAGCGCAGCGAAAATGCCCAAAATAGTGGACCACACCAAATACAAGCGAGAGCTTCTCGAAAAGAGCTTCGAATGCTTTGCCGCCTACGGGTACGGCTCGATGACCATGAGAGAGCTGGCAAGCCACCTCAAAGTCTCTACCGGCACTCTCTATCACTATTTCACGGGCAAACAGGTACTTTTCCAGGCTCTGGTCGAGCATCTGGCGGAGCGAGATTTTCTTCAAGCAGAGTCTCTTCCGCCCAAGTCAGCCCCGTTTCGCACAAAAATCCTGGCTATGTTCGAACTGGTCGAAAAAGACGAGGAGTACTTTCTCAAGCAAAACATGGTTTATCTCGACTACCTCAGGCAACATGGTTCACAGGAAGTCAGCCAAGACATGGTCTTTTTGCAAACATTGGAGCAATACCGTATGTGGTTGCAAGACTACCTTGAGATAAGTCGCGAGATGGTCACCCTTATCGGTGCAGTACTCAACGGACTGATGCTCGACAGAGCGTTTTCACCGGCGGAAGTCTCCTACACAAGACAAGCTACTTTGCTTGCCGATCTTATAGAACCAACGATTTCCAATCACGTTGGTTGAAGAGGTGAATCATGTTAGAGCAAACTACAAAACTATTGCAAAAAGCAATCCAAGCATTCAAGACACTCGATTTATTCAAGGGACGCGTCTCGTGGGCTAAGTTGATGACGGGTGCAATACTCATCGATGTTTCTATCACCGTTGTGCTTTTGTGTTTCTGTGGAAACGTTGACGGATGGCATAAGCTATGGGCATTCTCCGGTATGACCACTGCGCAGACCGCGCAGCATGTAGACAAGAAATCGCAAAATACGCAAGAGCAAAGTTATCGCAAGACTTCGGTAACAGCACTGGGTCGGTTAGAGCCGATTGGTGAAATCGTAAAGATCTCGGTGCCGGCGGTGTGGAAGGACGAACGAGTAAAAAAACTTTTGGTCAAGCAATCCGACTGCGTGAAAGCAGACCAGGTGCTCGCGGTGCTCGACAGCGAGAGCAGACAAAGCGCAGCACTTGCCGAAGCGCAAGAACAAATCGAAGTCTCTAAAGCCCAATTGGCCAAGGTGAAGGCCGGTGCCAAACGAGGCGAGATTGAAGCTCAACGTGCAACAATCGCCAGTCTCAAAGCTGAGCTGGAAGGCAAAGTAATCTCGCAACGAGCTGTAATCGAAAAACTTCGCGCTCAACTTGTTTTTGCCAGAAGCGAGTATGCTCGCCACAAACCGTTGTATCAAGAAGGTGCAATCAGCGCATCGATTCTCGATAACAAGCGCATGGCATATGAAAGTGCAGTAGCGGCTGTTGCAGAGGCGGAAGCAGAACTGACACGAAGCGAAACCACATTGACCGAAAAGATATCGGAAGCGGAAGCCACGCTCAACAAAGTTGCTGAAGTGCGAATCGTCGATGTCAACTTGGCACAGCGTGAAATCGACGCGGCGGTTGCACGAGCAAACAAGATCAAAACCGATCTCGATCTCTGCTACGTTCGCGCTCCCAAAGACGGTCAAGTGCTGAAAGTACACGTTCGCCCCGGTGAAAGCGTGCCGGAAAACAAAGGCATTCTCGACTTGGGTTCGAATCGAAAAATGGTTGCGGTGGCCGAAGTTTATCAAAGCGATGTGCACGCAATCAAACTCGGACAGCCGGCAACGATAGCAGTGGAAGGCTTGTCTGAACGAGTTCACGGGTACGTTTGGCAAATCGGATTGGAAGTGCTTCGCCAAAACGTATTTGCCGCTCAACCGGGAGCGAATCAAGATCGCCGCGTTGTCGAGGTGAAGGTATTAATCGATGAAAAAGAGAGCGCCAAAGTAAGTGGATTGAGCAATATGCAGGTCGAAGTTGCAATCGCCAATCGCTAACTCAGCAGCAAAGTTTGAGGATGTATTGAGTAGAGGACAGGGAAATGAAGACGCCGCTGGCATGGCTGCAAGTAACAAGAGAACGAGTGAGACTGCTCGTGGCGGTTGCCGGCATCGCTTTTGCCAACATCCTCATCTTCATGCAACTTGGTTTTCTTCAATCCTTGTTTGACGGTTCCATCCGCCCTCACCAACACCTTGCCGCAGATCTCGTGATGGTCAACGCCAAACAACAAACGTTTTTTTCGATCAAGAGTTTTCCTCGCCAAAGACTTTATCAAGTCCTCGGATATCCTGGTGTGGATTCAGTAGCGCCGGTTTTGGTGGGAACGGTTCAATGGCGAAATCCAGACACTAAAGGTTCGAGATCAATTCTGGTCTTTGGAATCAACCCATCGAAGCATTCGTTTGATTTATCTGGTGTCGCCGAGAGTCTCACCAAGTTGAAAGTGATAAACAGCGTGCTCTTCGATCGCGACTCGCGCCCGGAATACGGAGCAATAGCTCAAATATTTGAAGCCGCTGGTGTCGTGGAATCTGAACTCAACAGCAAAGTGGTGAAAGTAGTTGGTCTCTACAACATCGGTGCGTCGTTTGCAGCCGACGGTTCCGTCATCACCAGCGACACCACTTTCCACAATCTGTTTGAATACCGAAACCCCGATGAAATCGAAATTGGCCTGATCGAAACCAAAACCGGAGTCGACATCGTCAAACTTCAACAAGCGATGCGTGAAGACTTCAAAGATGATGTCGCCATCTACACGAAAGCCGAGTTCGCAGAAGTCGAACGCAACTACTGGGCGACCAGCAGCGGTATCGGATTTATCTTTGGAATGGGCGTCGTCGTCGGGTTCATTGTCGGCGTAGTCATCGTCTATCAAATTCTTTACGCCGATGTCAGCGATCACCTTCAAGAGTATGCCACCTTGAAAGCAATCGGCTACACCGATGGTTACTTGTTGAAGATACTAATGCAAGAGTCGGTGATTCTGGCTGTGTTTGGCTTCATTCCTGGCTTTGCAATTTCCTATGGACTCTATGAATTGGCGCGCGCAGCAACGCTTTTGCCGATTGCAATGACTTTCGACAGAGCAATTATCGTGTTCATTCTTACCTTAGCTATGTGTTCAATCTCTGCTGCGATTGCAACCGGCAAATTGAGAAAGGCCGATCCGGCAGATGTTTTCTAAACCAGGGAGCGCAGAAGATCATGCAAACTCAGACTCAAATATTGTTGGAACATACTGATATTAAAGACAACCCTGTGGTCTCCATCCAAAATCTCAGACATTATTTTGGAGCGGGGGATCTAAGAAAAGAGGTTCTCTCCAACATCAATCTTCAGATTAATGCCGGTGAGATTGTAATTCTGACTGGACCATCCGGCTCTGGAAAAACCACACTTCTTACTCTTATAGGCGGCTTGCGATCGGCTTGCCAGGGAAGTCTTCGTGTACTCGAAAATCAACTTGTGGGAGCCGACATCAACCAGCTCGTGAATCTCAGGCGACAAATCGGATTTATCTTTCAAGCTCATAATCTTCTGAAGTTTCTCACTGTAAGTCAAAACGTGGCAATGTCTGCCGAACTTCATGATGAATATAAGCAGAGTGAAGTGAACGAGCGCGTCTTAAAGGTTATCGAAGCGGTTGGATTGTTGGAACATATAAACAAGTTTCCCGAGCAAATGTCTGGTGGTCAGAAGCAGCGAGTGGCGATCGCTCGTGCTCTGGTAAGCGAGCCTCGGCTGATTTTGGCGGATGAACCGACTGCCGCCCTCGACAGCAAGTCCGGAAGAGACGTGGTCAATCTTCTTCAGAAACTGGCGAAAGAGAAGAGGAGCACGATTCTTTTGGTCACTCACGATAACCGCATTCTCGATATCGCCGATCGAATCGTGCGTATGGAAGACGGAGTGCTTATCAACGAAAGCGTGTAACCCTATGACCAAAGTCATGTACCCCTGTGACTAGCGATATCTTGATTTCTGGCCCCCAAAAAACGACACTATCGGTGCGGTTGGCAAAAATTACATAGGGCACGGCTATGACTGTACTGAAGAACAACTGGCATCTGTTTCAAGAATCCGCCGATAAGGCGATGGTTGAAGGGCGTCTGGATGACGCCGAAGACTTTTGGGAAGCTGCTCTTCTAGAGAGCGAATTTTTTAAAGCCGGCGATCCTAGAATCGTCATTACTATGGAAGGTTTGGCCGAAACATGTTTGCGCAAGGCCAAGTTTGCCCGTGCAGAAAGCCTGCTCGAAAAAGCAATCAGCTTCAGAGAGCGACTATCACCTGAAGAACAAAGACCGATAGCGAAACTTCTTGCTCGCTTAGCACAATGTCTCTTTTACCAGCAGAAATACCAAAAGTCGGAAACAGTTACTAAAAACTTGATCTTGATGCTCGAGCAAAAAGTTGGTCCGGAGCACCCTCATGTAATTCAATTGGTGTGCGCCTTGGCTCAGCTGTTCGTTCTTCAAAATCAATATGCATTTGCAGAAGGTTGCTATTCACGAGCGTTGAAAGTGAAGACCAAGTATTTGGGCAACAGTCATCCTGAAGTCGTGGAAGTAATGCAAGCTTACTCCGAATGTCTCAGGAAGTTGCACCGCCATGAAGAAGCCAACAACCTGGTTGCTTGCATGCAAATGGTGGTTCAGCCGCCAGTCACGATTTTCAGTGGCGCCACGATCGCGTAATGCGTGTCTTGCGACCAAAAAATTGAGCACGCCATGACGTGATTATCCGATGTTTCCAATTTCTGGAATGTTCGGTCCGATGTTTACCACCTGAACGCCGAGGTTTGTCTCCAGTTCAAGCGCATATTTTGCAGCTTGCTCAGGGTCAGAGCCGGTGCCGATGAACACTCGTCTGAACGGATGTGCCTTCTTCAAGTGAATCAAGCCGTCCACCAATGTTTCGGGCAGCACTTTTACAGTAAGAACCATGTCGCGATCTCTAATCATTGGTTCGACCTGTTGTGATACCACTCTTTGCAGAAGCTCGAACATCATTCCTCGCCGCGCCTCTTCTTCTTCGGCGTGGAAGATGATGATCTCCTTGGGACCTGGCTCTTCGCGATCTAAGAGTCGCAACAACATGGTCACAAGGCTGCGCGCTTTCGCTCCTCCAGTGCAAAGTACGAATGTGGGAAGGTCGGCCGGCAGCTCAGCTTCACGACGATACTTCCCTAAACCGAGCCGAAGATCCGGCAGTTCCCTCAATCTTCCTTCCAACACCCCAAGTCTGTAGAAGCTCATAACCAGCAGAATCAAGAGGAATATTTGCAGTCCGAGAGTGCGTGCACTAGATGATGAAACGAACAATACAATCTCAGCCCAACCCAATAGGAGGAATGTGATCAATGCAGCAAAGGGAATCCTTGTTCCCCTGATCGTGATTGCCCATGAGCTTTTCCACGGTGCACGCGTGACCTTGAGCGGCATGCGTACGTTGAGCATCAACACGCCGATACCGAATGAACACATGACCGCTAAGAATGCCATTCCATAGACGTGGCCCAAGTCTTCGACTTTACCCGGCAGAACCAGAATCATGAAAGTGGTAATTGCCATGAATGCGAAGACGACGTATGGGTATCCTTGGAAAAACGGAGATCTATCTGCCCATCGTCTAAGAAGAAATGCAGGGAGATTGCCTTGTTTAGCCATTGTTGTTGCAAGACCGATGCAGCCGACGTACGCAGTGTTTACCGCTGCAAAAAGAGTGAGTGCCGCGTCAATGACCAAAATCGTAAGCAACGTCTTTCCGCCTTCGACAAATGCCAATCCGGAAAGAAGGCTGTTTCTGAATTCCGACGTTTGCTGTTCTGTCAGAAGAACCAGGCACAAAGCCGATGTTACCGGTGCGGTGATGCCTACTAACAGAACGATGGCAAGATAGACTTTCTTGAGTGTTCTCCATGTCGGGGTCTTCAACTGTTCGATAATCTGAGCGGCAGATTCGAAACCCGTTATGCCAAGAAAGGCTGCAGCGCAGCCATGCAGTAAATCTTGCGGAGATATTTTGGGAACTTGTCTGAAGATCACCGAGAAATCCGCGTGACGCTCCAGAGCAATCATCAGTCCTCTTGCATCCATATAGAGGAGCAGTCCGAAGTGGAAGAAAGCAATGAAAAATACGATGATGGCTGGTTCTTTGATACCGATGATGTTCAACAAACCGAAAATTATCACCGGAGCAATCGCTGCCGATACTACGTTTGTAGTTGGCCAGTCCATGATGTTGTCGATAGAGTCGATGTAATACGCTCCGGAAAGCGCGCTTACAGCCGCGGTCGCTAGGTACGATAAAATCGTGAGGGCGCCGACGACCATGGCCAGTCGTTTGCCAATGGTCTGCAAAACCATGATGTAGGCGCCGCCGTTGAAGGGGCTAATCGTGCAACCCTCTTCATATGTGGATTTGAAAAACCACATCGCTAAACAGACACCCAGAATCACAAGAGGTGCTGCGAATCCTACGTAAGGCATGATAACGGCGGTGCTGTAAAAGACCGACGTGCCGATGTCAGCGCCAACGATGCCGGCACCCAGCCACCAGTTGAGAAGTGGATCCGAATGCTTAGCCGCCTTGACAGGGGCAACCCCCGCCAATTGTTGATTCTGCTTGTTACTTGCTTCCACTAAGAACCTGTGACACTTCCGGATTCGTATTTATATGGAATATACGTCCAGTTTTATCACTCCTGAAGTCAGTAAGACTAAACCTACAAAGGAATTCTGTCTAGCTGGCATATCCGTAATCTGGACATCTGGACATCATTTACGGCTATTGAACATAGTCCGTGACGCATTTTATGGTTTTCATGAGCGAACTCTTGACTGAGGGAAACAACTTGTTTACCTCATCCCAATTTCCCTCGGCCGCAGCGAGCTCAAGCGCTTTTGCAAGCTTCTCGGTATCGCGGGCCATGATTGAAGCGCAGCAGCCTTTGAGCTTATGGGCGGAACGCCTTAAAGGCTCTTGTTCTGCCGAATCAAACGCGGAATCCAAATCATCGGAAATCGGATGTGCGTCATCGAGAAACGCTTCAAACAGCTCCTTGGTGCCATCTTGTCCCAGCATCTCTTCCATTTCTTCAATGGCAACAGTGTCATTCATGGGAAACGTCAGTCCTGCTTACTTTAGGCATCAACAGTAGAGAAAAGCGAACAAGCTTTTTGGAATTGATCTTTCACCCGTTCAAATGACGCTCTCAACATCAAGTACTTGGCTCTAGTTTCGTTCCAATCGCCTGCCTCCGCATGTGATGTGACTTCACCAAGGAGGCGAACAAGCGATCTCAGTCCGAGCGAGTGGCATGGTCCCTTTACTGAGAACGCGAAATGGCTCACCGCCTCTGAGTTCTTCTCTTCGATGGCAAGCTCGAGGAGCTCTACGAAAGTACTTGCAGAACTCGTGAACAAACGCAGAATTTCCTGCATTTCTTCGGTTCCATAAGCCTTTCTCAGTGACTCCAAATCGAAGCGTGGAGGTGTATCCGGAAGGTCGACCCCTGGTTCTGGGGCTAGTGCTTTCGGTTTTGTATATCGTTCCACCACCTCTTTCAAGCGTTTTTGACTGGCGCCTTTGGATACGTGGTCGTCCATTCCGGCTTCCAGACAGCGTTCGCGATCACCGTCGCGGTCGTAGGAGGTCATTGCCACGATCGGCAGGTGATACTCGGTGCCCTTTTCATGCGAGCGAATGATGTTGGTTGCTTCGTAACCATCCATCACCGGCATGTCGCAATCCATCAAGACCAAGGAGTAGTCGTACTGCCCGATCAGCTCCAGTGCTTCTTTTCCATTGGTGGCTGTGTGCACGTCATAACCCAGCTTGCGAAGCTGCAAGGCCAGCAGTTTGTGGTTGACGGCAACATCGTCCACCACCAATATCGGTGAAAACTTCTCGGCAGTCTCGCCGGCAGACTGGTCTTGCCAGCTCACTGTCTGGGCGGGCTCTTGCTCGGCTTCAGGAGTCGGCTCTGGCGCTGTCGTCTGCGGTTTGAGCTGCGGCGGCTCAGGAAGCTCAGCGGCAGGCTCAGAAAGGGCGCTCAAATCAGGCTTCGCCGTGTCGTATAAAGTCGGCTTGCGCGACTGCCTGGGAGCTTCTCCTGCTTCTTCTGGAGCCTCTTCGCGATCAGTAACCTCCATGCTCTCGATTAGTTCGTTGACGGCATCTTGGAGTTCTTCTTGACCTTGTGCAACCTCTTCGGTTTGGGCTGTGTCCCCCAATCTACCGAAGAAGGCACCCTCTTCCAAAAGCGCATCGTTGGTTTTGCTTTCCGCAATCAACTCGCCGAATGTCTTTCTCGACGTCTTCGTCTTTGCAGGAGCTTCTTTAACTTCTTCTTGCGCCTCCTGCGCGGCAGGTGGTGTCTCGGCAATTGCCGGCGGCTCTTGCGTTTTTGGTGACGCGGCGCCGCCATTGGACCCGACCTTGACCGGCTGTCTGGGGGCGTTTGGATCGGCTTCCACTTCCCAAGTAATCTGCCCGAGCTTGTCGGTGAGAGTCTTCAGTTTGCTGTGAGCCGAGCTGATGGAGCTGATTTGCTGTTCTAACGATTCGCACACCGATTCGATTTGAGCGCCAACATGAACGTTTTCGGTGATGTCGATGAGAAAGGCGACCACGCCTCCGACTTCGCCGTCTTCACCCATCAATGGTGTCGAGGTGGTGCGAATCCACAGACCCCCGAGAACCCCTGGACGTCTCACAAATAGTTCTACCGCCGGCATTTCCGGAACAGTAAAAGCCTGCCGCCAGGGCAGTTGTTGTGAGGTGCAAAGCGTCTCTTTGTCTGCCATGAAATAGCCCATTGAAGGCGTACATTCCTGGGTTTGAATCAGTTCAGGACCCAAAATGGTTTCGGCTGCTGCGTTAAAGAGAAGCACATTGCCGTCCGGACCGACAAACATGGCGCCGACTTGCGGGTTTGTCAAAATTGTCTGCAAAATTTTCGGCAGTCTATATAAAACTCCCTTCGAATCTTGGGGCGACTCCACCAATCTGCGAAGGTCTTGAGTGGCCTCTTCGAGCGCTGGGCGGCGATCGTGCGTGTTGGACTTAATAGAATGAAGCGTCTCCTTGAGATCTGAGATTTGGCTTCTCAACCGATCTACGTAGGCGTCCCAGCTCTTATTCATGGAGTTCCTTCTTTATATGTATATAGACCCGACCCATCACTTTATACCTTGTACCACCATGACTATCAAAAAACTCCCTTTGAAAGCAGGTATCAAGCGAATTGATCCATTGATTTCGAGGCTTGCAAAGTGCCGGCGGAAGCAGGTGATTTTGGGAATTTTGCATTGCGCTCAAAAGGTTCTGTTTGCTAAAGTCCTGGCTGTAGATCTTGGGTTCAAATCAACTTTCTAAGCAAACGATGGTCGAGTCACCGCTGTCTTCTGAGACTCTTGAGCGCCTGAGCGCAGTGCTCACGGAAACTTTGGGATTGTCATTCCACGGAGACAGACTCGACCTTTTGCGAAGCCGCATCTCTTCTGCTTGTGACGAACTGAGTTTTGCAAGCGCAGAAGACTGTGCAAATGCCCTGATTTCATCAGCACTTTCTCGAAAGCAAATTGAAATTCTCGCGAAGTATCTTACGGTCGGCGAGACTTATTTCTTTCGTGACCCAGGTGTTTTTCATGTTTTGGAAACGCACATATTGCCTCGATTAATTGAAGAGAGAAGGGCGACTACAAAATCTTTGAGACTTTGGTGCGCTGCCTGTTGTACAGGCGAAGAAGCGTATTCGCTTGCAATGCTGATAGATAATCTAGTTCCCGATTGGAAAGATTGGGACATTTCGATTCTGGCTACTGATTTAAATCCTGACTTTGTCCAACGAGCAAAAACCGGCGTCTACAGCCAACGCTCGGTGAGGAGCATGCCGGACGTTTTCAAAAGCCTCTATTTGAAAAAAGCGAGCGCGGCTAAGGGCAAAAAGTATCAAGTTGATGAGCGGCTCAAATCTCTGATTTCGTTTTCATGGATGAATTTGGTGGACGCATCATCGACGCCACCATTGGATTCTCCTGTCGACATAATCTTCTGCAGAAACGTTTTCGTCTACTTTGCACCGGCTCAAATGCGCAAAGTGCTTTTGTGGTTGTCGCAAAATATGGCTGACGACGGCTATTTGTTCGTTGCACCAAACGAAGTGTTCAGCGCCTCGAGCGAATTCGAAATTTACAACGTCGAAGATGTAATGACGCTCAGAAAGAAGAATCGTGAGAAGCCCGATCTGGTTGAAAGAGAGAAAGAGCGCATCGAGACTTCTTCTGCGCGAGTGTCTCAAACAAGGATTCCAATTCAAACAGATGAAGACACGGGCAACTTCTTGCTGATGTGTCGCGCTGCTGTTCGACGCGGCAATCTGGAAGAAGCAGCCAAATGGTGCGAGCGCGCCGTTGAAAGAGAGCCGCTCAATCCCGCCGCATATTTTTTGATGGGAACAATAGCCCACAAACGCGACGATCCGGATCAAGCGATTGCGGCCATGAAGAGGGTTCTATTTTTGGAACCTCATTTTGTGATGGCGCAATTCTCTTTGGGCAATTTGATGTTGCAAGATGGACGACCCGAACAAGCAAACAAACACTTTCGTGGTGTTCTTCGTTCGCTCGATGACACGGACACGCGAGACGGTCGTGCAATATTGCCTGAATCAGAAGGTATTACGGCTGCTACTATGAGAGCGATTGTTGGTGCTGTACTTGAAGATTACTGGGCTTTTCATCCCGAGCAAAGGAAAAAGACGAAGGAAGGAGGTGTAAGTAAGAATGTTCATCGAGGATGAAGAAGATCCGACGATAAAAGCGCAAACTCGATCGCTTGCGCAGCGTGAAAAACACCTTCATGACGAAGTGATGGAGCTGGCGAAGCGCGTCAGCGAAGCGGTTCTTGAAACGCGTCCGACTATTGTGGAGTTCGTAGTCTCTGGTACCACCTTGGCGGTCGAGGCTCCAAATGTAAGCGAAGTCCATGTCTTGCGCGATGTCACACCGGTGCCGTGCACTCCACCCTGGGTAGTGGGAATCGTGAATGTCAGAGGTCAGGTCGTGACTGTGGCCGACCTGAGAAAAGTGCTTGGGCTGTCCGTCGGCAAAGTCGTGGTGTTCAACAAGTTGGTTATATTGCAAGCGGGTGAAAACAAAATCGGTATTCTGGTTGATGATGTTTTGGGTGCGCGTGTCATAGATGGAGAGCAAACAATGGTGCCTGTAGAAGCTGACTCGCCCTATGCTAAGTTTGCACAGCGCATGACCCTATCGGGTGCCATAATTTTGGATGTACAAAAAATCGTGACGTCGCAGGAGCTTTTGGTAGAGGAAGAGGTTGTATAGTTGTCTTGATGATGGAAGATGACGATTTTTTGAAGGAATTGCGAATCTCATTCGTCGAAGAAGCGAAGGAGCAGTTGCACTCGATCATCGATGTGTTGTTGAGTGTTGAGAACAAGAGTTTCGAAGCGAATTATTCTCAGGCTCGAGCAATCGACAAAATGTTTAGGGAAGCACACAGCATTAAAGGATCTGCTCGCGCTGTGAATCTTCCGGAAGTCGAGGCAATATGCCATGCGATGGAGAGCGTCTTTGTCGCCTTGAAGGATGGAAAAACAGAAATCAACGATCACTTGATTGACTGTTTGCATCGCGGTGTCGATGGATTGATGCTGATGCTCTGCGAAGTCCATGCGGGAAACTCTCCGGCTCGTATGAAAGAGTTAGAAGAGCTATTGGAGGCTCAACTGCAAACTGTTTCAGAAACATCTGTTAAAACTGAAAAGATTCTTTTGAATCCAGATGTAGAAGTCGCGTTGGCAGCATCATCAAATACCGCATCGGACGCACTAGCTGACGCCGGTGCGGCGCAACCGATCGTCGACAGGCGATCGACCGATACGCTCAGAGTATCAGCGATGAAACTCGATGCACTTTTGACCCAAGCTGAAGAACTTCTGTCGATTAAGGCACTCGTGCGTCAACAATCGAATACGAGTTTGGAATTGAGAGACTCGCTCGATCCATGGACGCGTCAATGGATGAGAATCTATCCAGACATTAAGAGTATGCGAACGCTTTTGGAGCGTTCAATTCCAGACCCTGCCCAGCGCGCGCAGGTCACCTATCGCTGGAAAAAGATTATGGAGTTTATTGAGTCCACATACGCGTTTCATCAGACGCTCGAGGGGCAAGCGCAGTCACTCAACTTTTTGTCTGAAAGCACTACGCGCACGACGTCTACTTTGGTCGACTCACTTTTGAGTGAAACGAAAAGACTTCTTTTAATGCCGTGCTCAACGTTGTTTGCCGGGTTTACCAAGTTAGTGCGTGATCTCTCGAAGGACTTGAACAAGAAAGTCGACTTCGCTATAGAAGGTGGCGAAATTCAAATTGACAATCGAATACTGGTGCAAATTCGTGATCCATTGGTTCATCTCTTGAGAAACTGCATCGATCACGGCATCGAGTCACCTGAAGACAGGATTGCTCTAGGTAAGCCAGCCTCAGCCAAAGTCACTTTGGTTGTAGAACATTTGGAAGGCAACAAGGTTCAAATCACTGTCAGTGACGACGGCAGAGGAATCGACCCGCAAAAAGTGAAAGATGCCGCAACAGCTAAGCAGCTCATAACTGAGGCTGATGTGAATGGGTTGAGCAAAGACGACATCCTCAAGCTGATTTTTGCGCCGACGCTATCCACGTCCAAGACGGTTTCTGAAATCTCTGGTCGTGGTCTCGGCATGTCCATCGTCAAAGATACAGTGGTGAGACTTGGCGGCTCTATTCATGTCGACTCGACCGTCAATCAGGGCACCTCCATAAGGTTTGATCTGCCTGTAACTTTGGCCACATTCAAAGGAATTCTTGTGCGCTCGGGAGGTCAGACACTGGTTTTGCCGACTGTCAGTGTTGCACGCGCGCTCAGAGTTTTGCCCAATGAGATTGAGTTAGTCGACGGGCGCCAGTGCATCACCGTGGATGGAGCTAACATTCCCCTTCTTCCACTTACGACTATTTTGAATATTCCGGATATCTCGAATGAATGGTCGGCAGACGAGTTTCGCTTGGTCGTCGTTTTGGAATACGACGAAGGATTTTTGGCAATCATTACCGACGAAATACTCGATGAGCAAGAAGTGCTGGTAAAGCAGTTGACACGCCCGCTTCTTCGGGTGAGAAATGTTGCCGGCATATGTATTTTAGGATCTGGAAAACCCGTGCCGGTTCTGAATGTCTCAGACATCTTCAAGACTGCCTCGCGCCTGATGATGCAACAAGTGCCTTCCCGAGTGCAAACAGTCGAAGCCAAAAAGAAGGTGGTCTTGGTTGTTGATGATACGCTGACCGCGCGAATACTGCTCAAGAATATATTGGAGCCGGCCGGCTATGTCGTAAAAATGGCAGTCGATGGTAAAGAAGCATTGATAAAGCTAAAAGAGCATTTAGTGGACGTCGTGCTCACCGACATTGAAATGCCGGTGATGAACGGTTTTGAATTGACTGCAAAGATCAAAGAAGACAAAGATCTCAGAGACATTCCGGTGATTCTCGTGACATCGCGCGCCTCTACGGAAGATCGAGAAAAAGGAGTGCAGGCCGGAGCAGATGCTTACTTCGTGAAGAGCTCCCTCGATAAAACCAACTTGTTGGACGTGGTGAAGAGAGTCTTCTAAGCATGGGTCAAATCAAAGTATTAATCGTCGAAGATTCGAAGACCTCTCAAGTCTTGCTTTCGCGAATCATAAACAGTGATCCTCGTTTGACGGTGATCGGCACCGCA
The DNA here is from genome assembly GCA_964503045.1 of uncultured Candidatus Obscuribacterales bacterium. Taxonomy (GTDB): domain Bacteria; phylum Cyanobacteriota; class Vampirovibrionia; order Obscuribacterales; family Obscuribacteraceae; genus CAYZJR01. Next base: position 29,899 of record CAZCZI010000008.1, read on the forward strand.
TCTGATGGCATTGAGGCATTGGAGTTTCTGGAGCGGCAGACTCCCGATGTGGTTACTCTCGACATTCACATGCCTAGAATGAACGGCGCCGAATTTACCAAAAAAGTGATGGCGACTAATCCGGTGCCAATTGTAGTTGTCAGCGTAAGTTGGCAACCTAATGACGTGAATCTAGCCTTTCAGTGTCTCGAATCCGGTGCCCTTTCGGCGCTTGAAAAACCTACCGATATATCTAATCCACGGTTCAAAACGCTTTGCGTCGAACTGATCGATACTGCGGTATCGATGTCGGAAGTAAAATTGGTGCGTCGCCGAAAGAAATCCGGTGGTGATGAGCATGCTCCTTCAAAATGTACTGATGATGAAGTGAGGTTCAGCGTCATAGCAGTTGGTGCATCAACTGGCGGACCACTTGCTTTGAAGACGTTGTTGAGCGAACTGCCAAGCGACATACCCGCATCTATTTTGATTGTGCAACACATTTTGGATGCATTCGTTGAAGGCATGGCAGTGTGGCTTAGCAAAAAATCCTCGTGGAAAGTAAAAGTCGCCGTTGATGGTGAGCCTCTAACTCCGGGGTGTGCCTACCTTGCTCCGTGCGGAAAACACCTGGAAGTATCCTCTGGGACTCGTATCAGTGTGACCGACGGACCGCCTGAAAATGGCGCAAAACCCTCGGTTTCACATTTGTTTCGATCGGTAGCGGATGTTTACGGCAAGAATTCAATCGGCATCATTCTTAGTGGCATGGGCGTCGATGGAGCCAAAGAGCTAGGAGTCATGAAAGAGGCGGGTTCAATCACTTTTGCGCAAGATGAGGCCTCGTCGGTCGTGTTTGGAATGCCTCGCGAAGCAATCGAGTTGAACGCGGTCTGTTACACACACACTCCTGCTGGAATCGCATCTATTATCTGCGACTTGATGAAGCCAAATGTGCGTCACAAGTTGCCGACAGGGTCGTCTACAATCCACGAAAAGTTCAAAAGGAGTCCCGATGACGTCTAGTGTGTTGATTGTTGAGGATACCTCTACACAAGCAAAGATGATCAAACGCATTCTCGAGTCCGGCGGCTATGGCGCTGAAGTCGCGATGAGCGCTGAAGAAGGACTAAACATGATGCGTGCGCAGACTCCGGATTTGGTGTTAGTCGATGTGAACATGCCTGATGTGGACGGTTATGAATTTTGCAGGCGGGTGAAGTCCGAAGCGGCGCTATCTGCGGTGCCTTGCGTTTTGATGGTTTCTCTAACTCAGCTCTCGGACATTCAACCAATTCTGTCGTGTGGGGCCGATGACCTCATTTTCAAGTCATTCGACGCAAAGTACTTTCTTCAAGCCCTCAAAAGAATTTACGATAACGTGCAGGTCAACTCTGCCGACGATTCAGAAATGGTCGAGCTCTCATTGGGTGCCGAACGAATTTCTGCTTCGATAACCAGGCGCAAAGTTGCGTCAATGTTGCTGTCTACATTCGACATCGCTGTTCACCAGCAGAAGGGTAAATAAGGTTATCAAGTGAAGGGGCGGGCTGGACTGATTGCGGTGGAGAGATTAGGATGGTTATAGGGGGGCGCTGGTGAACGGACTCGAGCTTTTGAAAACGAAAGTTTGGGAGAAAAAGATTCCTTTGGGGGTCGCTTTTCTTTTGATGGTCGCACTCGCGTTTGCCCATCCAAAACCATGGCTTGGTTTCTTGGTTGAAGTTGTCGGCATAGTTCTCATTGTGCTTCCTTCTGCGGTACTGATTCCGCTGGCGAAAAAGACAAGCCGCGGGCTTACTGTATTCATTTCTGTAGCAATAGTGTTTGGATGTGCGCTGGCCCTCTGGTATCCGGACATGCGCGGCATGATTGAATCGACCGATATCAAGGCGCTGGTGCTTGTGTTTGGTATGGGAGCCCTGCTTTACCTGACGCGTCTCAACTAGCAACCAGTTTTATTGAGCGTTTCTGTCGAACGTGAATTGGAAGGTCGCCTTGCCGATTGGAAATCTAAATGCAGCCTGATCGAACTTCACGTCATCGAAATCCAGTGCACCGTCTATGGTGCCACCCGGTGGAATGGTCGCAGAGACAAGAGCGCTTTGCCGAATCTCGTCGGCTGACTGAGTCGCCTTCGCTGTAAGCTGAGCGGCCTTTTCATAGGCTCTTTGACGTGCTTGCCAATCGGGCATGGAGGTATTCATGATTGTCATGTCACCGCCTCGGCTGGAGTTCATAAATCCGCCTCCGTAGCCGAAGTTAGGTGGCACCCAACCATAGCCGCCCATGTAAGGGTAGGGCATCATGCCGTTTCCTATCACCGTAGTCGTGGCCGTCGTTGTTGCTTGCCCGCCCCAGAACATTGTCCAATTGGCTTTGCTTTTCCCCTTTTTCTCGACTTTTGCTGCAAGTTCCTGGGGATCAAGCAAGGAGATGACGCCGGGATTCGGCTTCAATGCGATAAACGACGGTGGTTGAGAGAGTATGTTGATTGGCTGGCTCGAGTTGTTGGTCACCCGCACATTTACACGCATGCTTTTTGCAAAGTCGCCGAGTCTGCGCGAAATGCTGGCTTCAACAATTACGCCGCCGGCAGCGATCTTTTCGGTGAGGCTGCCGCCGCCAAATCCGCGTGCGCAAAACGGCGAACCGTTGAAATATCGGTAATAGACAGTGTCTTCGACGCTGTGGGGGGTAAACGAAGAGTACAATGCATTCGACCGTTGCTTGGTCTTCATTGCCGTTTGAAACAGTCCTTGTGCTTCGTCTGCCTTGCCACTTTTGATGAGAGCATCAGCCAACCACTCCATTGTATTGGCGGTGTCGAGGCTATCTACGCCATTGACGACGTTTCGCATGGAGAGCGCTTCGCGATAGAATTCGACGGCCTTGGGAATCAGTCCTTTCTCTTCCATCAACCAACCAAGATGTTCCAACCCATCAGCAGTTAAATCGCCGCCGTTCGGTTCGGACTTTCTATAAATTTCCAGAGCTTCCACACAAGAGTTCTCGGAGCCCGACAAGTCGCCTTGCAGCTGCTGCAGCCAACCTTGACCTTCGAGTGCTCTTGCTGTTTGTGCTGATGTCGGAGATGTCTTTTTGAGCGTCGCAAGCGCCTGCTTAAATAGCGGTGCGGCTTGCTTAAACTTGCCTTGCCAAAGATAGGCCTCGCCGAGGCGCTCGTTGAGACAGGCTCGCTGCTGTGCGCTGAATCCTTTCTCTGTCTTCAACGCTTGCGTCACCATCGATTCTACTTGCGAACTTTGACCGAGCTTCAGGCCCTCATCAGCTGCCTTCAAGTAGCCTTTGGGATCATCCAGCGCCTGAATAGACGCTGTGATGCTGCTACCGGACGCCGTTGTTTGCTGTGCCATGGCCGTTGCTACGGTCAACATGTTCAAGATTGCCAGCGAAAGGGCAATCGCTTTTGGATTTGAGATTGTGGTCGTTAATGAAAGCATCGTGCAAGTATAAAGCATGCACGTCTCAATTCGCACTTATGCATGTTCTCAACTTGATCGGTCGTGGTCAGGCTTGAAGAACGATCAACATCTTTCTTTCCAGACCTGCTCTTTCAGCCAGATCTACAAAGTATTCACTATCGAGAAGCTTTTGGTCTTTTACGGCTGCCTCTCTGATCAATTTCTGGGCACCCTTTTCATCGCCTGCATCGAGCAGCACTTCCGCATAGACCACACGCGACATGATATTGGCTTTCTTTTCCAGTTCAATTTCTTCTTGAATCGACATTGCTTCTTTGTATTTTTCGCGCACCGGCCCCATTACGGCTTCCAATTTTTTCGACTTGTCCATCAAGCCGGGGACCATCTTTTCTATGGCGTCATCCATCTCTTTGCGTTCATCGGGCGGCGTCAACGCACGCATGAAGAGCATCAGCTTCAGACCCTGCTGCTCTTGTTCGCTGAGAGACGAAACCTGAGTATTAATGTCATCCTGTAAGGTCTTAGCTTCTTGCTGTTTCTCTTGCGTGAAATATGCTTTCGCCTCGTCGGCCAAACCTTGAATTTGCTTTTCGAGTACCGGAATTCGTGGCGATGGTCCTTTGTCGGACTCGGCGACAACACCCTCAAATCTCTTTCTGAGTTCGGGAGTCAACTTGCCCGTCTTCATATATTCTTCAGCGGCTTTCTCAAGGCGGTCCATCGGAGTCTCCGGTCCTTGTTTTGCCGGCTTGTCTGGCGTACCGGAAGTCTTATCGGATGCACCCAGAATAATTATTTGTTGGTCACCGCCCGACGGTTGTCTGTTTTGCACCAGTTGCAGATACTCGGCTTGAAATGCCTTTTGAGTCTCGTTCGGCTTTTCGCCGGTGCGTTCAACGCGTTCGAGAGCTTGTAGTTCAGAACCCATGATGTGCCTCGCAGCCGTGCGGCGTGTGTAGTGGTGTGAATTCAAGGAGCTTGAAGGTTAAGTTAAGACCAAGCAGGATTTCAAGCAATGCGGAAATCACGAAACCCTACGTAGGTTACGCATGCATGGCTTCCCAAGAGAATGCTCAGACCCGCCTCACTGATGCGGGAAAGAGGTTATAATCCTTAGCTCTACGCCTTTTCGCCTGAATTAATCTGTGGCAGATGCGATTCGACCTCACCTTTGGGGTCCTTGGAAAGCCGGAAAGCCAATGACAGAACGAAAACACGACAAACGCAAAACCGCCGGAGACACGCCCAACTTCAATAAGTTGGCGCAGTCTCGAGGCAAGGCAAGCGGTTTGGGTAAGTCAAAGGAACTCTCCAAGCCAGGCAGATACACAGGTGAGTTTTCTCCGAATCGTATGTTTCTGGGAATTGAAGACCTTATCGTCAAAGCTGCCAACCTTGATGATGGCCCGCCGGCGCCAAAGAAAGGTCAGAGGCTACGAGAGCAGATTGATTACCCAGGTGGCAGAACTCGACTTCTGCGATACGACAAGCAAGGCGAACTAAAAGAAATCGTCTACCAAGACAGAAAGATGAGTTATCTCGACAGTTGGATTAGGACTGCTGCCGACCTTTGGATGCATTACGATGCCGCCGGACAACCTACAGGAAATGTTTTGACCGGAGTGGTGCGTCTTGATGAGTTCGGCAACCTGCGCTTTGAAGATGTTGTGGAAGGAACGATAAGGATCGAACGCTCGGATGGAGCGACGACGTTTTTACCCGGCGATGGATCGGCTGTGACATCCGAGCGTGGGCGTGTCCAGAAGATTGCTTACTCCAATCAGAACTCAACCACTTTGTCCTATGACGAACATGGAAAGTTGACAGGGATGCGCACCCCCGATGGTGCCAACTGGCGCAACACCATTTCAACTGAATGGTTGGTGGTTGATGATTCAGGAAATCCAATAGATGTCGATTCGCTGCGCTTTGACGGCGAAGTCATCGTCGATCAAAACGGCACTCTTTCGATGAGAGGAATAGATGGCTCGATAATAACTATCGCCACCAACGGTTCGAAGTCTATTCTCAATCCTGACCTCAGTCGCGTCGTAATGAATGCAGCCGGAGTAGTTGAGAGTGTTACACCAAGAGCGATACCAGGCGTGTGGCAATTTACTTGGGAAGGTTCGCAAATCAAAAGCTTTGTCTACAACGGAGTCAGTTGGACTCGCGAGCAAGGCGCGACTTGGAAGCGAAGTGACTTCTCGGACAACGATCGTTGGCACGGAGAAGTCAGCGTCCAACCCTCCGGTCAAATCATTTTTAGAGAACAAGGTCGCAAGCCGGTGACAGCTTCTGCAAATGGATCTATCGTGGCAAAGCGACTCGAAGGTGGCGTTACAGTGACGAACCCCGACCGATCTGTAGTTGTTGTCGATGGTCACGGGCTCGTCTCGCATGTTACTTATCCCGATGAAAGTACGCGAGAGTTCGAATATGACGACGAAGGCGAGTTGACAAATTTCTCCAGCACCGATGCCAATAGAACCTTTTTCGATTCGTATCGCCTCAAAGGCAAGGCGTGGACTCAAGTTCAAAACGGTAAGGAAACAGGTCGTACTCTCAAAGGAAAACCGGAAGTTCTTCAATCGAGTGCAGAATTTGCCTATCAAGATACGGAAAACGGAGTAGTTATTGTCCACCGCCCGGATGGATCGCGCATGATTCTTTCCGACTCGTTAGTCGTGCAAGAAGTCAGAAATGCAGCAGGCATCGTTAGATCCTTCTCTTATGACAGCTCGGGACGGCTGGTGGCATTTGCCGACAACACTGGAGTCTGGACGAGCAAAGATGGCTCCAAGTGGGTCGATGAGCGAGGATCAGCGCAGGTGGGACAAGCCTGGGTATCCGACGATGGAATCTTCACCTGGAAAGATTCGTCAGGTGAAATCGACTACTACACAGATGGCTTTCGATTGATAAGAAGCAAGGGTAGCATGATGTTGTACGATTCACGCAGCCGCTTGGTGCAACTAGTTACGATGAAAGGAGAAATCTACAAATTCGGCTATGACGATCATTCATTGATATCGTCAGTCACCAGACCCGACGGCATTGTTATGGTCACCGAAGATCACGTGACGTGGAACATCGCAGGAGACGACACGTGGACTGGTTTGGTTCGACTCAATCCAGACGGCGCGCCCGTGCTTTTTGATCTGCAAGAGCTTTCAGAGACTGTTTACGGTTTGGACGGATCTGAAACCTTGACAGATCTCAACCCGCAAAGTTCGGAATGTGGCCGTCAGTTTACAAAGAGTGCTGACGGACGGTTGGTGGAACTCAAGGCACCAGTCGATGTCGATGAACTGAATGATGCTGCGCAAAGACTCATTGAATCATTGGAGAGCGATGACGGAGAGCTAGACACTGTACGAGCGGTGCTCGAGCAGTTGAATGTAGCCGAGCGCAAAGCAATTACGGTTGCCTATGAGAAACTCAGCGGTGCTCGACTGGAAGCGGCAATCATTGCTCGAATCTCTCCGGGACCAATAAGAGAAGAACTGCTTGCATTGCTTACATGCCACAGTGAAGGCACTGATTTTGCAGGGTCGCTTCGCCAACTTCTTGCCGCAGAGGAAGCGCTTGGCGATTCGCAAGCAGTTCATCAACAGTTGATGCGCTTGTTGCGGTCTATGTCGGCATCAGATGTCTTCTCGATGAACTACTTCTTTGCCTTGAATGAGCCTTATGTTACCGCCGGTGAAGCCATCGAAGAAACCCAACAGCTGCCGGCGGTCGTGAAAAAAGCAGCCGGAATTTATTTAAAAGGAGAAGAACTTTTGACGGATGCCGACAGACAAACATTGGCGGAGTTGTCGGTAGAAATGGCTGATCTTGAAATGTTGCATGAGACCGTAAACAAAATGACTGTTCAGGAACGAGCCGCCTTTGTAGCGCGAATTGGCGAAGAAAGGCTCAACTCGACCTTCAGAGATGAATGGCAGTCGCCTCCTCTGAACAACAAGAAAGTTGCCAAGGCAAAGACTGGAAAAATGTGAGGTGATTCTTGAGTTCTAACGACACACCTCGACCTCCGTATGATGGAATCATCGAAAACCTTTTGGTGCAGACGGCCCATCAGGGATTATTGTTCGGACGTACCTTCGTGGCGAAAGACATGATTGACATTGAAGGTTATGTTACAGGAGCCGGCAATCCCGATTGGTTGATGACCCATGAACCAGCTCATCAAACGGCACCAGCCGTGAAACGTCTGTTGGATGCAGGCGCTACATTGGTTGGAAAGTCATGCAGCGACGAACTTGCATTCAGCCTCGACGGCATCAACGTGCATTATGGCACACCAATAAACCCCCAATACCCCGATCGCATTCCAGGCGGCTCTTCATCAGGGTCTGCATCGGCGGTGGCGGCTGGGTTGTGTGACTTCTCGGTGGGTACCGATACGGCCGGCAGTGTCAGAGTGCCTGCCAGTTATTGCGGACTCTTTGGCTTTCGACCAACGCACGGGCGTATTCCGGTTGACGGTGTGATACCACTGGGACCGTCATTCGATACGATTGGCTGGTTTGCAAAAACGCCGGAGATGCTGCGAATTTGCGGCAGAGTTTTGATGAAGCTGGCACCGCATCAACATATTGATGAGGAACTGCCCGAAGCAGCACTCATAGTCACTAACTGCATGGACATCGCCCGTGAGGAGTTTCGCAATGCCACTGCTAAATTGGTGCGCGAAGCAAAGGACGTTTTTAAAAACGTTGCCTCGGTTTCTTTACCTGAAGGGTTGTTGGTTGACATGAACAAAGCCTTCACCAACATCAGAGGACGAGAAGTGTGGCAGTGTCACGGGCAATGGCTGAAGGAGTTTCGACCCCGGCTTGGTCCTGGAATCGCCGAGAGAATTCACAAGTGCGAGCACATTTCCGACGAAGAGTTGGCTGAAGCGGCGTCGATTAGACAGCGAGCAGTGGAGGCTGTTTCGTCATTGATGGGTGACGGATGCGTGCTCGTGTTTCCGACAACATGCGACTTACCTCCACTTCTGACTGCTTCAGACGATGAGTTGGCAGCGAATCGCGCGCGCAATTTGGAGTTGTGTACACTTTCTACAGTCTGTGGTTTGCCGCAAGTGACGATTCCCGTCAAGTCAGAAATCGGCATGGCAGGAGTGTCAGTAGTGGCTGGTCGCGGCAATGACACGCAACTGTTGTCGCTGGCTGAGAGACTCGTGTCGGCTCACTGCTTGCCTTAGCGCCGGCTTACAGTTTGCCTTGCCGCTTTCTGTTCGCTTGCCGTCTTCTGTTCGACTTCTTGAATCGAGGCATAAACCTGCCTGCGCACATGCTCTAGCTTTTTTGTGTCATCAAAAATCGCTACAGCTTCTTTGGCAATGGCATCACCCTTGGTGCTAGCCTCATCAAACAGATCAAGAAGCGCCGACAGGTGATGGTTCATGTCTTCAACTGTAGCAGTCCACTCTTCCCATTGTGGGTTGAAGTCGCTTTTGATCTTCTCGGGTATTACCAGCTTGTGCACGCCGAGTCTGATGTCATCTACATCTTTGCCAAGCAAGTGAATAATCGGCTCCATTGTTCCCATATAGAAAACCAACCACTCGCGCCGAGGAGGAAGATGCGTTCCACTCTCTTTAATTGGAATCTCGCGGGGATCGCAAAGTTGTGGCGCCGTGGTTGGTGACACCGGTTTGCGTCTGGCTTCAACATATACGTTGATTGCTTGCTGGCGAATTCGCTCGACTGCAAGACCTGCGTCTCGCAAATCTCCCAGAGTCAGCTCCTGTGCAGATTCGCCGCCGGCGCTTGCTTCAAGTCGTGGCGATGCTGTTTGATTCTCTGCTAGAGCCGTCTGGGCAATTGCAGGAGCACAGGCGAGCATTGTCAAAAGAACCGTTGCGGTCGCTTTTTTGATTGCTAATCTCAAACCCTAAATCCTCTTAGGTTATGCACAGAACTTACAAATTGAACAGTTCATCCTGCAGTCCGACGTTTGGTTGGAAGTGCTGAAACTTGACACTGGAAAAGAGTTTACCTTGTTGGTAAATTTCCCAGAGAATCGGAACGTTGTAGTCTGCACTTACGTAAATTCGCTTGGCCAGTGTATCTTGAGGCCCGACTTCCTCAACCACGAATGCTTTTTGTCCTGCAACTTGAGTTGTTGTCGTTGTCACTCTAACCGAAAATTGCTTCTCTGCGAGCTCTCTTTTCACATCTGACAGCAAGCTGTGAATGTCCGAGCGCAAAACTTGATAACCATTGGGAAGTCGCAGCATTCGAGAATCTTCCTGCAGCGTCATTTTCATGTACAGAAGATTGATACCACCTTGCGCGCGCACCACGCCGTCTTTTCTTCTGACTACCACAGAACCGGCTTTATAGGAGTTGTCGGTGACTTCTACGCGAACCAGATCATGTTTTTTGTAGAACATCTTGCCTTTTGATTGCGAGGGTTTCGCTGATTTGTAGGTGAGAAGTTCACTGTCAAACGTATAGTCGTTCAGTTGAGAAGCGCTTTCGATGAGCTGATCCAGATATCCTCTGGCATCTTTCATCTGCATGTTGAGACTCTCGGCACCGACTGGCGGCGAGGCAATGCTTGAGATTGCAAGAGATGACGTAGCGAGTGCAAATATGCTTATTAACGCCAAAAGAATGAACGCAAGATATCTACTTGATCGCATTCTCAAAACCTGTATACGACAGCCGGAAGTCAGCAATTATAGCTAAAGATAAAACTCTCCATCTGAAACAGCCGGCACTTGGCTTCTTTTGAAGCCTAAAAGGCAGCATCAGTCAGAGCTTAAATCTCAGTTATTAGGTTTTGAATGTGTTACTCGTTACTCGATTTGAGCTTTTATGCGACCCGACCTCACTGCCGCTTCCAACGCCGCGTGATCTTTTTCGGTTTGATCGGCATATCCAACGGAAAAGTCGGCAATCGCTTTGTCGAAGACATCGCTGTTTCCCAGATAGCCGCTCAAAAGCGCTGCATCTCCCGAGCGAGCATGAGCTTTTGCAAGAATGGTCGCCATCACCTGCGCAATTTCGACCATCTGAGCCGGCCCCCATTGCAGGGGATCTGGTTTCACCTTTGTGTCTCGCAATTGACGAATATAGAAGTGTTTGCCGTCGTCGAACTTCATCCAGCCCAAGAAGATGTCGCTGGCGGCTTGAATGATTCGTTGCCCGGCGATAACGCGCTGCCCGTGATTCTCGAACGTGCTTCTGCCTGCAAATTCTTCGAGCACTGATGGGCGTGCTTCCTTGATTTGCAGAATCAAAGGTTCATCATCAGGCGCAAGCATAAGCGCGATTGCGCAGAGGGTGCCTACGGAGCCGATGCCTACTACTTTTATTGCTACGTCTGCCAGTTTGTAGCGATCGAAAAGTCGCTTTCTGTCGTCTTGCAGAGTCTCTTTGTAGAGTTCGAAAGCGTTCTTGACCTTATCTTTATAGATGCCATGTTCTTTGCCCGGTAAGTGATAGATAAGAGGCGGGCTGTCCTTGATGAGGTACTGATTGTCGACTTTCTCGGTCATCTTCGGAAAGTAGTACTCTGCGATAGTCTTCTTCTTTTCTTTGGTTACTTGACCTTTGAGCTGGCGGTGAAGACCAGTATCGATGGTTTCTTCGATCAGGCTGTGCCAGTCGACCTTCTGGTACCAAACATCAAGGATGCTCATTTTGGAGAACTCAGCCATCTTTTCGCGATAAGTTCGTGCAACCGCTTCGGCACACTCAAGAGCGGCTTTTGGCTTCAGCTTGTTTTCGCGGGCCGCCAAAACGAAGCTGGCCGCCAATCGTTTAATGTCCCATTCCCAAGGCGCCGGCAGCGTCTCATCAAAGTCATTGATATCGAAGACGATGTTGCGTTCGGGTGTGGCGAACGCGCCAAAATTAAGAAGGTGACAGTCCCCGCAGACCTGAACGCGCACTTTGATATAAGGCGTGGTCGACAAATCGTAAGCCATAAGCGAAGCGGCGCCCCGGTAAAAGGTAAACGGGGACTGCATCATGCGCCCATAGCGCAGAGGGATGAGCTCGGGAACCCTACCCTCGTTTGACTTTTCGAGGAAGTCAATGGGGTCGGGTCTGTTGGGAGAGACCTTCCATCCGGCGTGGCTCTGCCGCGGAATCGCTTCCCTCAAAGCCTTTCCCCGAATACGCCTGTCGTCTCTTGGCGAAATCGTGTTGTCGTGAAGTACAGCTTGCTCGGAAGATTTGTTTTTGTCGCGGTCAGTCACAGCTCTCTCCAGTCCAAACAAAAGGGCACCCGAAGATCCTATTCCCGATTGTGAGATCAACTCTCGACGATCTCATAGAAAAAAGAAAGAAAACTTGAAGATTTATGGGGGATGGACACATATGTCTGGTAGCCGCGTCTATAAGCATCAGGCACTTATGACGGTTGGGTTAATGTGCAAGGGAACCAGAAAATAGGCGGGAATTATGTTGAAACCGAAACCTAAAAATTATGAACCAGGACTGAAGGTCATAAAAGACGAAGAAGGTCTCGCGCAAGAGTTCGATGCAGAGGCATTTATCGATTCCAATGACGTGTCGGACATCGAGGACGACGCCGAATTTTCAATCAGCGCGCGAACCGACGAGCCTGAGGGCGGCAAGTCATATGCTGGCGCCCGAGGCACAGACGATGCACTTACTGACTATTTGAAAGAATTGAAACGCTACAAATTGCTCAGTGGCGCAGAAGAAATTGAATTGGCTCGAGCCGCCCGAAAAGGAGATGCCGTTGCCCGACGCAGATTGATTCAAAGCAACCTCCGTCTGGTGGTCAGCATCGCCAAAAAATATCGAGACAAAGGATTGCCGTTTCTTGATTTGATTCAAGAAGGAAGTCTGGGACTCATGCGTGCTGTCGAAAAATACGATCCCGACCGGGGCTTCAAATTCTCGACTTACGCAAGTTGGTGGATTCGACAGGCGGTGGCAAGATCGATTGCAGATAAATCGCGAGCGATTCGTTTGCCTGTTCACATGAATGAAATGGTGCTCAAACTCAAACGCATCGCAAGGCAACTCTTCGCCAATCTCGGTCGCAGACCGACAATCGATGAAATTGCACAAGCCGCCAAGCTCGCACCTGAGCGCGTTGAATACATTCTGAGCACCAACAAACAGCTCGTTTCACTCGACGCTCAAGTTGGAGCCGAGCAAGACACTTCCTTTGCCGAAATGATCTCGAGCGACAAAGCCGCTCCGGAAGAACAAGCGGAAGAAGAGCTTACCTCGCGCCACGTCGGCAAGCTGTTGTCTTGTTTGACTAGCTTCGAGCGAGGAGTGATTGGATTGCGGTTCGGACTGGACGATCAAACGCCATTGTCTCTGGAGCAAACCGGACGCAAGTTAGGAATTAGCCGAGAGCGCGTCAGACAAGTCGAAATCAAAGCCATGAGGAAGCTGCGTCAACGCACAAGCGATGAGACTCTCAGCGACTACATCGGATAAGCGACTCTAAAGAGATGCGCCGTTATTTCCAGGGGAGAGTAAATTCTCCCCTGTCTTCTGTTATCAAATCTTTTCCGAACGACTTGTGATTGAACTTGCTCAAATACGAGATGGTCACGCCTTTTTCTTTGGAGATGTTAGTCACTTTCAACATCAGAGATGAATGGTGATCTGCGCCACTACTGAAAGCTTCACCCGTTGCTTTATCGAATGTCTTTGCCATATCAGCATCACCCGAATGGAAAAAGCCGTCTGATTCGAAGTGTGCTTTTCCATTGCGCAAAGAGATCACCTTCACATGTTCCTTCATTTTGTCGATGATCCAAACCTTCTGTTTGTCGGTGGTTTGTTCGACTTTGGTGTTTTGGCTCATGGCACTTGGTGAGAAAATCAACAGGATGGAACAGCTCAAAATGGAACCCAAAATTGCAATCAACAACTTGTTCATAGTTTTTTATTCAAACCAACGTTAATAACTTCTGGCGCAGCTGAGCATTTCTGCAAATGATCTCCATGATACATGGTCGGGATCAATTACGACTCCGCTTTCTGTTGTGTATTGCTCGGCATTGGTTGCGTAATCCAAAAGAGCATAAAGAAAAGAGTGAATATCTTGGTGCTCCCACTCTTCCTGATTTTCTTCGAAATCAATGCACAAAAGCTTGAGAAAATGTGCAAATTGCTGGCGCGTCTCCATGGTGTCGACGCATTTATTCAACTCGGTTTCAACATCTTCAATGGGCTCGACGTGTTCAGTATCCATCACTATCCTCTTATTCGTTGGTGTTGATGACTAGCGGGCGACGACGATTGCGTTTATGCCACCTAAGGGTTCAAGCGACACCAACGGGTTGGGTTTGACTTCTTCGTTGGCAGACGCCAGTTGGAATTTTACCTTTTGGCTGACGATTGCCACAACCAGTTCCATTTCCATAAGTGCTAAATCTTTGCCGATGCATCCGCGCGGACCGTATCCAAATGGATAGAAGGCAAATTGATTGAGTGAGTGTTCATTTTCGGGAAGAAATCTCTCGGGCCTGAAAGAATCAGGATCAGGGAAGAACCTTTCGTCTCGCTGCGTGACGTAGCAGAAGAAGTTCAAGATGCTGTCTTTCGGAATTCGGTAACCGGAAATCTCCGTATCACTCAGTGCCTTCCTTGGTATTACCCATGCCGGCGGATAGAGACGCAAAGCCTCTTTAACCACCGCCTTGGTAAGTTTGAGAGAAGACAAAGACTTGAATGTTGGAGTTTCGCCTGCCAGCGCCGAGTCGACTTCAGCAATCACTCTTTCGTAAACGTCCGGATTTTTCATAAGCAAATACCATGTCCAAGACAAGGCCGCGGCGGTTGAATCATGACCGGCGTTGAACAATGTGATGGCCTCATTTCGCACTTGCTGTAGAGACATGAGCTGGTCGTCTCCTTCAGGATCTTTGGCACACAACAACATCGCGAGTAAGTCATTTCCGCCATGGTTGGAGTCGCCATCGGATGCGCTACCACTATTTGGACTTTGATGCGCGTGAATCGCCCTCTGAATAAACGAGTCGATTGTCTCGGTTGCCTTCCTTTTCTGGCTCTTTGAGGGAATCGGCAACCAGTCAGGCAGATAGAAAATGTCCGAAAATTCTTTCAAAAGCACTTGCGAGATTGTGGTTACGGCGTCTCCTAGTGCGTGAGCTTCTTCGTTGACATCGAGACCAAAGAGAATCTTTGAAATCGCTCTCAACGTGAGCTGCGTCATCTCGCTTGCTATGTCCAGCTTTTGACCAGGTTTCCAGGTGTTGAGCGCATCATGTGTTTTTTGAGTGATCACGCTGGTGTATGTGCTGAGACGATCGTGGTGGAAGATCGGTTGAATGGTTCGCCTCTGCTTCAGCCAGAAGTCGCCTTCGCTCACAACGAGCCCGTTTCCGTCCACGCTGGAGATTACTTGTTTAAACCGATCGGTTTTGCCGAACTCGCGATGCCGGGTGACAAAAACCTCTTTGACCTGGTCGGGATGGCTGAGCATGAACCAGTGGAGAGGACCAACCTTGATGCAGATGAAATCGCCCCACTCGCGCTTCAAGTTCATGGCGGTGGTTAAAGGGTCGCTCTTGAACTTGGTGACGAAATCCAGACCGAGAAAGCCTGCTGAAGGAGGACCAGGTGGAAGCTTGCCGGAGATTGAGCTGGACATTGGTGCCTTCCTTTTGAGGTTGGAACATCAAAAGTTTGGCATGAGTCGCGGCTATCGTTTGCAGCTTTGAGCTTTATTTCAGCAAAAGTAGCGTTTCTGTAATGTCTTCGAACCACTTTGTATTGATTCGCTCTCATAAACCTCAAAAAATGCTGAAAGTGAACGCCATTCAATGTTTCCAAGCGGGGCGGGTGTATAGTGTCTGTTAGCATGCGCTGGCATATATAGAATATAGGGATTCCGCAGAGTTGGCATGATGAGTGGCTGTTGAGTATGTCGAAGGCTGTCAGTCTCAAGGAAGTTGTAAATCTGTTTCTCGACGTTCAACCCGGCGAACGGTTGAAAACGTCCCTCATGTTCACATGGCTGTTTCTGTTCATTTGCGTTTACTACGTTTTGAGACCGATTCGTCGTGGATTGGTGCTGGACGGGCTCGGCAATGAGTATATGCCGTTGGTCTATATTGGAACCGCACTCATAACTGGCGTCGTGGTTTGGTTTTATTCGAAGTTTGCTCATCTTCCTCGCAAGAAGTTGATCGGCACCATATACGGTATCTTCTTCGTCAACCTGATTGCATGGTGGCAGATATTCAAATTTGAATCCGCGGTTGCATCCGGCGTTTTCTGGGTTTGGTTGGACGTCTTTTCCATTATGGGCGTCACTTTGTTTTGGATGTACGCCAACGATCTCTTTAAGTCTGGTCGCGCCAAGAGCTTGTTCGGAATACTGGCAGCAGGAGGCGGGCTTGGAGCTGTTCTGGGAAGTTCATTGACTTCAGCGCTCGTAAAAGGTCTGGGTGCAACCAACATGCTGTTGGTTGCAGCCGGAATTGTGGCAGCCACACTCGCTATCTTTCTTGTGCTCGAACGCGTCAACGATAACGCGCCTCCTCCTAGAAAACCGGCGGTAGACGCCGAACAGTGCGACATGTCGAAGATGAGCACCATGGTCTCGGTGATCGTCAATAATCGTTTGCTTCTCTTCCTCGTGCTTTTGGTGGCATTTGAAAGAGTTGTGCCTGACATGGTGCAATTCATCTATAACGATATCTTGCGGCACATGGCGACTGGACGAGATGCAATCGCAGCCCTCGACGCCGACCTTGAGAAGTGGCGAGGAATCTGTGAATTCGGCGTCGAGCTCTTCGTGGTGTCGGCAGTGCTCAAGCGATTTGGAACTGCCTTCTCTCTCACCTCATCGGCGGGCGTCATTTTGCTTGGACTGATCGCATTTGCGTTTTTCCCAAATCCGTTTTTGATTATTGCCATTTTCCATTCTGATGAGGCGATTCGCCATTCATGGTTCAAGGCCGCTAAAGAGCTGACTTACACAGTAACAAGCAGGGAAGTTCTCTACTCGGTTAAACCGGTAATTGAAATGTTCTGCTACCGGTTTGCACGTGGGCTCGCAGGTCTCGGTATTTTTGTGGTCAACACGATTTTTGGGTTGGGAACGATGGGCGTGCTTGGACTCGGATGCGCAGCAGCCCTCGGTTGGTTCTATTGTGGTTTCCAATTGAGCCGTGAGTATAGGCGCCTGGAATTGGCAGCTCAAGCGTTAGACAAAGTTGATTCCGGCAATGGAAAAACATCTTCGGAAAGTGAAAATACTGCAGTAGCAGCTAAAGCCTAGGGATACAGATCAGAAAGGATCCATCAATGAGAATCGCAACAAAGGTAATTCATGCGGGAATGCCTCACCCTAGAATTGAAGGTGCGGTCTCGATGCCCGTCTTCCAGTCGTCTACATTCGAATATGGCGGGCCGGCTGAGTATCACGACATTCGATACATTCGGCTCAACAACACGCCAAACCACCTAGCCGTTCATCAAAAACTGGCTGCAATCGAAAATGCGGAAGCGGCGGTGGTTACCTCCAGCGGTATGTCGGCGATTGCCACTACGTTGCTTACCGTATTGAAGGCAGGCGATCATCTGCTTATTCAAGACTGCTTGTACGGTGGCACGTTCGATCTCGTCACCAAGGATTTGCCCGACTACGCAATCGAGTTCGACTTCATCGACAATAATGATCCTGACTCATGGCGAGACTTGCTTCGCCCGAACACGAAGGCGATCTATGTCGAGACAATCGCGAACCCGCTTTTGCAAATCTGCGATTTGGAAGCGGTAGTCGAGTTTGCAAAGACTAATGCACTTGTCTCCATCATCGACAATACCTTCGCCAGCCCGATCAACTTCAGACCGATCGATCTTGGTTTCGATTTGTCTCTTCATAGTTGCACAAAGTATTTGAATGGTCACTCCGATATCGTGGGTGGTGCCATTATCGGTCGTGAAGATCTCGTTTTTGCAACCCGAAAATTCCTGAATCACCTGGGCGGATGTATGGACCCCCATGTCATTTACTTGCTTGAACGCGGCATGAAAACCCTCTCGCTTCGCATGAAAGCGCACAATGAAAACGCGCTTGCGTTGGCGAAGTTTCTTTCACGACATCCAGCTGTAGGTAGAGTCAATTATCCGGGTTTGCCGACACACCCGCAGTTTGAGCGGGCCAGTCGTTTATTTCTTGGCTCTGGTGGTGTGCTTAGTTTTGAACTGAAAGTGAGCGGCTCTGAAATTGCAGATCAGTTGATATCATCGCTCGAACTTGCGGCGTGTGCTCCCAGTCTTGGTGGAGTAGAGACACTTGCCACCAGACCTGCAACCACTTCCCATGTGGGCATGTCGCCTGAAGATCGAAGATTAGTCGGCATCTCCGATGAGTTGATCAGACTATCGGTTGGAATCGAAGACTACGCAGATCTGATTGATGATTTCGAGCAAGGTTTGAGCAGAATTTCCGCTTCGGCTAAAGATCCGGTTTGCCTCTAGACCGAACGCTCTAGACAGTTAGTCGGGAAAAGAGTCTGCGCTCAGCTCTTAATTGTTACCGATGAGAACTTAGACAGTGTTTCTTCTAGCGACTGCATTGTCACGGGCTTTCTAAGATACATGTCCATGCCGGCATTGAGGCAGCGCTCTTTGTCGCTTTCTTCTGCTGCTCCGGTCATGGCGATTATTGGAATGTGTCCGCCTGTTGCTTGTTCGATTGCACGTATGCGACGTGTTGCATCCCAGCCGTCGATTTCCGGCAACTGGCAATCCATGAGTATGGCGGCAAACGCCTGATTCTTGAAGGCCTCGATTACTTCCTTTCCTGTCGATACAACCGACACCGTGAAGCCCAATTTCTCCAACATCGATTTTGCCACTCTTTGCAATGTCGGACTGTCCTCTGCAATTAGAATATGGTTGCCCGCATTCATCGAAGTGTGCGACGGCACATATGGATGAGATTCGCGTCTGGCACCTGCACCTGTTGTCGCCTGCAGGATCGCTCGACTCAGCGAAGTGCGTTTCACAGGCGGGCACAAATGAACGTCAGTGGGATCAAACGCGCCTTCGGTAGGATTTCGCTCAAATGCGGTGATCTCGACGATCTTTGTTGCGGAAAGTTGTGGGTTGTCCTTGATCTCTTCCAAAAATCGCGCTCGTTCAGACGGACTTGAATTGAGATCCAAAATCACTACAGTGTATGGATTGTCTGTCTCATGTGACTTATTGAGCAAAAATAGTGCTTCGTCTGCATGGGCAGCGCAACCGTCTTCAATCATATTCGCTCTTACATACTGATGCAGTATCTCGCGAGATGCCGTGTCATCAGATACGATCAGCACACGAGTACGATCTGCATTTCCGATTTGAATGATTTCTTGTGTACGAACTGTTTGAATGCCAGGCACTGCCGAACACAAAAGACCTACAGAAAACCAGAATGTTGATGATTTACCGAGCTGTGATTGAACTCCGATTTGACCATCCATAAGGTCTACGAGCCGTTTGCAAATGGAGAGTCCGAGACCGGTGCCTTCAGGATTTCTTGCCGGCGTGTTGTCTATTTGCACGTATGGATGAAACAACTTACTTTGCGCCTCAGGCGACAGACCGATACCACTATCGGTGACTGACCAACGAATTGTGTAGATGGGTTCATTGACTGCTTCGAGAGTTGCGCGAATTACGATTTGACCTCTGTCGGTAAATTTGATCGCATTGTTCGCGAAGTTGAGAAGAATCTGTCTAAGGCGCACCGGATCACCGTGCATGAATGGTGGTATGGCCGGATCTACATAGGTCATCAGCCGCAGGCGTTTTTTGCGAGCTGTTGGAGCCAATATGTCTGCTGTTCCCTCCACCAGAGTTGTTGGTGAAAAGTCTTGCATGGTGAGCTTGATCATTCCTGCTTCGGCTTTTGTGAAATCCAAGGTTTCATTCACGATGTTGAGAAGCGATGCAGCAGAGTCGGTCAAAATATCACAGAATTCTTTTTGCTCGCCAGTCAGGTTTGTATCCGAGAGGAGTTCCAGCGTGCCCATAATTGCCGTCAATGGCGTACGCACTTCGTGGCTGATTCTTGCCACGAATTCCGACTTGAAGCTCGAGGCTTGCAAAGCGTGGTCTCTTGCAAGCGCGAGCGAGTGTGTCAAAGCATCGAGTTCCTCGTTAGCACGTGCGAGATCTAGGACGCGTTTCGAGAGGCTTTCATTTAAGTGTTTTATCCTTGTGTCTGCACTGGCTCTTTCAATTGCGTAGTGGATCGCTCGCAAAAGCAGCGCACTTTCAACCTGACCTTTGACTAGATAATCTTGCGCTCCGAGGTGAACCGCCTTTAGTGCTATTGATTGGTCGTCCATTGCCGAGAGCACTACAATTGGTGTGCCGTTGCAATTGCAGTGAACACTTGCGAATGTTTCCAGCCCACGCGAATCAGGAAGCGAAAGATCCAAAATAATCAAATCGTATCGATTATTCTGTTGAGCCTTTATCGCTTCCTGAAGCGTGGTGACGCATTCGGTTTTAAAAAGATCGGCACTCGACTGCTTGAGGGTTCGCTCAATGAATTGCACGTCGAGCGGATTGTCGTCAACTATCAGAATTGAAATGGGATTCTGTATCATGCAATCGAAATTTTCTTTCTTGCCACTAAGTCTAGAGTACGCTGATTTACGCTAAACACCCAATGAGAGAACCTCGCACGCGAAAAGGCCGCTACTATGATCTTCTTAAAGAGTCTTCCAACAAGTCAACTGGAATCTCTACAATAGATGTGTCCGGCGTGCAAAAGTTCCCGCGTATGGGCGTGCTGGCCAGTGCGCCTGTTGAAAATCACGCGTGAAAGTGTTTGTACCGAAGCCATCTAAATGGTGATGACCACTTTTCCAAAGTGCGAACCACTTTGCAGATAGGTTAAAGCTTTGGAGATGTCTTTCGCTGCAAATGTCTTGTCAATCACTGGCTTTAACTTGTGCAGACTAATAGCATTGTTCATGCGCTCAAACATCTCGACCGATCCGACGAAGACGCCTTGCAAACGCACGGCTTTCATGAGCAAATGCACTGCGTGATTGCCTGCGTCCTTGGGGTCTGCCAGCACGCCAATGAGGCTTATGTGGCCGCCCAATTTGACGCACACCGCCGATTTTTCCAAGGTTCCGGCCCCACCTACCTCAATGACATGATCGACGCCCTTTCCATAGGTGGCTTTGACGACTTCTTTCTCCCAATTCGGGACCTTCTTATAGTTGATTGCATGGCGTGCGCCCAGCTTCTTCAATTTTTCGAGCTTTTCATCGCTGCTTGAAGTGGCGATAACTTCGGCGCCGCAGAGGCGAGCAAGCTGAAGAGCGAAAATCGAAACTCCACCTGTGCCCATGACTAGGACGGTTTCACCAGCCATTAACCTGCCTTGTTCAACCAACCCATTCCATGCTGTCAGCGCTGCGCAGGGCAGGGTCGCTGCTTCCTCATACGAGAGATGATCGGGAATGCGCACGAGGGAACGCTCGCTGAATGAAGCGTATTCCGTGAGCACGCCGTCGATGCCGCCGCCGAGGTCGGTTCGGACCACTAACTCAGAGATTGGTCCGGCGTTCCAGCCGGTCATGAAGTTGGGGCACACTCGGTCGCTTTTTGAAAAGCGAGTGACCGCGCTTCCCACGCTGACAACCTCCCCGGCTCCATCGGACAACGGGATTTTCGGCAGCGTCAGGTCTTTGCGGTATCTGCCTGTTGCAACGAGCAAATCTCGGTAATTTAAGGAGGCGGCTTTCATGCGCACCAGCACGTCTGTAGGCCCCAACTCGGGCATCTTTCGCTTTACAGTGCGAATGGCTTCTAGCTTGTGTTCTGCCAGTTCGTACGCAACATAATCTGACACAGCGGCTGTTGTCACGGGGACCATGACGCATCCTCCCAATGGATGTATTGCTAATGAATGCAGAATAGATATCACATTTGGTCTTGGATTTCAGGTGATTAGTTAGGCCCGCTTGATAAAAATTCCGGCTCATAATTGCATGTCGGCGTATAATGACAAAATGACAGGTCGCTCAATCGATTCTTTTGCGCAGTATCAAACGACAAAGTCGCCCCTGTTACTGTCGATGCATGACCCTGTTCTACATCAACTCATTTCATACTTGACGCAGAAAAAAGCTGAGCAGGAGGCTAAGCCCGAGTCTCACGTCAGCATAGAGCTTTCACGTGAATTCATAACTGATGTGCGCGAGTCATTCAGCAATGGAATTCTCAATGGTGAAAGACATTTACATACTTTGTCGCATTTGCTTGCGTCGTTACTTTTAACTGAAGGCGGATTCGAGCTTCACAGCCATGTCATCGGAGTCCTGTCTGATGATGATGATCGCCCATTTCACATTCGCGAGCGTATTACTAGAGATACACTGCTTGCACTTTCGGATATTGATTTGGGAAACCACATGCTCGATCGTTTCCGCTATCACAAAGATCGATCGTGGGTGCCGCTCAAACTTTCTGCGAACTTTGTCGAGTATGTACCACTTGGGCGTCCCGAAAGTGGTGTCAACAGAATCACCAGTCGGGTAAAGGCTGAAGAAGAGTTGTGGAACAAAGTCGCCGACGAAATTTTTGCAATTGACGAGTTGGTTACTAAAGACAAACAACTGCGTCAATACAGCAAATACGTAAAGGATATTTTTGGAATCAAGATCGTTTGCGAAAGCGATGATGCATGCCTGAAAGTGCATGATGCCTTGAAGGAACTGACTTGGAATGCGTCGGTGTTCAAAGAGCTTGAGACTTTTGGTGAACTGATTGATCTCGATGAAACTTGTTCGGGACCACTGCTCGAGTTTATCGAAACGAAAGATTACCTCACCTGTCCACCATCTATGATGAAGAAAACTGGTTGGATGGCCCTTAAGAGTGTGACGCGTTGGAAGGGGAGATTGTTCGAGATTCAAATTCAACCTCTGAGCAATTATTATCTCGAGCTTGACCATATGTCCGGACCATCTCACCGTTCATTCAAGATTCAGAGAGACACCATGCGCGAGGATCTGGCTGAGAGACTTCCGTTGTATGGGTTTTATCGCGATCTCCTGAAGATGCTGTTTATTGATAGCGCCGTGTCGTTTGAATGTAAGAATGCATCGGTATCGATCACTTAGTGACACTGCCGAGGGTGCATGACATGCGTTATATGTTGTGCGTGCGGTGCACGGCATGTGCTGCATAGTTTTGGTATCTAATATATTGGGTACTGCATATTATGTAATTTGAGTAAGGGCTCCGTCTGATAAAGGCAGCTTTATTCGAGCCAGTCTATTGCGAAGTGGTGTCATATCGAAACGCACGCACACCTGAATTGGATTCCGATCATCGAGTCTCTCCTAATTGGGATTCTCGTTGGTGCTCAACGCGAAGCAGTTAAGCCGTCAAGCCACATTGGTGTTCGCGAATTTGTAATCGTCGCAATACTTGGCTCGTTGTGCGGCATGGTGGAAAACAGCTTTCTGACCTGTTCAGTTTTGGTCGGGCTGATCGTCTTTTTGATGTCGTTCAGATACAGATCGGATGAAGGTACGGGCTTTACCACCGACCTGGCCATATTGGCAGTTTTTTGCCTTGCATTTGCCGGTTCGTGCGACGACTTCGAGCATGGTCAAACAACTGCAGTCGGACTCACGATTGTTCTTACGGTCATACTCGAAGCAAAAGAAAAGCTTCGCAAGTTCTTTCAAGAGACGCTTACGAGTGTTGAGTTCAGCGACACGCTTCGATTTCTTGCGCTTATCTTCATCATATATCCCCTATTGCCACCAAATGACATGGGGCCGTTCTATGCATTCAATGCACAGAGAATCTGGCTGTTTGTAATTCTGGTTTCTTCTGTTTCATATGTCGGCTACTTCTTCGAAAAGTTTCTCGGTAGATCAATCGGTATCAAACTGACGGCTCTTTTGGGTGGTCTTGCGTCGACTACTGCTGCCACCACTGCATTTGCAAAAGATGTAAAAGAAGCACCACATATGGAGCAGACCTACTGGCAGGCTTGCACGCTTTCAAATGCCGTTCAATTTCCAAGAATTCTTGCCTTCTTATCAGTCGTCAGTCCAAACCTAGCTTTGGTGGCTCTCTGGCCATTAATGGGCGCCGGCATTTCGGGTTTCTTGTTGGCTGCCTTGACCAAAGTGCCAAAAAGCACCGAACCTCAGAGCCCAACTAAGAAAACAATTGAACTCGGCAACCCATTTATGCTTGGCCCTGCCCTAAAGTTTGGTGCCATTCTGGCAGTGATCATATTCTTCACTAAAGCGGCGTCCGATATTTTTGGAGCACACAGTCTTGTCTGGACAAGCTGCCTTGGCGGACTAATGGACGTCGATGCGATTGCTGTGACGGTCGCTGACTTGTTTCATTGGGGCAAGATCGACAGCCATCTTGCAGTACTGTCACTGCTTCTGGCTACATTGATGAACGCAATCTTCAAATGCGGCGTCTCATTCACTTCGGGCACAAAGCAGTTTGGCATGAAGATGCTTATGTCATTCGCTTTGATGTTTGGTGTCGCATTTGCCATTTTGATTGTTGGCGGCGTGAAGGCGGTGCAAAACAATTAAGTGATTTCTTGCACTTCATACCGATACCCGACTCCATAAACTGCATGAATCACTTCCTTGTCCGGCAGTGCCTTCGACACCTTCTTGCGAAGGTTTTTGATGTGGCTGTCGATCACTCTGTCAAAAACTGAGTCACCTTGGTCGAAACATAAGTCGAGCAATTGAGAGCGTGAGAATACTCTGCCTGGTCTGCTCACCAGAAGTTTGAGAATACGAAACTCAGTTCTCGTTAGATCGAGATGAGTGCCTCGTACGCTAATTCGTCCTTCGTCTTCTTCGATTGAAAACAGTCTGTCTTCAACGGACTCCGCGTCTGCGCGTCTGAATCTTCGAATTACGGCTTTCGAACGGGCAACCACCTCCCTTGGACTGAACGGTTTGCAAATGTAATCATCTGCACCAAGTTCCAACCCCAAGAGTCTGTCCAACTCTTCTACCCGTGCACTTACAAGAATGATTGGAACTTCCGAAAACTTTCGAAGCTCTCGACAAATGTCCAACCCATCCCCACCGGGAAGCATGATGTCCAAAAGGATCAAATCGGGCGGTTCCGATTTTACGTGTGATACCACATTCCTTCCATTGTCCAGGTGTGTCACACTGAACCCAGACTGTTTCATGTAGTCACTCAAGATCTCGGCAATTTTGAGTTCATCCTCTACGATGAGGATATTTCCTTGATTGTCAGACAAGTTTCTTTTCCTCCGCGACGATTGGAAGTTTGATCTCCATTCGGACTCCTCCAAGTGGAGAGGGAAGCGCTTCGATGGTCCCACCATGCTCGGAGACAAAATTCTTGCAGATCGATAAGCCTAAGCCCGAGCCGCCAAGTGAGCGGCTGCGTGATTGTTCTACTCGAAAGAATCTATCAAACATTTTTGGAAGCATCTCAGCAGGCACACCTGGCTCTGAGTCGTCGACTCGAAGAATGAGGGACGTGCTATTTGCCTCTCCGCTGATTTTTACTGTTCCGCCTGGATTTGTGTACCGAAAGGAATTCTCCAAGAGATTGGAAAACACCTGTCGCATTCGATTGACGTCAGCATTAACCATAACCGTTTCAACCGTTGCCAGTCCGGTATCATCTATGGTGAGTTTCTTCGCGTCGAAGCGCTCTTTTACTCCTTCAACCAATTCTCTAATTGAGGAGGCTAAAGTTGTCGGATTCAGTCTCGACTGAACTTGTCCGACATCATGACGTGCCAACCAATGAAGATCGTCAACTAGTTTATTGAGGGCCATAACCTCGTTGTGCAAAACTGTTAGAGTCTTCGCGTTAATGGCCTGCACGCCGTCTTGAAAGGCTTCGACTTGTGCCCGTAGTATCGCAATCGGTGTTCTCAGCTCGTGTGAAGTATCAGCGACCCATTGCCTCTGAGTTTGATCGGCTTCTTCCAGCGCTTTTGCCAGAGCATTAAACTCACGCGCAAGCTCGCCCAATTCATCTTGTCTTTTGTCTTCTATTCGCGTCGAATAATCGCCGGAAGACAACTTGCGCGATGCTTGCAAAATAGTATTGATACCATTGAGCCAATACTGTGAAACAAGAAAGGTGGGGACCGCCGCGCAGCCAAATGCAGTGACGGTGATCATCAGCAGGTTGCGAAGTTGTTCTGACACAAACTCTGATTGAATCTCAGAAACGAGTTTTCGTCTTTGCTCTGGTTTCTCAACATTGGAAAGCTCCATCTTGGCAAGGTGTTTAGAGAAACCCTCATTGATGCTGAACTGCATGGAGAACATTACAAGACCCAGTACCATGGCGGTGATCAGCATGGAAATTGCAAACAGCTGTACTCTGATTGTCAACCGCATCTCGTCAGTCGTTGCAACGCCTCGTCGCGACCATCTCTGGAATGCCATTATCTTCCTGTAAAGAGCAGACCGCAAGATTTGCGGTAAGAATATTTTCTTTTCTTCCATTGATTTGCAATTTGAAGCGCACGAGACCGTCAACTTCACATAAGTGAGCTTCCGTGCTGCAAGACCACTTCAACAATCCGAACAGCAGAGAAATCGAATGGGTTGCAGTTTGAATGAAGGTTTGAGTGCTTGCATCCCACCATCGACTGTAAGTTGTTTGTGCGCATGCGTTAAAAGGGTCGAGTAAGCAACACGCTACGCGCCAAAGGGGGGGCAAGGGAAGTAAACGATATGGGACTCGATCGGTCCATGTGAGATTGCCTTCGACCAGGGGGGTCAACCCAATTGCCAGAATGAAGGCATCTAAGAGAACGTTTGAATCGCCGGTTCTTCCAAAGACCGCAAGCAGATCATCTGAGAGCGTGAAAGCAGCTTTTGCACCGTTGCGACACTGAATCCAAAATTGCCCGCAAAGGTCAAGTGTAACCGTGACACATTCGTTCTTTTGTATTTTGTCTTTTTCCACAACGTCATAGTTGAATTGACTTCCAACTCTCAACCGCAGTGCTCGCCGCAATGCAATGTTCTTTGTCGGGCTGAGCACAGATGCTCCTTCTTTAGGCTGTGCATTAAGGATAAATGTTTGCGTTTTTGAAATCGATTCAATCACTCCTGCCAAGTGAAACGGTACCGTTCTGTCGCCTACAAAGGGTGTGAGTTGAACATGCATATGCAAATGAGGCTGTGGAGATCGTCCGGAATTTCCGCAAAGAGCCAGTACCTGGCCTG
The DNA here is from genome assembly GCA_964503045.1 of uncultured Candidatus Obscuribacterales bacterium. Lineage (GTDB taxonomy): Bacteria > Cyanobacteriota > Vampirovibrionia > Obscuribacterales > Obscuribacteraceae > CAYZJR01. The sequence continues at coordinate 56,563 of CAZCZI010000008.1, forward strand.
GTGTCACTCGAGTACCGGAGACCACTCGCACGCTGTCTTTCTGAAGATGAGCAAGTAGTACGTGTTGTCCGGAGTCAAGACCAATTAAAATGTAGTTGCCCCAGTTATTTATAGTGTCGACTTCGCCCGGAACATTATCGTTGTGATTAGACTCAATCGCGATGACGCAGCCATAAGCAGGTGAGAGTACTGGTTGCCCAAAGCAATAATAGTCACTGAGCTCGGTGCCTTCGTTCCTGAAACTGTGACCGTCTTTCGTCTGAAACAAATCAATGGCATATTGCCATAAGCCTTGGTGGGTGTGTGGTCCGTTGAAGGATTGATAAATCTGCCAAATTCCAGCAACTGGAAGCTTCAAGCCGATACTTCTAAAGTCTACTCCGCGCGCTTCTGCTTGAGTGATTTTCTCGATGCTCTTCTCCGGAAGATCTGGTGTAAGCAGCCAAAATTTTGGCCATGGACCACCACGTTCTGCGCTCAACGCGATCATCGTAACGTATGTGGCGAGCACAAAGGGAAGAGCGAGAACAGGCAGTGATACTACCCAAAAGACACGTTCCATCGTGATTGAAAAAGTGCACGCCTCTAGAGTGCAAAGAGAGGCGATCGCCAGGCTTCTCATGTTAGGTACGGCATACAGTCCGCCAATTACAGAGGCCGCTAACACACCGTTCATTTGTGCAATCAAGAAAGTCAATGAACCTGGTGGCACACCGATAGCGGCAAGATAGATCGTGCTCAAAGTCGCAGAACCAAGTGCGAGGAATGCCAAATATCTTGATGAGATCAAAAACGCCAAGAAGACCAGCATTCCTCCCGTTGGTGTGCCGCTAAAGTACATAGAGCCAAGTGCCGACCAAATATGCGGAAATGGAAGTCCTTGAAGCACATCCGGTACGGCGATTTGTGCCGTCGACAGAAAATCAATCGGCTCTCGAAAAATCACCGATAATGGAAGCACGATGCATGCGCTGAGAAAATACGGAAGTCCCAAAATGGGTAATTTCAAAAACTTACCCAGGGTGCTTTTTACGGTTGCACTGATTAGCACGACGAGCAGTGCACCGAATCCTAAGAGGAAAAATGAGATCTTGCTTCCAGGAAATGACGATCCAATTAGCATTCCAAACAGAATGCCGTTAACCATGTCGATTCGTTCTTCTTCCTTTGAGAATCCACCCAAAAGCCTGCGCGCAAGCATCGTGGTGAGTCCACCGAGCAGTCCGTACACTCCTACGATCGGATGCAAGAGCGAACTCAAAAGTAAAAGAAATTGAGAGGTTCGATTTGTCAGACCAAAAAATGATCCATACCCGCTAAGCAGTTCTCCAAAGACTCGTGTCATTTATTTCCAAGGGCCTCCGTTCAAATGAAGGGTTTTGTCTCTCGCTTCTGTTTTCACACTGCCCTTCTGCCGGAGGCGCTGCGGACTACTTTCAAATTGCTTGTCTGTGTCGGAGCCAAAAATGGATTGGCAAGGTGATCGGGAAGACGATCCTGAGCCATCATTACTTCGAGATCTTCGCGTTCTCGAATGATCGACCAAGCACCGTCTTCGTGAATCAAAACTATATTTGGCCGATATTCAATGAATTGCATCCATTGCGTGTTGTTGTAGGCGCCGACACTGCTTACAAGCAGAGTGTCACCTGCGTGCAATGGCGGCAGTTGAATGCTGTGGCGCATAACATCAATGTTCATGCACAAAGGACCATACAAAACTGTATCTGACAGCGGGCCATGTGCGGCACGTGTAAGTTGTACCTGGTGGTTGTACCAATAGGATGTGAACAGAAGATTGCAGCCGGCATCCAAGATCGCAGCATGCCTGCCGTCAGGAAGTCGCTTGGTGCCGACCACCGTGCAAAGAAGCATCTGGGCATCATCAACTGCTGCACGACCACATTCAATGATGAGTCGCGGGTTTCCACGGTTGGTTTGACGTCTGTATTGTGTCTCGGATAGAAGTGTGTTGCAAATCGCTTCTGCATATTCGTTGATAGACGGTACTATCTGCTCGGGCGGAAGATACACACCTTGAAGCGCATTTTTCGAAGGTAAGCCGCCGCCTACATCGATGGATTCAATCAGCACATTTTCGTTGGCTTCCAACTCCCGCATAAACTTGCACATTATTTTGACCTGCGCCGTGTAAGCGCGAGGTTCCAATATGAAAGTGCCAATGTGGCTGTGCAAGCCGGTGAGCTTCAAGTGTGGACTCAATGCAATCAACCTAGCTGCTTGGTAGGCTTGACCGCTTTCGATGTTGAAACCGAATCGGCTCCACGGCTCTGTATATCCCGTATCGAAATTCAATCTGATTCCTATACTAACTATGCAGTTGCGTTCTTGCGCTATCGTTTCAATCAGTTTCAGTTCGTCCAAGTGATCTATGTTTATTTGTGCGCCTTCTTGGATGGCACGTTCCAAAATGGATTTGGTTTTGTTTGGACCGTTGAAAATTATTCTGTTGCCTGGCACTCCCAGCGCTCTAGCCTTTTGATATTCAAATGTTGATACAACCTCAGCCCATGATCCTTCTTGATGCATGATGTTGCATATTGCACTTGTGTAGTTCGTTTTGTACGACCACCCATGCACGACATTGCCATAACGTGTGCTGAAGGCTTTTTGAATTCGGCGCACATTAGTTCGGAGTTGCGATTCCGAGGTTATGTAGAGAGGCGATCCATAGTTTTTTTTCAGCTCGTCTACAGAGGCACCAAAGACCGTGCTGGTTGCTTTGTCACGATTTGAATGACGACCAAACTTGTTTATCTCGCCAACTTTGTGGGGCTGAATGAATGGTGGCTCCCACGGTATCTTTGCATCAGTTTCTTTCATTAGGCGCTCCTGAAGGTGGTTTCAAAATCTGGGTCAGGCAGCGTGTCTGGTCTGGCGACTCTAGAACCCGACACGAGAATAGATTCGAAGTCTGCCAACTCTACAATCAGCTCTCTTGCATGACGTATGAAAAAGGTGCCGCCGCTCGGTGGTGCAAGTTCTAAATCTTCAATTTCATCCAGAAGTTTTAGAACCGCAATCGGCAAGTTGCGGCCGACTGCTTGACTGAGATAAATCCAAGAAGGAAAGCGCGGGTTGATTTCGATTACGTAGATATCGTTTTTCGATTTGATTACTTCAACTTCCAGTGGTCCTCTCCATCTGAGTGCATCAACAAGAGTTTCTGCAATCGCCTCGAGAGTTCTCTCAACGACTGTGACACCAGCCCATGCTTTTCCCTTTTCAGTGAGCGCGCGTTTTCTCATGGTGACTGCGCCTAACAGTGCACCTGTCCCATCGCCTACTCCGGCGAGGTCAAGCTCGTCACCTTTGATCACTTCTTGAACGATGACTGGATATCCCCACGCACCTACCAAACGACTAAATGCCGCTCGCGCTTCCAAAGCGTTGTTTACGATAGATGCGTCGTAAAAGATCCCTTTTACAATCAGTGGATACTTCCATCCTTTTGATTCGCAGTTATCGAAAAATTTTGGATCTGCAAGTGTTTTTCCTCGTGGAACTTTCACTCCTAATGAGTTGCAAAGATCGGCAAGATGATCTTTGGCTCGCAGATTGAGTTGAACTCTCGAAGGCAACAGCGTCTTGATGCCCAGTTTGTCCAAGTCGTCTTTGATTCTTATGAAGTTAGCCAACTCGGAGTCAAGGCAAGGAATGATCACATCGATTCTCTCGATACTGTTCAAAAGAGTTATTCGTTCAAGCAGCGCTTCTTCACCCGATGATGGGTATGGAAGAAGATGCCCGCTTGAACATAAATCTCGTGCATACAACCCAGCATCCAGTGCGTCGTAACTCAGTCCGATGATATTGCCCTTAAACTCAGGACATTCGCGAATGCAACGGGCCACGGCGCAACCGGGTCCTGGATTGTCTGCATGAGCGTTCATACCCGTAACTGCTACGTTGTATGAATGCCATCGAGGGCTTCTAAATGGTTTTACGTTCTTTTGACTCATAGGTATCTCCCGAGCTGAAGAATGAATGATTCGACGCTCGAGTTGGCTAGCTCATATGAGACGTCGCAATTTTGCGCCAGCGTCATTGATGCTTTGTCCACGTCCGCACCTCTTTTGAGAAGGTGAATTACGATCAGACCGGTTCGATTTACCGTGAAACTCTGTCCGGTTTGAGGATCAAATACGAAGCCGGTGTCGCTCACAGCGAGTTGCTGCAACCGCTCCATCGAGACTGCCGGTTGTGACTTCGAACTCAAGATGCTGCTCATGATGTGCTCCTGTAGCTAGTTTCCGTAGTATCCTTCAAGACTGCTTACTTTGTATTTGACGTCGAGGGGCTGATCGGAATATCTGTGAAGAAACCCCATCGTTCCTTTTGGTTGTGTACTCATTGTCGCTTTGTAATATTTGAGTGCCTCTTGCGGCTTATCCATCGCTTCATAGCATGTGCCTATGTAATAGCTGGGAGCGTCGTAGAAATTGCCAGGCAATTCTCCCGGCAATACTGGTGTGAATCTGGCACCACTGGATTTGCTTCGCTGAAAATCCTGCAGAGCCAACTCTGCTTTTCCCATCAACAGCCACAATCGTCCGCGTGCCATCAGTGCATCGCCCGAGTATGGATTGAGTTGAATCGCCTTATTCAAATCTGCCATCGCCGCAGGATAGTTCTTTTGATCGATGTAGCAGACGGCACGCTCGGTGTAGGCAGGCCCGTAGCTTGTGTCTAGTTGCAGTGCTTTAGTCAAATCACTAATTGCAGTTTCAGTGCATCCTATCGTTCCTAAAAGATACGCTCTTCTAAAATAGGCGCCTTTGTCGTGAGGGTTTACAGTGAGTGCTCGATTTGTGCCGTCGAGCATTTGTGTTAATTGAACTCCGACATGAGTGGCTTTAGCAGAGACTTTCCATGCTTCTAGAGTTTGACGATCTGCTTGTTCTACCGAAGCAGGAAGTGCCAAAGCCGAATGGCAAAGTTGAGTATCAACCAACAGTGCTAACACTGCTGCATATAGGTAGATTGTTCTATTCAAATCATTGTGTTGTCTCATTTGCAGTTACCTGGTGGATTAATCGGGCGTCCGGCATAAAGGCTCAAATGCCGGATATCGGCCGCACGGTAATCATCCTAGGCAGACTGTATGGAGAACCAATGATGGAAATATGGAGGAACTGTGAAGACTACTGGAAACGCTCGAATCAGTGGCAGACTTGACCGGATTTTTTGACGTAATCCTGGTGGTACTCTTCAGCGTCGTAAAAGGTGGGGGCGTCTTTAATTTCAGTTACAATCGGCCCGCGGAACTTATTCTCTTTACTGAGTCGTTCCTTCATCTCAGTGGCGATTTTCATTTGCTCGGGCGACGTGCAGAAAATTGCAGAACGGTACTGTGTGCCAATATCAGGACCCTGCCGATTTAGAGTGGTTGGGTCATGATTGGCAAAAAAGACCTCGACAAGCTTTTCGTAGCTCACTTCTTGCGGGTCGTACTCGACCAAAACGGCTTCTGCATGGCCGGTTCTGTCGCTGCAAACCTGCTCATAGGTGGGGTTTTCTTGCTTCCCGCCGATGTATCCTGATCGGGTTCGTGTGACACCGGCAACCTGGCTGAAGACGTATTGAACTTTCCAAAAGCAGCCGGCAGCGAAAATGGCTTGATCTGACACTGTTCCATCTCCTAGAGCAAAAGCATGAGTATAGCGCACCCGACTAAGGGCAAGCAGGGTACGCTGATACTCAACTTTCGTCTCTGGATGGCTGTTCGCTTACGGTGTGCGATAAATCCAGTTCTGACAAAAACCAAGCTATCAAGCAGTTGTGCAGAAAATGTGATCGTTACAAGAATTTCGAATTGTTTTTACGGTTTTCGCTTGGCAGGCTGTCCAATCGGTGGGGCGCCGGCTTCTGTACTTTTCATGAGTTTCAGCTTCTCTAAAAGTGATTGCCGCTTCATCCAGACAGTCTTGGCCTTGGTTGAATCCAGCTCGATCGCCTTGGTTAGGTCATTGATTGCCGTATGGTATTCGCCCATGATCTCAAGCTCCTCCGCCCTGCGCACGTAGCCATCGCGCAGCTCCGGTGTCCGTTCGATAACCTTGTTGAGATCGGTTATCGATTCTTGATGAAAACCCAACTTGGACAGTGCGTCGGCACGTTCTAAATAGAGAACGTCATCATTGGGAGACGATCTTAAAAGCCAGCTCAGACGCCGAACGGCATTTTTGTAGTCGTGAAGTTCCCTAAAGCACCTCACCAACTTGTAGCCACCGCCTGCATACTCAGCATCGAGCTTTTCGCATTTTTCGAACTCCTTTATTGCTTCGCGATACCGTCTCATTGCGCTCAGAACATTGCCGCGAATCTCGATTGCGTAACGATCTTCAGGTTGGATTTTTATGGCTTGAGTTGCATCGCTCAATGCCGATTCATACTTTTGCAATCCAAAATAACAACGGCTGCGGCGAGTGAGTGGTTCGTTTGCCATAATCGGAATGCGATACCAATCGGATATCGGCCGTTTTTTCGCGTCGTCGGAGACGCATATGGGCAGTTGAAACAGTGCTGATCCGTCGCCTACGACTTTGGTCAAGTCTGCTACTGCCTTGTCGCGCGATTCCAATGGTTCGTATGCAGCCGCTCTATAATAGTATGCAGCTTTGAAATTGGGTCTCAACGAAATGACATGGGAAAAGTACTGTATTGCAGTCGGGTAATCCTTTCTGTTAAAAGCCTTTTGACCTGCAGCATATTCGGCAGTTGCGTCTGACGGAGACTGATTGATGTGACCAAATGGTTTTAAGACTTCTCCGGGTACGAATGCTTCCCACGCCCCATGCACTTCTTTGAGGCAAGCGAAAGCCTGATTATCTGTGTCTGCTAATTCTTTTCTGCCGATTGCTTTATAAGCTTGTGCTCTTAGTTGATAAGTGTTAGGTCTTTCCGGACATAGAGAAATCGTCGCAGACAGATCTTCGATCGCATTAAAGTAGTCGTGCAGATCTAAGTAGGCAATTCCTCTCAGCATGTGGGCGTCAGTCACTCTTTTCTTTTTCGCGAGTAAAGATGTTGTTACCTTAATTGATTCGTTTGGCTTGTTTAGCCTCAAAAGTAAATATGCCTTCAAAGTGAGGGCGTCTGCGTCATTGGGCTGCGAAGCGACGAGCTTGTTGGCCGCAGCGAGCGCCTCACTATATTTGCGCTCTCGCGTCAATTGGTAACAATCAGGAGGGAACAAAAGGAGTTTGTCGGCTTCAATTGCGGAGCTCGTCTTTTGTTGGGCATTGGCAGCAAGGCAATGGACACTGACAAGCGCAGCGACAATACCAATTTTGTTGAGATGCGTTTTCACCTGCAATGCAACGAATTCCTGAATTTAGATCGTTTTTACTACAACAGTTTAACTCGTCGCACCGTCTGATTAGGCAAGTTAACGGTAAGGAACAATAGAAATTTTGGGAGTCTTCTAATTAGGTTGAACCGTTGAGTGTGCAGGGGTTGCCGATGAATTCTCTTCGATTTGTTTCAAAAGGAGCAACTAACTCCAGGTCGGAGATCCCATTCGAATATCGTCCGATGGAGGCGAAGTTGATTTGCCGAAGAACTTCTAGACGCTTTCAGGATGAAGGCGTTTATAGCGTTTGACCAAAGACGAGAGCACCGCTAGTGTAGGATTTGCAAGAGCGGCCCGTGCTTCGGGCGAGCTCAAGCACTTATACCGGAATGCAGAAAAGGCAATTGATCGCATTTCCAGCTGAGTCTTCCACCAATCAACAGAGTATGATTTCCCCTGATTCGATAGTGGTTTGCACTTGGCCGGCATCTTGCGATAAATGATGTATGAATCGAATGCGACTGCCGCCAAAACGCCAAGTAAGAAAACGTAGAGTGTGATCCAACCTCTTGCGATCATAAATGCAAGAGAGTTAGATATGAATCCGGATGAATCGCGCGCAAGGCTTCCAATGATTGCGTGATCGGCGAAGCCATATGCAACGCCGACTGAGGCGATTAGAAATGCTATTGTACGGTCGAATTTGCGCCACAACAGGGAAACTCCAATAGATACTCCCGCAATTGCACCAAGCACTCCGTGTGTGTTGATAAGCCAATTTCCATCTCTTGGTGTCGTTTGGATTCCAGAAAAAGGCATTAGTGGAAGCCACGATAGAGACGGAACATTTTGAATGGCGAATACGCGTTCTGCAAAACCAAATCCGGTGGCGCACGCAGCCGCGATCAAAAGAATGTCAGTTACTCCCAACAGGCACAGGCTGGATGGTCGTTTCCAGATAAACAACAGCAGCGGGAGCAACATCAAAACTTCATCGAATGCAGCGACAAAGATTGATCTCAGGAAATTGGTCTCATTGATACCAATTGATGAAAGTGCCTGCAACAACAGAGTATCAATGCTACCGCATGTGATGCCCAACGAAAAGAATGTTACTAATGCAGGCCAAGTAATCGTTCTCGTTGCGCTTCCAACTATGTACAGCCCGCCTAGAAAGAAAACGGCATGGACAACACCGATGATTGCAGCAAATCCAGCGTGTAAGAATAAAGTGACGGACCACACTGCAAAAATGGCGGCACTCGTGAGCACCATGACCTTCTCGGTGGCATTAACAATAGTCTTAGAGGAGTTCGTCATAACCTCACTCAATTTCCGATTCTGTTGAGCGTGTCTAAGACTTCTTGGACATCGGGGTGATAGGATGACCCGCCGCTATTGGTCGAAGAACTGGGACCGGTAGGAATCCCCGAATCGCGAGAAAGTTCATCAACACTCAATCCGTCAGAAGTATCAACTTGCGATCCTGATGTGGGAGAAGGGTTGCCTGGACTTTGTCCTTGAGATTCGAAAAGTTCGTTGAGGGACAACCCGTCGCTGGACTTCACAGGAGCGTTAGCAGTGGTGCCGTCACTTCGTGGGTTGTTTGAACCGCTGGATGCGGGATCACCTGGCACTGTTCCACCAGCGTCTCCAGCCGATGGCGAATCGCCGCCTGCCTGAGGAGGTGTTGGGCCAGATTGCCCGAAGGTTGTAGTGTCGGAATCACGCGAGCCGCTCCAACCTGAGTGCTCGCTTCCACTTTGAGCCTCTGTTGGTCCCGATGGATTCGGCATAGTCGGTACACCAGCTGGGTTTGTGTTGGCATCGCGTGAACCGCTCCAGCCCGACTGTTCGCTTCCGGCATGTACGTCTGTCGGTCCTGGAGGACTCGGCAGATCCGCGCTGCTTGAGCCGAATAGCGAATTAAGAATGTTGTCGCTCTCAGAACTTCCAAGCTGATACCCGGCTCCGATCGCTCCACCAGCGACGAGCATTCCGCCGGCAAAAATTGCAATGCTTCCGGCAGTGATCGTGCCAGGTATTAGCACAATTCCGCATACGATCAAACCGCCGATGATAAGTATTGCAATTCCGGCCAGCCAGAGCGGGTTTATGTGCACATCTTGGCCTGCATCCAAAGAGGTAGTGCATTGATAGTCAGCAGCCGATGCGCTCGCAGCCGACACCATGATTGCCATGACGGCGATGAACAAACAGATTGAAATAAGCTGATGCTGCTGCTTCTCAGAGCCCTTAGAGATTGATTCGTTCAAATTGAGAATCCCTCTGGCTAGAATTCTTTCCAATTTAGCACAGTCATCTAATGACAGGAATGGGCTTTAGCCAGGTTATAATTATCGGAATCTGCGTCAGCCTCAAAATTAATGACGACAACAACACAGCTTCTGGAAAGAGTGTCAACGGAAGGATTTTTTCTTGTTGAGAATGTTGTCGAGCAAAGTACTATCGATTGTTTGATCGCTGGTTTTGACAAAGCGAAAGAAGGAATTCACGCACGAAGCCAGCACGGTGAAACATACGCGTTGCGCAATATTCTGACTGCCGTACCAGAGGTATTCGAAGTTGCAAAACACCGCGCGCTGCTATCGCTAATCCAAAGTGTGATAGGGGAAAAAGCGAAGCCCGTAAAGGCAATTCTTTTCGACAAGACAGCAAACGTTAATTGGAATCTTCGTTGGCATCAAGATTCAGTAATATCTGTGAAAGAACGACATGAGGTGCCAGGCTTTAGTGGTTGGTCGGTCAAAGTGGGAATTCCTCACGTGCGTCCTCCCGTAGAGGTGCTGGAAGCAATGGTGGCTGCAAGAATTCACATTGACGATTGCGCTGCCGAGAATGGTGCACTAAAAGTGATACCACAGAGTCACTCTCATGGCAGACTAACTGCTCAGCAAATTGATGAGTGGAAAACCAGAAAGGCATACGTGTGTTCTGCAAAGAGAGGCGATGTACTTCTTATGAAACCACTATTGCTGCACGCCTCGGAAAAAGCAGTCAACCCTACGCACCGAAGAGTTCTTCATATCGAGTATGCAGCCTTTGATTTACCGGGTGGGCTAGAGTGGGGCGTGTGAACGCACCGATTAGGAGTATTGTCGTGGATCTTGAAAAAGCACGCGCAGAGTTGAAGCGTCAAGCAGTCGTTATGGAAATCGGCGGTTTTCGCTCCAGTAATGAGATAGACGAATCTTGGTTTGGTCGTGTCAAGTTGGCGCTGCCTGATGAAGCGTGGCCGGAGACAGAAGGTGAACCAATGCACGCGCTTTGTCAGATAAACTTGACGAGGCTGCCATTCAGACCTAAACGATTGGAAGACATCGAATTGATTACACTGTTCATTGGTCCGACCGATCTTCCTGTTGACGAAAGTAACGGAAGCAACTGGTGTCTTCGAGCTTATCCTTGTATCAGTGATTTGATTGAACTCGAACAAGTGGACTCATCCTCATGGATCAAGCCCTTTCCAATGCGACCCACATTAGTTGACGAAGACTTCCCCTGCCATGAAGACATTAACATCGAACTTCCTGAGGAATTGAGAGAGAGTTATTACTCGCACTTTAATAACATCTCCGGATTTAAATTAGGCGGTTGGCCTACATTGATCCAGTCAGAAATTTACTGGGCACCGAACAATGAGCACCCTGCTGTTCCTGAATATGTGTTTCAAATTGACACAACCGAAAAAGGCAACTGGATGTGGGGCGATGGTGGAGTGGGCTATTTTGGAAGGGGCACCAAAGCAGGACACGATAATGAGTGGACAATCGAATGGCAGTGTTATTAGCGGATGTCTGAGAAGAAAGTAAACCCGAATTTGATTCTGCCTGTTGGTACGCAGGTGGTTACTTTAGTTGAAGTTCGCGGCCGCCATGGAGAATCAAATCGAAGAGCAGGCGCGGTCGGAAAAATCATCAAATCCCCAACGGACAATGCGCATGCATATCAGATTCAATTTCCGGATGGAGCAGAGGTAAGTTTGCATCGGCAAGAAATTGCGATTCGAAAGCATTTGCAGAATGTGACATTCGACAGACCGGATGCATTATCCGATCGCGATTTATATGAGTACGTCATTTATCGTTGTATCGTCGGCTCCCGTGCCTACGGGCTCAAAGTGGAAGACAGCGACACTGATTTGCGCGGAGTGTATTTGCCGCCTGCCTCTCTTCACTGGTCAATTTATGGTGTGCCAGAACAAATTGAGAGTCGTGAGACTGAAGAGTGTTATTGGGAATTGCAGAAGTTTCTAATTCTTTCCTTGAAGGCAAATCCAAATGTTTTGGAGTGTTTGTATACGCCGCTTGTGGAGTTTGCAGATCCGTGTGCACAAGAGCTTCTCGAAAATCGCCGGCTGTTTCTGTCGAAGCTTGTTTATCAAACGTACAATGGTTATGTGCTTTCACAGTTTAGAAAACTGGAGCAAGATCTTCGAACAAAGGGAGAACTTAAATGGAAACACGTGATGCATCTAGTTCGACTCTTGCTCTCCGGCATCACTATCTTGAATGATCATGTGGTGCCGGTACGTGTCGACGAGCATAAAGAGCGATTGATGGCAATTCGCAATGGCGAGTCCACATGGGAAGAGATAAACGAATGGCGCCTTGACTTGCACAAAGCTTTCGATACAGCATTTGAGAAAACGAAGCTGCCTGATCGACCAGACTACGAATGGGCGAATGAGTTTCTGATCAAATGCCGTGCAACGAAAGTTTAAAAATTACTCGTCATCACTGTAGCTGGGTTTCTTCTGCTCGGTGGCCAAAGGGTGTTCTGTCGGGGCTGGTGATTCAGCCGATGCCTTTTCAGCAGGCGCTGTCTCTGAAGTTGCTCTCGGTGTTTCTGCAGTTTCTACTTGCGAGCTTGGAAATTTCACTGATTCAGTGGCAGATGCAATTCCAAAACCACTGGTACCGTCAACGGTGCGCTTCATCTCGACGTCAAACGTCACTTGTTTTAGAGTCGAAGCTTTTGGAAATTCAGGAATCTCGTATTTGCTTACAAGATTTACGCAACGCACTGCCGTTTCTCTGAAGTTGGTCTCTTGAGGAACATCTCGAGAAACGTATGGTGCAGGAGCGAAGTCCACGACTTGACACGACATGTCGCGATCTTTTGTTACGGTCACGCGCACCGTGGCAATGCCTGGACCAACATCTGCGTTTTGCCATGCATCGTAAATAGATCTGCCGACTGATTTATACCATTGATCCCACGAGATGTTTCCATCCATTCCTGCTCGTTGCAGTTGCGGAAGCAACAATCCTGTTGCGACCAACGGTCTTTCCATTGGTCCGACGACTGGTTCGCAAAACATCGTGTTGGGAAACAACTTCCCGGGTGTGGCTCGCAATGCGGTCATTTGTGCTGGCGTGTACCAGAGGCCACCTAAAGTCGTCTTGATCAAACCAGGCGATGACACAGTGACTTGCTTGCTGTTGTCCCAGCAAACGACACCGTTACGAGAGGTAGCTGTCGCAACCGAATACCCAGGCACCCAGGTGCTGATACCATTTCTCGTCTCCACGGGAGTGAGGCCTGGGTTGCCACCACGAACCGTGGTTGCCGGATCTATTTTTACTTCTGTGACCGAGTAGCCTGGTGCATAAGTCGTCACTCCACCTTGACTGGTGATGACCGAAACAGCGGGATGCGAAGTCAAACCGGTCTTGGCAGACATGGTGCTTACTGCATAGCCAGGTGCATAAGAGGTCACACCATTGTGCGTGGACGAAAAGATTTGGTGTCCGGGCACGCTATATGAATTTTGGCTTTGAGTAGATGTCACCGATGCACCGTAGCCGGGCATCCATGTCATGACTCCATTACCGGGCGTACGAACATAACTAGAAATTGGCGGAATTATGTGTGGTTGCTGAAAAATCGTGTGAGCATTTTGAGGAATTCTGTCACCTACACGAACGCCGTTAGCGTAGTGCTGGTTGCCAACGAATTGCTGAATATTCGCCGGACTTGGCAGAAGCCCACTTTTTGCATAGCTGGGATTCTGCTTGTTTAAAGTCTCGCCTGGAATTACCTTAAGCGAAGAGTTTAATGCCGACTCGTCTTTGACTCCGCCCTGAAGTACGGTGGGGGCGCCTGTTTGCTGGGCCTTTCCCTTAAGCTCAATGGCATCTGCGCCGCTCGTGGTTTGAGAGGCTAAAAGCAGGCACAGTAGGAGCTTTGTTGCGGAATTGCGCATATGGTTAGAGCCGGGACGGCTACCTATATAAGGTAAGGGTGGATTAGAACGGTGTAAGTTAATATTTCACCACTTTACCACCGTCTAAACAGCTCCGGTAGCCCCAAAAAGCCCGTGAGGCAGCATCAAATCAGGCTGAACAGCCCACGGCCACCAGGTTTTTCGTAATAAATAGTTTGGCTTTTGGGTGGAACGCCCGAATTCTGGACCAGTCCCCGGATTTCGGATCATGATTTGGGGGCGGCAATAGGGACGTTTTTCCACTTAATGGAACGAATGGCGTTTTGTACATCGCTCCAGTAAGCATCGTATTGATTGCGAGGAGCAAAGAAATAGATTTCTTGCACTTGAGTTGCAAGCCCATCTGCATCGATGAAGATGCCATAACTGTCAACTTTCAATTTCGGCCAGCTTCCATGCACAGATAAAACTGTCAATCCATTCACTTCGATTGTCTCAGCTAACAAGAGTTCGAATTGATCAGGTAAGGCTGCATCGCGCAGCACCTGTTGGACAGACCAAAACTCGTCATAGGAAAGCGAGTGTAAGGGTTGATTCAAAACTTCTCTGAAGCTCTTAGCCGAAGAATCACTTACTGGACCACCGCGATGAAATATACTGATTCGAACATCGGAGGTTTGCGCCGGCCGAAATTCGCGCATGGTCCACAGCGCATTTGCCTTGCGTGCGACTTCAACTTCCACCCACTCGACGGGAAGATTGAATCGTTCAATCTGTCCGTTGTCGATAACTTCAACTGCATTAGCAGACATGTGCTCACTCATTATGGTGTATAGGGTTTCGTTGCGTTGTACAAAACATCAAGTGGGATTGCGTTTGCTCCGAGATGATTGGAGGCTGAGCCCCACTGATTAGTGACTTCAACATAGTACTTGCCGGTCGTTGGATCGACAAGTATTCCTTGGATGTTTATTACGTGCGCACCGCCGTTACCGCCGGCATCTGCTGCGCCGAAGAAGCGGCGGAATGGCTCGTGCCGAACATCGACGTACAAGACTGCGGGGAATGGATTTGAGGCTGGATCTCTTAGGGCTTGTGCGTGCATATTCAATAACAGCTGTTGGAATTCTTGTTCGCTGTTCACCATGGCGACGTCACCAGCTTTGATACCAGTAGAATCATACGCACCGTTTCTTATGACGAAATGTTGATCGTGGCCACCAACGATTTGATTGTTGATGTCTGTCAGTTCGTAATCCATGATGTGGGGCTGCTGTGCAAGTTCTTCCCGGATGACGGTGCCGTCTTCGCTGGCTTTGTATTTGTACAAGCGCTCGCCGGTATCGGAGCTGCCAGGTACAGGACCAAACGGTTTTTCATAGAGAATGACTTCGCCAGGTTGAAGATTGAAATCGCTCGAACGTGCCCACTTAACATTAGCTGCGGTGGTCTCGAACAATTGGCTTGTCCAAGTTCTTCTTCCATCTAGACGAATATCTCTGTTGCCTGCGGCATCGAATCCTTGCCACAAACCAAGACTCGCTTCAGAGTCAGGAGCCAACGCGCCGGGCACTCTGCTGAGATCGACCACTGTACCGTCGGCAGTGATGTAACGGCCGGTGGTGGTAACGTCGCTGATCAAGCGAGCAGCTTCCGACGGGTTGCGGGTGAAAATGCGATTTTCAATTGTGGTGACGTTGCATGTGTTGTTGAGGCCCTGGTCGATGTTGTGCGGGCGTGCTGATTGATCGAGCACTTGTTGTGCGAGGAACAGTCTGTCTTGTTGAGAGATAGGAGCCTCGGCTCCTGCGCTAATCATTCGGTTAATGTGATGGTAAGTTAGGGCTTTTTCTTCTTGGGACAAACCTCGGGCATCTGCTCTTGCCTCGAAGTCCCTCATGAACTCCTTGAACCTACGTGCTTGTTCTGGTTGCAAGAAGTATCCATCTGCATAGGCTTCGAGCCTTTGCTTTTCTATTGGAAGGCTTGCGTCTTTGTATTCAACTCTACCTTCAGCATGATGAATTTCAAGCGTGCCATCAATCTTTCTGACTGCCGGCGGATTCACTCCGTCTGTGAGTCTTAGACTGCCATCCGGAAGAACATCGATGTCTCCTTTGAATACTGTGACATCACCGTTTTCCCCTGTATGAACCCAGTTGTCTCCTCTCTTTTCAAAGGTTCCAGCTGTTCCCATTTCAACTTTTGAAAGTGAGCCCTCTTCGCTGTAGTGCATAACGCGAGTAGCGCCGGTGGTATCGGCTACGCGAGTAGTGCGGCCTTGTGCATCTTCCCATCTCCAGCATCCGGCGCGATCGTGAAGAATTTTGCTTCCATCGGGATTTTTGAAGATGTCGCCTTCCGGTCTGCGGAAGAGTACCGCTCCGTTGTCTAGTACTTGACCAACCTCTGTAGAGAGTTGAAGTTTTGGCCCATATGCCGAACCCAATCTCACTTCGTCGCCAGGATGAATTACTGTTGATTGACCTGGTTCGAGTTTCTCGAAGGGGCCGCCGGCAGTGCGGCGAATGTAGGTTCCATTTTTCGAGAGGTCTTCGTAAATGAAGTTGCCGCTGGCATCGTCGTATTTCAGCTTGCCATGCTCTTGCGAGACGATTCGATTTACTAGATCATCTTCTGCGCCCTCGGCGAGAATGTTGCCACGACCGATTGTGACTTCTCCATTTTGAAGATCTAGTCTTCGTCCGTTGAATACAACTTGACGATCGACAAGACTTTCGGCGGGAACTGCCGCGAAATCACGGGCGGTGGCGGAGGCTAATTCTTGAGTTGGAACATATTGGTCGGTGTCACGAGCTTCAATTTCAATTCGATCTTTATTGAGCGCCGTCTGTTGTGCTTTGCTTCCTGCGAAGTGAGCTTCCTTCTCGTGGATGCCACCCATGTATTTGCGGAAGGCTTCAAGGCGAGTATTGTTTATATCATCAAGTCTATCGGCGAGGGCTGATTCCAAAATGTTGGTGGCTTGTTCGGACGGCCAATCCGCCTTGTTTCCAGTTTTGTAACGCTCGATAAGGCTCTTAACCGATGGTGGCACTTCGTCGCCGAACAAATGCTTAGCGAGTGTACCGTTATCTTCGGCGAGATCCTTGACTAGATTGTAAGACTCTCTGGGGTCTTGTGAGAGTTTGTCGTACTTGCTCTTAGCTACGCGATAATCGTCTCCTTGTACGAAAAACTCTGGTTGAATGAGATCGGAGTTTTTGAATGCTTCTGCCAATTCTCCAGCTCTAATCGTTTCTTCTGCGGTGAGTGGTTTTCCGTCTCTTACGCGGAGAACTTCATTAAGATGTTCGTCCGAGAGTTTGCCACCGGTGCGTTCTTTATAAAGCGCGCGTACTTCTGCAATTTCTTCCGGTTTGGCCGATTTGCCAATCTTCAGCTCGTCACTTAGTCCGCGAATGATGAGCGCGTCTTGCTCGTTGTGAACGAATTCATGGTATACGGTGTCAATCAATTTCCCGGAGTTTTCATTGGAGAGAATTCCGGCTTTGTTAATTCTCAATTCTCCATCTACATAACTACCAGATGGTGCGCCTCCACCATCGATACCACCCATATTTTCATTGTTGAGAACTTTGACTTTGGTTCTAGGAAGTCCATGAGCATCTGCAAATTCATCGAGCAACTTTTGAACTTCTTTGGTTCTGGCGTCGACAGCCGACTTGAAGGCGCGTCCATCTTGAGCGCTGGCGCGGCGAGCTGACTCGTACTCTTCGAGAATCTTCAGTTTTTCGGGATCGTTGGCGAGGAGTTTCTTCGCTTCATCCACACGACGCAAATCATTTACATCGACTTGTCCTTTCATTTTGTCGATGACTTCTCTTTCGTATCGGTTGTATGCAGCTTCAAGGCGCTTTTCGCTTTGTTCTGCTTTGGTAGCGAGCGGACGGAGGTCTTCCCACTTTCCGGTTGTTTCGATTGCCTTGTCGACGAAGCTGTCGATTACTTCAGTTTTTGCGAGTTCAATTTTTGCCATTCTCTGGCTGAGAGCCGCGCGCTCTGTTGGACTCATCTTAAGGGCTGCGAGTTCGGCTGAGTTCATCAACGCATCGTCACTGACGGCTGCGACTGCATGTTTGTCAGCTACGAGCTCCATGGAGCCGTCCGAATTGTTGCGAAGCTTGAGTGCATTGCCTTCATTGTCGACATAGTAATCACTTTCGCCGACGCGCTTGTAACCGGAGTTGAGTTCTTCTGTTGTTACTTTCGTGCCAGGTCCTTCTACCGGTGGTGCATCGGCTGCTCGAATAAGGACGACGTCACCTTCGTGCGCAACAATTTCACTTCCGGCATGGGAGGCTAGTTGAGTCGCCGCTTCTTCTCCACTGCCGGCAAGACCTCGGTAAACCTTTCCACCGACTCGGAAAACAGTCGTGAATGCGGCGGCACCACCGGCTCCGAATGCTCCGGAGACCAGAGTGGATTCCACTACGTTATTCATGTTTTCAGAGAAACTCTTTTCAGAGTCCCAGGCAAACAATCCGCGTGTGAGACCGGAGCTGGCAGCGCCCATAGTGCCGCCCGCTACTTCGAGAGCCGGAGCAGTGAGGGTCTTTTTGATTCCTTGTCTGATTTCGGTTTTGAAACCTTCGACGAGGCTGTCTTTGATGTTCTTGCTTACGAGCGCCACTTCCGCATCAGATGCGCCTTCTTTCACTACTGTTCTTGCCAGAGCATCGATTTCCTTGTCGGCAATCTTGTAGCTGCCATCTGTTATCGCTTCGCGGGCTAGTTTTTTTACGCCTTTTTCCAGTACTTCTTCAGCACCTTCGACAACCAAGCGCTCACCACCTTCGGTGACTGCTTTTACAATAACGCGCTCAGCAGCAGCAGCGCCGACCTTTTCGCCGATGCCAACCATCTTGGCCATGTGTCCAGGACCGAGATTGCCGATTGATGCATCGATGAAACCGGTGAAGAAGTCTTCAGCCGATTTTTCCTTGTCATAGTTTTCACCCATGATGAAGCTCTTGGTGCCGACTTTGACCAGCCCGCCACCCACTCCAAGGGTTGTTAGTCCAACCAGCGAGATGCCGCCGGGAATGGCGACTGCAGCTGCCGTGAGAATGATGTCTGCTGCGGCGTCAGCGACTGCTTCTTTGGCTTCGATGTTTAGTTCGATGTTGTCGTATACGTTTGAGGAGAGTTCCTTGATTCTCTCTGGTGATACTTCCTTACCGTTCGCTGCGGCAAACTCAACTTCGCCGGACATTTGATAATAGGAGTTTTCCACCATATAGCCGGTGCCTGTGAAATTGTCTACGAACGCGGCACCTGCTCCACTTCTAACTGCTATTACATCGTCTTCGACATCGCGCAGAGCTTCGCGACCGGTGACTGGGTCTCTTCGAATTTCACGCAACATTTCGCGTTCATCTCGACCGCCGAGTTTTTCGACAAAGTCTTCTGTGACGTCTTTGTCGTACTTGCCTGCGTATTCACTCTTAAATTGATCGTTGGCCGAAGGATCGAGTTTAGCAAGTGTTGTAGTAACTTCGTCCTTTGATGGACCAAGACCGAGCATGTAAGCTTCCGTCAAATCCTCGGGACGTACTTCGCCTTGTGAGATAACATTTATTGCCACTTTTCTTTGATCTTCAGGAAGGCTTCCCAGAACTTTTTCTTGGTAGTCTTTGTCGTCGACCAGTCTCTTTCTTTCTTCTACAGATGCCGGGTCCGTAGCACGTGCCAGCTGGAAGACGTCTTCAAATATAGCCTTCTTACCAGTCTCTTCTTCCTGGTGAATCTTCATCTTTTGTTCGAGAGACAAATGACCGGTTTCGAGAAGAGGCTTTGCATAGGCTTCATATTCATCGCTGTCGAGAGCGCCGTGGAGTGCCTTATCGAGTCTGGCAGCCAGTGCTTTATCTTCTTCTGTCTGAGGATTGGTGACTCTCTCACGTAGCGAAGGATGCTCGCCTTTTTGTTCGCTAGCGATGAATGCTTTTTCAACTTCTCTTACAACTTTGCTTTCATCGGTTTCGTCCTTTCCGCCTTCTTGGAAAATCCGATCGATAAAGTCGGCTCTCGGTTGTTCGCCATGTGCTACTTTGTCGAGCAAACCTTTTGCCGCTTCTCTTTGATTTTCACTGTGAAGCGATTGGTCTACCCAAGTGTCCACTTTTTCGCGGAAGTCCGCATCATCGCGATACTTGCGTTGATCGTCGGGGTTCATTCCCTCGATTGCGCTGTAGACAGTCTTCGGATCAATAAACGGTGAGACTGCCATGCCCATTGGCCCGGCAGTTGATTCGATGGTTTCTGTTATCGATTTGTTGTTTGCAACATCAGCTAGATCGAATGATTCTTGTTGCATCTTTTTATCGAACAGATCGTGGCAGCGCTTTCTGTAGCCGTCGCTCAATTGATCGAGTGACTTCAGGTATTCTTCTTGTTTCGCAGGGTCAGCTTTGAGTTCTTCCCATTTCTCGCGTGACATGTTTTCAATGTCTTTTACTGCTTGACCGTGACCGCCTTTGTACACGATGCGGTCGGCATAGCTGTTGAATTCGTCTTGATCGTCGGCAGCGTCCCACAACTCGGAATTTGCTTTGCGGAAGTATTTATATGCTTCTTTGTCCTGTCCACTGAGCGTATCTGCGTCAGGTCCGATCGGTTGGTTGAATGTTTTGGCTACTACAACTTCTTCATCGTCTTTGTGTTGCTCTTCCCAGGTGCGCTGTATTTCCACTCCGCGCTTGTACAGTGCACGTTCTCTGTCTGTGATTTCATCGCATGCTTTGTCGATGCCGTCTTCATCGTCGTTGAAGGTTCCGGAGTTGTCGTCGATCTTAGTAAATAGGCTCAGTCCACCATTCTTCATGTAGTCGACGGCATGACCATAACCATCGAATTGAAATGCTGTTTCGAGTTTGTCTTTGCCGCCATTTTCCAACCACTGATCGCGAAACTCCGACGAGATTGATTTGCTGGACATGATCTCTTGAAACATTTCCATGTTTCCAGGGTTTTGAAAAGTCATTCCATAATCAAATACACCACCGGTCTCGCGCACGTTTGCAGTGAGAGCGATGTCGATCAAATCTTTCCAATCTTGTTGAGTCCGATGATCAGCACCCTTTAGATAAATATCCAATGATTTCTTGGTCGGTCCGGAGAGATCGTCGCAGTCCATCAGAGCTTCGCGCAAGGTTTTGCCGTAGCGCTCTTGATAGATTTTGTCCATCTCGTCGATTTCAGCTTTCGACATATTGCGAATCTCAGTCCGCACTTTTGCATCGTCGCCCTTTTCAATGTTGAGGCGCATCAGTGCAACTTCGTCTCGTGAGCCATACTCGATCGCGTTGACCAACTCCAATTCTGTGGAACCATTGAACTTTTCTTTTATTGCATCGGTCAGTGGTTTGCCAGTGAGTTCTTCGTAGTAAGCTGAAACAACCTTTCTTTCGTTTTCGTCCAGTTTTTCGAGCGTTCTGCGCACGGTCGCCGCATCAGGGCCGCGAGGGCTTTCGAGTTCGCTTGTGAGCACTCGCGCCTTTTCTCTGGCTTCAGCTTGTTTGTCGTCTGATAGTAAAGCGAAATGTGCATCGGAGTGATTGAGAGTTCGAATTGCTTGATCGCCACCCGGCTGTTCCTTCAAAAAATCTTCCAGACTAATGCCATATTTTTCTTTGAAGATTTCTTTGATGACGTCGCGTTCTACATCTGTTTTTCCTTCCAACAGTTTGCTGGCGACATGTTCTTGTGGTTTATACTTTTCGCCGGAAAAAACAGTGTTGAATGCTGCGCTATATTCATAGAGGGTTGCATTTTCTGGTTCGAACTTGTGAATAGACTCGACAACTTTTGTCATTTCGTTGCGATCTACTGCAGCTTTTTCACGCTCTACTTTATCGGCATGATCTTTCAACTTGGTTGCAATCTTGGCGCGCACTTCAAGCGAGAGTGGTGGCACCATCGATCTCAAATGTTCATCAAGCGTCTCTCCATACTGTTCCTTATAGAGCTGGTCCATTGCCTTTAGCTCTTCAGGTGTTTTGCCGGCGAGTTCTTTTGAGATCGTTGCTTGCCGTTCCAACCAACCTTGATTATTTGAAGAGTCATGAATGGCTTCGTTTGACTTCTTCAGTTCTTCAGCAGTCTTTCCTTCAGTCTTGATGGTTGTCGCATCTGGCTTTGCTTCGGGCTTTTTGGATTCGCCGACGATTTCCATTGACGGCAAGTGTTTTTCGCTCGTTTCCTTGGCGCGCTTCTCTTCGTGATCTTTGACTGTCTTTACTAAGCCCTTGAATTCGTCAACGGCGCCATCCCAGATCTTTGTGAAGACAGAGGATTCGCCTTGCGTCGGCTTATCAGACTTTGCGTCTACTTCCTTGGTAACCATAGAAACGTACCACTGGGTGTTCGGGGAACCGTGCAGCCTGGAACTGCTTTGGTTTTGGGGGGCGCTCGGGTCAAGCTGCCAACCTTAGATTAGCTCTGGAGGCGTGTCACCTTAGTGACAATCCCCTAGACCTTCAATAGCGGACATTTTGGGGGTTTCGGTACGTCGGAAAGACTGCTGGAATTGCGTGGCAAGTGGTATCGAAGGGGAGCAAAAGGGGTACTACCTAAGCAGAGGCTATGTTTGGAACATTAGGGAGGTCGCATGTTCAGAAGTCATTTTTCGAAATTGTTGCTCGTGGTCTCCATCATGGGTCTTTGGGTAAGCCCCAATTTGAGTATGGCGGCTCCGGAAATCTCCGGACCGACTGAAGTTGGCAATACCATCATGCCTCCAGGTAATTACTCACTTAGAGACGAGCAGACCAAGAAGATTTATTCGTTGACTGTGACCACCAAAGGAACCATGATCGTGGCTCCTGCAGCGGCTTCGGTCGAGCCACTGCCTTCCACGGCAGGGGCTGCTAGTACGACAGCCATTGGTCCTGCCACTGCTGGAACTGTGGACCCTGGCGCGGTACCTGGTGCACCAGGAAAGAACGATGCAATCAATAAGCTCTTAAACAAAGGCATGCAGCGTGGCGTTAAGGAGTTGATGAAACATGGCGGACAAAAGCAGATTCAGAATTTGCTTAAATAGCCGAGGACTTGGCCTCTAGTTGCTCCCATCGCGCAAAGAGTTTGTCGAGTTCCTTTTGAAGCTCTTCTTGCTGCAGAGAAAGCGCGTGAAGGCGTGCATAGTCACTGGCGATCTGAGGTTTTTCCATCTCCGATTGCAGGCTGCGCATTGTTGCTTCAGTTGTTTCGATTTTGGCAGGAAGTGCTTCGAGTTCTTTTGTTTCTGATCCGGACAAACCTGATTTTTTTCGACTCGTGCGAGTATCAACTTTCTCTTGTCTAACTTGCTTTGGCTGTGCCGGCGCACTGAATGTGGTGAACATCTCCTCGCATTGCTCGAAGTCTACAAAAAACTCGGAGCCGCCTTTTCCGTCAAGTGCAAGGATGTATGTTGAAATTGAATCGAGCATCATTCGGTCGTGCGTTACAAGAATAACCGCACCTGGGAAATCTTCCAGGCTTTCTTCGAGAACTTCCAGCGAAGGAATGTCGAGATCATTTGTTGGTTCATCGAGAATGAGAATGTCCGCACTTTGCAGCATGAGATTGGCGATAAGAATTCTTGCCTGTTCTCCACCGGACAAGTAGCTAATTGGCATGCTCAATTGATCTTGGCGAAACAAGAATTTTTTGGCCCAAGCAGTAATGTGTAGACTTCGACCGCGATATACAACAGAATCACCTGTCGGAGAAAGTGATTCGCGAAGTGACTTGGTTTGATCCAATTGCTGACGGTTTTGATCGAACCAAACAATCTTTAATTCAGGTGCTGTTTTGATTGTTCCAGTATCAGGTTGCAATTGTCCGACTATGGTCTTGAGCAAAGTGGTTTTGCCACTGCCGTTTCTGCCTACCAATCCAAGCTTGATTCCGGGTGAAAGAACGAAGCTGAGATCGGAAAAAAGTTTACGATCTCCAAATGATTTAGCGATGCCTTTTACGACGACCAACTCTTTGGACTTGCGTCCCGATGCGTCGAAACCAATTTCTATCGGCGATGTCAGCGAGTTGCGTTGCTTGATTTCGGCGAACTGCTCCATGAGCTTTCCGGCTTCTTGAATGCGACCTTGCGCTTTGGTTTGTCGAGCGCGTGCTCCGCGCTGCAACCAAGCGATTTCTCTTCGCACTTTACTGGCCAGCGCTTGTTGGAGACTAGCCTGTGCCTTCATTGTTTCTTCTTTGGCAATCAGCCACTCGCTGTAATTGCCTTTGACGCTTAGGAATCCGCTTTCATAGGTGGGGTTGAGCTCCACCACTCGGTTTGTGACTGACTCCAGAAATGCGCGATCGTGGCTGACGACCATATAAGAGAATTGCGCACTCTTGATGAACTGTTCAAGCCAAATCACACCTTCGAGATCGAGATGGTTTGTTGGTTCGTCCATGAGTAAGAGCTCTGGTTGTGTCGCTAACGCACATGCCAACGCGAGACGCTTGCGCCAGCCGCCGGAGAGGGTTTCGGACTTTGCCGTGCGATCTGGAAAACCGATACTCGCTAACGTCGAGTCAACCGAAGCATCTCGTTCGTAGTCTTTGAACTCGACCGATTCGGCTGCCGCCCGCACGATTTCTTCGACAGTGTCACCGGCGGTGAATGACTCGTCTTGGGGAACATATGCGACTCTAAGGCGCCGGCGTGAGACGACTGTTCCTGAGTCTGGTTGAATGAGCCCAGCCAAAATCTTAAGCAGAGTTGATTTGCCGGAGCCGTTGGGACCAATCAGTCCAATGTGTTCCTTTTCGACGATGCCGAAAGATATGTCGCTGAACAAGGGTCGCGAACTATAGGATTTGCCGATTGCTTGGCAGCTGATTAAAATGCTCACAGTGAACTATCGATCTATGTACTGGCCGGATCCGGTGAAGAATCATAGCCAAAAATTACGCTTTTAGGACAAAGAATCGTTGAAAGGTCGTAACGGTGCTTAAATAGTGAGAATATTGAGAATATTGAGGGTGGTTGCTCAACCAGGCAACCGCACGGGAAACCAGGAGAGAGATCATGCTCAGGCTTGAGCGGATTAGCAAGATTTATCCATTAAAGGAAGCGCTCAAGGAAGTCAGCTGGGAAATCAAGGCTGGCGAGCGTTTGGGGTTGGTGGGTGCTAATGGAAGCGGGAAGACCACGCAGTTCAAAATCATCATGGGTGAAATTGAGCCGACTTCTGGTCAGGTGATCAAACCTTCCGGTACCAAGGTTGCTTGTCTCAGCCAAGAGTTTGACGTGCAACTCGAGAACACTGTACATGACGAACTCATGCGTGCGTTCAAAGATGTTGATGACATTCGATTGGCACTGCATGCGGTGCAACATGAGTTGGAGACGGCGACTGAAGAGGAGTCACGAAAGCTGCTCCATACGATGGATAAGCTGCAGCGAGAGTTTGAAGCAAAAGATGGGTACGCGCTTGAGCATCGCGTCGACAAAATTCTTCCTGAAATCGGATTTACACTGGCCGATGCCAATCGTTTAGTAGGAACATTCAGTGGTGGTTGGCAAATGCGAATCGGTCTGGGCAAAATCATGCTTCAGCAGCCGGATATCTTGCTTTTGGACGAACCTACAAACCACATTGATTTAGAAACGATTGAGTGGTTAGAAACCTATTTGAAGGGACTCAGTACACCAATGGTGATCGTTTCGCATGATCGCACATTTCTTGACCGGCTGTGCACCAGAATCGTGGAAGTGGAGCGTGGCGAGAGCTTCGAATATTTGGGAAATTACACTGCATACGTCGAGGCGAAGGCATTGCGCGTGGAGACACAGCAGGCGGCATATGAAAGACAACAGCGTGAATTGGAGCGCCAACAGGCGTTTGTTGATAGGTTTCGCGCCAGTGCCACCAGAAGCACCCAAGCTAAGAGTCGCGAGAAGCAATTGGAGAAGATCGAGCTGATTGAAGCGCCCGAGGGGGAAGAGCGCACGTTGAAGTTTCGTTTCCCGACCGCCGAACGTGCTGGTCGCGAGGTAGCACACATCAATAATGTCACGCACACTTATGGCGACAATATAGTGTTTCTCGGTGCAAAATTGACGATTGAGCGCGGCGATCGCATAGCACTTCTGGGACCAAACGGCTCCGGCAAATCGACTCTTCTTCGACTGCTCATGGGGATGGAGCAACCTACCGATGGAGCCGTTACGTTGGGTGAACACAATATTGTTCCTGCATACTTCGAGCAGAATCAAGCTGAAGCGCTCGACCATACCAAGACTGTTTTGGAGTCGGTTGCTGATGAGGTTCCACATTGGAAAGATCAAGAAATTCGAGGCTTGCTTGGGAAATTTCTGTTTAGTGGAGACACTGTATTCAAGAAGGTCGATACACTGAGCGGCGGCGAGAAGGCGCGGTTGGCGCTGGCTAGAATGATGTTGAGATCGGCAAACTTTCTGGTTTTGGATGAACCCACAAATCACCTCGATATTCCCGCAAAGGAAATGATCGAAGAAGCGATTTCTCAATATGAGGGAACAGTTGTTGTTGTCTCGCACGATCGGTATTTCATATCAAAGATTGCCAACAAGATTGTCGAGATACGCGACGGCGACCTAGTTATGTATCCGGGCAACTATGCCTACTACCAGCAGAAAAAGGAAGAAGAAAAGCAAAGGGCTTTGAGAGCCAAGTTGGCTGCCGAGGAGGCAGAAAGGCTCGCCGCCAAGCGCGCCAAACTAAAAGAGAAAGAGCTTGAAAAGAAGCGCAAAAAGCAGCAGGGGTGAGTGGTTTGCAATGCTTGACTTCGGCGTGTGAAAGTCGCAACCGGTTGTCAATAGTCGCTAAATCTTTGCATCTTAACCCTAACTAACTGCCATCTTTATAAGTAGGGATATGATTGGCGGGTCCATACATGGTTAAAACGTGTCTGTGCCAGCAAAAGCACCTTTGAGTGTCAACCACGCCTACAAAGAGAAAGTATCTGTAAAACCGCGCAGTTACTGGATTCCGATTGCGTGCATCGTGCTTCTGTTCGTTGGTTTGCTTCCTGCAATTCGCATGGCGTGGCAGATTGCGGCGAGCGGAGCAAATGCAGTTTCGACTGACTATATTTACATTGTGCCGCTTATCGATCGAATGCTCAGCGGAAATTATCCGTGGCAGAATCTGCTGTCGGATACGTTCATTCTGCAACACATCTGTCCACTTGCAATTTTGACGCATCTGGCAAATGCGGTTTTGTTCGAGTTTGATAATAGAGCAGACTTGTGGGTTGGATTCGTCTTGACGCTTTCCGGCGCGGGGCTTTTTGCCGGCGCTTTGGCAAAGTCGATTTGGCAGAGAATTGCTGTGTTTTCTGCGATTACGCTTTTGAGTTTTGGAGCCACACGTACTTCGGCACTACTTTATGGTGAACCTGCGGTGGCGTTGGGGCTCACCACATTTGGTTTCAGCCTGGGTGTTTGGGGGCTTGCTAGATTTCCTCAAAAATTGCTGGGTTCGTCGCTCATGTTGTTTGGTGGACTCGTCTCATCGTATGCATGGGGAATGGCACCACCTTGCTGGTTTGCATATCTGGTGGTGCTTGTTGCACAGCGATGTCGTTCAGTTCGAGATTACTCTATTTGGGCACTCGGTGTGGTGCTTTCCTTCTTGCCGTATTTCGGATTTCTTTCTGTCAGTCATTCGACAGTAGCAAGCGGCCAAACCAAAATTTGGGCCCCAAATATAGTGTTGATGTTGAATAATCTTGGGCGAACCTTCTCGAATGAATTGGCGACACGATTTGATTCTCTACCAATGGCACTGTCTGCTGGAATTGCAGGATTGGTCCTGTTGGTGGCTTTGTTGCTCGCCTTTAGGAAGTCGAAGATTGTGGTGTCATCACTGCCGGCAATGATTGGACTTTGCGCGTACGGGTTTTCAACGTGTGTGTTTCTTTCCTTGTTTCGCAACGTTTCGATGCCCTGGTACATCCCACTAACCGCTATTTATTGGAATGGACTCGTCGCTCTGGCAATTGTTGGTCTTGCAGTTGAAAATCGATGGTCTCGATTATTGGCTTCCTTAAGTCTCGTTGGGATTACGGTGTTTTACTGTGCATCCAATATCAGTTATCAAGGCAAGAACATTTTTGAGATGATGCGATCGCCCGCATCAGAGTCTTGCCTGCGACACTTCCAGATAGCACCGACGTATATGGATCTCAGCGTGTGCTCATGGGGATTGATGGGACCAGATGTTTTGAACACATTGGCCGAGCCGATGCGTCGACATGGTTTGTCTGCATTTTCGAGCAAACAGCAATGGGCTTTGCAGGGTGATTACGCGTTGCCACTGGTGACGGTTCCCAACGACTCCGATTACACATGCATCAACTGGATACGCGACCGCGACCCGCAGCGGGCCGCACTGTGGGATGCGCCCGAGCATCTCAATCTGTATATCAAAGAAGGCAACTCAATTCAGTGGACTTTGGATATTCCAGAGAATACTGTGTCGGCGAAATTGAATACGGCGGTTACTTGGCCGCAAGCAGCGAAAGATTCGAGAAGTGAGCAGAAACCACCTATGGCACTTGCTTCAATCGCATTGAAAACGCCGACCACTGCTGAGCATCAAATTCGGAAGTTGTCGGGTGATTGGCAACAATGCGATCTCGATCTTTCGAAGTTTCACGGAAAAACAGTAACTCTCACTTTCAGCGCGCCATCAAAATCTGATGTCGTATTTAGGTATCCGGCCATAGATGTGTCTGTCGACAAGAAACGCACTGTCGTGCCGGCAACTGCCGATCGTCTTCCCTCGAATTCTGATCTCTCACCTCTGTTTCCAAATACAACAGAAGGTGATTTGAAATTGAATCCAAATGACAAATCTCTGTGGGTATCGAGTGGTTTGACTGAGCGAGAAAATGGTTGGGAGTCATCGCCAGCTCAACAAGGATCGATCTTATATACAGATACACTCGATGTTCCTGTTCACGACTACTCGCACTTTTTTATAAGAACGTCTTTTACTGAAGACATCAAACCACCGCGTGCGCTTCATGTTGGGTTGACTTTGAAGAGTGGGAAGTTAATAAGGTTTCCGATTATTGTTTTATCGGACGGCAATCTGCATTCATACACATACGATTTGAAGCTACTGCAGCTCAGCTCTAACGATCGTATAGTTGGAATTCAACTTTATCCTCAAACGTTGAGTGTAACGCCAGGAAAAAGTCTGGTCATAATTGAGGATATTCGACTGATATGTCGGTCTCAAAGTACTTCCCAAAAAAACTGAAGTGACCATAGCATGACCAAACAACCGGATTCGTACGATGTAGCAATAATTGGTGCGGGACTGGGAGGACTGATCGCAACGGTACTGCTCGCTCAGCAAGGAAAAACCGTTTTCTTGAGTGATCTGAAAGCGGAGCCTGGTGGACGCGGAGCCAGTCATGTGAAGCAGGAATATGTTTTCAATCAGGGTGCTCATGCGTTGTACTTGGGTGGACCCGCGGCGCAGATATTGCAAGATTTGAAAATTGAGTATTCCGGCAGCTATCCGGCGGATGATCTGATGGCGTTGTCCAAGGGAAAGATCGAACGCCTGCCTTACAATTTTCTTTCGCTTCTGACCACCGGATTGCTTGGATTCAAGGGAAAGATCGAGCTAGTTCGATTTCTAGCGACAGTGCCTTCGATGAGCGTTGATGGATTAGATGGGGTTGGCAGTGGCGAGTGGTTAAGCCGCCACCTCAAACAACCCGATGCGGCGGCAGTGGTTACAGCCTTAGGTAGGGTAACTACATACTGCAACGCACCCGATAGTTTTAGCGCCGCAGCTCTTCTGAAGCAGCTTCAGCTGGCCGTGAAGGGCGGCGTCAAGTATCTTGACGGCGGCTGGCAATTTTTAGTCGACGCACTCATGACGCGGATTTTTGTCTTGGACGAAGTGGAAACTCTTTTTGGGTTAGGAACCAAAGTCGCGATTAAAGATGGCACCGCAGTCGGTGTTCAATTGACTCCTTCAAAAATCAAGAAGGCGAAGTCTGTATTGATAACGGGTGGACCTTCTGTTGCATCACTGCTGGGAAATGACAGCCCATATCTAACAGCCAAGTGTAAGGAGCTGGTGCCGATTCGAGCGGCATGTCTCGACGTCGCATTGACGCAGCTTCCGAATCCAAAATGTAAGTTTATTTTGGACATTGATACGCCTAGATACTTTTCAGTTCATTCGGAGTACGCCAGACTTGCCCCCGAGGGTGGTGCCCTCATTCACTTGATGTATTACCTGCAACCGGGTGAAAAAATGGACTCAAAGGCAGTCAAGACTGTTCTTGAGGAACTTTTGGAAATGGCGCAACCAGGGTGGAAAGAGTATTTGGTAGACACCAGGTTTCTGCCAGAGATGACTGTTGCCAATGGTTATCCCGACATTCGCACTGGCGGATTTGGTGGCAGGGTGAATCCGATTGTTCCCGATGTACGAAATCTGTACGTTGCTGGTGATTGGGTAGGTTCTTCCAATTTGTTGTTTGATGCTACATGCAATAGCGTGCGCATGGCAGTGGACGCGATTTTGAGTGCGAGCAATGAGCAGTCAGAGTCTAATATTCAGGAAGCTCAAATTGGCTCGTAGTAAACACACAAGACCACAATCGATAATTGCTGCCGATCGCGTGCGCGACCCTAGCGGAAAGCGTGGCAAAGATGATTTGAGCGGGCAGAGAATCCTTGCGCGAATGTTTAAGGAACTTGGTTTATTGACTGACTTATCCAAACAGCCAGCAGAAATTGAGAGCCGTTGTAAACTCCCGCGCATTCGAGTAACGCGACCGAGAAACGGTTTCATTCACCCAGCAAACAAGACTCAGATTCAATCGGTTCTTCGCTACTTTGGAGAGCTTTCTTGGTATGGTGTAAATGAAATTTGTTTGGTCCAGAGCCAGTTGCCGCAGGACGCTGACAAGCTGTTGCTTGGCGGCTTATCTGTTCCTGGAAAAGTGCTTTTGTATGAGCAACCGAAACCACCGTGGTTCCTCTCAGGCAAGCTGCCTGCCGATCAATTGAGATTGATCGAATCTGCTGGAGGAACAGTTGAAGTTTCTTCCGATGGTGCGCGGTGCAAGATCAATTGGACGGAAGATGAGCTGGCGAACTTCATGTTGTTTGAAGTGCTGATGCATGAAATTGGCCACCATATAGTGCAACACTTCAAAGGAAAAAGGGAAGCGCAGGTGTTGCGAAAAAAGGATCATGAGGCTCTTGCGGAGACATTTGCAAGACGCTGTCGCGAAGAGTATCTTCGCGGGAGTGTGAGGGAGTGAGAAGTTCGCGGAAAATCACATTGGTCGGTGATTGCATTGAAAACTCTTTCAATGTCGACGCGATGATTCATGCTGCGAAGATGTTTGGGATGGAATGTGCATTTCGCAGTCCAATTAATGAAAGTTGCACTCCTATTTCTTGCGATGAAGTCAAAACTTCATATGCGCCCGTGCTTGCTTTGGATAATTGGAAGAATACGCATGTATTGTACGGATACCAGGTTCCTGATCAAGCGCATTCGGCCGTGATTGCAGGCAACGAGCGGCATGGAATTTCTCGTGAGATGACGGCGGTTGCAACGCAAGCAATTTCGATTCCCATGATTTCTCGCCAGTTGAATTGCATTAATGTTGCGGCGGCAGGCGCGGTGGCGCTCTATTATCTGTCGAACGGCTTTAAGGGCAAGATGCAAATTCGCAGCGAGCCCCAGAAAAAGCGTCCTGAGATTATCTTGATCGGTGGCACCAATCATGCCGAGCTTGGGAGCGCCATTCGATCCGTCGCGGCGTTTGGGTGGAATCGTGCGTTTATAGAAGATCGCTCGAATGTCTGGTTCGGCTGTGACAGAGTTACGAAATCAGAAGGACGCGCGGCAGCTCGAAGAGGCCGCAATTCGATTCGCCTTATACCGTGTAAGGAGGCCCATGAATATTTGTTCCGTGAGGCTGTAATCGTAACTACCAAAGATCTTGGCGATTCACTGCCGAAAGTCGAATTGTGCCGAGGAGGTCAGCAAGCGATCATCATTTGTGATGAGAGCGAAATTGATGTTGGACGTGAAGATTGGAAACGTGTCGCCGAGAAGATTTCATATGCCCAGATTGAAACGCGCGGAAGCGAGTACTCCTATCACTTCCGGCATCCTGCCAGCATTGCGCTTGCCGAGACGTCGCGGCAGGTCGGGCAAAAGGCGCTTTGGAAGCCAACCAAGCAAATGCCATTGTACGAAAGTGGGCTCAAGCTACTGTCCGACGAGCTTGGCGAAGAGGTGCAACTGGAGGATCTTGTCCAGTATTAAGGCGGGATTTCCACACATAAATGATGCTTTCGTATATTTATAGGGCAGAATACTGTAGGGATTGCCCCGATTGAAGTCCGGATTGGTCTGTCGATAAGTCATGGTGGGAGCCAGCATAAGCGTTCCAAATCAAAAGCGGGAGATTGCAATTTTCTCCCCGTTTCTTGATGCGTTTGTTTTGGGTGGAGTTTCCATTCTGTGTTTTGCAGTTTTGCAAACAATGGAAGTATTGACTCCATTCATGCACGCTAATTCGAATGTGATGCAGGCGGTGTTTATATTCGGACTTCTGATTAATCAACCGCATTATTCGGCGACATATTATCGAGTCTATAGGAGTGCTGAAGAGGCCAGGCGCTATCCGGTAGTGGCGTTCTGGATGCCTCTTGTTCTCGGGTTGATCGGTATTGCGTGCTTCTTTTCGCCAACTGGCTTGGCCCCGTGGTTTTGCAAGGCATATTTCCTAACCGTTGCGTATCACTATTCGGGGCAGAGCTACGGTGTAGCTTTGATATTTGCCCATAAGGCCGGTATTGCTGTCACCCGATTATTGAAACTGTGTGTTGGGCTTCCCATCTATTCATCCGGATTACTGTTTTTGATCGGCGATGAAGTAATCTCTAATCATCGCGAATTTTACGATGTCAAAATGCCGATGATGGGTTTTGCGATGTGGCACTATCTCATAGCGATTTTCATTGTCGTTCTCGGAGTGTTTGCGTACGTAGGTATCAATCTCAAGTTGGCTTCTGAGCGCAAGAAACTCCCACTGATTGTGCACATCATTGTTCTTTCGCAACTTATTTGGTTTTCGTTTGGATTGCGATTGGAGATATTTGTGTTATTTGTCCCGCTGTTTCACTGCTTGCAATATTTGTTGGTTACAACCTATTTTCGCTTTCAGGAACTTGTGCGCAGCGGGCAGCTAATAGCGGCTCCTAGCCTGAATTTTCTTAAGTCGTTGTACTTTTGGCGCTATTATGGATCTTTGATTGTCTTAGGCGTGATTATGTTCAATCTGATACCTCAGGCAATTGGCTGGACAAAAGTGTGCACCGCAGATTTTGCCTTTGCCATAATTTATTCCTTTATCAATTTGCATCATTTTTTGCTTGATGGCGAAATATGGAAGCTGCGTAAACCGGATGTCGGTAAGGCTCTGATTGAGAAGATTGCGTAGGGCGGATGTTTGGAACCGCATCTGAAGCGTCTTTGGCAACCCCGAAATAGTTGCCAAAGCGCTTTGACAACTGGGCAAAACCCGCTCCATTAGTGCTTATTCATTTGTTCCTAATTGATCAAACTCGGCCGTCGATGAATGGTCAAGGTTTGAACGGCAACCAATTATTGGTTGAAGGAGAGAGGATGAAACAAAGACATTTGCTGGCGGTGGTCTTTTTGACTGCGATGTGCGCACCGAGTGCGATGGCAGACGACTATCCGACAAAAGCATTTGATGCCAAATATGATCTCACGAGCCCAAGTGGAAAATCTGAATTGCGAATGGCCTCTGATGGTGCCGGCAAATTTCTCACTGCAACCAGCGCAGCAGGTGCATCATATGTAACGCTCGTTGATTACAAGAAGAAAACAAGTACGACTTTGATCGAGCAAGGCAAGATGGCGATGCAGTCGGCCCTTCCTCCTGGTGGGACTTTCGTTTCTGACGAAAACACAGTGAAGAAAGCTGGAGGAAAAGAGATTGGAACAAAGGTGATCAAAGGTCATCCATGCCACGGATACAAGTATACAAATCCGAGTGGTGGCAGCGAAGTTTGGATTGGCGATGACGTGAAGATCGTTGTCGAATCAATTACAACAAGTCCGCAAGGAAAGACAACCATGAGTCTCAAGTCAGTTGCTGGTGCACCGCCGGCTGACGCATTTAAGGTTCCACCTGGGTACAAACTAATGACGCAATAGAGAACCGTATACCAGGGGATAAGGTCTGCGAGCCGGTTGACGGATTCGTGGACCTTATCGCGTTTAGACCTAGGGTTCTGCCTAGGTGCCAATTACTGGTCCTCCCATCACGGATTGTGAAGTCCTGTAAGAGA
This sequence comes from uncultured Candidatus Obscuribacterales bacterium, assembly GCA_964503045.1. Lineage (GTDB taxonomy): Bacteria > Cyanobacteriota > Vampirovibrionia > Obscuribacterales > Obscuribacteraceae > CAYZJR01. The sequence goes on from CAZCZI010000008.1 coordinate 90,448, forward strand.
ATTGAGGGTGTGCACCTAGGCCACCTCGAGGCGGACTGCTAGATTGGAATTTAAGCGGCACTTATCGTTGTTTTCGATGCCCAAGACACTAGCGGAGTACAACAGTCTCTTGTCGCTTGCCAGCGTTCAGCAGAATGCCGGTGAGCATGCGGAGTTGCAAGAAAACAGCGCTGAGGAATTTTCCGCGCTCAACGCACTTATGCACGATCGAAGTGCGAAGTGGTCCAAGCAAGCGCGCGCTATAAAGTTTGACATCGAGTTCAAGGCGATTGAGCAAGAGCGCGGGCGGGTCGCAAAGGATCTTCATGACGAGATATTACCCTTGTTGGCGCGATTGATTCGTTCTATTCAATCCAGAGACCTACAGCAGATTGCAGGTGACTTGGTGAAGGAACTGCATAACACGGTCGCTGCGTTTAGGGATTTACTGGGAGAGTTGCATCCGGTCGATCTCGAGGAGCTTGGACTTGTTGCTGCTTTGAGTAATCTGTGCAAACGATACGGCAGATTGACCGAGCGATGCATCATGTTTGGAGAGCATGATGAAGACTGCAATCTCAGTCAGTTTCAACAGCTGTGCATTTATCGTGCGATGCAAATGGCGTTGGATCTGTTTTCGAAGTCTGACAACGACATTTTGCTTATGGATTACTATCGTTCTGAAAATAAATGTTTTATTGCAGTTAGATGTATCGATAAGTCTGTGTCGTCGGCGAACTGGTTGGTTGACCGCACGCAAGAGTTTGATGTGTTCGAGTCCTGGTGTGACATGGCTGGAGCCGAGGTGCAAACGGCTATGAGAGGAAGTTTTGGGTTTCCATACGACTTTATCGTTTCTGCGTCAGAGAGTGAAGCACCAAGAGAAGACATGGAAACGATGTTGGGTTTGCTGACGCAAGCTCGATTGAGAGAATTGGATTCGATTGTCGCGTTGGCTCAGGAACAATGGGCAGAGCTAATTAATCGTGATTGCACTCTGTTTAAGAACCTTGCGGTTCTGGCTGAGCGCAAGAGGATTTGCGATGTGATTGGAAAGTTGATTGTTCCGAGATTGGATAAAGTCTCCGAGTTAGGCAATCAACTTTCCGATGAGCCAATGCGAGTTGATGTGGGCGAAAGAATGAAGGTGGTGCGTGGTGGCGTAAATGGTGTAATGTCGGAACTGCATGCACGATTGCTCGATGAAGCCGGATTGATGCCGTCGATTAGAACATTGGTGGAAAGGTTTAGAAGAGGAAGCTTGATTGATACGACTATTGTTTCCAATGTCTTGTCGGATAAGATTGATGATGTGTCGCGCGAAGCGAAGTTCGCGATTTATAGAGTGACTCAAGAGGCGCTCAATAATATCGAGAAGCACTCGGGTGCGACGTGTGCAAAAGTGAGTGTCAGAAATGCGGGTGCGGAGTTGGTTGTTTGTATTGAAGACAATGGACGTGGGTTTCAAGGTCCGAAAAGCGTGCTGTCCAGGGGTCTCAAGAACATTCGTCAACGAGCATCAGATATTGGGGCAAGCGTCGTGTGGGAGCAGGCGAAGTCATTCCCTACAGGGACTTTGGTGACCATTTCGTTGAGTATTTGGCAGCCGTAGTTTTGAAGGCTGCGCTTGTGGCGGACCTGCATGGGCCGCTGTCTGAACATAGGGTTGTGCAGATCTATTCTTAGGGTGTTCCCCAGGTGAATCTTAAGTGTCCGCATAGTGTGCAATCTTCGGTGCGTTGCCATAATTGAAACATCGGGGGCACCACGCATGCAGTGTGGTTGGAGCCCGTCGGGATAGATGTCTGTTCGTTGTCTGGGTGCGCTTCTAAGGTGCGCGGCTTTGGCACGGGCAATTTCAGAGGTGCGCGATGGCCATTATCAATATTCAAACAAAAGAGGTTAACTGCAAGATTGTGTATTACGGCACTGGTCTTGGTGGCAAGACGACCAATTTGAAATACATTCATAGGCAGCTCTCACCGACCACTCGTGGCGAGATAATCAGCTTGGCGACAGAGACTGAGCGAACCCTATTTTTTGACTTCCTGCCTTTGGATTTGGGCAAGGTTCAAGATTTTACGGTGCGCTTTTCTCTCTATACTGTTCCTGGCCAGGTCGAATACAATGCGAGTAGGAGGTTGATATTGAATGGAGCTGATGGAATTGTATTCGTGGCAGACTCAGATGTTACGAAAGAAAAAGAGAACATTGAGTCGCTACAAAATATGGCCGAAAACCTGTCGGGATACGGGATGTCGCTGCACGACATACCGTGGATTCTTCAGTATAACAAACGAGATTTAGTAAATGCCATGCCGCTTGAACGCATGGAGCGGGCATGTAATAGGTACAACGTGCCAGCCTTCGAAGCGATCGCCTCTGATGGAGCCGGTGTGTTCACGTCGTTGAAGGCCGTAAGCAGAGCAATTCTGACCAGGCTACAATAGAAACAAGTTCGGCATGGAGTTTGATATTGGGAATCGTAATTGCAGACGATCAAGATCGAGAGCGCACTTGGCTGAGAGAATTGCTCACCCGAGAACTTGCAAATCAAGCTCCCATTTTTGAAGCGCAAGATGGACAGGTTGCTCTCGATTTGGTGCGAGAACATAAACCTTCAATTGTGTTTCTTGATATAGAAATGCCAGTCATGTCTGGAATTAAATCGGCAGAACAGATTTTGAAGGAACAACCACAGACTCCCATCATTATTTTGTCTAATCACTCAGATGAGATATTTGTGCGGAAGCTTTGGAAGATGGTGCCGTCCGATGGAGCATTCGGGTACGTTTTGAAAGACTCTACCGATCAGCAAGTGATTGATGCCGCGCGCGCCGTTATTGGTGGCGATTGTTGGATACATCCTCGCATTCAACGCATTGTGAGGCGCACCGAAAGTGGTGCTACCGCATTGACCGATGCCGAGTTTGAGGTACTTGGATGCATCGCGATAGGATTTACCGATAAAGCCATTGCAAAGCGACTGTACATCACTGACAAGGCTGTGCAAGCTCGGCTGAAGTGTCTTTATACCAAGCTCGGAATTCCGATAAAAGGCGCGTCGGATGACGATGAATATAACCATCGATGCCGTGCTCTAAATCTGGCATTTCGCAGAGGATTGATCAACCGAGCTGAATTAGCGGAGTGGGAAGAACAATCGTGGGATTAGCCTAGACGATCGTTTCGGAAACCGGCTTTCCAGATGTCGTAGCGTCCCAGATTGGAAACCTCGCATTATCGGTGCATCCCATTGCGGCAATCATTTGCTCGTAGTCGATTCCATCAAGTTTCTTCTTCATAAGATCAAGGAGCCCCAGCTTTTGCTCCCATTCTTGCGCGACCACTACTCCTGCGTCTTTTGATTCGAAGATAAAGAATACGTCTTCTAGCCAGGGGCCCTGGTCGGTGGTGACGATTGTGACCTTTTGAAGATCTTTCCAAAGAACGCGTTCTATAGTGCCATCGGAGATTTCGCGCATCAGTTCTTCTTCATTTGCGAATAACTTTTCGGTGAGCTTGGGTTTGGCGAGTGATTTGAAAAACTCGCTGATAAAATCAAACATTTTGAATTCCTCAAGTTTGTGATTTAGATGATGCAATTGCGCCAGTTGCCATTGCCAAGACTGTTGGTTCGGCGAATCCGACTTGAATGAGAGTCGGGGCTGAGACCAAGAGCCTGAATGTGCCTTCGATTGCAGAGTAGATGCCTAGAGAGATCGGGCGGCTGGCGCGTGTGGATTTTCCTGCGACTTTCAAACAACGTTTTATGATGTTTTCCAAAACAATCAATTGCTTGGCGGTCACGCTTCTATAAGCTTGTTGAACGTCTGGCTGTCTGAGCGCCTCTGCGCCGATGACGATCCAGCATCTCACCAAGTCTTCGTCTGAGTCGTCGCCGAGCCCGACGTGGGCGTGAATGAAAGCCTCTAGGTCTTCCATTGGGTCAACCACCGATGCTTGTTTGAGGTATCGTTGACGAACCCTTCCTTCAATCATCTCGATGAGATGAAGGAGGATTTCTAATTTTGAGTTGAAGTGGTAGTGAACTAAGCCTGGGGTTAATCCGGCTTTGGCTGCCACTGCTTGTATGGTGGCACCGTCGTACCCTTGCTCGGACATGACAGTCATCATGGCGTTGATGATCTGATTTCTTCGAGTGTCGGTATTTGATGCGCGTGCCACTTTGTGTTGTTTTGAATATTAGTTGGTTAACCAACCTAATTATGCCACGGCGCTGCCGGTGCTGTCAAGAGAGTGAATGGGCGGGGTTAGTGTGTTTGGTTGCTCGCCAATCGTTGCACTAAAAGCGCGATTTCCCAAACGCCTTGCTCGAAGTCAGATGGACTGCTCGTGAGGGTGAAGGTTTCGGTGTTACCGTCTGCGCGCGGGACGAAGACTGACAGACCGGCGATTGTCATGTTCGATTTATCGACAAACATGAAAGTGCAGGCATAGGCGCCAGTGTAATAATGGCTCCACGATTCCTTTTTAATGACATTGAGTCCAAGCCGATCGATGTAGGTTTGCAGGTGGTGTTGGGCGCCGGCGGGATCCGATTGCAGTGATGCTATCTGAATCGTCATCGGCCCGTCGGCAGTCGGACGAGTGAATACAGAGAATTCTGGCATCTGCTCGGTACGCGGAATAGTTGATTGGAATTTCCAGCTGCGTTCTAGTGAGACAGAATGATTGAGGTTTGGAACGGGTTGGTCGATGACGGATTTCAGACCAGTCAGAGTTATCGAACCAAGGGTGAAGGCCACAGCGGCAGCCAGACATAGATTTCTCGATGATTTATACGACAGGAGTGCGTCAGGCGGCACGAGCGGCGCGGTGGAGATGGGTTGGGCGGCGGAGCGAGAGGTCTCGATTAGCTCGAGAATTTGGGTGAGCAGGGCGAGAAGTATTCCGGTTAGAACGATCAAGGCTGGATAGAGAAGCCCAGTTGCACGCAGCCAAACTTCATAGTGTTCATAGCAGAAAAGAATTGCACCGGTGGTCAGCAAACCAATAATCGATGAACATACGATATCGAATTGACTCTCTGTCTTGAGAGTTACCCAAGCAAGCAATAAAGCCGGTATCCAATACGCCAAGTAGGTGTGCAGCACATTGCAGTTGAAAAGCAATTCTTGTTGAAGTGGTGCCAGGGCGACGCGAACATCCGATGGAAGCGGCAGGTCGACCAGCGTGTACGAGAAGGACACAACACCGCTGGCGAACGCCACCATTAGGTATGTCATCAGGTGTCGACGCGCGGTCTGCGAATCAACCTCGACTTCGTCGTCTGCAGGAGTTGTTCGATTGGCGAGTTTCCGAATCAATGTAAGGAGAGCAACAAAAATTGTTGCTTTGAGGAACAGCCAATATCCTGGAAGCAGCAGGTCTAAATTGATTGTTCCAAGATTCTGCAATGAGTCCAACTGAGTTTTGACTATTGTCGAAAATCCAGACAGCGACCATCGACAACCGGCCAGCTTGTCGAATGCATTAAACATCATTGACGTGATCGCACCTAGCGTAAACGTTCCTAGCAGCAACCCGACCGGTGGGCTAACTCTCGTGCGCCTGTTTGCCCAGATCAACAAGTAGTACGGGAGTCCGACGTCGATTACTCCGCGAAACATTGTGAGAAAAAGCTCGTTGACAATTCGATAGTCGTGACTGGCGGCGCGAGCGTTTACTTGCAATATGATGAGAGTGACTATGCCACCATATACGGCGAGTCTACCTTTAGAAGGCCATGCCGGTGATGACTTTAAGCTGAGACCCCAACCGACGGTGTGCATCAGCCACAACAACCAGACAGCAAACAACCAAATCATGATGACTGAGTGAATGGGACCTCTGGCAAAAGATGCCATCTGAAATACGTACTCCCACAAAAGAAGTGCGGCAAAGCACGTGGTAAAGAACAGCCTAGTCAGCCCATCTGCAGTTAACTTCTTCTGAATCGCTAGAATAATGGTAACGGCGATATCTAATGAAAGAACCCAAGTCATCCAATGAGCCGCGATGCTTAACAACGGGTCATGCCAAATCAGCCACTTTGTAAATGAGTAAATCGGTAGAAACGCGTTAAATGCCGCTGACCATACTGGATCACTCTGTTTTGCCAAGTATGCGCAGATAGTTTCGCTCATCACGCACAGTGCGGACAATATGAGAAGGCAGATCATCAGGGGGATGACAAGCTTGGGATGGATGATGCCTCTTACTGATGCGGCAATGATTTTGCTGCTGCCTAGAAGTTTGTGAATGATTCCAACGCCAATGAAATAAATAACTGGCCAAAGATAGGCATTACTCATATCGATTGAAGAGATGATCAACCCACCAGACTGTGCAAGGCCTCCGCGTGACGCTCCGGCGATCAGCAAAAGCAACATAAATGATGCCACTGTCCAGACGGCGCTTGCCATAGGTACATCTGCTGTTACGACTCTAGTAAACAACAACTTTGATGACGGTTTCCTCGAGAGAAATAAGCAAGCCGCACCTGCCACCGCGCCTAGTGCACCTCCGAATCCAAAACTTAGCACCGGGCCTGGTAGCGTAAATAAGGTGCCTAGCCATGGTCGAAGTGGTGTGAGGATGGTGAACTGGCAGCCGGCAGCGATTCCCACAATGAGCGCGTTGAGCCAGCTGAGTATGGCACTCACTTTGCTATCTCGACTGAGAGTTCTTTCGCAGTGAATGAGGGAATAGAGAACGGCAACTGTCAAGAAACCATTAAATAGACTGCGGGGAAATTGAATCACGCACGTACTCATGAAGTACAAAGCGCCCAGAGCGGTCAGACAGAACGCCACCCGATTGCACACCGCAGTTCCCACAAGAAGGGATGCCCATCCACAAGGCAGACAAAGCATCCACAATAGAATGAACCAGACGGAGACGGTGTTTTTGTAACCAGAAAAAGTCTCAATTTCGACTGGCGAGATCGAAAATTGCGACAGCGGAATAACCAGACTCAGCAAAACGCATAATTGAATAATGGTGCGTAAGACATTGACGGTTTCTGGTGGCGACGCACCAAGTTCCATTCGGTCTTTTGCATAGTCTCTCCAGTAGAATCGCTCGAAGAACTTCCAAATTGCAAGTAAGAACGGGGACTTGCCAGCGAGCTTTACGATTGGGCTAATCCAAGGCACGTCAGCAAGTTTTTTAATTCGATTCGCTATCTTGTCCGCAATTACCGCAAGAAAAGGAAAAATTCCCGCAATGTAATTGGCAAACTTTCGAAGGGTGGCAATAATTTGGATTGGGTTCATCGGCTAAGAATCCCTCTCCATCAGGCTTCCGATTTGCTTCCTAGTCTAAATTCAGGCATGCGTTTCATGATGTCCGGATACTTATGAAACACCTTGCCGATCGGCGCACCATACAGGGAGTTGCCTAAGAGCATTAGCATCTCTCGATGGCAACGCTCACCTGCGGCACAAATGCACACCAGATAGACATCCTTGTCATGGCTCAGCTTGGAGAGTCTTCGAAGATGCTCATATCCAGCTGGAGTCATATTGAAAATATTTTCGTAATCTACTTCGGCGAAAGCGTCGTTATGATTTCCAAGTTTTTTCTGAGCTGCATTGAATTTAGTGAGCAAATCTTTTGTTGGAGCTAAATCGCAACAGAACTCATCGCGCATTTCCTTTCGAAGGAAGCGAGGATAGAAACGCATCGTTATGACAATATGACTTTTCTCGCGCGGAATATTGCCATTTTTTATTTCCGCGACTGATGTTTGTGTGAGCATCTAAATTGCCGGCTGATTTCATAACTGATTTTACCTTTAATGCAATAATTTAGATCTCCTTTATTGGTTGAGTCTGTGAAGTATTCCACGATATTAGCCATACTTGCACTATTCATTCTTTGTGGCTGCAGAACAAATCAAGATGCATGCAATGAGTTTGCTCCGAAGTTTGTTGCAAAGCGCGAACAGTTCAAGAAGATTGCGGAAATTTTGAAAGACGCCACCCCTGACGCGCAGGCTAAAGTTTCAGTGTTTAACCCGAAGCCATTTTTTGATGTCCTTAGCGGAAGTACCTACGCAGACAAAACCAATACCGAAATCATAATGTACGAACAATTAGTAGATCCCGACATCACGGGTCTTGCGGACAAGGGCGAGCTGTTGATTGGTAACACTGATCTCCTGCACGGCCTTATGTGGACGGGTGAGAAATCACCACTAAATCCAGCCGTGCAAAAAGAACAAGACGTGACAATGTCCAAGCAACTTGCAGCGGCACTTACTTATCCCTACTTGGTTGTTTACAAAGTGAAGGACTACCAAGAGCCTCAGATTCGGTCCGATGGCTTCACGACTGATGGTTTTTGGAGGGCAGATGTATTTTTTGTCGACTTGCGCACTACGAAGATTGTTCTGTCGTTTCCGTTGACTATTGTCATCGCAAACATTGATTCCAACCAATATGGTGGCGACATCTCTTTGGTGCTGCGAGAAAATGCGCGCATTGAACTTTTGAACACACTTAACGTAATAACCGAATCTAGATTTGCATTTTAGTGAGAGTAATTTGAGTAATAGAAATCATCAGTGTGTTTTGATACTCCTCACAATATTGTGTGTCGTTGTCACCACTTCTGCATGTTCGAAAGATGCGCCAGCTCAGAATGACGGACCCACCAAAATGGATGTCATCGTTGAGAATACTCCCGCTTACGCAAAAATGAGGGTTCGCTTGCGAAAGCTCTTCGCGACAGTTGAAACAGCGCTGGTTAGTCACTCACCGAAGCTAGATTTAGACCCACTCCCTAAGTATGATGAAGAGAATGCTACTGGTGGAAATACTGAGATAGTGATGCTATCCAATTTGCGATTGCCGGAAGAACGGCCCACCGCTAATCTCGATTTCTCTTCGAATCTTATGAGTTGCCTGCGGTGGGCCGGTCCTCATTGCCCTCTTAAGTCTTACGTGAGAAACCAAGCTGATAAAGAAAGCGAAGGTTCATCGAGCCTGACCAAATGCTTTCAACACGGTCTAAATCTACGTTATCTCGCGGTTGTCCGTCTCGATAGATATGACGTGCCTCAACCGGGCGAGGATAATATGTATCACAGTGGTGCGTTTTACGATTCCGTATTTTTCGTTGACTTGAAAGATGACACCATTTTGGGTTCATTCAAAGTTGATGGGCATGCCGCGCGGAAGTTTAACTCAAAAAAAGATGAGTCAGGAAAGAAACCCACTGATAGTGCTGCCTATAGCTCCGTTTGGACGGATACCCGAAAGAAAGTAATTGAAGGATTAAAAGATCTGACAGGTGGAGATTTCAAATACCGCACGTTCGAGTAGTTTGGCCGAATTTGCCGAATTTGGGTCGGATTCAAAACAACATGATTGAATGAGCTGAATGAGCGCGTTCATTCGAAATTTCTGCCGTGTCCTTACCGCTCTATTTAGCATCGCAGTCATTGCGAGTTATTTTGGTGCCGTCAATGAGGCTTGTGAGCTTCTGAGTCACTTGCGATGCGCTCTCTTTGTCCTTTCGATAGCATGGATGTTCTTACTCCTGTTCTTAAAATTTCGAGGATTATCCATTTGGGTTGGACTGCTTGTGCTGATAAATGTTGTTCCTCTTCTAGAAATGTATGTGCCGAGAATGAGCATCAATCATGGTGATAAGCAGCGGACATTGCGCGTCCTTCAAATGAACTTATGGGGCGGTCGGAATCGCAATTATCAACAGGTGATCGATGTAATTGAAAAGTCTGACGCTGATGTAGTCGGATTGAGCGAGATAACACCGACATGGGCTTCTCGTTTGAAACCGCACTTGTCTCAATACCCATACCGATTAGTGGAAACTGGTCATGGTGGCATTGCGTTGTATAGTCGATTTGCGCTGCTGGAAAAGGAGTTGCGTTTCTACAAGCCGGCAAAACGTCCTCGAATCTTTGCACGGATGAATTTCAATAATCGCAATGTAACTATTCTATTTGTGCATCCGGTCATACCGATTGGACTCTATAAACTACGAAACGAAGAACTAAGTCTGATTGCTGAAGAAGCCGCTGGTTCTGCCGAGCCTGTGATCGTCTTTGGCGATCTAAACTGCACACCGTGGTCATACTATTACGACAAACTAAAGCAAGACGGCGGTCATTTGATCGACACCATGCTTGGTTTTGGCGTTCAGTCTAGCTGGAATGCTTTCTGGCCATGTCCAGTAATTCCTATCGATCACTGCTTGGTGAGCAAGGAGTTCGATACAGTTCAGCGGCGTTTGGGACCTCGAGTCGGCTCTGACCACCTTCCGGTTTTCGTGGAGCTATCGATTAAGAATTTGCGTGATAAAAACTCCAAGTAATTATCTTCAATCGCTGGATCTTTTAATCGTATAGAGAGATGATATTAGTCCTGCGAAAGGAGTGTTATGCCCTCCACAAAATCAGTCGAGATTTATGTCAGCACGGACATCGAAAGCGATGGACCGATACCTGGACCCCATTCCATGCTGAGCTTTGCCTCCGCAGCTTTCACTCCGGACAAAGTTGTAATCGACACCTTTTCTGCCAACCTGACATTGCTGCCTGGAGCCGTTGGCGATGAGCGAACCATGAATTGGTGGAAGACTCAACCGGAAGCTTGGGAGGCGTGTCGGCAAAACACTGAGCCACCAGAAGTGGTGATGCCGAGATACCTCGAGTGGCTTAAAGCACTGCCTGGAAAACCGGTATTCGTTGGATATCCCGTAGCTTTTGATTTCATGTTTGTCTATTGGTATTTGATCAGATTTGCTGGCGAGAGCCCGTTTTCACATTCTGCGCTTGACATAAAAACTTTTGCGATGGCAATGATGAAAGAGGAGTATCGAAAATCTACTAAAAACAACATGCCTAAACACTGGTTTGACGATACTCCGCATACGCACATCGCATTGGACGATGCGATTGGACAAGGTGCGTTGTTTTGCAATATGTTGAAAGAGAATCTGCAGACCTAAATGAAGACTTACATCTCACTCAAAACTGAAAGAGCAAGTCAGCTTCCGGAAGAGTTTCGAAAAGATGATGTGCGGTATGCCGATGCATTGGTCGAGCATTTCTTGAACGAGTATACCGACCAAGGTGACATTATCTTTGACCCATTCATGGGTTTCGGGACTACACTTCTTGTCGCGGAACAACTCGATAGAATCGGATACGGAGTCGAATACGATGAGAAGAGATGGCGCTACGTTCAAACTATTTTGAAACACCCGGAGCGTGCATTGCATGGTGACTCAACTAAGTTGGATTCAATTGCGATCCCTGACTTTTCATTTTCCATTACATCGCCACCGTACATGGGCAAGCATCATAAGGAAAACCCATTCACTGCATACTCGACAGAATTCGAGGGCTATCATCTCTATCTCGATACAATTCGAGGCGTTTACGAACAGCTGGGAAGAAAGCTGAAGCCTCATGGACGCGCTGTAATAGAAGTCGCCAATTTGAAGCACGAGGATGGCACCCTGACCACTCTTGCATGGGATATCGCCGGTGCAGTATCAAAGGTTCTTAGGTTCGTAGGTGAAACGATAATTACTTGGGACACCGCATATGGTTATGGCTATGACCATAGCTATTGTTTGATGTTCGAAAGGCCGGAATGATGCCAGAAATTCGAAACAAAGACTCAATCAGGAAGATACTTTCAAGTGAGAGACCATGGTCTGCTTATGCACTGGGTGATTTGGAACCTCCTCTGTTCGAGAAAACATCATGGATTGTTTCCGATGATCAAACTCCAGCGATCGCATTGTTGTTTCGTGCATTTGAAACACCAGTTCTTTTTACGCATGGATCAACTTCTGGAATTGACAAAATCTTGAAAGAGATTGATTCAGAGAAACGAATGTTCTTATCCGTAAAAGGCGATATTCTAGATCTGATGCAAGACACTTACTCAATCAGAGATAAACAGTTGATGCTTCGCATGGTGCATCATGGTGATAGGGTGTCGTGCAATTTTTCTGCAGTTCGTCTTTTACCGGACCAAATAGATAAGCTGCAGAAGTTGTACGATGATGGTGCTTCTACTGGTGAGGCGCCGGATTTCTTCGCTGATTATATGGTGGAGCAGGGTTCGTTTTTCGGAGTCTTCGACGGTGATGATCTCGTTGCCGCAGCAGGCACTCACTTGATTGCATCGTCGGAATCAATTGCGGCAGTTGGTTGTGTTTACACGCGACGCGATCATCGAGGAGAAGGGCTTGGCACGGTCGTTACCGGTGCCGTTGTAGCTGATTTGATTAGACGCGGAATCGATACGATCGTTCTCAATGTGAAGAAGACGAACACCGCCGCGATCAAGGTCTATGAGCGATTGGGATTTAAAGCCTATTGCGAGTTTTACGAGGGATTGGCGACAAAATGACGATGTCGCAGTCTTGCTCAACTTGAGCTGTTAGAGTGAAGGCACTTCAACCAAGGCCGTTGCGAGAATTCCGAGAGCGAACATCGTGATGGGAAAGGCGACTGCGATGATCGGACAAAGGGCATCCCAAAGTTTTTCTTTGACTGAAGTTTGTGGGACTTGGACTGCTTCTGCGGACATTGTCTGTAATTCCTGTTTGAACCCGACAAAAGCATGACGGTTCTCTCCGGAAAATTAGGGGAGAACCCGGAAACGCTCGCAGGTGGCGCGTTTTAGGGGCTTTGCCCTTAAGTGGGGAGCGACGGGGGCAAAAGAAGGTAAATCCTCCCCGGAGCCTACTTTGAGCGGGATGTCATCCGTTGCAATTTCGCGGAATGGCTGTCTACCAAGCCTAAGTCGAAGATTTCGGCTAAAGTGAAGATACTGCTGCCGTTACCAACCGCCTCGAATAGATTGCCATGAGGTTTAAAGACATCCGTCTTAGATTGCTATTTGTTGGTGGTCCATTTCTTGTGGGAGTAATCTGTTTTGCGCTCTCTCTGTTTGGATTTCTTCCCTATGTTTGGTTGTGCGATATCGCGAGCCAATTGAGGATAGTGTTGGAGGTACTGCTTGCGTGTTCTCTAATTGTTTTGACGATGTTGAGGTCAAGAATCTGTGCGAGCATTGTGGCTGTGGGTTTAATAGTTAACTCTGTTCCTATAGTTGACTTGTATTTCCCACTTCCGAATCACACCGAACCGTCGCGAACAATTAGCATACTCAACGTAAATACAGAATTTCAGCATAATGAAAGATATGACCTGCTACAGAAGTTGATTGAGGAAAGAGATCCCGATCTCTTCGCCGTAGTGGAAGCAAATAAAAAGTGGATCGATGCTATGGAGTCGATGACGAAACGTTTTAAGTTTCAGAAAGTGGTGCTTGTCGGTCCAGGAATGGCTTTGTTCAGCAAGTATCCAGTTGAGCATGTCGATGTCCGTTTCTTTGGAAAAAGTCACCACCCAAGGATTTTCGCGACGCTTTTGGTCGATGAGAGAAAACTTCAAGTGGTAATTGCTCACCCCACTACGCCGAAAAGTGAGGGAGGCTATGCTGAACGGACAAAAGAGTTTTCGCTGCTTCACGACGAGCTTGCTGCTCTTCCATCGCCAAAGATACTAATTGGCGATCTAAACTGTGGCCCTTGGTCTGCTGATTTTCGGAAGCTTCTTGGCGCTGGTCTGCAAGACTCCGAAAGAGGATTTGGACCTCAGCCATCTTGGCCTGCACGCAGTGGACGCGTGTTCAACGAGGTGCCGATACCACCTTTGGTTCCCATCGATCACGTATTGGTGAGCGGCGAGTTTCGAGTGGTGCAAAGGCAAACTGATATGTCTATTGGTTCGGATCATTTGCCAGTGTTCGTTAAGCTCGGACTTGAGTGAGGAAAGATTGTGAAAAAAGGAGATGTTGTGCTTGTGTCCTTCCCGTATTCTGCCGAGGGTGGTCAGGTCCAAACAAAACGGAGACCGGCCGTCATTGTTTCTAGCGATGTTCGCAATGAAGATCTAGAGGATGTGCTTGTGGTACCTCTTGCAAGCAACACATTGAAGGCTGGAAAGAATCCAATGCAAATCGTGGTGTTAATGAACAGCCCACAGGGACAGCGTGCGGGACTCAGAATCGACTCCGTAATCGACTGCACGGTAATAACCACAATTCCGAAGAAGCTTGTAGTGTCAAGGATTGGAGCGTTTCCTTCAGATGTTGTACGCCAAATCGATGAATGCATTCGAAAAGGAATTGATCCTGACGAGGGCGCTGGCGGGGCTGGCGTACCTCGAAAGCCTAAGCCGCACGACGACGATACGGGAAACGCTCTACAGCCACCCAAACCCTCTGAGGATGGCACGTAATTTAAACTTCAAAATCCCCAGATGCCAACTGCGGCGGGTTTCAGCGGCTGATATATTCGTTGGTTGACGGGGAACGTAAAGGATAGATTCCCCAAAGGACAGTCCACGTTGAACGAGCCGAGTGCCGCGAGTCTCTGCGACAGGTGTGGTAATCCACTGTGCGAATGCTCGTGCTTTTCGATGCCGACGCAGCCGCAGCAGACGAAGCTGGTTGGCACAGGACAGATTGTCGGCCGAAATTACGAAGTAATTCGCGCAGTTGGGCGCGGAGGAATGGCGACTGTATACATGGTTAGGCATCTTGGCTCAGGCGAGTTGTTTGCTATGAAGGTGCTCAACAATGAGCTGCTGCACGTAGACGAGGCAAAACGCAGGTTTGAGCGCGAAGCAACAGCTCTGAGTAAGCTCAGTCATCCTAATCTCGTGACCTTATACGATTTCGGCGTCTCGGATGATGGGCAGCCATACTTCATCACTGACTTTTTGCAGGGTTCGAGTTTGTTCAATATTCTCAGGCAGGAACGGCGACTTTCTGTCGATAGAGCTTGCCGCATTTTTGTTCAAATATGTGAGGGAATGGAATATGCGCATCAGCGCGGATTGATTCACCGCGACTTGAAGCCAAGCAACATTCTGCTCACAGGAGATGCTCCCAATGAGCGTGTGAAAATAGTTGATTTCGGAATAGTGAAATTTGCACCAACTGAGCAACGTCTGGACGAGCGATTGACACAAGAGGGAATGGTCGTCGGCAGCCCTGCCTACATGAGTCCCGAGCAGTGTCAGAATCACAATCTCGATCACCGAACAGACATTTACAGTCTTGGTTGCATCATGTTTGAAGTTCTAACGGGAAGACTGGCATTCGAGGGAGATTATCCTCTTGCGATTCTCATCAAACAAGTGAGCGCGCCCGCTCCAACTGTCCATGAAGCAATGACTGACGATGATTCCATAGGTGCTTCCATAGAAGCAGTTATTTTGAAAACATTATCGAAGTTGCCTGAACACCGACATCAATCTATGTCGGAATTGCAATTCGCTCTTTCCCAGGCCCTTAAAGAGCAAAAACCGCTCGTAAATCAATAATCGTCCAAATCTATTTTGCGTGGTTTCGTCGGCGGTGCCGAGATAATTAGCTGGTTGCCTTTCCACTTGCTTTTCATTATGGCCGTTTGCAATTCCTTTCTATCTTGCAATACTTCTGATTCGACTGCTTCTTTAAGATGGTCGAATGCTTGAACCATTGTCGGCTTTCCCTTTTGCATTCGCAGCGACTCAATAAGTTGTCGCGTGAAGACCCCGTTTTGGTATCGTTTTGATTCCCACGACAATTGGTTTTGGCCGCTTGAACAAATGATCAACTGACCTGTACCTTGCAACAAGTTGGTATCAAAGTTGCCCACACGTTGCACGCCCTTCGACGGTTGTGCTGCACCACTGTGACACGCGTCAATAATCAGCACTACTCTGTTCGAATGCACTCTATGCTTGATTGCATTTGCTAGATCTTCCAAAGGCAATCCGGTTGCATACAAACTCTCTGGATCAGTGTTGTGCATTACAAGATAGTTGAGACCTTCCAAATCTGCTTTGGAGGAACTGCCATGACTCGAGATAAAAATCAAAACCAAATCATTGGGTCGAGCCAATCGTGGCAGCCATTTGTCTCCAAGTTCTGCCAACACGCGTTCTTTCGTTGCGTCCTCATCAACGAGCAGCTTCACATGATCGGGCGCGAAATTGGCTTCTGTAGTTAAGTATGTCGCCAAGTCTTTTGCATCTTTGGCCGGATACTTCAAATTTATCGAAGGTTGCGCAAACTTACTCACGCCGACGACGAGCGCCCACTTATCTTCAATCGGTGTTGAATCGCCTTCGGGATCTTCTGCTGCTTTTGAATCTATAACACCTGATGTGGTGGCAACGGTTGTAGGCTGCGCTACCGTAGTTGCCGGAGTAGCCGGTTGTGATGTTATGACGGTTGTGGTAGAAGTCTGTCCCTGCTCTTTCGTACCACTTTGCGCCGATTCAGTCTGTGGCGGTTTCGATGCAATAGCCGTTCCACCTAATGAAACCGCACCACCCAAGGCGATCTTGTAGGTGGCGCGCACACCGACATCCATGCCAAACATCACTTTCATAGTGATCTTTTGCCTGCTAGCCAAATGAAGCTTCGTCGACTTCTTGGTACCAGTACTGGTGGCTGCTACAGGTAGATTTGAAAGCTCCCTTCCGGAGCTGTCGCAGAAAATCACTTGCGTCGTCGTCGAGTAGAACTCCGTTGCTCCATCGACCGATACAGTAACGTCACCGGGCCCAGCGACAAACGAGTAATAGTATGTCTGCCCGTTAGCCTCGGCGTCGCATTTTACTTCGGTAGTCGTCAACGTCTCAGGGTTGCTGCTATCTGTTGATTGCGCGCAAACGCGATTTGCATCGATTGCGAGCAACCAACACGCAATAGCGAAACAGCCTACGATGAATTTCAGTTTCATCGTCCCACCGTGAATCAGTTCGCTGAGACGAACTTCCAACGAAACTTGGTAGAACCATCATTCGGACCAAATCGCGCTTCAGTATTGGAAGGCGGCTGAGGGAGACAGTACATTGCATCTCCGTTTTTGGCGACGCTCTTCACTAGAAAACCGGCATCGCCTGGTTCAAGTACAAATACTGATGTATCCATGCTGATTATTGCTGTGGAGTCGCATACAGGATGAGGTTGAAAATTGAGTCCGGGAGTTTCCCCAGCCAATCGAATGGTGTAGCGATTGGTTGGTTTTTTTGTGGCGGGGTCGATTTTTCTCGTGATCGTCCACTTTTGCATACCACTCTGCGTCCATTCTTGCAGAAACACACTTTGTCCGAAACTCGCTGCAGCGGCCTGCATCGCTTGGTCGTTTAGGGCACTGATAATGAAATAGGTGCCGCTGTCTGGATATTTGGGAGCTGTGGAAGCCGCAGGCTGCTGAGCAATGGAGGGAACAGATGCAGAAACAACAAGAGAAATTGCAATTGCTGCTCTTTGAAGAAGTTTCATTTGGTGCTCCTGAAGTGACTTGAGATTATCTTTTGGGCGATAGTTTCTCATGAAATCGGCAGAGATCCAATAATCCAGTACCTACCGCTTCCCAGAAACCCGGAGGGTGCGGCTCTGCCAGCACTCAAAGAAAGAAACTAAGCCGACAGCGGGATTTGAACCCGCGACCTGCGGTTTACGAAACCGCTGCTCTACCGCTGAGCTACGTCGGCGAACAAAGGGCGCGCCCTTGGGCGGCCGGAATTCATTATATGGTATTCCATCCAAGAAGTAACCGGAGCTCTCCTCAACCTTCAAAAAACTTCGAAACTGTAATCCACATTACGTTTTGCACTCTTGGAAATGGGGTAAGATAAGAAGGCAAGATATGGTTGGCTGACCGCGACTACCTTATGCGGACCCGACCCTGTCGATAAAAACCGAATGCCGCTCGTGTTATCGAGTGGCATTTAGAAAACGAGTCAACCAGACCGCTTGGCAGACTGGCTCGAAGAATGGCTGTGGGAGCCGATCGCAATCGGACCCACAGATAAGAGATAGCTCGTTCTTGACCACCGTGAAGTGTGGTCTGGTTTTCACTGCCTTCGAAACGCCTGATGTCAGGCGTGTTTTCGCGTTTCCAATTTTTTGATCGGCAAAAAACTCGTTGATGCATCGCAAAATCGCATCTGCGCCGATTGGCTTGGGTTGCGGGATTTCCAAGGGTATGCAGGATGGGTTGAAAGGTGCGCCGAATCTCTATCGAGTATATATACGATCGATAAACAGGCTATAAGAGCCAGATTTAGACCGTAGGCCAAGCATTTCTGATCGTTGATCGAGAGAAAAAACGCAAGCGTGTTGAGACGTTCAACCTTCGGAGACTGGCTTTGTTAAATGAAAATCGGGGTACTTCCCAAGTCGATTTTCCGTTGGTATAGTAATTACATAAACGGTGAGCGGTTGAGCGAAGTGACCGCTACGAGCCGAGGGGCACTGCGGAGACGCCAGGTTGGCGCCAATCCGGAGACAGCAGCAGGTAGCCCGCCTTGCGTGAAGGACTAGCTGAAGCGCTTGGAAATACTGAGCCTGTCGCAACAGGCAGCTAGGCAGTAGCTTAAACACCGCCGCAGAGCAATCTGGGTGGTGTTTTTGTTTGCGCACTTTTTTGCGCTCTTATTACTGAATGCCTTATCTGATGAATGCTAGAATAGCTGACCGTTGGCACGGTTCTGGTTGATAAGTGATCAATACAACCACGCTCGATAACGGTGCACGAATCGTCACAGAAGTAGTTGACGGAGTGTATTCGGCCTCAATAGGCGTTTTCATAGATGTTGGTTCTGAAGACGAAACAGAAACCAACAATGGTGTTTCGCATTGCCTTGAACACATGTTGTTCAAAGGCACGAAAACACGAACGGCAGAACAGATTTCAATCGAGATCGAAGATGCCGGCGGCAGCCTTGGCGCAGCAACCGGAAAAGAAAACACTTGCTTTTACGGGCGCACGATGGGCTCAGAATTGCCTGTAGCAATCGATCTGCTGCTCGATATGCTGCTTAACGCCAACCTTTCGGAAGAAGATCTCGATCTCGAAAAGCAAGTGATTCTTGAAGAGATCAAAATGTATGAGGATGATCCCGAAGATTTGGCAATGGAAACATTGCTTTTGAAGATTTGGCACAATCATCCGCTCAGCAGGCCGATTACCGGCACTGAAGACACTGTTCTCGCTCTCAACAGCAACATCGTCAAATCGCATGTGGCGCAGTTCTACACGCCAGATAAAGTCGTCATTTCCATAGCTGGACTCTTTAACGAACAGATCGCGATTGAGTCAATAAAATCGAGTTTGCATGACCTCAAAACTGGGACGCCAAAGAAGACTGTAGCGCCACCAGATATAGTGTCGTTTTCGGAAGTTATAGATAAAGATGTCGAACAAGCGCATGTCACACTAGCAACCAACGGCATGAGCATTACAGACGAGAGACGGTATCAAATTGCAGTCCTCGATTTGTGCCTTGGTGGCAGCGTCTCCTCACGCCTGTTTCAGGAAGTAAGAGAACGACGTGGTCTCGTCTATACAATCAATACTTTTCGCGAGTCGCACAGATCAAATGGACTTCTCGGTGTTTACGCCGCCTGTAGCCCGAAGAATGTTGCGCAAGTATTAGATTTGGTGTCAAACGAAATTCAACGCGTCAAAGAGGAAGGATTCACCGATCGCGAAATCGCAAGAGCGAAAGTTCAATTGAAGAGCGATTTACTGCTTGGTCTCGAATCGATGCGAAGCCGTTCCACACGCAATGCGTACGGACTGCTCTTCTATGGAGCCCCGCTTTCCATCGAAGGAATCACCGAAGATATCGATCGAGTAACCGACGACGAAGTGCGCCAACTGGCAAATGAACTTTTTTCCTCAGATCACCAAGGCATAGTGATCGTCGGACCACAGTCACAGCTCAAGCCATCATATTCGGTGGCATTCTAGTTTGTAGTACAGTCGGTTGGAGAATCAATGAATCCCGTAACACTCAAAGTAAAGAAGCTACCCAATTGCAAGGCACTGCCGCAGTATGCCACTTCCGGTTCTGCTGGTATGGATTTGACTGCAGCACTCGATCAACCGCTTACCTTTGCCGCCGGCGCTCGCGGTAGAGTGCCTACCGGAATTGTCGTGGAGATACCTGAGGGGTTTGAGGGGCAAGTGCGGCCGCGCTCCGGATTAGCTGATCGTGCAGGACTCAGCCTCACAAATTGCGTCGGCACAATCGACTCGGACTACAGAGGCGAGGTAATCGCGCTCGTCATCAATCACGGCGATCAACCCTACACGATTGAGCCCGGCGAGCGGATCGCGCAGCTGGTAATCTTGCCGGTTCCTAGAGTCGAGATCATCGAAGTCGATGAGCTTAGCGATGGGAATCAGCGCGGCGATAAAGGTTTTGGCTCTAGCGGCCGAACTGCGTGGACCTCCGATTATCGTGGACAGCCCTGAAAGGCACCTGGTCTTTGAAGAAAGGAACATGTCCCTACTTAACAGTTCGAAAGGTTAGTAGCCACTCACGTCCGGCTTACAAGAGGGAAAAACTCCAAAAATATGACTGACACAATCAAGGTAGCGATCTCTGGAATAGGCGGTCGGATGGGGCGTGCCAGCCTCGGCTTTGTCAGCGGCGAGTCCGATATGCAGGTGGTCGGCGCGCTCGAAAGGAAGGAGTCTCCCGATGTGGGAAAAGACACGAGCGAACTCAGTCCTGTACCGGAAGCCAAGAAGACTGGTATACTTGTCGCCGGCGATTTTGCCGAGTGTGTGAGCCGAGCAAAGCCAGACGTGATACTGGATTTCACCCGGGCCGAGGTAGCCGCGCAATTTGCAATGCTGGCCCTCGAACAAGGAATAAGACCCGTGATTGGCACGTCAGGATTGAGCGCCGAGGCTGTTTCTGAGATTGATGCGTTAGCAAAGCGCAAAGGTGTTGGGGCGATGATAGTGCCAAACTTCTCAGTCGGTGCGGTGCTAATGATGGAGTTTGCAAAGCAAGGCGGACCTTTTTACGAGAACGTTGAAATCATCGAAATGCACCACACTGGAAAAATTGACGCACCATCGGGAACTGCCATGCACACGGCAGATAACATTGCCGCGTCCGGTGGAAAGTTCAATCAAATCCGAAAAACAGAACACGAAACATTGGCTGGCGCTCGCGGCGGACAGCATGATTCGGGTGTTCGCGTCCATTCACTTAGATTGCCCGGCGTCATCTCGAATCAAGAGGTTCTTTTTGCCGCAGAAGGCGAGCACCTCGTCATCAAACACACCAGCTTCAACACAACGTGCTTCCGCAAGGGAATTTTGCTGGCAATAAGGTCAGTGATGAAAATGAACAATCTTGAGGTTGGTTTGGAGAGATTGTTGAAACGTTGATACAGTGAAGTTGGAACAGCAAGAGTTTTTTTGAAATGTCAGAGACTGAAGGAGAGAATGGGGAAATGAAGAATGCAAGGCAGCCCGTGAATGTGGCAATTCTTGGTGCAACCGGCCGCGTCGGACAAGAGCTGTTGAAAGTTCTTGAAGAGCGCGATTTTCCAATCGGTGAACTTCGTTTATTAGCGAGCTCCCGCTCTAAAGACAGCACCATCACGTTCAAAGGAAAAGCATATCCCGTTCAAGAACCGACGCCTGATTCGTTTAAAGATATAGGCATTGTGCTTGCCTCTGCCGGTGAAGAAATAAGCAAAAACCTGGCTCCGGTTGCAGTCGAAAAAGGTGCCGTCGTAATCGACAACTCCAACGGTTTCCGTATGGATCCAAACGTACCGCTGGTGGTGCCTGAAGTTAATGGTGAAACACTCAAAAATCACAAGGGCATCGTCGCCAATCCCAACTGTTCCACTGCACAACTTGTTGCTGTTCTAAAGCCCCTGCATGACGTCGCAGGTCTCAAGCGTGTTATCGTCTCCACTTATCAGTCTGTGAGTGGTGCCGGCAAGGAAGCGATGGATGAGCTGGAGTTGCAGACAAAAGCTCTCATGAATGACGAGGAGTACAAACCGAATGTATTCCAACGCCAAATTGCTTTCAATTTGATTCCGCACATCGACAAATTTCTCGACAACGGATACACCAAAGAAGAAATGAAAGTCGTCAACGAGACTCAAAAGATTCTTGGGTTGCCGAATCTTCCGGTGACGTGCACGGCAGTCAGAGTGCCCGTGGTAATCAGCCACAGCGAAGCCGTCACCATCGAGTTTGAGCGTCCGATCAGCCCCGCGCAAGCGCGAGAAACTTTGGCGAACAGCTCAATCATCGAAGTATGGGATGACCCGACGAACACAATTTATCCGACGCCTTTAGATGCCGCAGGGCAAGACCCTGTGTATGTCGGCCGCATTCGTCGCGATACATCCTCAGAAACCGGCCTTAACCTGTGGGTCGTCGCCGATAATCTCCGGATCGGTGCTGCTCTCAATGCAATCAGAATTGCTGAGTATCTAGTCGAGCACAATTTGCTCAAACAAAAAGTGGCCACTTAATCGCGGATTCCATTTATTGTTGTGTTTTCAGCCTGGAGGGCGAAACGTGATCAAATCAGATGCACCCTTGTTTGGACGGCTATTGACCGCAATGGTGACGCCATTCGATGACGAAGGCAAAGTCGATTTCAAGGCAGCTGAAAAATTGGTGGAACATCTGATCGCGAGCGGCACATCAGCAATTGTCGTGTCTGGAACCACAGGAGAGAGCCCGACACTTGAAGATGCAGAAAAGAAAGATCTTCTCAAGACAGTGCTCAAGGTTTCAGGTGGCCGCGCCAAAGTGATTATGGGTACAGGCTACAACTCCACTGCCAAGTCGGTAAAAGCATCGAAAGAAGCAGAGCAACTTGGCGCCGATGGGCTGCTTGTGGTTGCGCCCTACTACAACAAGCCAAGTCAACCAGGCTTGATCGCACACTTCAATGAAGTGGCAAACGCTACAACGCTTCCAATCATTGTTTATAACATTCCGGGAAGGACAGGGATAAACATCACCACCGATACCACCGTAAAACTGGCAGAGTCACATTCAAACATTCATGCTTTGAAAGACTCCACCGGCAGTGTTGACCAGGCGGCTGAAATTGCCGGACGTGCTCCGCAACACTTTCGAATCTACTCAGGAGATGACTACCTGACACTGCCGTTTGCATCGGTCGGTGCATGCGGTATCGTCAGTGTCGCCAGTCATGTCGTCGGCAAAGAGATCAATGAGATGCTCGAAAAATACTTCTCGGGGAATCACGATGGTGCAAGAGAAATTCACTATAAGTATCTTCCACTGTTCAAAGGACTTTTTGCCGCGCCGAATCCAACCTGTGTCAAATATGCGCTTTCAAAACTAGGGCTGTGCAAAGAAAACCTGCGCCTTCCGCTTGTTACCCTGGACAAAGCACAGAGAGAGGCTATGGACAAGCTCATAAAAGAAGCCGGCATAAAGGCGGCGGTGTCTGTGGCTTGATGAGGCTATCGTGGATTCTCTGAGCAACAAGAATCAACCTCAAGGGCAGGATACGACATCCGGCTCCGGCGGGTCGCCGACTTCGCTCAAGATTATTCCGCTTGGTGGACTTGGCGAAATCGGCAAGAACACGATGCTGCTGAGCTGCGGCAATGACATGATGCTTGTCGATGCAGGACTTGCTTTTCCAACCGACGAAATGCTCGGCGTTGACTTGGTGCTTCCCGATATCAGCTACCTGATTGAAAATCAGCATAAGCTCAAGGGTTTAGCGATCACCCATGGACATGAAGATCACATTGGCGGCATTCCGTTTATTCTGGATGAAATGCCGATACCGGTGATTTACGGGCCTGCGCTTGCATTAGGTCTATTGGAAAACAAGCTCAAAGAAAACGGGCTGGAAGATCGTACGACACTTCGCAAAGTACATCCAAGGCAGCAGGTGAGAATTGGTTGCTTCAATGTCGAGTTTGTACGTTGCACGCATTCGATTGCCGATTCGTTCAGTTTGATCATTCGCACACCAGTTGGAACTGTTGTTCACACTGGTGATTTCAAATTCGACTTTACTCCTGTCGATGGAGAACAGTTTGATATCGCGAGTCTTTCTAAAGCTGGTGAAGAAGGCGTGCTTTTGCTGATGAGCGACAGCACCAACACTGAGCGCGAAGGATTTACACCATCTGAAAGAACAGTTTGGAAGAAGATCAACGAAGTTTTTGCCAACGCTAAAAAACGAATAATCGTCACGACTTTCGCGAGCAACGTTCATCGAATAAGGCAAGTGTTGCAGGCCGCACTTAAGTACGATCGCAAGGTAGTAATACTCGGAAGGTCGATGCTCAACAATGCAAATATTTCGCGTGAGCTAGGGTACATGACTTTCCCCGATGGCTTGCTCGTGCCGGTTGAACAGATAAAAGATATGCCGCCCGACAAGGTTGTGATTCTAACAACCGGCAGTCAGGGCGAGCCGTTGTCTGCATTGAGTCGAATGGCGAACGACGAACACAAGCAAATCAAGATTCAAGAAGGCGACACAGTTATTATTTCTGCTACGCCAATTCCTGGTAACGAGAGGCTTATTGCGAATACAATTAACGCCTTGTTCGTTCTCGGTGCAGATGTGATTTATGGCAGAGAAGCGGGAGTGCACGTCTCTGGTCATGGCTGTAGAGAAGAGCAGAAGCTGATGATAAATCTGTGCAAGCCGAAGTATTTCATGCCCATTCACGGTGAGTATCGGATGCTTGTGGGACATGCTCAACTAGCTGTGGACTGCGGCGTAGAACCACAGAATTCATTTGTCATGGAAAATGGCGATGTGTTGGAACTTTTCGAAGATCGCGGGCAGAAAGTAGGACGCGTCAAATCAGGAATCATTCTCATAGACTCGAATCGAGAGTGGAAGATCGACGAAGAAATCATCACCGACCGACGTCATCTAGCTGAAGATGGGCTCGTTGTTATCGCGCTTTCGATGAATAAGCAGCGAGAAGTGATCGCAGGCCCTGACGTATCGCTCAAGGGATTGATTTTGCCAAAGGGAATCCCGGCCGAAGAATTTGTGATCAAAGTGCAAGAAGAGTTGCGAACCATATTGGACGATCGAAAGACGCTAAGCGCTCTTTCAAGGACAGATTTGCGCAGCTACTTACAAGGTAGGCTAAACCGATACTTCGTACAAAACATGAAGGCGAGCCCGTTTGTTCAAATAGTGCTGCAAGTGGTGCCATCCTCACGACAGCAACCTCGAATAGAGTTTTCTCCAGCTCATGACACCACCGAAGGTGCATAATTATCAGCCGTCCATTACCGCAATGGACTTTGCAATAGGAGCAGTTATTCAGCGCAGGTGAGAATTTTCTCACCGGTGATATGTTCAATGCATATTTGCTGGATATGCAAAAGTTGCCTGTTGTCGGTGCGGTATATGTCCGCGCTTCCTGATGCCCTTTAGCTCGGGTTTGGCACGTATGACATCTGTAAATTGGTCGATTTCTTCGACCGATTCTACCGTTTCAACAAATGGCCCTAAAAAGGCACTTCCCTCCCGGTAAGGAAGGGAGGGAAGAAGCTTTTGTTGTGGTGGATTAGGTAAGGAGGAAACACAGCACCTGGCGAAGGTTTCGCCATGCGCTTAGTTACTACATGATAGCAGCGACTCTAGAAGGCGGCTGTTAAAAAACTTGAAGTCGAGGCGAGCAAACTGCCAAAGCAGCTTTGCTGAGAATTCATTAATAAATCGCGATTAGGCGTTGGTCCAAGGGCTGCTGGACGATGATCCTGATGACGATTGTCCTGGATAGAGGAAATCAAGCGCGCCTAGATCAGACGTCAGTGATTCAGATGTGGTTGCGAAGGTAGCAGCAGACGCTACGCTTGCTGTCACCATTTTGCCAGGGGCAGTAATCCTTATATTGCTTGGGCAGAACAGATAAACCTGCTCGCTCAACTTGTGGAAGTCGCCGTCCAAAGCAGCGGAAGCGCCAGCAACAAAATCAACCAGACGGCTCGCGTCCAGCTTCTTCATATTTTCCAGAGAGATGGTGGTGGCAGCTCTCGAACGCAAGCATTCCACTATATCTAGTGCCTCTTCAAAAGAGACTGGAGTGAACAGCGATATTTGTGTGCCGATGCGTGCAGGAACATTTTGTCGCAATGCGGTTGCGGGCACCATTCTTTTGTCAGCAAGCGCAGGAAAGAGATCCACCTCTTTTCTGGGGGCACGACCGTTAGCGATAATCGGTTTGTCTTGATTCTTTTCGTTAATATCGTCAACCATAGTCTTCCTTTGCTTCTTTCTACTTAGCGGTAATTTGCTGCGATTGGAAGGTGCTCCTCAATATATGCAGAGGATATGGTGCCATCTTTAGTGGTGCCCAATCTAGACCACATTCTAGACAATTTGTAGCATTTCGCAAGTACCGCCGCTGAATATAGAGTTGGAAAAGCCTTTATGGGTGGCGCTTTTCACCTATCAATCTTTCAGCAAAATTGTGGCCAGAGCCTCGCACATTTCAAGGTCACCTCGGACGGTGACTTTGAAGTTGTGCGGAGATCCTTCCACGATTCGAACCTCGTGCCCGTAATGTTCAAGTAATGCGGCGTCATCGGTAACCGCTAGTTTAGATGTCACGGCCGTTCTGTGCGCCTCCAGTAACCACGCAAAACGTGCAGCCTGTGGGGTTTGTACGGCGTAGAGTTTGCTTCGGTCGAGGGTATCCTTAATTACCCCTGCCTCCACGACCTTAACCGTATCTGATACCGGTACCCCTACCGTGCAGGCACCACTGGCGGTCACACCCTGAATTACTGCGTCGACGACGGTGCTGGTAAGAAATGGCCTGGCCGAGTCATGTACCAATACGTGGTCGAATGAAGGTCGCTCGACGGCCAGTTGCTCAAGCCCCAGCCTTACCGATTCCTGCCGCGTAGCACCGCCTGCGGTTACCAGTATTTTGGAACCACCGGCAATGTCCTTAGCGTCGCTCTTTACCTTTTCGACCAAATCGGCGCGAGTAACCACGACTACTCGATCGATCAATCCATGGTTGACCAAGACGAGCAGCGACCACATATACAAAGGACGTCCGCGCAGCCGAAGAAACTGCTTAGGAGGTTCGGCGCTGTCGCCAAGTGTGTATCTCGATCCAGTTCCTGCCGCGACCAGAATTGCGGCTATTCGTGGTTTCAAATCTCACCCAGGGCACCGGGCACGGAATCTATGGCATTAGTGTGTGAACCCGTGATTTCAACTTCTGCCTCCGGCTCGACTGTCGGGGCTTTTTCATCGACATCCGGGGACGCATCGAAGATCTCTTCTGACGAGGATGCTTCCTCTTGCCTGCTCGGGGGGGTCGCATCGAAGACTTCTTCCGATTTCTCAATCAAATTCTCGGTCGAATCCGGGTTGGCGTCGAAGACACCGAGTTGAACGCCATTGTCTTGTGCTTGCGCTGCATCCTCTGCATCTTGCAGCTTGCGTTCTTCCTTGCGCATATGATTGCGCAACGACTTGCCGTCTTTTGAAAGTCGGAAATACTCTTGAAACTGTTTGGTCGTCGTCAAAAGTGGAGAGCGACCATCCTCCTTTTTGTGAATCAAGTCACGGGTGAGAAGTTCCTTAATATGATCGTATGCGCCGGCTCCTCGAATCTTGATGATTTCGGATTGCGGCACCGGCTGTTTGATTGCAATGGCTGACAGTGTGCGAATCAAGGCAGTCGGCATTTCGATTGGAACGAACTCGTCAATGATGGCAGTGAATTCGTCTTTGACTTGGAGGCTGTATCCATTCTCATCGGCGATCTCTAGTCCGCCGTTTCTTTCTTCATAGTCACGTATTAGCTCGAGTACGGCTTGTCGTACTACTTGCACATCTTCATTGACTATGCGCGCAATAGCCAGCGCTTTGATCGGCTTGTCCGTCAAAAATAAAATCGCTTCGATTTTTGCCTTCAGTTCTGCCATTACACCACCCCTAACATAGATAGCGAGGCCTTTGATGGATCACACAGTTCCAGAAAGAGAGGACCATAAAACTCACTCTGATGAAGTTCTATTTTACCCGCATTTGAAAGGAACAGTGAGCCAAGGAATGCATCAACCCAATCACCTTTTCTGTTGAGTAGTTGAATTAGTGTCAACATCTCAATCTTCTGGCCGATTGTAACGGTTGCCGAAAGTATATGTTCTATTCTCGCGATTGTTACTTCAATGTCCTCATCGTGAGCGAGGTCTAGGATATCGTCTACATCATTTACCGAGTGATATCCGGAGAGATCGATTCGAGCACGCGGTTTGCGCTCGGCACGCTCTTTCTCAATTTTTTCTGCTTCTCTAAGAGCTTCAATGAGTTGTTCGAGTGTCACCTGGCGAGGCCGCGTCGTTCGCTTATTTTGTGTTCGGCGAACAATTGCTCGCTCCAAATCTTGAAGTGTAATCTGCCTTGCAATCGGTTGTTTGTTGGAGTCGAAAATGAGTCCATCCCCATCAAAATCGAGGAAGTCGTCACCTGAATCCAATTCTGAACTCATAACCGTCAGCAGTGCCTCAGCTTTCATTCTCAGAAGAACGGAAGCATGAAAAATAATTTTGCCGCTTTGGCGAAGGTTCTCTTTTGGTGCAGCTGCAATTGCCCTGAGAAACTTGTCGGTGACGTCGATGATATCGACGTTTTTCGCGTCGATTTCTCCGGATGCTGCCATCTTCACCAGAATTTCAATACCATCTGATGGAGCGGGTGCGCTAGAGATACTCAATTCTGCAAGAGTCGAAACGTCTGCGGTTTGTTCCGTCGAACTGACTTCAGCAGGTCCGATTTCAGCAAACTTAATTTCTTCCGAAGTGACCTCAGTCAAATCTATATCTGGTGATGTATCTTCGGCATCTTGCCCGGGCTCAAGCTCTTTTTCTTCGCTCATTGGCTACTTAGGCTCCAACTCCGACTGCCGCTTGAAGTTCTTCTTCGGAAGGCAGGGTAATTTCTCTAATTCCAACCACTCGGGAATAACCGTCAGACCTAAGCGATACACCAACTGCGTGATCGGCATTTTCGATCATTGGGCGTCTCAAGCTGACGACTACGAATTGAGCGGTTTCTGACTGTCTGCGCACCATGCGGGCGAGACGTTCGGCGTTTGAACCGTCCAACATCATGTCGACTTCGTCGAATGCGTAGAAAGGTGCTGGTGCATATCTTTGGAATGCAAATACGAATGACAAAGCGGTGAGTGATTTCTCTCCTCCGGATAGCGCTTCGATGCGTTGCATCTTCTTGTCGCGTGGCTGTGCTCTGATAATCAAGCCGCCACCGAATGGATTGTCCGGATTTTCCAGTTCCAATTTGCCGTGTCCGTGAGACAGTTCCGCAAAAATGTCCTGGAAGTTCGAGTTGATTGCATCAAATGCTTCAAGGAATGTTCTCTTCTTGAGCTCGTCATAACCGGCGATGCGAAGTGTAATTTCTTCTTTCTCTTTGGTGAGAATGTTGAGGTGCTCGTTGAGTTCTTTTTGGCGTTCGTCGGTTTGGTTGTATTCTTCCAACGCCTTCATGTTGACTGGTTCGAGAGCGCGCATTCTCTTTTCGAGACGCTCCAGCTGATGCTTGAGCTGTTCGACGGTACCGGCATTTGGTGGCTCGTAGTCCGGGTTTTCCTGGTAGATACGCTCGATTTCGGCTTTGAGGTCGACTAAGAGATTGGAGAGGTCTGCATAGGACAGCTTCTTCTCTTGCCGCTGTTCGGCGATGCGAATCGTCTCTTGATCGATCTTCGTTCTTTCGACTTCTTGCTCGGTAATCTTCTCGTGAATCTGCTCTTTTGCGTTTCGCAGTTCTTCGAGTTCGTGCGAAATCTCGCTGACCTTTTTCTCCATTTCGGAGATCGAGGTTCTAAGAGCAGTAATAACGGCTTCGTGATTGGGCCGCTGAATCTCGATTTCTGCAATCTCTTCTTGCAGGGCAGTGAGCTGCGTTACAAGACCAGTGCGAGTGGCTTGTTCTAAGCGCTCTTCAGTATCAGCCACGTCGATGAGGCGCTGAATTTCCTTAAACTCTTTCTCAATATTTTCGACATCGCCACGGTGTTCTTCCGATTCGAGAATCAGTTTTTCGATGCCTGATTGTTTGCCCTTGTCGCGAGCGCCTTCGAGGGACTCTTCAAGCTTGGTTATTTTCGTGGTGAGTTCCTTAATCGAGTTATCGACACTGACCATATCTTGATCGAGTTGTTCGATTTCGTCGCCTTTGAGTCTGAGTTTAGGCTTGACGTTTTCGATTTCGGCTTCGAGATCGGAGACCTCTTTGCGCTTCGCTTCGAGTTCGGCGGTGCGTTGTGCAAACTCTGCTTGAGCAGTCGTTGCTTTTTGCCGGTCTTCGGTCAGAACTAATTCCAGCTCCTTCATAGAAGCATGGAGTTCTTTCAGTTGATTGTTAACTGACTTGACTGTGTGTTGGAGAACCGCGAGATCTGTCTCTCCACGCATGGAGAAGTGCATCTTCGCTTTGTTATCGTTGCCGCCGGAGATCGAGCCTGATTTGTCGAACAGCTCGCCTTCCAGGGTAACCATTCTGGCTTGAGTGATGAGCTTGCGAGCATTATCCATGGTGTCTATCACCACGGTCTGTCCGCATGCATATTGGAATGCTTTTACAAACTTGGGATTGAAATCAATAAGGTTGTAAGCGAAGTCGATTACACCTGGGCGATTAGGCAAAAGTCCCGGTGGGTTAGCCGTAATCTTGTTTAGCGGTACAAATGTTGCTCTGCCCGCTTGATTGCGCTTCAACAGCTCGATGCAGTCATGCGCGACTTGGTCGTCATCGACAACGACGTGACCGAGGCGAGGACCGATAGCAGTTTCCAGAGCGACAGTAAACTTATCGTCGACTTTTCCTAATTGACCGATTGTGCCGTGCACACCACCAATGCCGGATTCGAGAATCGCTTCGACGGCTCTTCCGTAACCCGATTCACCAGCCACTTCGCGCGTGGTTTCCAACTCGATGACTCGTCTGTTAAGAGATTCGAGAGCCTGACGTTTGGATTCGATTTCTTCCTTTGTCGATTCCAACTCTGCTTCGAGTTGACGAACGTTGCGTTCACTTCCTGCAACGATTGCCTGTTGATCTTGATGTTTCAGTTCAAGAGACTTGATCAAGTTGCGGGCAAACGACGACTTGCCGATCTGCTCTGTGGCTTGGTTTCTGAGTGTTTCTAACTCTTTTTCCAGCCCTTCTCTTCTAATCGACAACTCTGTCTTTTTCACTTCGATCTTGTGGCGGTCGTCGCGAAGTTGTTGGAGCTCGCTGTGAATCGTCGTGACTTTGTCTGAAGATTTGTCCTTTTCCTGGCGCAAGACTTCGATTTCAGCCATGACTGCGCTGTATGCGCCTTGTTTTTCCATGCGCACTAACTGGACGGCTTGTTGATCTTCCAGGTGCTGTTTCTTTTGCTTTGTAATGTCAGCAAGGTGCTTGTCGATCGTTTTGACTTGAGCCTGAATGCTCTTCAAAAGTTTCGACTTTTCGGTGATTACGCCGGTAATGTTGGAGAGCTTGTTCTCTTCACGAGTCAGTTCCCCGCGTTTGCTCTCGAGTTCTTGGCGCAATAAGAGCTGTTCGTTGCCACCCTTCTCGCGAATCTCTTGATCGATTCGACCGATTTCCGAACGCAATTTAACGAGGTTGACTTCGGCTTGTTCGAGTTTCTCAACCAGTTCTTGCTCACGAGCATTGAGCTTTTCGATTTCGGCCAGTTCGGCTTGAGCACGCTGTTCTACATCAGCAGCTCTTACAAAGATAAGGTCTCTCTCGACTGTTTCCTTCTGCCTCTTAAGTTCCAAATACTTAAGTGCTTGATCTCGATCGGTCTTCAAAATCTCAAGGCGAGCTATGATCTCAGCCAGAATAATCTTCTGAGTTTCGATCTTTTCGCCAACCGCTCCGAGCTCGCCCTTCGCTTGATCTATGCGTCTGTCGAATTCGGCCACGCCAGCCAGTTCATCAATGATTTTGCGACGCTCGGTTGCGCTCATCGAGACGATGCCGGTAACGTCGCCTTGCATGATGACGTTGAAGCCGGTCGGGCTTACGTTGTATTTGACCAGCTCGTCATGCACCTCGGTGAGGGTAGCGATCTTGCCATTGAGAATATATGTACTGGTATAGCTATTTTCTTTGACTCTAATTCGACGAGTTACTTCAAGCTCCTCGCCATTAGAGTCATTAACGAAGCGAACCCGCACCTTAGCTTCGTTTCGACCACTGAGATTGTTCAGCAAATCAGGCAATCGCTCAGCGCGCATCGACCTGGTTGAAGATAATCCGAGAGCAAAAAGGAGGCTATCGATAATGTTCGATTTGCCCGATCCGTTAGGACCTGAGATGGTCGTAAACCCGTCCAGGAGCGGAACTACGGTTGCCTTTCCGAACGACTTGAAGTTATCAAGCTCGATTTCTTTGATCCGCAAAAGAGTCTCCCGCTACCATTTCCACAGCCGAATTAGACCATTCACTGCATTTAGTGTCAAGAATTTTCGAAATTTTCAGCACCCGGGTCGCCGCAGAAAGTTACAAACTCCTGTCTGCAAGAGCATTCTAGAAGGTAATCCAGTGGTTGTCACCACCGCTGGTTCCATATCGATCGAAGATATGTGCTCCATCCGATCAAATATGCTGCATCAGTTGCTTTATCGGCCATTCCAGGGCATGAATACGGCTAGCATTGTGCGGCACCGTGTAGTATGATTCCGTTGTATTTTTAACGCCAATTTCTCGTAGATAAACTGCAGATCGGATGGCTTAGTAAATCAATGAATTTATGGATTATAGCTTTTGTCGGTGCTCTTCTTGTTTACTGTATATACCTTGTTCTAGCTGATTCCGACGACTTCGGATGGAAGCGACTTTCGAAGGTCTATCCGGGAGCAGAATTCACGGGTGAGCTCAGAAAAGAGCAGTCGGTCACCATAAGTGATGATCTGACCTCCTACAACAATTGCGTCGGCATCGGTGTCGACAAGGGTGGACTGTATATGCAGATCGCCGGTACCTGGGATATGAAAGATCAGGGACGTCCGCCGCTATTTATTCCATGGGGTTCAATAAAGCGTTCGTATCGCCGAGAAGGTGTTATGTCCGATTTCTGCGTCATTGAATTGAAAGAACCTGAAGTAAGCATAGAGCTTCCTTTCGAGGCTATTGAACCGGCTAAGGTTTATTTGTCGGGCGGCTCCGCTTAAGTGCGACTGTATGCTTTCCAAGGTGTTCGCGGCTCCTTAGGCTTTCGGCAACTCGTTGATCATGAAATGTCGGAACTGCCCAGTGGGTGAGCATTTCAGGCTTTCCTTGGCGGCGCGGAAAGCTATTTCATCACAGACGACCAATACACGGTATATTGATATATCTCCTTTATTAAGCCCCTTTTCAGGCTGACGTGCAGTGCAAATGAAGAACACTCGCAAACCCACCTTGATTGGCGATCTGCTCACGCAAGCCGAATTGGTTTCGATTGGCGATCTCACTGATGCCGTTAGGGTGTCGCAAAAGACCGGTCTTCCGGTTGGTCGTGTCTTGGTGTCCAATGGCATGGTTTCGGAGCCTGAGCTGCAAGCCGGTCTCAAGGCGCAGTCGCTGTTGCGCGAGAATCTTGTGGTGGCGTCTCAAGCGCTTCAGGCACTAAAAATGGTGCGCAGCAACAATGTCGATTTGGATCAGGCGCTCAAGTTTTTAGGTTGGAGGATGGAACATTATGAGTTCACCAACCGCCTTGGTCAGCTGCTCGTCGATGCAGGTGCCGTCTCAAAAGACCAAGTAGATGAAGCGCTCGAGATTTGTTTCAACTCCGGGCTGCCGGTAGGTCGAGTTCTCGTATTGCGCGGAGTTTTGACTGAGTTTATTGCATATTCAGCGCTTACTGCTCAAGTTCTCATTCGTGACGGAAAAATTGCACGAGATCAGGCGATCGGCGCCCTTCGTCTCACGTGTATGCACGGAGATTCGATAGAGACGTATCTTGAATTCGGCGGCATGCGCTCGATGCACTCGAATGTGGTTCGACTCGGTGAGCTCCTGGTTTTGGCAGACCTTGTCTCTGAGTTGGATCTTTTGACAGCCGTGGAAAAAGGGCTCTCCGACGAGCTTCCTATAGGGCAAGTCTTGGTTGGTGAAAAGATTATCGATCACTCCACTTTAGAGTCCGCGCTCAAGCTGCAAGAAATGGTCAAGGTTGAACGCATCGGCCCGGAAGATGCAGGCACTGTCCTTGGTGAAATTGTAAGAAAGGGAGTCCCCTTCGATTTTGCAGTTCAGAAGTACCAGAGCGCGCCAAAGACAGAGGCATCTCTTCCTCATAATGACCTTTTGTCTATGTTGGCGTTGGTTGGTTTGATCTCCCAAGCCGATCTCAAACGCGCAAGAGAAGTTGTGGGGCAAGGTGAACAACCCGGACGAATCTTGGTAGAACGCGGTTTTATCGACGAAGACGTACTGACTGCGGTCATGCGCTGCCAGGAGTTTGCTCAATCCGGACACCTGTCGGCAGAACAGTGCATATTCGCCGTGCACAATTGGATATGGGCGCGCGGCAATTTCGACGATGTGCTGAAACGATTGGGCTGGATGCCCCGAAAGAAATAGACTCAGAAGTTTTTGATTTGTAGCAAGTCTTTTTTCTTGCTATAGA
Source organism: uncultured Candidatus Obscuribacterales bacterium (assembly GCA_964503045.1). GTDB lineage: Bacteria > Cyanobacteriota > Vampirovibrionia > Obscuribacterales > Obscuribacteraceae > CAYZJR01. The sequence continues at coordinate 124,944 of CAZCZI010000008.1, forward strand.
GTTTTTATACCAATTTGGTATCAAATCAGACTAGATCGATTTTTTCGGTGAGTTCGCCACGCTTGAATGTCTGACTGCCGCCGCCTTTGCGATCTCGTCGCTCATCTGTTGCATGAAGCGTTCGCCACCAACCGGATTGAGGTGAACCGTGTCATAAAAGTGCTCGTCTGCATATTTTCCCTCTTGGTATAAGTCGACCAGAGTTGCGTGATGCGTCGCAGCTGCCTTGCGGATAGTCTCCAAATACGAGTCATAGAGACCCTTTGGCAAGAGACCGAAATTGTCGGAGGAAACCGGCATATTCACCAGTATCACTTTTATGTCTCTTTTTTGTGCAAGTTCTAAAAGGGCGTCGAGATACATTCGTTGTTTTTCAAACTGAGTTTGACTGAAGCACTTATATCGCTCCTTGTATTCGTCCTTACTCTTTTGCCAGACCCAGCTTCTGTCCTTGTGCATCATGAAGCCCTGGGCAAGCGTCTTTTGAGGTGTCGGCTCTGCCTCTTGTCCTTCGCCGATCACTTTTACGAGCATCCGTTTGTACTGGGCGACCGGAACCGTCTGCAATCTTCCCCGCAATGCATACAACGAAAGTATTCGACCAAGAACGAAGTCGGCTCTCTCTTGCATTGTCGAGAAGCTAAGACCGGCAATACTGCCGAGATCATCGATGCCTACCAGCCGCTGAAATACCGGAGTCAGCGCTTCTGCAGACAGAGTATTGTCCATGAGGTCACGAGGCGCCACACCAAAAACGATGGCATCTGGTTTTTTCGAATCTTTGAGAAGCTTGTCGGTGATGATATATGCATCTGATACCATCTCGCCTGCCAAAGCCAGGCTGACCACTTTTTCGCCGGACAAGCCTTTATCTTTCAAAAGTTGTTCGAGCCACAGTGACTGGTGATGCATTGTCGGTGGGTCGGAATCTCGGAAGTGGGAGTTATCGCAACTCCAAACCGGCACCATCATCAGTGACGAGCCAAGCAAAACCGTTGTGGGACGCGGATTACATTTGTTGAGTTGCTCGATTGCATGTTCGAGCGACAAGTGCATCTCGTCGCGTCTGAGAATTTGTTTGGACTTCGCAAGAGTGATGGCACGATCGACGTGAGGATAGACCAGATTGAAGGACACAAAGAGAAAAACTGCGCACAGAGCCGCGCTTATCCCACCCGTCTTTCGCCAGTGTTCCTTCCTGAGCCATTTGATCTTTTGACCAGACATCATTGAACTCCCGGCCCACGAGTTGAGGTGCTCAATTGGCGTCCGTCATTTTGATTTCTTTGATTGAGCCTGCCTGCGATGAGATCGCCGGCGAGTGATAAAACCTTAGCTCCGCCTTGCTCGTTGAGGTGCGCAGTATCGTAGAAATCGCTGTCGTTATATCCCTTTTTTTGCAAGTCGATAAACGGTATGTTGTGCTTTTGCGCAGTGGTGTTGATGAAACTAAGATATTGCCGGTAGAGCCCATCAGGCATAAGTGCAATATTGTCTTTAGTGAGAGGCATGTTGACCAAGACCAGCTCGATATCACGTTCTCTGCACAGTGTCATGAGCGCGTCGAGAAACTTTTTCTGCTTCTCAAACTGCTCCACGTTGAAGAACTTATAGCGATTTCTATATTCTTTGATGCTACGCGCCCAAAGTGCTTCATGCGAGAAGTATGCCTGCGGATTTTTCGGATCAAACTTCAAGTTTGCGTCTTTGTCTTCGCGATTTGTCTTGAGAAGCTCATCGGCAGTCTTACCAAGCCGCGCTTGAAAGAGTCCACGCTTGCCAAACAGATATACGGATTTGCCCAAAGCAAGATCTGCTTTGTCCTGAAAGCCGTCGAAGAACAAATCGCTCAATCGCATCAGGTCATTCAATCCCGCAAGCGAATCAAAGGTCGGAGTTTGCGCAGGACCTGACAAGTTGGAGTCCATAAAATCACGCGGAACCATTCCATATATGATCAGCCCCGGCTTAAACTGACCTGTCAAAAGCTTGTCGGTAATCAAGTACTGGTCTGAGACGAAAGCGCCTGGAATGGCTAAATTGACCACGTCGGGATCTTTTGCCAGCTTGCCTTTTAGGTATTTTTCAAGCCATTTGGAACGGTGGAAGTTAATCGGCTGACCCGGAGCCAGAGCCAAATCGCACTTCCAGACTGGAATCCAAAGCACCGATGATCCCATCAGCACCGTCGAGTCCTTGGTGCGCGGCGATTTCTTGAGTTCGGCACACGCAGTCTTGAGACAATTGCTCGAGAGCTCGTGGGCAGGTGCATGTGCACTTTTGATGCGCACTTCCAGGTTGTCGTAAATCGGCATTACGACATTGATCACTGCGAAAACCAGCAAAGCCACGAGAGCGCACGAACGTACGGCGAAAGCCTTGCCGAAAGCAAGTCGATCGCTCAAACCTCGATATACCCGCTGTGCCTTAGTCGAATTGCTCTCCATATGAGACTCGTGGGTGTTTCGAATTCTATGACCCAACCAATTCCCATACCTTGAAATCTATTAATTACCCTTCGGTTGGTCGATTGTTGACAGCTTGACAAACAGCTCTTTCGCCTGAGCTACATCCGGGTCATTAGGAGGAGCCGATTCGACAAATCTCTTCAGGGACGATAGTGCCATTTGGCGATTGCCCTGATTGACGTACAAAAGGGCAAGGTTGTAATAGGCTTGAAACATTTTCGGATCGATATTCAAGGCTTTCGTGTATTCCGATATTGCTTCCGGTTCCTTCTTATTTGGCAGCTGCCCCAAAACCCAAGCTCTGTTGTAATGAACCTCTGCGTTGGTTGCGTCTTCCTTTACCCAATTCGCTGACTGCTGGTCGGCCTTTGCATATTCGCCGACATGTAGAAGTGACCGAAGGTACGGCCCGCGCAGATTGCGCATGGTTTCGACATTGGGTTTGAGTTCCATGGCGCGCTCGTACTGCAGAAAAGCCCCTTTGTAGTCTCTGTTATCTTCAAGAAGATTGCCAAGCGTGATGTGGCTTTGAATATCTTCCGGTGCAAGAACAGTGGCTTCGCGCGCACGCTTCATTGCTTCATCGAGGTCACCGAGTTGTTGGCACACGTATGCAAGTTTCACCAGTATTTCCGCGTTTCCGTGATTGAGGAGCGCAAGCTTTTTCAGGGTTTGTCTGGCATTTTGATAATCGTTCGCCTCCAACTCCACATCTGCAGCCAGTGCGAGAATTTGAAGCTCTGTTCCCCACTTTGTCTTGAATGTTTGCACCAACTCTTTTGCTTCTTTGATTTTGCCGGTGGCAAGCAGGTTTCGCGCGATGGCGATACGAGCAGACAACATGCCATCGTCCAACTCGCATGCTTTTTTTGCGTCTGCTAGAGACAGCTCGTATTGTTTGCAGCAGTAAGCGATCCAACCTCTGTTGGTAAGTGCCGCCGAATAGTCGGGGTTGATTTTGAGCGCCAATCCAATCTCTTTCTGCGCCTCTTGAAGCTTTCCGGAAAGCGCCAGAGCGACACCATAATTGTTGTGCAACCGCGCCGATGCCGGTGCTTCTTCGACCGATACTTGCGTTTCTTGCAACGCTTCTTTCATATCTCCTTTAGACATTGCATCGAATCCACGCAATGCATGCCAGTCGGCTGAGTTAAACCCGCTCCGGCCGGGCTTCTCCATTGGTGCCGGCAGTCTCTCTCCAAACTCGTCAATGCAAACCAAATTGGATGCAGCGATGGTTGGCGCCAAGATTGGATTTGGCGCAACCGGTTCTTCTTCTTTCGGCGGACGTTTTACAAAACTGATCGGGTTGAGCAAAGAGCGCTTCACCTTCGGCTTTTGGTCGACCGATTGCTTGTTGGATGACTTCACCATCACAAACCAGCCGAGACTCATTACATAAGGTACGGTTTTGTCCGCATGCGTGAGATAAACGTGAACGGTTTCTTCGTTGTTGAGAGTGGCCTTGCCCAGGCTGATGCGATGGTCGCCTTCCATGCGGAATCTCACAGGGGGCGAACTCATAACTTGCTTGACCAAATCCTCACTTTCGGCTGCAAAAACTGCTTGAGTCTGTGCAACGAAAAGAACTATGAAGATTGCAACTTGCCGGTGCCGAAACAAAGAAGTCATAGGCGAATCATATCCGATGGCAGCTGTTTGCGCATTTCCAGCCGAAATTGTGCAAGTATACATGCAGTCAATTATGGTTTCAAAGGGATCCTTGGGCGCCTTTGCTTTTGAGTTAGAAAACGTTTGCCCCTGGTCAGGCGCCAGGGTGGGAAAATTTCACACGCCACATGGAACAGTCGAAACGCCCGTCTTCATGCCGGTCGGCACCAATGCTGCATTAAAGGCGATGACATTCGATCATGTGCTTATGTGTGGTGCGCAGATAGTTCTTTCCAACTCGTATCATTTGTATTTGCGCCCAGGTCATGAATTGATTGCACAGGCCGGCGGGCTGCATAAATTCATGGCTTGGTCGAAGCCGATTCTGACTGACTCCGGCGGTTTTCAGGTTTTCAGTCTCGATCAATTGCGGCGCATCACCGAGGACGGTGTCTTCTTTAAGGATCACAAAGGTGGTCTCCAGCACTTCATCGGTCCGGAAAAGTCGATGGAGATTCAAAACTCAATCGGTGCAGACATCATCATGGCCTTTGATGATTGTGTGAAGAACCCATGCACCATCGGCGAAGCGGAAGAGTCGATGAATCGAACTCATCGATGGTTGGAAACATGCGTCAAGACTCATGCAAGAACCGCAGATCAAGCTCTGTTTGGCATAGTGCAAGGTAGTACCTTTGAAGACTTGCGTCGACGCTCTGCAGAAGTCGTGACGTCATTTGATTTGCCTGGCTTTGCAATTGGTGGCGTGGCGGTGGGAGAAGATCGCCCAGCCATCGAGCGCGTTGTCGAGTTCACCACGCCTCTTTTGCCGGATGATAAGCCGCGCTATCTGATGGGGGTGGGAACGCCATGGGATATCGCATATGCCATCAAATGCGGTGTGGACATGTTCGATTGCGTCTCACCCACGAGACTGGCAAGGCACGGTGCCGCATTCACGTCCGACGGCAGGATCTCGATGCGAACATCGGCTATGGCCACGGATTTCGACCCAGTCGACAAAGATTGTGCATGTTATACATGCAGCCAATACTCGCGCGCTTATCTTCATCATCTAGTCAGACAAAAAGAAATGGCAGGCGCCATTTTGCTTTCAATTCACAATGTTTACTGTCTCATCAATGAAGCGCAGAAGTGCCGCAAAGCAATTCAAAGCGGCACCTTCAGAGAGTATTTCGAAACCAAGTACAGGCATCGCCTTGCGTTGAGTTCGTAGCGGTCGGTACAACTGCTTATACATGATGTAACCTCCGATCTTTTGAAAGCGGATCGGCGGCGTTCGGGCCGACCGTGATTAATACCGATATCGGTACAACTGCGTATACATGATGTAACTTCCGATCTATTGAAAGCGGATCGGCGGCGTCCGTGCTGACCGTGATTAATACCGATATCGGTATAACTGCGTATACATGATGTAACTTCGGATCTTTTGAAAGCGGACTACTTGTTGTCGACTTCGGTGACTTCGACATCAATGGTGTCGTCGTCTTCCTGCTTTTGTGGTGCCTTCTTGCCCTTGTCTTTATCGGTGCCAATCATCAAGGGTGTCGTACCCTTAGAATCAGTGGCAATGAGCTTCGGCAAGTCGCCTTTGGCATTAGCAACCTGCGCCTTCAGCATCTCAAGCTCCACATCTAGAGCTGCATGTTTGGTGAGATCATCGACTTTTCCTTTTATGTCCTCACCGGAAAGCTCTCGGATAGCCTGATTCTCGGCCTCTTGTTGACGAATTTTCTGTTCCCACTTATCGAGCCCTGAGCCGCCGTCACCTGTTGATGTTCCCAACAATCTATTGGCGTCGGAAATTGCCTTGCCTGCCTGTTGTCGCGAGACGAGCTCTTTCTTTTTGACCTCGAAATCGCGCAATTTCTGTTCCATCTCTTTAAAGCGTTCTTTCAAAGACGACGTCGTCGCCTTCTGCTCCTGCAACTGAGTGGTCAAGTTTTCAACGGCGGTCGAGCATTCTTGTTTCTTTTGCAGTGCCTGACGAGCAACATCTTCGCTGCCTTGAGTGATTGCCAGTGCTGCGCGTTTATGCCAAGTCTCGGCTTCAGTGGTGTTTTGTTTGATTTGTTGTTCGAGGGTCTTTTCACGCGCGATGCTGTTGGTGACTGCTTCGCGCACTTTCTTCATGCTGCCTTGCAGCTCCATATGCGCTTGTTCTGCAAGAATCTCCGGTGTTTCAGCCTTAGACAATGCTACGTTGAACATAGCTTTGAACATGTTCACCAGGCGATCAAACATCCCACTAACTCCTAACTCGTGAATTTATTGACAGGGTTGCCACTTAGACTCTCGATTCCTCTAATAAATAGAAGGGCAGTTTTATTCTGCCTCAGCCTTCAACTCCGCTTGGTTTGTCTCGAGAGAATCCTCTTTATTTACCTCAAGCAGCATCGGCTCAGGACTTTCGACGATGAGTTTGGGACCATCGTCGGTTTTGCCCATTTGACCCTTGAGTGCCAAGAGCTCCATCTCGATGTCTGATTTCCCTTCATATGTTTTGAAAGCCTTCTCAAGCGAATCGCCGCTTAGTTCGGCAAGCGCAGCTGCTCTTGCTTCGCGCTCTTGAACTTTGGTTTCCATTCTCTCAATGACAGACAGAGCACCATTTGCGGAGGTTTTTGACAAAATTTCGTTGGCTTTGGATGTGGCTTGAGCCGCTTTGTCTCTGGCGATAAGCACTTGCTTTTTGGTGTAAGCCTTTTGCACTTCGGCTTCCAGATCGGTAAGACGCTGTCTCAGAGTAGCTGTTGCCTGCTTTTGCGTTTTAAGCTGTTCTTCGAGATCGGCGGCGGCATTGGCGTATTGCTGCTTCCGTTGCAGTGCTTGGCGGGCGAGCTCGTCGTTGCCTTGCTGAACCGCCATCGCGGCTCGGTTTTGCCAGGTCGCGGCTTGGTCTTTATTGCGTTGAAGCTGCTGTTCGAGCTGTTTTTCGGTGGCAATGGCTTGGGCTACAGCCTGACGAACCTGAATCAGGTTGGATTGCAGGTCTTGATAAGTCTGCTCCAGCATCATCTGTGGGTCTTCAATCCGCCCCAATAAGGCGTTGAACATAGCCTTGAACAGATTCACCACGCGGTCAAACATCAGTTAAAAACTCCTATCCGCCGAACTTAGCACAGTTTAATAGTGTATCAAACCTCTACACCCTTATTCCCGCTTGGAACGAGGATGCCACTTCTCATAGCTATTCCTATTCCCTATTTAAAGCTACATTAATAAACAAAGCAAAAATTACACCTAAACGGTTAAGAGATGATGAACGACGGCCAAAGCACCAGCGAGGAGCGAGAAGCCGATAAGCTGTCTGAAATTCCGACTCCGAAGGAGCCCGAAAAGTCCAAGTCGAAAGGGCTCTTAGTCGCCACCGAGCTTGGCTTTACGCTTGCCGTCTCCACCTGTGTCTTTGGCTTTATCGGCTACTGGGTGGGACAAAACCTGATCAAGAATCAAGCGGCTTCATTTTTCCTTCTGATCGGCGGCATCATCCTTGGTTTTGCCTATGGCATTTATCGCATGGTGCAAGTCAGTGAGCGGATGTCGGCTCAAGCAAAGGAGCTGGCACAAGCCCAGAAAAAACTTGACGCCGGCACAAGTAAAGAGAAGTCTTCCGAAGACGCTACCTGATGCGACTGGCGAAATGCCATCTGGTATCATTGGTCGCTGAACCCGCTGCCTGTCTAGAAAAGAACAAAAGTTTTTCAGGACGACAGTTGAAAACGGTCTAATTTGTAGCGTTCTCCACACCAGGAGCCCTTAAACAGAATGCTTGGCAAGAATCTTCCACTCAGCGCCATTTGTCATGACCCATCGATCAACAACATTCCGCTTGGAATAGGAACTCTGGGAGACGTGAACGTCGACACGCTGGTGTTGAGCTGGGCTTGCATGGGCGGGGTGTTGTTGGCAGCTCTGGCAGTGAGACCGGCTTTGGTGTCAAACGGTCCGGGTGGACCAATACAAGCGATGGCAGAAGGTCTCTACAACTTCGTTGATGACCTTGCCCATGGTGCGATTGGACATGGTCACAAGAAATATTTAGCGCTTATTGCAGCAATATTTATTTTTGTGTTAACGGGCAATTTCATAGGAATTGCTCCCTGGGTGCTTTTTGAACACACCAATCCTTCCTGGTTCCATTTTGAAAAACATATCGGAAACACCGAAGTAACGAAGCATTGGGAAATCGCTTCGCCAACCACCGATTTCAACGTGACGTTGGGTCTTTCGGCGATCGCAGTCTTAGTTTACATCGGCGCCGGAATTGCTGTGCACGGCGGAAAGTACATCAAGTTGCTCGCCTTCAACCCCATCGAATGGCTCGACTTGGTCATCCGGCCATCGACACTTTCTTTGCGTTTGCTGCTCGTCATCACCGCCGATGAAATCACCAGATTGGTCGCTGTGACACTCGTGCCGTGGCTCGTGCCCACCGGAGTAATGGCGTTTGAAATGTTTATCGGCATCATTCAGGCATTTGTATTTGCCATTCTGACTGCCATTTACATAGGTGGCGCGGCGGCAGAGCACCACTAGTGACGCTGCCTGTTGGACTGATTATCTCTTTGAAAGTCCGCTTAGCTAGCTGCTTTAGGCTGGTTGAAAGACTTAGTTGATTACAAAATAACCTGCGCGAATCTCAAACAGATCTGGCGACAACGGTCTAGTCATGGGCATCTTCATGGAATGTGTGCCAATGATTCACTTTGAAAAGTCCTGTTTTATCGCCGAAACTCGGCAAAGGCCAACTGTTATAATTTAGGGCGTTTGTGAGAGGAGTGGCTAAGCCCTCAATCACAAACTTCGAGAACCAGGTTAGTGAGCGCTAAGGAAGCTAATCTTCTCGTACCGTCATGTGGATCATTTGATTCAAGGGAGATAGTAAAGTGGACCACCAACTCATTGCCCAAGCCGGAACCGTAGCACAAGCGATGGATCCTGAAACCGCCAAGACATTGATTACGTCTTGCTCGAGAATCGGCGCAGGGATCGCAGCCGTGGGCGTATTCGGCCCTGGTATCGGAATCGGTCTTGCTGCAGCTAAAGCGTTGGAAGGCATGGCGCGTCAACCGGAAATGGTTGCACCATTGCGCGCAAACACCTTCATCTTCGCAGCCCTGATGGAAGCGCTCGGATTGTTCGCCTTCGTCATTGCGATTTTGCTTTTCATGTTTCCGACAGGTTTCTAAACAAAACTGGAAACGCAACGGAAACAGTTACCCACAGAAATAGACAAGCCAAGCTATGTTTGAAATCGACGGCACGCTAATAATTTTCGTAGTCAGCTTCCTTATTTTCATGTTCCTGTTTGATGCATTGTTTCTCAAACCGGTCGGTGAAGCCATCGAGAGGCGCGCGAACCTCATCAAAGGCGACGTGGAAGCGAGCAAGAAATTGCGCAACGAATCCGATGAGATCGTAAGCAACTACGAAAATCACTTGAAGAAGATTCGCTCGGAAGCACAAGTGATCATCAACGATGCAGTCACTGAAGCTCAAACGAATCGCAACAAGCAAGTTGGGGCACTTCAGGAAAAAGGACGCCAAAAAATTGAAGACGCGCGCAAGTCTCTCGAGGCGGAGAAAGTGACGCTGCTTGAATCGATGGTCGACAAAGAAATCGAGTTGGTCAACCTAATCACTTCGAAGCTGATCGGTTCTTCGCAGTCGGTGTCTCTCGATCGTGGCAAGGTCAAGAAAGCGCTCGAGGAGGCAGTCTGATGTTTGAACTGATGTTTGTCTTTGCCGCCGAGCACCAAGCCGAAGCAGTAGGGCTTGCCGAAGCCATCTTCGACTGGAAGAGCAACGTCTTAAACTGGCTCATTCTTGTGGCTGCACTTGTTTGGTATGCACAAAAAAGCCTGCCTGGTGTGTTCGCTCAAAGAGCGCGCTCTATTCAGGAATCGCTAAACTCTGCGCGAAACGCTAAAGAGGAAGCGCAGAAGTTTCTCGCTCAGCAAAAAGAACGCGTCGCCAATGCTGAGAAGGAAGCCGCTCAAATTCTTGAAGAAGCTAAGCAAGCTGCCGAGCAGATGAAGGTGCAGATCAAAGAGCAAACTGCAAAAGAGATGGCCGATCTCGAAGCCAAGTTTCAATCGGCAATCGAAAATGAGCGCCGGGTACTTGTTACGGAAATGCGAACCGCAGCTGCCAAAGCCGCGGTCGAGCTTTCTGAGCAATACCTCGCCCATGCAGTGAATCAAGAAGTGAAAGGCAAGCTGCTCAATCAGTTCATGGAGCAGTTGGATACCGTAGACTCGAATGAAAAGCGGTTGGCAGCTGGTGATTTGAGCAGATCAGGCGAACGGCGTTGAGTAACTGCAGTCACAATCTCGTGACTGTTTTTTGTGATTGGGGATAGCAAACAATGAAAGTGGAGCAATCAGGAGTAGCGAGTGCATACGCGCAAGCAATCCTTGAATTGGCCGAGAAAGAAGGGATGGGAACTGATGAAAAAGTTCTCTCTGAAATCCAGTTGGTGAGTGAGGTTCTGAGTGCAAACCAGGACTTGGCGCTGGTGCTCAACCACCCGGCGATTGGACCGCTGGAAAAGAAAGAACTTCTGGTAAGGCTCTTCAAGGCGAAATTGAGCGATCTGACAATGCGGCTTCTGGAGCTTCTCAACGACAAACGCAGACTCGAAATTCTGCCGCATCTAGTTGGTAAATACAAAGAGATTCTGCGGCAAAGACAAAATATTGCCGAGGCCTCGCTCACCTGTTCTGAGCAACTTTCCGCAGCTGATATCGCCAATATCAAGGCTCGCTTAACCGAGCATCTCGGAAAGAAATTGGAACTGGAAGTGAAAGTTGATCCATCACTTTTAGGAGGAGTCGTTCTACGCTTAGGCGATCAGGAAATCGATGGGAGTCTGCGCGGCAGGCTGAAAGCGATTGAGCGAACGCTGCTTTCTGTGTAGTAATTTTTGCGGTTTAGTTAGGACAAAATTCTAGTTAGAGGATTACGAAATCATGGCAATCAGGCCCGACGAAATCACCCAAGTTTTGAAAAAGCAGCTGGAAGAGTACCGCTCCACGCTTAACGTGACCAACGTCGGCAGCGTTCTGCAGGTCGGCGACGGCATCTCCCGCGTTTTCGGCATGGAAAAGGCGATGGCAGGTGAGCTCGTTCAATTCGACGATGAAGAAAAGACGATGGGCATGGTGCTCAACCTCGAAGAAGATAACGTCGGGGTCGTGATTCTCGGCGAAGGCCGCAAAATCTATGAAGGTATGAAGGTACATACTACCGGCAAAATCGCATCTACCCCGGTGGGCGAAGCGATGTTGGGCAGAGTGGTCAACGCCATCGGTCAACCGCTAGACGGAAAAGGTCCGATTGCCACCACCGAATTCAGCCCTATCGAAGTCAAGGCTCCCGGTATCGTCGCCAGAAAGTCTGTCTGCGAGCCATTGATGACAGGCATCGCCTCCATCGACGGAATGATTCCAATCGGCAGAGGACAAAGAGAACTGATCATCGGCGACCGCCAAACTGGAAAGACTGCCATCGCCATTGATGCCATCATCAACCAGAAGAATCAACCAAACAGACCAATCTGCGTCTACGTTGCCATCGGACAAAAAGACAGCAACGTCGGTCGTATTCAAAAGATTCTCGAAGAACACGGTGCAATGGAATACACCGTGATCGTAAACGCGTCTGCAACCGCCGCACCAGCATTGCAGTTCCTCGCTCCATATACCGGAGTTGCAATCGGCGAATACTTCATGAAGAAAGGACAGCACGCACTCTGCGTATACGATGACCTTTCGAAACACGCTCAAGCCTATCGCGCCATGAGCCTTTTGCTTCGCCGTCCGCCGGGTCGTGAAGCGTATCCTGGAGACGTGTTCTACCTGCACAGCCGCTTGTTGGAACGTGCCGCCAAGCTTTCCGAAAAACTCGGCGAAGGCTCACTGACAGCCCTTCCAATCATCGAAACCCAAGCCGGTGACGTATCTGCGTACATTCCGACAAACGTGATTTCGATTACCGACGGTCAAATCTTCCTTGAAACAGATTTGTTCTACGCCGGTGTTCGCCCAGCCATTAACGCAGGTATCTCGGTTAGCCGCGTAGGCGGAGCCGCTCAAACCAAAGCAATGAAGCTGGTCGCCGGTAAGCTCAGACTCGACTTGGCTCAATTCCGCGAACTGGAAGCATTCGCCCAATTCGCATCTGATCTAGATAAAGCAACCCAAGATCAGATTCGCCGCGGACAAAAATTGACCGAAGTCTTGAAGCAACCGCAGTATCAACCGCTGTCGTTGGCTCAACAAGTCTCTGCGATTTATGCCGCCAACAACGGCATTCTTGATGATGTCGACAATAAGGCGATTGGGAAGTTCAAAACTGAATGGTTCAAGTATCTTTCTGCACAAGCCAAAGATATCGAAGCTAAATTGAACAGCGGTGACAAACCGACAGCAGAAGACGAAAAGGCACTGACGGAACAGTTGAACAAGTTCAAACAAAACTTCTTCAAACCATAGCGTTTGGCTGCTTAGTTCCACTTATATTGTTGACCAGAGTTCAATAAAAACAAGAAATCATGGCAAATCTCAAGGCAATTAGAAACAGGATCAAAAGCGTGCAAGCCACGCAGAAGATCACGCGGGCGATGCGACTTGTAGCAGCAGCGAAAGTCCGTCGCGCACAAATGAGAGTGCTCGCCGCTCGCCCATTCACTTCGCGAGTAATCAACTTGCTTCGCGAAGTGGTGGCAGGAACCGCCCCTATCGATCTTCAAGATATCCCACTCCTTCATAGAAGAGAAGTGAAGAAAGTACTGATCATTGTTTTGGGATCCGACAGAGGTCTTTGCGGCTCTTACAACACTAGCGTTTTTAGAGAGGCTCTCTCTCGCATTCAGCAGCTAAGGTCTGAAGGCAAAGAAGTGGCCTTGACCACCGTCGGTTTGAAAGCAGTTGGATTCTTCAAATCGATCAAAGTCGAGAAGTTGAAAACCTACACTCTGCTTCCTGCGATTCCGTCGGTTGAAGAAGCGAAATTGATCGCCAAGCAAGCCGCAGAAATGTATGTTGAAGGCAAGGTCGATGCAGTCGAAATCATCGGCACGGACTTCATCTCGATGTTGCGCTCCCAAGTGGTAAATACCAAGTTTCTTCCCGTGCACCTGCCTCCAAAGGCTGAAGACGACGGTTTGAGCCCACTGCGTTTGTTTGAACCATCGATCTTGGAAGTCATGGAGAAAGAGCTCATTCCCAAGTACGTTGAGAACGTGATCTACCAAGCACTCCTTGAAGCTTCTGCATCCGAACTGGCAGCACGTATGAATGCTATGACCAACGCATCCAACAACGCACGCGACCTGATTCAGTCATTGACTCTCGTGTACAACAAGGCACGTCAAGCAAGCATTACTCAAGAACTTCTCGAAATCGTCGGCGGCGCCGAGGCTCTCAAAGGCTAGCGCCTAAACCTATCTTATTTCTGTCTCACTTATGTGATACACTCACCTCGTCTTGCGTGGTGCTGTTGCGGTAGCAACGATTCTTATATATTCATCAGGAGCGAAAACATATGCCAAAGTGGCTCAAGATCCTTTTAGGAATCCTGGCTCTCGGAATCATTACAGTCGTGGGCCTGGGCATCGCAGGCACGATGTTTCTCGGCGACATGATGAAGAAAGGCAGCGATCCTGTCGAAATTTCTAAGACAGTCAATACGTTTGCCACCATGCCGTCGTTGCCGCCCGGGTTTGAGTGGGTGATGGGTATGGATCTCTCAATCATCAAATTTGCATCTGCAAAACATGGCGATGATTTGAACATCATTATGGGAACCATTCCACTGGAAAGCGGCGCCGAAAACGCAGAAGCAATCATGGCTCAGCTCGAACAAAAACAAGTAACAGGCAGCAGCGATTTCCAAGTTGGCGAATCAGGCAATGAAACCGTAGGTGGTGAAACCTTGGCATACAAGATTGGTACCGCCGTCGATAAAAAGTCAGGCAGCCGACTGCCAAGTATGTTGGGAATCATCACGCCTAAGTCGTGGGGCAAGAAGGCGATATTTATCTTCGGAACTCAAGTAACCGGTGATAAGTACGACATGACCTCAACTAAGCAGTTCTTGAGTGCTATTCAGGGATTCCACCAATAGGACGCTGAGCTGACTGCCACCATAGCCGGTTAACCTTGTGGTTGACCGGCTTTATGTTTCTGATTACTCTTTGATACCATTTCCGGTTGCATTCCGAATGCCGCTTGTGAAGAGCAAGCCATCACCGGTGGTGACCGATAATCTCGCGAGGATCATTGAATATCTATTGCTAATCCTTGCGCATATCCTGCATTAGAGTCCATTTGGAAACCTTGGCAAGCGCACGCTGGCGGATATAATGGCCGGAATACAGACACTAATTCTTCAATCGGAATCCAATAAATGTCGGAAGCTAACAAAGATTCCAAGTGTATGCAGGACCAAGAGTCTGAACTCGCGGCGGGACTGGCTGCAGTAATGGCATACATAAAATCTCAAGAGGAACAGGCAGAAGCGTCGGAGCCTGGTTCAAACGTTTCTCGAAATGGTTGGTTATTGGCATCACGGCTCGAGGCGACCGGTGCTGCCGGCAATCTCAGAAGCGCAATGGATCTTCCCGTTGTCAAAGAGGGAAGCACACTTTGGCGCTCCCTTGCCTTGTTTTTTGCAGCGCTCACTTTGCTTGGTGGTCTAGGAGTACTTGCACCACCGGCAACGGCACAACAAATTGACGTAGATGGACTTATCAAGCGCGGCGCAGGAAAAGGTTCAGTGGTGCGGGTTGCACTCGCCGTTCGGGAGACGCGCTGCAATGTCTCGCTTTTGGATGGCGGCGCAATCGTCGATGCCGAGAGCGGAAATCTCATGTGCAGGGTAGACAATCCCTCGGATTGGAGCGTTGCGCTTTCCTTTAAACGAGCGGATCGCAGGCTGACATTGGTTCCAAAAACTTCTTGTCTCGTGGCTCAAAATACGACCCCAAGCAGCCCATACAAAAATGTTGGCTACTTTCCGACTGTTCCCACCCAAAATCAACTTGGGTTGATGCCCAATCGAAAACCCTTGAGTCTCAGCATTCCAAGCGAACTGCTGCGGGCCGCGGCAACTCGCGTTGACGGGTCTCAACCGTCGCAAACGCGCCCATCGTATCCCCAAATAAATCTGGGAACCGGTGTGTTCGTCCTGCCTTTAAGCCGCCAGTCTCCCCGGATAAACGAATCTGAGCATTTGGTTGCCTACAACGGCAAACTGTATCGTGGCTTTTTGTGGATTCGTCCATGCTTCGAACAGACGGACTCAAACCACAGCCAGCTTTACTTTCAGGTGATAAATGTAGTCGACCTCGAAGACTACCTGCTTTCGGTCTTACCTTCCGAAATGCCCTCTTCATGGCCGCAAGAAGCACTCAAAGCGCAGGCAATAGCGGCGCGCTCGTACGCATTGGCGAACGTCAGAAAATACAGATCGCGAGATTTCGATGTGAAAGACACCATCGACGACCAGGTCTACTCGGGCGTTCAAGCGGAGCAGGAGTCGACCAACCGCGCCGTTTCGGAAACTGCCGGCATAGTGCTAAAGCATGGTGGTAAGGTTTGCTCGGCGTTTTTCCATAGCTCCAGCGGCGGGCAAACAGAACTGGCAGAGCATGTGTGGGGTCGACCAGTCCCGTATCTCAAGTCTGTGCCTGATTATGACGACCAGTCGCCCCACGCCAACTGGCAGCGCCGCATCGCCGTGGAGGATTTGCCGGCTGTTTTGGGTGCCGATGTCGTGGCTTCGGTCGGCATAGTCACAGCTGTCATGCCGATTGTTCGCACTCCGTCCGAACGAGTGAAGGAGCTGCTGGTGGTGGGGGATCAAGGAGCTCGAATCGTGTCGGCGGATGTATTGCGGCGGAGTGTAAAGTTACCGAGTACGAATTTTAATCTGACCTACGAAGATGGCGCCTATTGCCTTTGCGGCAGCGGTTTTGGTCATGGGCTGGGCATGTCGCAATGGGGCGCCAGGACTCTTGCAGACCAAGGTTATAATGCGGCGCAAATTTTGTCGTATTACTATAAAGACGTGACTCTTGATTACTCGGCCGATACGCCAGGGATCTAACGTAAACTGGTACTATTAGCCGGTTGTGTGAGTCTCACACCCTTTGGGTTGCGTGAGCGAGGAAGGTCTTTTGGAACTCTTGGTTACGATATTCGCCTATCTAGTGATGCTGGGGATTCTCAGCGTGCTCATCATTGTGCATGAGTTTGGGCATTTTCTGGTGGCACGAGCGTTCGGCTTCCAG
Organism: uncultured Candidatus Obscuribacterales bacterium; assembly: GCA_964503045.1. Classification (GTDB taxonomy): domain Bacteria; phylum Cyanobacteriota; class Vampirovibrionia; order Obscuribacterales; family Obscuribacteraceae; genus CAYZJR01. The sequence continues at coordinate 141,345 of CAZCZI010000008.1, forward strand.
ACACCGGTGTTCGGATTCGGATTGCCGTTTGGACCGCACTGGGTGCTTGGGCACAAATGGGGAACCGAGTTTCGATTCTATGCATTCGTGCTCGGTGGTTTCGTGGCAATTCCGGAGCTCGGTGACGAGTCCAACCAAGAAGCATTTGGACTGCCACTCAAGCCGTTTCGCAAATTTCCGATTTGGCAGCGCGCGTTGGTTGCATTTGCCGGTGTCGGTTTCAATATTCTCTTTGCCTGGCTCGTGATGCTGGTTATGCTGTTTTCCATCGGCGAGCCGTCAGTGCAAAATGTGATAGTGCAATCGTTGGTTGCCGAAAATCCGATTGCCAAGGATGCCGGTGTAAAAGCTGATGACCAGCTCCTCGCGCTCGATTCTACAAAGGTGACGGGAACGGAAGAAGCAATCAAGTTCTTGCAAGCGCACAAGAACACGCCTTTGACGATTACGGTTCTCAGAGCCGGCAGTGAAGTCAAAATCACAGTCACGCCGAATGCTGATGGGCGCGTAGGCATGGTGCTGGAACAGAAAGGTCCTGTCGTCTACAAGAAGGTGGATAAGAACCCAATCGAGATGCTGGGCTATGCCTGGGTTAGACTGTGCAACCTGACTGCCACCATGATTGATGCGGTCGGTCAAACCTTCTCTGGAATTTTCAGTGGAGGTGCCAAGACGGGAGGCGGAAGGTCTCTGGGTTTGAGTGACTTGCATGGTGTGCTTGCGGTCATAAAAATCGGTGCAGATATTGCACAGAGCGATTGGAGCCAACTGTTCCTTTTCACCATTTACATCAGTATGGACCTGGCAATCATCAATCTCTTGCCGTGGCCGGCACTTGATGGAGGTCACCTTGCATTCATGTTCTTCGAAGGCATTCGTGGAAAACCAATGGGTGAAAGAGCGCAAGGCGAGATCGTCAAATGGGGCTTCATAAGCCTGATTGTGCTCATGGTTGTGATCATGGTCAACGATGTCACCGCCTTGATGACAGGAAAGCTCGATGCCAAAAAGAAGGACAAGGACGATAAGATAGAAACGTCGGCTCCTAAGGCTGGGGAGGTCCCCAAGACCGATCCGGCAACAAGCACACCTGATTCATCGGCAACTCCAACCACTGATTCAGCAGCACCGAAGACTGAAGAAGCTGCTCCGAAAACTGAGGAATCGACCGACGACTCCTCTGCGAAGACCGATAACACGGAGGTTCCAGCCAAGTAATGCCTAACTACGACTTTCGATGCCAGAAATGCAGAGAGGTGTTCACCGTTGAGCGTTCTATGTCGGAAAGCAGCGATACTGCTGAATGCGAAGCTTGCGGAAGCAGCGACGTCGCCAGAATTTGGAATGCATTCATTATGACCAAGGGCAGCACGCCAGATGTTGGGCAAGGAACATCAAAATCTAGCTCCTCATCAGGAGGTGGCTGCGGATCTTGCAGCTCGCATTCGTGTGGAACCTGTCACTAGGACGATTTTGCGACCATCGGCAACCATGAACTCGTTTATCCACATGCCTTGACAACGCGGCTGTAACCGTCTGCGGATCGCGTGTACTAGTTGCGATGTTCCTTCAGCTAATTTTCAACAGGGTTCGCCGCTGTTCAATGACGTGACAGCCAGCTGCGACATGAGGAGATCTTCCTCTTCTTTCGGGAATGCGAAAGATTCTTTGTCGTTCGGAAAGTCCTGATTCTGCACGTCTTGCGCATAGTGTCTCACCGCCTCGTTGCAGACCTCGGCGAGGTTTGCGTACTGCCGAACGAACCGCGGTTGGAAATCAGTAAACTTGCCGAAGAGGTCATCGGTAACCAAAATCTGCCCGTCGCATTGATTTCCGGCACCGATGCCGATTGTGGGAATCGAAAGACGTTCGGTGATGATTTTCGAAACGAAGGAAGGCACCATTTCTAATACCACGCTGAACGCTCCGGCAGCCTCTAGCGCCAAGGAGTCGTCTATGAGTTTCTTGGCTTCTTCTGCGCTTCTTCCTTGTACGCGGGTTCCACCCAAACCGTGAACGGACTGTGGTGTAAAACCAAGATGACCCATCACTGGAATACCCATTCCGACCAGGCGCTCGATGATTTCAAGGTTGAGGCGGGTTGCGCCTTCGAGCTTTACCGCGTGCGCCTGCGCTTCTTTGATGAAGCGTCCGGCATTCATGATTGCTTGCGTGATGTCGACCTGGTAGCTCATGAATGGCAGATCTGCCACTACCATCGCTGTTTTCACGCCGCGAGTGACAGCCCGAGTGTGGTGCAACATCTCGTCGACGGTTACGGCGTGTGTGGTCTTGTGACCTAGTGCAACCATGGCCAGGCTGTCTCCAACGAGAATCAAATCTACGCCGGCGTTATCCAAAATTTTTGCAGTAGAGTAGTCATACGCTGTCAGGCAGGCGATCTTGCGACCTTCCTTTTTGTATTTTTGAAGCGTCAAAGTTGAAACTTGCTTTGGCGAGTTGTTTGTGTGCTTTGACATGACCGTTCCTGACGATTGGACTAGGAGTCTTTGCTCGCGGCCGGTCTGAAAAGGCGGCACACGTGGCGGATTACTCCCACTGGGCCTAATGATAGCAAGACTGTCGCGATTTCGTTGCAAGAGGCTACATTAGCCGTTTGCCACTTGTCAAAAGCGCCGTGATTGGCGGTTTTTGCGCTGTTGGCAATCGTGAAGATCGTGAAGAAAGTGTTCGTTGAGTGGGTTTAGAGCTGGCTAGTCACTAAGTGAAGCGTCCATTCGAGACTGTCTCGAACTCGATCGGGCAACGATTGTTGTTCTGGCATTGGAAAGAGAGTTGAACGTTGAGATCGTTGATTTGAGTAGTGATTCGGTGGAGTTCTTTGCAGTGTTTGAGAAACTTTCAGAGAGGCCAGAACAGGGCATCGCAGGTGACGGATGCTTGGGCGTCAAGGCTGTTAGAATGGCGCCATGAATGCTTCATGC
>CAZCZI010000009.1:0-32209 GCA_964503045.1 uncultured Candidatus Obscuribacterales bacterium
CCTTTCTAGGCCCGTTAGGGCTCTGACCTTTGACACAAATTATTTTACAGTCTCCACGTGATCACGAAATTCGTGTCCCATTCGCTGCAAATTCGTGTCCCATTCGCTGCATTGATCTCGTGATTACATCATTTAGAGAACGACTTCTCCTCCGACTCGTCGTACTCCATTACTTCCACAATGTAACTAACTTCTTCGCTTCACCAGGCAATCCTTTGATTACCTTGTCCATACACTCCATCGCATATTCTTTCGTTTGCGTAATTGGATGCATGCCCATCTTGTGGAAAACCTCATACAGGCAGAGAATCGGCAGCTTGTGTTTGGTTGCGCAGTACAGTTTTATTTGCTGGGTGTTTTCTACTCCAGGGCGATATCGATCTTTGTGGAATGCTAAATTTTGAAATGCGTACATGTAATTGCACTTTTGATACGTGTACTTAAACAGCTCTTTGAGCGGCTTGGAGTGATTGAATTCGTTGGAGTCATCTATTAGGTGAAACGGTGAATAACCAAGCGACAGATATTTGATGCCTTCTTCTTTGAACCTATCTATCGCTTCAACATTGATGAAATCCGTGACGCTGTACGAGCGGCGACCAAGAGTGCGCAGAGTGTTGGCGAGGTATCCGACTACTTCGCCGTTTTCGTAGATCGGATCGTAGAAAACAAAACCTTGAATCTGCCAGTCTTTGAATGCGAAAAACTTGCGTACATCTAGTTCGTCGCCATATACGGCCGGCCTCACAAGAAATCCCATCTCGTTGTCGTGCGTTGCTTTCTTTGTCATCCATTCATTGCTTATGTACCTAAGCTCTTCTTCTGCAACTTGGGTCAAATCGAGCTCGCCGACGGTCAGGCCGTCTTTGATGGCTTTATTCCGTTGGGCGCGCAAAGTCTCCTTTGACTTACCAGTCGTGGTGAATTTTTGGCAGTCAATAACTGTTTCTACTCCAATCTCATTTATGTAGAAACCTCGCTGTTCCAGGATCTTGCCAGTCTCGGGTCTAATGTGCATGAAGATTGGATCGGAAAATTCACTTAGAAACTTGTCTAGCAGCTTGCCTGATTCTTCTTTGTGGCAGATTGGGTCACCCAGGCAAACAGGTGTATTTTCCTTGTTCTTGATTGGCGAGTAAGCGACATATCCTAAGTGTTCGTCAAGAAAGTACTCCATACCTTCTTGAAGAGACGAATATGCCATCGACTGCCAGCCGAATTTCTGGAGGTGGGGAATTCGTTTGTCGGTTGTTCCTGCGAGTGTGCTCATGATCGCTCTTGCCCTTTGTAGTTCGAATCACGTCGTCATTCATTATTGCTGTTTAGTTGCGAACGTTCGGCTTTTTCGGCGGTCTGACAGGCAAGCCGTATGGGGTACGCTGAATTGGTGTCGTCACCGCAGGTGGCGGCTGAGTGGCAGTTGGTGTCTTCGGCGTTCCAACTGACGGTGTGGTAGTTGGAGTGCGTGGGCTCGCCGGTGGCGTCGTGATTATTGTCGTTGGCGGCATGCCTGTTGATGTAGGCTGAACCTGAGGAATCTTCGAAGCTTGTGCCGCAGCATTCAGCATTGTTTGTATTTCATTGATCTTGTCCAACGCCGTCTTGGAATTTGGATAATAGTGACGAATCTCTTTTAGCGTGTTGAGCACTTTCGGATAGTCGAAGAATGTTTCGCTCAATTTGACCTGATACCAGAGTGCCTGCCAATTTGATGGTTCTATGAAGAGTGCCTTGTCCAGGCATTTTTGCATGTCAGGGAATTGCTTCAACTTGCTGAGGTGAACTGCGCAGACTACATTTACCGTTGCATCTTGCGGAGCCAATAGGATTGCCCTGTCAACCATTTGCTTAGCTTCGGCAGGTTGCCCGCTGTCAGCGTAGAGCAGGCTCCAGTCTGCCAATACACGTCCTTCGACATCAGGTGCTTGCGATTTCCTTGCAAGAGCTTGCGCTTTGACGAAATAGTCGTATGCCGCTTTAGCATGTTCTGGTCTGTTTAAGTCCTTGGACATCATTCGCCGCAAGTTGCCCAGGCGACCCAACGCCCGCGCTTCGTTTTTGTGGTCGCCTGATCTAATCGCGACCATCAACGCCCTCTGATATGCGATTTCAGCCTGGCGAAAATCCATATGAATGATCAGCTTGGTGTCGCCCGAAGAAAGCGCTTGGTCAATCTCGTTGCGAATTTTCAGCACTGGGTTTGACTGAAGCAACATGCGCTGAAATTTATAGTCGATGGTGACAATGTAGTCTTGCAAGAATGGATTTCCTAGAATTCCGAGGTTGGAATTCTCGAAGAAGCCACCATTATTGCGTGTCGCCTCGCCTGGCTTAAGAGGTGTGTTTGCTGGTTTCTTTGCGTCAACAATATAAGTGAATGGAACTTTCGCACTGGTCAAACCGCCGAGTACTAGAGAATCGATGGATAGCTTTCCCAGTTTGACAGGACGCAAATCAAGACCCGTGGCTTCTGTCGTATACTTCGCCGGTGCATCGCTTTTTACGTGCCTGAGCGCAACCTGTGAAGGCAAATTGTTGAATGCCGCGCCGGTGTCAACAAGCATTTTTACTTCTTCTTTGCCGTTCAAATTTGCTTTCACCACAGGTGCCCCTCTCTGCAAGAAAGCGGCTTGGGCCCCGCCTTTTGGGCGCACAGCTGTTTCGCTGTCGGCAAAGCTGATCTCAGGTTTGCTGTAATCAATAGTCACCAGGAACTTGGAGATTATGTTTGTTCCAATAATTCCTGCGATTCTGCGATTGAGATTACGCGATTGCGGAGACAAATCAACGATGCGCGCTTCCATATCGTTGAGAATTAAACTGTTTCCGATCTCGATTCTTTTGACGATTGTGCTCTGTGCTGTCACTACTCCGCCCAACGCGGCGATTCCGAACTGTCCTTGTTTCAACAAGAAGCTGTCGGCTGCGACGCGTCTGTCGATAATGGTGTCGCTGGCTCCGGTGTCAAACATGAAGTCTAACTCTTCGGAATTGTTGAGTCTGACCTTGAGCAAGATTTCCTTTTGCGCATAATCAAATGGAATGGTGATCGTTTTGCTGAGTCGAATGGTTTTACCTTGCACGGGGCGCGTAAACAGCGCATCATCGATAGCTGTGGTTAGAGTGATGTTGGATAGATCGAGTTCTGTTGCGACCTGTTCGTTGACCTTATGAACTTGTCTATAGGGAAACATCGTTCCACCCGTGGGCCGATATTCAGAATATTCGACGGAGATTGCTTTTGAGGCATCCTGCGGGGAGTTGTAACTCAATCCGACGACTAGGTAATTGCTTCTATCTATAAATAGAGTTGTGGTGTTTCCGGCCCGTGTGACTTCCACAGCATAAACGGGGATTTGATTGAAGGATGTTTTGCCGACTAGTTTGAAGGTGTATCCGGGTTCCTGCCAGCAGGTCAGCAGTGTTGGTTGCTGGTCGAACTCCAGTAGTCTTTTTTGAAGATCGATGTCTGAGAGATCAACCACTTCTGCTCCGACACCCTGCCAGCCTGACTGGCCGTCGAACGCCGTCACTTTGCCGGCAGAAGCAGGCTTTGCCGTTTGATCTGGATTGGGGTTGGGATTATTTGGGTCTTGAGGCGGCTGCGCCGACTCCTCCGGTGCATCAAAATCGATGCGCCAGCGCGAACCCTTGCGTACGATTCTAACTGCATGCTGACTGGTTTCGCCGTCGCCAGCGTTTAGCTGTTTGCCAAAACAAATTTGACTTGCATCGAGTTGCAGGAGAGCATCCTTGCCACCATATGCGGTGAGGGCTTTCGTAATGAGCGCCTCTATTGTCAGTTCTTCCTTCTTTGAGGTTTCACCCGCTGCTGTATCTGTCGGCGCGGTCGAAGAGGCCGTCGCCGTAGACGCATCCTGACCAAAACCGCACGTTTGAGACGCGCACAGCAAAGAAAAGATCGCGAGACTGAGACAGACGCCTTGACGGCGGCCACTCCTCCTTAGTCGTTCTGCCCTTAGCCGACGACTATCGGCTGGCAGAAACCTTGTGCCGGCAGAGCCAGCGGAGGCAGTTCTCTTGTTACTTGATGCACCTTCAAGCACTGGCTGATTAGGTCCTTCACTTGGGCTAGGGGAACCTGGTTGGGCCCGTCGCTCTTCGCTTCGTCGGGGTTGGGATGGACTTCCATGAACACGCCGTCGCAACCTGCAGCCACAGCAGCTTTCACCAGTGTGGGGATGTATTGCCTTTGTCCACTAGATACGGTGCCGCCTCCTCCGGGAAGCTGCACACTGTGGGTTGCATCAAAGACAACTGGGAAGCCTGTTGATTGCATAATCGGAATCGAACGGAAATCTACCACCAGGTTGTTGTAACCGAATGTGGTGCCACGCTCTGTCAAAATGATGTTTGGGTTGCCTGCTTCAGTCACTTTGCGCACGCTGTTGACCATATCGGTGGGGGCAACGAATTGACCCTTCTTTATATTTACGCATTTTCCAGTTTTTGCTGCTGCAACCACGAGATCGGTCTGACGGCACAGAAAAGCAGGTATCTGCAATATATCTAGAACTTGCCCTGCCGGTGCGCATTGAGCAACCTCATGCACATCTGAGAGCACCTCCAGCCCCAGCTTCGTCTTAATCTCTTGGAGCATGGCAAGCCCCTTTTCGAGACCGGGACCGCGGAAGGAGTCGATCGAAGTTCTGTTTGCTTTGTCGAATGAAGATTTGAAAACGAGGGAAAAACCCAATTCTCTAGACAGGTCTTTCAGTCTCACCGCTGTTGCGTAAATGATGTCCCATGACTCAATGACGCATGGTCCGGCGATAATTAGAAACGGTTTCCCGGGACCTACTTCAAGCTTTCCGACCTTAACGACCTTTTCAATGCTGGTCATCAAATTTCTCCTATGGCGACCTCATTCTATTACTAAAATCGATTGCTCTTGGCGGGCTTAGGTTTTTGTAAGCGGGAACAGCAGTGATTTTTGGGGGAGCAATAACAATGTTAATGTGGTTGAGGCAATGGCTGAAGACTGGTTTATAGCATCATCCGACGCGGTAACGCTCAACGTAATCGTTAAGCCGGGTGCCTCATCATCTTCATTTGTGAGAATTGCAGAAGGAAGATTGACGATCAAGGTTGCTGCCAGAGCGGTCGAAGGTGCTGCGAATCAGGCATTAATTGAGTTTCTCGCAAAAGAACTGCACGTGAAAAAGGGTTCAGTAACCCTTGTGCGCGGCGCCACGGCAAGACAAAAGACGATCTTGGTTGCAGGCGACAGCAAACCAATCGTAGCCCGTCTGAAAGATATACAGAGGAAACTTGCTACCGAAACTGCTAACGAGGACCGAGATTCTTGACAAGTCGGTAAACAGTGTGACCGGCCCTCTGGCTTACCGGCATCACCAAACCAAGACGAATTGCCTCTGCCAGCATCGGTCTTAAAGTTTTGATCTTCTTGATTTGTCGCGTTCCACCCGCCATTTCCGGCAAAGTCATGCCCAGGGGGTTTTTGTCAAGAAGTTTGACGACCTTGTTTTCCTCGGCGGGTGGTTTGTCCCCTGTCAATGCTTTCTTTCGAGGCTTTTTTGCCTGCGCCTCAAGGGGGGGAGGCAATGGCTGTTCTTGTGGTTGTTGTTGTTCTTCTGACATCGTAATTGCAATCAATCATGAAATGGCGGGCTTGCGCGCGCTTACCCTACTTACATTCTGAAGCACAAGCGGTTAGCCCGCAACCGAGAAATTCGGTGGGCGATATAGGAAGTGGTCCTGAAGAATAGTTACGGTTTTCCTCGTTCTGTCTTACAAAAAGCTATATGAATTGTTATAGTCCACCTTGCCGTCAACGCAGACGAAACGCACTTGCTGTCTTTTCGTCGGGTTCGGGAGAACAGGCGGTTACTTTTTTGTGTTCTGCTGATCATTATTTGGTCGGCAAGATGGTGACCTTAGTTAGGACACTGCCCTTGGGCTGGTAGAGGAGTAAGGAGTGAGCATCGGTTCGTTTGTTTTCATGCTCCACAGCCATTTGCCCTGGTATCGCAAGGCTGGCATGTGGCCCTTCGGTGAAGAAAGCGTTTACGAATGCTTGGCTGAAACATACATTCCGTTACTAAATGCAGTTTCCGATCTATATGACGAAGGTTTGCCGGCGAAACTGACAATTGGGCTTACACCAATTCTGCAAGAACAACTTGCTGACGAACATTTGAAAAAAGGTTTTGAAAAATTTCTTGACGCTCGCATTGAAGGAGCCAAGGCTGATGAAATTCGCTTTGGACCTCGCGGAGAGACTCCCAATCCAGATTTGTTGATGTTGGCTCGCTTTTATTTAAATTGGTTCCAACAAACAAAAAGTGACTTTCAAAATAGATGGAACCGCGATGTGATCGCCGGCTTCAAGCGCATGCAAGATGTAGGCGCCATCGAGATTACAACCTCTGCAGCGACACACTGCTTCTCTCCACTTTTGGAAACTGACTCATCTTTATTTGCGCAATTCAAAGTCGGAGTTGACACATACAAAAGACATTTTGGCAAGGAACCCAAGGGTGCCTGGCTCCCTGAATGTGCTTATAGACCGGCTCAAGATGGACGTCCGGGGCTTGAAAAATGGATGTACGAAGTCGGCATCAAATATTTCTTTACCGAATCATTTGTTATTAAGGGCGGTCAAAGTGTTGAGCTTCGCCGCGTGATTGGTCCTTATGGATCGATCGAATATATTCCTGTAAAACCGAGACCAGCAACCGGTCTTGATACATTTGAAGCTTTCTGGCTCAAGGATTATCCTGTTGCAGTGATGGGACGTCACGAAGCGGCCGGCTATCAAGTTTGGTCTGCCGATCATGGGTATCCGGGTGATGGAAACTACAGAGAGTTTCACAAGAAAGACGACAAGTCGGGCTTGCACTACTGGAAGCTGACATCGAAGTCGACAGATCTCGGTGACAAGCAGCTCTACAATCCCGAATCGGCAATGAATCGTTTGAAAGAGAATTCCGATCACTATGTTGGATTGATTCAACAAGCATTGACCGAGCACCTCAAGCAAACCGGCGAACCGGGATTGGTGATGGTGAGCTTCGATACGGAGTTGTTCGGACATTGGTGGTTTGAAGGAGTTGCGTGGATCAAAGAGATCATTCGCAAGTTCCGCACATACACGGCTGTTACGATGCGCACAGCCAGCGAGTATTTGGATGCGTATCCTCCGAAGACGGCAATCGAGCTTCCTGAGTCATCCTGGGGTTCGGGTGGTCACTGGCAAGTTTGGCTCAACAACGATACCGAATGGATGTGGCCGATCATCAATCGCTGTGAAAAGGAAATGGAAGCCTTGGCGCAGCAATATAATGACAAAAACGGCAACCCGCTTCTGCACCGGGCCTTGAAGCAAGCTGCACGCGAATTGCTCCTTGTCGAGTCGAGCGATTGGCCGTTTTTGATCACGACTGGACAAGCGAAAGTTTATGCCACCGATCGTTTCCGGTCGCATGTGGAGCGTTTTGACTTATTGGTTGAGATGGTGAAGTCCGGCAAGATCGATGAAGCCAAGCTGCACGAGATTGAAGATACTGATACATGCTTCCCGGATGTCACTCTTTCGGAATTCTTGATTCCAACTGAAGTTGCGCAGCGTAAGTAAGGCGATAAATCGAAGTGTCCCTACTTCTGGCGAAGGGATGTCCGATGTAACTAGTCGGCTGCTTGGATCGTTTTGGCGACCAGTGATTCACTCTTTTCGTGCACTGCGAAGATTCTCGAGCGAAGCGCCGTGAGCGTTTTCGGCAATTCCATTTTCACGCCTTCGCGCACGATCCATTTTGGTACTGGCATTCCAGTGTCGATGTACATCGAGTAACGAATCTCTGTTCGCGTTGAATTGTCGTGAGGTATCAGAATCCAGCCGCCCTGGAAGTCTTTGAACACGCCACCAATTCTTCTGAAGCTGACTTGTTTGAACTTTTCGTATTGAGATTCAACTATATAAGTAATCGACGGGATGAAAAATCCGATCTCCATACTGCATCTCAAAACGGTCTTGGATTCTTCATCTTCGATGACTTCCACCTTTGTCATTCGCGGGCTGATTTTGCGTTCGAATTCGAATGGGTTCACCAAAACCTTCCACACTTTTTCGGGTGACTCATCGATCAAAATCGTTCCTGTGACAAACTTTTTCTCACCATCTTCAGACAATGAAGTAAGCACTTGACCTTCGCGCATCTTCAGATACTCATCATCGGTGGTGGCGTGTGTCTTCGCTGTCGCGACAGCTATATGCTGAGCCCGGTCAAGACTTCCGGGCGGATTTTCGCTAGCGCACAATCCACTTTGAGTCGCGAGCGTAGAAACAATTTGAAAGACAAGAGCAGCGCCAAAAAGACGCCGAAAGTAAGCAGGGCAACCCATATGATTGCGGTGTCCTTAAGCAGGTGAAAAATAAATGATGTGACTTGGTGTTGGGAGCGGCGTCTGGTATCGCCTGGCACGAATCTGCAATTATTAGCATAGCTTAAAACTCGCATAGTGTCTAGGTTTCGAATACCTATAGAGCTTGCTGGGCTGTCTAGAATGGCGAGATAAGCCAATCCGAGTTGGGCTGCCCGCGATGCGGTTGATATTTCTTCAAGAGTGGAGCTAATTCACTCAACAAATTGGTGTCTGGTGTACCTTTGCAGGTGGTACATAAGACCGAGGTAACTAATGGTTGATTCAGTAAGCGAGAAGCAGGAAACCCAGAAAATGGAACCAACTGCCAGCAACAAAGCTCAAGACAGCGTACAGAGGGCCGGAATTACTCCGGCGGAGTCATCAGACCGCGGAACAATGGACCAAAATAGACTGACACGCACAAAAATCATTGCCACAATCGGACCTGCTTGCAGAGATCCGAAGATTATTGAGCAGATGGTGAAAGCGGGCATGGATGTCGTGCGCATCAACTGTTCGCACGCCGGACATGCCTTCATTCAAGACGTGATCAAAGATGTTCGCGAAATTTCTCAACGTCTGGATCAATCGATTGGGATTCTGCTCGATCTTTCGGGTCCGAAGCTTAGGACCGGAAAATTGAAGGGTGGTGAGTTTGTCACGCTGGTTACCGGCGACAAATTTACGCTTACCAATCGCAAGATTGAAGGCACCCAACACATGGTCAGCACCAACTACGACATGCTGGCTAGGGAAGTCAAAGAAGGCGACACCATCCTACTTGACGATGGTTTGATTGAACTAAAAGTCTTGTCTAGCAACGGCACTTCTGATGTGGAGTGCGAAGTCATCAATGGTGCTCTGTTGAAGGAACATCAAGGCATCAACATTCCCGGAGTTAGGCTGTCTATCCCGGCTTTGACAGACAAAGACAAAGCCGATCTGGCTGTCGGTTTGAAGAGTGAAGTTGATTTCGTTGCCCTTTCTTTCGTAAGAGATGCTGCAGACATCACACTTCTTCGTGAAGAAATTGGCGATCACTGGCCTCCGCCGATGGTGATTGCAAAACTCGAAAAACCGGAGGCTGTCGACCATCTCGACGAGATTCTCGATGCAACAGACGCTGTCATGATCGCTCGTGGAGATCTGGGTGTCGAGCTGCCACCGGAGAAAGTTCCGCCCGTGCAGAAGCTCATCACCAAGCGCGCAAACGCAAAAGGCAAGCCGGTAATCACAGCAACGCAGATGCTAGATTCCATGGTTGATTGCCCGCGACCTACTCGCGCAGAAGCATCAGATGTTGCCAACGCGATTTTTGATGGAACAGATGCGGTCATGCTCTCGGAAGAGACTGCAACCGGTGCATTCCCTGTCGGTGCGGTGCGCATGATGGATCGAATCGCGCACGCTGCAGAAGCTACGTTGGATATCACCAAGCTGCACGATCACGACCTGCCAACCTCGGCCCATGCGATTGCCCACGCTGGCTGCGCCATGGCCGTGGATATGAAAGCAAGAGTAATTGCCGCATTCACCAAAAGTGGTTCTACTGCGATGTTGATTTCGCAGTTTCGCCCGCCCGCTCCAATCATTGCCTTGACGCAGCACGAGCACGTTTACTGGAAGCTGTCTCTTGTTTGGGGAACGACACCAGTCATGCTCACCGAAGTAAGCGATTCCGAATCGACTTTGGCGCTCGTGGAAGAGACGCTTCTTAAGCGGGGATTAGTGGCTCCCAAAGACAATATCGTGATCACCGGCGGTTTGCCGATTGCCGCGCGCGGTCCTGCTAACTTCGTCAAACTCTCGACGATTTCGCCCAAGGCGCCGTCAAGCTACTGGCAGCTCAAGGGAATTTAGCCCGCTATGCCACGTTTGCCAGGTTGTCTTGGTAGCGCCTTGCGACGCTCTATTTTTCTTTGATGCAGTCTTGTGAATGCACGATGTAACCGCAGACCGGGTCGTTGTTCAAAATGTACTTCTCGCGGGTTACTTTCACGCCGAGCAGGTGCTCCATTAGCCGTGGTTCGAGAACGCATAATTGCCGGTATTGATTGGCCATTTCATGCACGGCACAATGGCGTTGATAGATGAGGAAGTCGCCATTCGGCAAAGCTTCCCATTCAGTCATGTAGCCATCTTCGGAAAAGATTCGCGAAACCTCCATTACACGTTCTTTCAGAGGTTTGTTCTCCACCCGCGGTTTAAGTCGGGCTGCGCGTTTTTGATTTCGCGTATTGAGCAGATCCATTACGCCCTTAGCGCCTTCGCGCTCGTACACGACATCGAGTATGTCCATTGCCATCGTCTGAAAGCCTGATGGAAACAGGTTTTCGGCTTTGTCGCTCAACTTGTAATAATAAGTCGGGCGGCCTCTCGACTGGCGAACAATGCGAGATTCAACCAACCCATTATGCTGAAGCGTCGCCAGGTGCCGCCTGACTGCCATTGAAGTAATTCCGATGATTTTGCACAGGTCGGAGACGGTCAGCTCGCCGTGTTTTTTTAAATGCAGAAGCACCGCTTCATGCGTTTTCTCTGGTGGTACTTCTCCTAGCGACTGCGTAAACAACCTGATGCTCCCTGTTGGGGTCGTGGTCCAGAAAGATAGATTGATTCCCTTATGAGGCCCTAAAATGAGACGGGGTTCCTTCTTGATTATCTGCTGCTTTGACTCAGAAGTGTAAACAAAGGTCACAGATTGGATTGAGCTAATTTTTCGCTTGTTGTGTAGTTCTCATCAGTTGCGAAGGCTGGTTAAGTTGCTCTTTCAAAATGAGGGACACCTTAAATGACCGGTGAGCATGGCTCCATGCCTCTACCATTCCCATTTTTGGAGGTTTGCCTTCAGCTGAGGTCGAGTTGCTCCTGAACGAGACAGGCAAAGGGATCATTAAAACCTGACATTAGTTTCTCTAATTTTGATACTATTTTATCTATAAAGTCCATTGTTGCGAAGGTTGGTAAGTTTTAAGGTCTGTTGGCAAGAGAATTTTTCTCTAAAAAAGATACGATCTGATCCCTTATACATATCACTTGCCCTTGCAACGAATGAGACACCGAGATCAAAGAAGGCGACAGAAATCAGATGACTGCGAAAACACCAATCCTCAAAGTTGAGAATCTTCACGTAAAGGTTGAAGACAAGACAATTTTGAAAGGAGTCAACCTCACCATAAACCCCGGCGAAGTGCATGCTTTGATGGGACGCAACGGTTCAGGCAAATCGACGTTGTCCTACACGATTACCGGGCACCCGCGCTACATCGTGACCGAAGGACGCATTCTTTTCAAAGGCACCGATCTTGCCGAGCTCAAGACTGACGAGCGCGCAAGATTGGGAATCGGCTTGGCTTTTCAATATCCGGTCGCGATTCCTGGAGTGTCTGTTTCCAACTTCCTGCGCGCCGCGGTTAAGGCGGTACGAGGCAAGGAAGTGCCAATCAAAGAGTTTCGCCAGGAGCTGAAAGCGCTTATGGCAAAGCTTGGCGTTAAGGATGAGTTTCTCTCACGGTATGTCAATGAAGGGTTCTCCGGCGGTGAAAAGAAACGTTTGGAGATTTTGCAACTCGCAATGCTCAAGCCGCAGCTCGCGTTGCTTGATGAGACCGACTCCGGTCTCGACATTGATGCTCTCAAGACTGTGGCCGAAGGCGTCAACGCACTCGTCACACCAGAAACAGCTATTTTGCTCATCACGCACTATCAGCGGATTCTCAACTATGTTGAACCGCAATTTGTACACGTTTTTCAAGATGGTCGCATCGTTGCTTCGGGCGGTTCTGAACTGTCACGTGAGCTTGAAGAGCGTGGATATGACTGGGTCACCAAAGAACTTGCACCATCCGGTGCGGTATAGGAACCCAGTATGAAGGAGGAAGCCATGGCCCCGGAATTAGCCCAAGATCAAGCCCTTCAGCAGATGGGCAACGATTACAAATACGGCTTTCATGACAAAGAGGATTACATCTTCAAGTCTGGACGCGGGTTGACGCGCGAAATCGTGACGAAGATTTCAGAGATGAAGAAGGAGCCTGAGTGGATGCTCAAGTTCCGTCTGAAAGCGCTTGACGTCTTCAACAAAAAGCCGATGCCGACTTGGGGCAACTGCAAGCTTCTCAATGACATCGATTTCCAGAATATCTACTATTACATCAAGCCGTCCGATCGCAGCGAGAAAGATTGGAACGACGTACCTGAAGGCATCAAACAGACTTTCGATCGCCTGGGCATTCCAGAGGCTGAGCGTAAATTCCTCGCCGGCGTAACGGCTCAGTACGAATCTGAAGTTGTTTATCACTCAATTCGCGAAGACCTCGAAAAGCAAGGCGTTATCTTCCTGGACATGGATTCCGGACTGCGCGAGCACGAGCAGATTGTGCGCGAACACTTTGCGACGGTAATTCCGATTGCCGACAACAAGTTCTCCGCACTCAACTCTGCTGTGTGGTCTGGTGGGAGTTTCATTTGGGTTCCACCAGGCGTAAAAGTGGAAATTCCACTGCAAGCGTATTTCAGAATCAACGCAGAAAACATGGGTCAGTTCGAGCGCACGCTCATCATTGCTGAGCCCGGAAGCTTCGTGCACTACATTGAAGGCTGCACGGCTCCTATTTATACGACCGACTCGCTGCACTCTGCAGTGGTTGAGCTGATTGCAAAAGAAGGCGCGCACATCAGATACACGACCATTCAAAACTGGTCGAAGAACGTGTATAACCTCGTCACCAAGCGTGCTGTCGCGCACACGGACGCTAAGGTCGAGTGGGTTGATGGCAATCTCGGCTCCAAGCTGACGATGAAGTATCCATCGATTTATTTGCTTGGCCCTCGGGCTCATGGTGAGGTTCTCTCCGTTGCGCTTGCTGGCGAAGATCAGCACCAAGACGCAGGAGCCAAGATGGTTCATGCTGCGCCTGACACGACTTCAATCATCATCTCCAAATCGATTTCTAAAAATGGCGGACGCACATCGTATCGAGGGCTCGTAAAAGTCTATCCTGATGCGAAGAACGTCAAATCGAGCGTGAAGTGCGACGCGCTTCTGCTCGATGAGAAATCACGTTCGGATACGTATCCGACCATGGAGATCGATGAAAAGGACGTCACCATCGAGCACGAAGCAACCGTGTCGAAGGTAGGCGAAGAGCAGTTGTTCTACCTGATGAGCCGCGGGCTCACCCAGGACGAAGCCACTGCAATGATAGTGAACGGCTTCTTCGAGCCATTTACGAAAGAGCTTCCGCTCGAGTACGCAGTTGAGTTAAATCGACTGATTCAACTCGAAATGGAAGGTTCGGTCGGCTAGGTCCGTAAAGGACCTCCGCCTTGCGCCACCGCTTTTTCCAAGGCGGAGCCGCGAAAGCGCCCGAGATAAATCTTGGGTGCATCTAAAGGAAAGAGTAAGGAGACTTCTTCCGTCATGTCACAAAATCCGGCAGACACTTTATCAAGCGCAGGAAAGCTTGCAATTGCCAGAGAGCGAGTAGATGTACTTTCAACACGCAATGCGGAGCCGGAGTGGTTGAAAAAATCACGGCTGGCAGCATGGGAAGCCTATCTCCAGACGCCGATGCCGACTACTCGCGACGAGGAGTGGAGACGCACCGATATTGATGCGCTCGATCTCTCAAGACTCGTGCCTGTAGAAGCCGCAAAAACTCAAACCAATGACAAAGAGAAAGCCGGCTCACTGCCTGCCTGGATCGAGTCGGCGACAAGGCACATCGAACAAATGCAAGCAATCGTGATGCAGAGTTCGACCGGTTCATTCCAGACCAACATCAATGCTGAGCTGGAAAAGAAAGGCGTTGTGTTCACCAGCCTGGAGACCGCCTTCGAGAAGCACGCAGATTTGATCAAGCCATACTTCGATCAGTCAAAAGTGCAATTGAGCGAAGGAAAATTTGCTCTGATGAACAAAGCATTGTTCAACTGTGGCGCTTTCCTTTATGTTCCCAAAGACGTCGAAATCAAAGAGCCCTTCTTCATTGTCATCAACCTCAACGGCGACCATTTAAGCGGCGGTCATCCAGCCGCAATATTCCCTCGCGTTGTAGTCAACGCCGAAGCAAACAGCAAGGTATCGGTCGTTACTGTCTTTACCTCTGAAAGTCATACTGGTGGAATGTCGCTTTCCAACTCGATTGTAGAGGTGCGCACCGGTCGGAATGCGCAAGTCGAATTTGTTGAAATCGATAACTACGATTCCAACATTTTTGCAGTTTCGAAAAATGAAAACCACGTAGATCGCGACGGTAAGTTGTCGGCAATCAATACTTGCCTCGGCGGTGCTCACGTGAAGACCGACATTATCACATGGTTGAACGCACCGGGTGCAAGCAGTGACGTTCTTGGTCTCGTTCTTGGCGACGGCAACGAGCAGTTCAATTTCAACACAGTCCAAGAGCATGCTGCCAATGACACCACTTCCGACATCAACTTTAGAGTGGCGCTGAAAGACCAAGCAGCATCGGTTTATCAAGGCATCATCAAAGTCGCCAAGGTTGCTCAGCGCACTAACGCCTATCAATCAAACAAAAACCTTTTGTTGGGAGCGCATGCAAAGGCCGACTCGATTCCAAAATTGGAGATTCTTGCCGATGACGTCAAATGCTCACACGGAGCCACAGTCGGACCGGTTGATAGAGAGCAGATTTTCTATCTCATGAGCCGCGGGCTGACTCGTACGGAAGCGGAAGAACTCGTGGTCAATGGTTTCTTCAGGCAGATTGTGGAAAAGGCTCCCATAGCCGGAATCGGCGAATGGATAAGCGAGTTGGTCGCCGCCAAAATTAAGAGTCCGACCGACTAACACATCGAGAAAAGATCATGGAATTTGTCAGAGTTGCCTCCAAGTCAGAGATTCCCGAAGGAACGGTGAAGGTCTTTACCGTTGGCGGGCAGCGAGTGGCCATCTGCCATGCGGAAGGCGACGATGTCTTGTATGCAATCGCCGACTTGTGCACTCACGACAATGGCCCATTAGGGGAGGGTGAGCTGGACGATCACCAAATCGAGTGCCCGCGACATGGCGCTCGCTTTGACGTGAAGTCCGGCAAAGCGATGTGTTTGCCGGCGGTGGTGCCGGTTCCGACCTATCAGGTGGAGCTCAGAGGAGATGAAGTTTGGGTCGCGGTACCAGCCGCGGTGAGAGGTTGAAAACCAAAATGCTCGACGTAGAAAAAATCCGCAAAGACTTTCCTGTGCTGGAGCGCAGGATCAACGGCAAGCCGCTGGTGTACCTGGACAACGCTGCCACATCACAAAAGCCGATACAAGTAATTCAATCACTCGTCAAATATTACGAGACCTACAACGCAAACATTCATAGAGGACTTCATACTCTCAGTGAAGAGGCTACGGAGGCATTTGAAAGCGTCAGAGAAAAGGTAAGAGTCTTTATCGATGCACCTTCCGAAAGAGAAGTGATTTACACCCGCAACGCAACCGAAGCGATCAACTTGGTTGCTCAGAGTTGGGGGCGCCAAAACGTATTGCCTGGCGACGAGATCGTTCTTTCGCCTGTCGAGCACCACTCAAACCTAGTGCCATGGCAGCTTCTGGCTAAAGAGCGCGAAGCGAAGTTGGTGTGGTTGGACCTCACTCCCGAAGGACTTCTCGATCTCGAATCAGCTGAAAAGTTGATCGGTCCGCGCACCAGAATGGTTGCAATCAGCCAGATGTCCAATGTGTTGGGATCAATCTTTCCTGTCGACAAGGTGGCAAAGATCGCTCACAAGCACGGCGCGAAAATATTGGTGGACGGAGCACAAGGTGTTCCACACCTTGCAACGTCGGTTAAAGAATTGGATTGCGACTTCCTCGTCTTCTCCCTGCACAAAATGCTGGGACCGACAGGCGTTGGAATTCTTTGGGGCAAAGAAGCGATTCTCGATGCGATGCCGCCATTCATGTCGGGCGGCGACATGATCAGCGCCGTCTATCGAGACCGAACCGTTTTCAACGAGTTGCCATGGAAGTTTGAAGCAGGCACCCCCAACATCGCCGACGTCATCGCCAGTGGTGTCGCTATCGATTACCTTTCAGAACTGGGAATGGCCGACGTGAGAGCTCACGAAGTCGATCTCACCGATTATGCTCTCAAAGCCCTCGATGCACTGGGTGATGTCAAAATTTATGGACCGAAGGATGCCACCAAGCGAGGTGGCGTAATCTCTTTCAACTTCGAGGAAGTGCACCCGCATGACGTGGGGCAAATTCTCAACGATTCCGGCATCGCCATAAGAGCCGGACATCACTGCTGCCAGCCGCTCATGAAATATTTAGGCGTGACCGGCACAGCAAGAGCGAGCTTCTACATTTACAACACGAAGGAAGAAGTCGACTTCTTTGTCGACGCATTGAAGGAAGCAGATAAGGTGCTGGGACATGTCGCTTGCAGATGATCTATACCGGGAAACAATTCTCGATCACTACCACCACCCGCGCAACCACGGCGTAATTGACGACCCCACCGTCAAAGTCGAAGGCATAAATCCCTTGTGTGGCGATGAGCTCACACTGTATCTAGACGTCAAAGACGGAACCATCAAAGACGTCAAACTAATGGCGAAAGGTTGTTCCATCAACATGGCATCAGGCTCGATGATGAGCGAGGCGGTGCAAGGTCAGTCGCTGGAAGAGGCTCAGAAAATCATCGCTCTCTTCAAAAACATGATGCTGTCGAAATCGCAAGAATCGGATTTAGGTCTGCCCGAAGAGTTGGAAGATCTGGAATCTCTGCAAGGCGTCAAAAAGTATCCGGTTCGCATCAAGTGCGCGCTCCTTCCATGGAACACACTCCTGGAAGGCATTCAAAACCACACGTCAGGGAGATAATCATGTCGTCTTTGCAAGAGGATGTCGTCCGCGAAAATCTTCGCACCGTAATCGATCCCGAAATCGGAATCAACATTGTTGACCTTGGCTTAATCTATGACATCGAAGTGAAAGATTCCAACGTCAACGTGAAAATGACTCTTACCTCGCCGGCTTGCCCGATGGGCGCTGCGATTCAGGGGCAGGCCCATGCCGCAGTGAAAAAGCTGCCCTGGGTCAAAGAAATCAAAGTCGAGCTGGTATGGAGCCCGCGTTGGGATCCCCGCCAAATGTGCAGCGAAGACGCCAAAATGGAACTCGGGATTCTCTAACCCACCGCCGGACCGCTCATATATCGCTCCGCCGTTAGAAATTCATAGAAATATGTAGTCTATCTACCGAAATTCTCCCTATAGAAAGGGGTAAATAACTGGTGTATCTGATCTAGCTGCTGGTCGTTTAACTCTCGTCAAATCCTCGATGCGGCTAAGCATACACCCCCACCTCAGAGCCCCATTTGCTCGGGAAATCAGTCGTCCCGCACTTTTGTTCGCCTGTTGCGTGAGCCTTGTACTGATCGCTCTTTGGATAGTATTCGTACAGGGGCGCCTAATCTCGTTTACCATTGTCGGCGGCGTCGTATGCTCAATGTTTATGGTGGGCGTCGCATTCAGAGACATGCGACGAGTAGTCCAGCGCTTCACCCAAGCCAGCGCCTTGATGGAGTCCAGCACCAGCGAAAAGGTGGAAATCTCTTTCTCCAAAACTGGGGTAGGAACGATTTATTCGGCAGAGGTGCGCTCGAGAGAAAACTTCAACCCAGAGGAATTGGACAAAGCCGGAGAGTGTGGACTGTACTACGTCAACGGCAACCAGCTAGGAAAAGTTTTTCAAGAAGCGGCTTTTCCGGTTTCTGTATTCGCTGATGCATACTACGGTTTCGGACCAAACGATCCACTTTTGGTACGTTGGGATCGCGGTGTTTTGTGGCTAGACAACAAGAACTCCGAGTGCGAATCATATGCCGCCGGATTGGCTCTAAAAGCGTTGTCGATGGCTCAAGCCAACAAAAGCAGCGACACCGTACTCGGGCTTTTCGAGCGCGCTTTAGAAGGCGACCCGAAAAACCAAGACGTGCGAATTCTGCGAGCGCGCTATCTTGCGGAAAACGGCGATATGGGCGGCGCAATCGCCGACGTCAGCGCGGTCATTGACGAGTATGAACGCACTGTTTCCACCAAACCTGAATACTCCGATGTGTATGTGATGCGTGGCTGGTACTACACGGTGCTCGGCGCGCACGAGCACGCCGTCGTCGATTTCAGCAAAGCGATTTCAATCAAGCCGGATCAAACCGACTACTACTCTTTGCGTGCATGGTCGCTCAGGCAGCTTGAACGCAACCAAGAAGCCGTCTCGGATTTGACTAGGTTTCTTGAGCTGACCGAGGCATCTCCCAACACGGAAGACAGAGCCAAAGCCCATCTCGACAGAGGCTTCGCGTACGCAGCACTGGAAGATTCCAACAAAGCAGTCGCCGATTTCAATGAATCGGTGAAACTGTATCCGACTCCATCATGCCATTATGCGCTTGGCTGCGTGCGTGCAGCTGAGGGACGCTATCACGACTCGCTCAAAGAGTTTTCCCGAGCCGTTGAGTTGCAGCCGGATTTCACTGAGGCATATGCCGCACGCGCAGAGGTTCATCGCATAATCGGCAATCCGCACCTCGCCGATCAAGATCTCAAACAAATTGACAAACTGCACTCCGAAGGCGTAGTTAACTACACGACAGATCAGTCTGTGCAATCTGTTTCACCACCGGTCGACAAAAAGTGGAGCTGGCAATCTTTCAGACTCGCATTTTTGTCGGTGGTTCGACCGATTATCACTCTGGACATCGGAAGTGCGCACAATGCACCTGCGTCTGTTTTGGCGGTAGTTGCTTTGTATGTCGTGCACTTCACCATTTTGCGATTCATGGGCAAAGTCGATCAAGCGTTCTTATGGCTGGTCTTCATCTTCTTTGTGTCCTGCTGCCTGGCTTATTGCACGCATAAAGTTCTGAAGTGGCGCAAAAAAGAGATCGCACCTGAAGGAACGACCATTGCATTTTGCTACGGGCAAATTGTTCTTTTGCCTCTTTGCTGGATTCCGTTTTGTGGTCCAGCCGCTGGTCTGCTCGCTGCAGTAACTACTCTTCATGGTTTGCGTGTCAAACACGAACTGTCGGTGTCCGACATGATATGGGTAACTGGAGTGTTCGTTGCCCTGGTTGCTGCCTTTGGAATCTTGGCGGGCTGGTCGTTCTTATAGGTGATGCCCTGGTCTTTCCAAGTAATCGTTTCAATGTGTGTTGCAAAGCAGCCGGGCGATGCAAAGCAGTGAATCGCAAAGAACGTGTGTAAAGCAGTGGTGTTGCAAAGCGCCTTCAAGTTGTTTCGATTCGGAGCACAAACGGCCATAACTAATGAAACAAACCCCCTCGTTAAGTAAACTGAGTTAACCTTTCCATTGCAGAGTGGAACGGTTTGCGATTTGTCGTCCTGACCGGACAGAACTTTTCAATGCCCCCCAAACTGGTACTCCACGATCACGACGGACACGTCGATGACCTTTTAAGCAGCGTTTTGCTGTGGTTGAGTCCTGATGTGGAATTGCAAGCAGTCAGCATCACCAATGGCGATTGCTTTGCCGATCAGGCATTTGAGGCAATGCAGAAAATCGCGACGTACCTCGACCTCGAAGGTGCCGAAATCGCCGTTTGTGAAGACCCCGTGCCCAACCCATTTCCAGACAACTGGCGTCGCGAAAGTTACATCATCAACGAACTGCCGCTCTTTGGCGACAACTACTTGAAGAAACCATATCAACAAGGACGCCCTCGCAAGACCGAAGTTGTTTTTGTCGATACTCTCGCCAACACAAGAGCACCAATCACTCTTGTCACCACTGGACCGCTTACTAACATTGCTCCGGTGCTAAGAGATCATCCCGAACTTCGAGCGAAGGTATCGGAAATTGTCATCATGGGTGGTGCCATCAACGTGGCCGGAAATGTCGAAGAAGAAGGGCATGATGGAAGTGCTGAGTGGAACATTTATGCTGATCCACTAGCCTTCAAGACTGTTTTGGATTCTAAGGTTCCAATCAAACTTGTTCCGCTCGATCTCACTAACCAGCTTCCAGTCACCAAAGAGTTCCTCCAAAAATTGGAAGAAAGAGCGGAGTCTCGCCGCGCCGCAAATCTGGCTGCAAAACTTTGGTCGCTCGTAAAAGGCTTTGAATACTACTTCTGGGACACCGTTACCACGGCCGTTGTGGTGAAGCCAGAACTCTTCACCTTCAAAGAACTTCGAATCGATGTCGCCACGCATGGACGCAGTCAGGGTAAAACATCTACATCACTGTTTTCGGGACGCAAGGTTCAGGTCGCCAGCCAGGTTGAGAAAGAAGCGTTTGAGGACTTACTCCTTTCCATCTTCTGCATTCGTTAAACTTGCCGTAGCCCTTTTTTCGGTAGGCGCTGTTGCTGCCGTTGCAGTCTCCCTCTCTCCCTTTGGTACCCACTGCCGCCTGCAAGCACCGCTTATCTTTGCCGAAATGAGATACGGCAGAGGCAGCCAACAATACTTGGAAGCACTCTTGGCTCTGGCCCGGGAATACTTCAAACAAAAAGAATATCTCAACGCCGAGACGCAGTATCTTCAGGCGTGCAAAGTCGCGCAGGCTACCATCAAAGGCGACCCGCTCGCCATTGCGAAGATCAAGCTCGAACTGGCGGATTTTTACTGGGAGATCGGCGAAAAAAACAAAGCGGTTTACATCTACACGAATCAAGTCGATATGTCATTGCACGATGAAATGCGCAGATTTTTGGAGAAACACGACTTTGACAACGCACTGAAACTTGGCTTTCTTTCCATGCGCGGACGAGCCAGGTATGCTCCGGAGCACAAAGCACAGGTTTATCACATGGAAATCTGGATTGGGGTCGTTAGTCTCGCCGCAAAAAAATATGAGCAAGCGGAAAAATATCTGACGGCCGGTGTGCGTTCGTTCGAGTCAATAGACCAAGGCAGGACCGGCATCGTGGCGACTGCTTATCGGCACTTGGGCGATCTTTATTCCGCGACCAACCAATCCGGACGCTCCGAAGAAATGTATAAGAAGGTAGCGTCTATTGGTGAGTCGGGAGCCAAGATTGCTGACACGGAGCTTCTGCTTGCCTGGTTTCAGCTCGGGCATGCCGCGGTGCGCAGGCACCAGTTGAAGCGGGCGGAAAAGTTTTGGCTGAAGATAGAGAATTTTGAGAGGAACAGAAGTAAGCATTCGCCAGCCGACAAGATGATATTAACCGGAGTTGTGAGCCAGCACGCCAGTGCTTTGCGAGCCAATCATCGCGATGCGGAAGCGGCAGCGTTGGAAAGTGAATTCAAACCGGTTTTTGAGGGTAAGTGATTCTATGTAGGGGCAGCACTATGGCCCGTGCTAGGGGCAATGACTAAGGAACTGAATGCCGAAATCCAAACGAGGCGATAAGACAAAAAAGGGTAGTGGAGGCAAGCCTCCTCAAAATCCGAAGTCACCATTGAAGCAGTTTGCGGCTTCAGAAGCTTCGTCTCGGTTGGTTGTAGATGGTGATGGCGGCCAAAACACGGAAGCGCCACCAGATGTGGAGGCGTCAAACGAAACGGCACAAAGAGACTCCGCACCCGAGAATGATGCGAAAACTTCGACTGAACCATCATCAACCGTTAATGAATCATCATCGGTTTTGGAAGCGCGATCTGAACCAACATCTTCCGATGCGTCGCCGGCCGTTTCTGACGCAGTAAAAAAAGTTCAAGACCTCCAGAAAATCTTTCGTGAAAAAGTAGTCGATAACCCGAAATTTAAGTGGTATCAACGCGGCGTGTTTGGAGTTTTTGCAGTATGGGCCGCATTTCTAATCGTACAAAGCGTTCCTTACTACAGTGCAATTGCAACCGGCGAAACCGCCTACAAACGCGGTGATTATGCAACTGCCGAGAAAAACTTCAAACTCGCAGTTGAAGAAACGAAGAAATATTCAGAAGACGATCAGCGCATTCCACGCGCTCTCAACAATTTAGCTGAGCTATATCGCACAACCGGCCGATATAGCCTTGCTGAGCCCTATTACAAGAAGACAGTTGCATTTGCTGAAAGGCATTTTGCCAAGAAACAACAGTTGCCGATGGCCCTTAACAATCTCGCGATGGCACTTCGAGAACAGGGGCGATATGAAGAGTCTGAACTCGTTTACAAGCGTGCGCTGTGGCTGTGGGATAACGAAATCAAAATACTCGACGATCCCATGCGTACGAAAATCGTTCTCAGCTTGGGCAAGCTTCATCGCGATCAAGGGCGCTACAAAGAAGCTGAGGCGCTGTACATTCAGGCTTTGCAACTGACCGAAAAGCGATACGGAAAAAATGATGTGGCAATGGGTAACGTCCTGGATAACTTGGGTGGACTGTATCGCGATCTCGGAAGGTACGAAGAGTCGGGGGCCTGCTATCGGCGCGCGCTTCAGATCGACGAGGCGGGCTTTGGTCCTGAGCATCCGGATGTGGCTACCGACGTCAACAATCTTGCCGGGCTATTAAGAGACGAAGGCAACTATGCTGAAGCCGAGCCGCTCTACAAGCGAGCTTTGGCTACGCGAGTGAAAGTGCTTGGACCGGAGCATCCATTGATTGCAAAAAGTCTGAATGGACTTGGAGAACTCAGGCGTGCCCAAAAACAATACACCAGCGCAGAGACGCTCTTGCGAAGAGCGATTGAAATACAGCGCAAGGCGCTTGGTGACAATCACCCGGATCTTGCGACTTCGCTCGATCTATTGGGCGGCTTGTTTCTCGAAGAGAAAAAATACGCCGACGCGAAAGAGTGTCTCGACCGAAGCCTGGCTATTCGAAAACAAACAATCGGGGAGATACATTCTGACTATGCAATCAGCCTAATGCATCAAGGCGACCTGGCAATGGCAAAGGGCGACTCTAAGGCGGCGAAAGAGTGGTACACGCAGTCCTTGGACATCCTCAACAAAGCGCTTGGCCCGAAACATCCGTCCACTCTGACTGTGGCCAAGAAGCTTGAGGCTTAACTGAAATCAGGATTTCTAGCCCCAAATCTATCTACTCAACGAAATATTTGCTTAGGTTATGTGACCGATTTACCTTATGCGGATATCATGATGTGTGGCAGGCCCTAGGTGGGGCGAGCCGGTAGAGGCAGCCAAAAGTGGCGGTCGAGAAGATACGCTCATGCGAGGAGAGTCCAATGTTCGGAACAAAGAAAGGCAAAGTCACGCCCGAGATGGTAAAGGCGGCGTTGTCGAAAGTTGTGGATCCCGATCTTCGCATTGACGTCGTCAGCCTGGGAATGATTTCTGACATCAAGATCGACGGTGGTAAGGTGCACTTCAAGTTGACACTTACGACACCTGCATGTCCTGTGAAAGAGCAAATGGAACAGGAGTGTCGCGAAGCCGTTGCCACCATAGATGGTGTAACTGAAGTCGATATGATTTCTGATGCATCGGTTGCCGGACAGCGCAAAGTCGCCGGAAAAGAATCGGTGCCTGGCATCAAACAGATTATTGCCGTTACTTCCGGAAAGGGCGGCGTTGGAAAGACGACGGTTTCAGTCAACCTGGCCGTTGCTCTCGCCACATTGGGTGCCAAAGTCGGTATTCTCGACTCCGACATCACGGGACCAAATGTTCCTCTTATGCTGGGCGTTGACGATTACGAACCGACCGCGCAAAACGATCGACTTATACCCGCCTTCAATCATGGCGTCAAATGCATTTCGATGGCATTTTTCGTCTCCAAAGACACACCGCTTATCTGGCGTGGTCCCATGCTTGATAAGGCCATCCGCCAATTCCTTCGCGATGTGGAGTGGGGCGAACTGGACTATTTGATCGTCGACATGCCTCCAGGCACCGGCGACGCCCAACTCACCATGGTGCAGGCAACCTCGCTTGCCGGTGGAGTAATTGTGACGACACCTCAGGATGTGGCGCTTTTGGATGGACGTAAGGGGCTGGCGATGTTCCAACAAATGTCGGTACCGGTACTTGGCTTCGTGGAAAACATGAGCTACTTCCAGCCTGAAGGCACGGACCAACGCTATGAGATTTTCGGACACGGCGGCGGGCGACGTCTGGCCGAAGAGGTAAACGTGCCCTTCTTGGGAGAGGTTCCGATCGATCCGAAAGTGCGGCAGGGTGGCGACAGCGGCGTGCCGATCACCGCAAGCGATCCTGACAATGCAGTATCGAAGGCCTTCATCGAACTCGCCAAAAACGTAGCTGCTCAAATCAGCATTCATACGCTGACTCCGGTCGCCTCCGGCGCAGCGACATAAGCGAGAAAGCACCTTAGCACCAGGGATGGCGTCAGCCAGTCACTGGTCGATGCATAAATTATCCGTTGCATAGATCTTCCCTTCGGCTATTATGTTGTGGTGGGCGCGGGCGGCCTTTGCGTTCGGAAATCCGCATTGTGTCTCACTTCTACACCTCCGGGATATTTAACAGATGCTCGAAAGTATACGGATTAGAGATTTTGCGTTAATAGAAGAAGTGTCCGTAGATTGGACGCCTGGACTCAACGTTTTAACAGGCGAGACCGGCGCTGGAAAATCAATTTTGATAGACGCGCTCAATACTGTGCTTGGTGGCAAGGTCGGCGCCAATCTCATTCGTGCAGGCGCTCAAAAGGCTTCGATTGAGGCGTGCTTCAAGCCCGGCTCTACCGTACAAGCCTGGCTCAAGCAACAAGAGCTTGTGGATGAAGAGGCCAACGAACTGATTGTTTCGCGCGAGATCACAAAAACCGGTTCGCGCATTCGCATCAATGGAACAGTCGTCAACCATGCCCTGATGCAAGAGTTGAGACAGTTGGTTTTGACCGTGCATGCACAGCACGAGGCGCGCACGCTCATGTCTGCGCAAGCACAGTTAGAGCTCTTGGATGGTTTGGGCGATTCCCATCACAAACGAGCACTCGAAAGTGTGCGCACGCACTATGCTCGCAAAAAGGATCTCGCTCAACAGTTGAAAGAGCTGCAAATGTCCGAAGAGGAACGCCTTCGCAGGCTCGACTTTTCGAGATTTCAACTGAGTGAGCTTTTGGAAGCGAAACTGGAAAGCCCTGAAGAAGACGAAGAGTTAACACATCGCGCGAAGACGCTTTCAAATGTGACACAACTCGAAACCGCTTCTACGAGAGCTCAGGAACTGCTCAATGGCGGGCAACAAGATGAGGCCTGTGCGGTTGATCTGGTGCAGTCTGCACTAAGTGAGCTTGAAAAGGCGGCTCGATTTGATGACAAACTGAATGCAATAACTGAACTGCTAAGCGGCAGTCTTGCCAGCATGGAAGAGGCTACTGCAGAGCTTAGACGATATGGACAATCGCTCGATGCAGATCCCGAAGCGTTGTCGGAAGTAGAAGCGAGACTGACGACACTTTCGAAAATTAAGCGCAAATACGGACCAACATTGGCGGAAGCAATATCGCGAAGAGATGCATTGGCAGAAGAAGTTAGCCTTTTGGACAACGCTCAAGCGACGGTCGAAGAGCTGCAAGCAGAGCTGAATGAAACAGAAAAGCAACTGATTGGTCTTGCCGACGATCTTTCACGCCGCAGACAAAAGCTCGCCAAGCGACTGTGCGATTCCGTGAGTGCTGAGCTGTACGATTTGGGAATGAGTCGATGCAAATTTGAAATGACTTTCGAGCGACTTTCAGAGTCATCCGCAACCGGAGTAGATCGTGCTGAGTTTATGATCGCTCCTAACCCAGGGCAGCCGGCCATGCCACTTTCGAAGATTGCATCCGGCGGCGAACTCTCTCGCATTATGCTGGCAATCAAAACAATTTTTGCTGCAGCTGATCGCGTCGAGACGGTAATCTTTGATGAGATTGATACCGGATTGAGTGGCAGGACCCTTCAAACCATGCGCGACAAGTTGGCTCA
The DNA here is from genome assembly GCA_964503045.1 of uncultured Candidatus Obscuribacterales bacterium. Lineage (GTDB taxonomy): Bacteria > Cyanobacteriota > Vampirovibrionia > Obscuribacterales > Obscuribacteraceae > CAYZJR01. The sequence goes on from CAZCZI010000009.1 coordinate 26,242, forward strand.
ACTTGCACGATCGCATCAGATTTTGTGCATCACGCACCAGCCAATAATCGCCTCGGTGGCAGACAATCACGTTTCGGTCGATAAGCGCCCTGAGAAGAATAAAACAATTGTGAGAGTCACAATTCTCGATAGAGATGGAAGACTTAAAGCGCTGGCATCGATGGCGAGTGGAAATGACGATCAAGAAGAGTCACTCAACTTCGCTCGCTCTCTCATGACTCAGGCAGATCAAGTTCGGGCGATCTAAGGTCACAGTGCTCGAACATGGGTGCTTTCTAATGTTAATGCCGCATCAGAAGCTAGTTACGAAAGTTCATCAGACCCTACTAACGTTGACACATCATATACATCTTCAATAGAATGCCTCTCCTAACTATTGGGGCGTCGCCAAGTGGTAAGGCACCTGGTTTTGGTCCAGGCACTCAGAGGTTCGAATCCTTTCGCCCCAGACTTCTTGGCGGTTGCGTAACCGTTAGGGTCCTGGCTGTCGTTAAAACGTGGGATTTATCAATCATGGTGCAGAAGTTTAAGGTCGCCGTCGCCAAGCGCGAGGAAAAGACCCCGAATCAATTGAGAAGAGAAGGGAAGGTGCCGGCCACGTTGTATGGTCCCGGACAACCTTCCGAAAATGTGCAAGTTGATGCCAAAGAATTTGGCAGACTGCCGAATGCGGCATACTCGCACATGATCGAGCTGGAATTTGGCGGTGGCGGCAAACCAGTCAACGCCCTCATTCGCGAAGTACAACGCCGCTCAACAGTGAATGAGCTGCTCAATATTGAGTTCTACAGAGTGAACCTCGATAAGGTGCTCACCGTGTCCGTTCCTCTCAAATTTGTTGGTACAGCTCCAGCCCTTCTTGCAGGCGGACAGGTTCTTGAAGTATTCCAAGAAGCCGAAATCGAGTGCTTGCCGACTGACATTCCTGATTACATCGAAGTCGATTTGACCAAGTTGGTCGAGTTGGAAGATGTTGTTCACTTCAACGAATTGCCGGTTCCAAAGGGCGTTAAGCTTCTCCACAATGGAGAGGAAGTTGTCGTCAAGGCGATTACACCGCGCGCCGCTAAGGAAGAGACGAAGGAAGAGACTCCAGCCGCAGCTGCTGCAGCCGCACCGGAAGCAGCTCCAGCTACATAAGGTCATCTGCATTGACCAAGTCGCTCAATGTTCTGCAGTTTACGGATACGCATCTGTATGCGACTTCCGAAAGCAGGATGATGGGTATCGACACCTTTCAATCGTGCAGCGATGTCATCGATTTGGCGATGGAAACGTCTGCCGCGGAAGGTTCTCCGGACTTCGTACTTTTGACTGGAGACATGTCTCAGGACGAAACGCCTGCTTCGTACGATCGCATGTTTTCAATCATGGAGCGCATCGGAGTACCCATCTATTACTTGCCTGGAAATCACGATCAGTTCAAAATCATGACAGAGCGCGCGACTCCGCATGTGCGGCACGATCGCAATTTCGTCGCCGGCGATTGGCAATTCGTGCTGCTCAACTCGACGCGCGAAGGGTGCGTTGAAGGATACCTAACCCAAGAAGAGCTGCAACGGCTCGATGCCTGCATGGAGCAGCATGAAGACAAGCATACGTTAGTTGCGTTGCATCACAACCCAGTGCCTGTTTACTCGCCGTGGATGGACGATATGGCGCTCACCAATCCGGGCGAGCTGTTTGAAGTTCTATCAAAACACTCAAATCTCAAGGTCGTGATTTGGGGACACGTGCATCAAGAGTTTCACGAGAAGCGCGATGACGTGGTCTTCATGTCAGCGCCTTCGACCTGTGTGCAGTTCAAACCAAAGACGCAAGAGATGTCTCTGGACGAAATGGCGCCTGGTTTTAGACGCATGGTGCTAAATACGGATGGAACAATAAAAACGGCCGTAACGCGCCTCGGCAAGCTGCCTGACGGGCTGATTATCGAGCCTGGGCAGTCGTACTGAATTCGATTTTGGAGATTATGGAGCGTACCGGGGTCGAACCGGTGACCTCTTCAATGCCATTGAAGCGCGCTACCAACTGCGCTAACGCCCCGCAACCATGATTTATACCATATGTTGAGCCGGCTGAGATTAGCCAGGGGTCCTATTGAGATGATTGTGGCGAGGTTGCCCGCGAATCGGTAAGTGGGTTCGCAGTGATGCTCGTCATCACCTTTTCTTTGCTGCCTGGAAGCTGCCGATTCAGTTCCTTACGTGTTTTGCGAGCGGCAACATACTGTTTCATCTTCTCTTTTGCCCACCGCGCCTTGCTCTTGAGGTTGAGGAAGAAGTATTTGTCGGGCGGCCACAAGAATGATGTTTCAAAGTAACACCAAATCGTGCAGCCCTGGCAGAAGCCCCAGGCGCCTTCCATCTTGCGTTTTTCTTGAACGTGCATGCTGTGCCAAATGTCGTCTAAGTTGGATCGACCGTTCTCATGCTTGATCTTCAAGCGTTCGTCATGCATGTGATAGCAAGGAAGCAAAACGTGATCGTCCGGCGAGATCACGATATTCGAGCTAATGGCGCGGCATCGCGGTTTGTCGATTTGATTGCCGCCGTCCAAGTAGAACTGGAGGAACGCCCAATTGACGCAGACATTATCAAAGGTGGCGAGGCGCTTCAGCTCTTTCATTCCTTCGGAGTGCAAGAGGTCGTTGTCGCAATAGTCGAAGACAGGGCCTAGAAGTACGATCACTCCTTCTTCTTTCGCGAAGCGAATCACCTTTTCCATGTGCCCGATTGATTCAGGCGTGGCAGTAGCGATGATTGAAGGCATCTCGCCAAGGCTCTTAGCCAATTTGATTGAGTCGATGACCTTTTGGTAGCCGTTGATTCCGCGTTCTTTTTTGTATGCTTCGGGATCTGTGGTCGACAATGAAAACTTCAAATCGTCTACCAGTCCTTGCAGTTCCTTCGCTTTGTTTGGATAGAGCGTGCCTGTGTTTGCAATGCTAGTGTAGAGTCCGATCTCTTTGGCTGCTTTGAGAACTTTGGGCAAATGCTTATAGATAAGCGGTTCGCCGCCTGTGAAATCAACCACTTTCACGCCGAGGCGCTTCAATGCATGGAGGTTTTCAATAATTAGTTCTGGCTGAGTTTCCTTAATAGGAATGTTCTCAGGCTTGATTGGAATGTCACAGTATGTGCACCGGGAGTTGCACTTATAGGTCAGATAGTAATTGGCCAGAATGGGCGGCAAGTGAGTTTCTCCGATTCTTATTGCATGATGTTTCTTACTGGAAACAGTTGCAAATATAAGCTCTGAAAACGCCAAGAGTATTATGACGTGACCTTACCAAAAATCTCAAAATGGTGCCTAAATTAGCTCCACATCATCACATTGCTTGCTAAGTGCAGGTATTCTAAAGGCTGCTTTTTTGCAGTCTACAGGCTCATCCGCGGAGTTAATAATGCGTCATCCGCGCCTACTTACAAGTCAGAATGCAGTTTTGTTGATTGTTGACGTTCAAGAACGCTTCCGGAGGGTCATGGCTGACTATCCTGTTTTGATCAAGAACATTTCAATTCTGGCTGAAGCGGCGAAGATTTTAAGAGTTCCGGTTGTTGTTACAGAGCAGTATCCTCAAGGTCTTGGTTCAACCGTACCAGAGATTCAGGGCGTTCTGGGCGAGCACAAACAGTTTGAGAAAAGTTGCTTCAGCACTTGCGGCAATCCTGAGTTTAATGATTGGCTCAAGGCGCAGAAACGATCGCAGATTATCGTCAGTGGAATCGAAGCGCATGTTTGCGTCAATCAATCGGTGCATGATTTGTTAGGGCAGAACTATCAAGTGCATGTCGTGACTGATGCGATTTCGAGTCGCATTCCAACAAACAAAGATATTGGAATTCAGAAAATGGTTTCGTCCGGAGCCCTTGTTTCTTCGGTGGAAATGGCGCTGTTTGAAATGCTGCAAGAGTCTGGCACGGACGACTTTAAAGCTGTGCAAAAATTGGTCAAGTGAAACAACCAAGAAAAACAGTTATGGAATCCCGAAGCAAAAACATCAAATACAAAGCAGTTGCGTCTCTTGTGGCGCTGCTCTGTATCTTTACTGCAACTGCCGGTGGTGCGCAAACGAAAGAGCAAAATCAACCGAACGGTTTGCCCTCTTCGCCCGGTGGTTCGTCCACTGATCTTCCGCCTCTTCAACTGCGCGGATTGGATTCGGTGCCGTCTAGTGATTTCGGCATTACTCCAAATCAACGCAGCGGCGATTTTGGAATAATCAACGACCAAGCTGACACTTTCCGGCAGAAATTTTTGGTGGGCGAGGCGATTGAACTGCAATTGCCTCAACCGAGCCAACTACTTCCACTTGGTGCAAAACTGCCACCCATCAGGCTTGAAGCGAGCTACACGCAACCAATCTCTTTGCGTGAGGCGGTGCGTTATGCCGTCGACAACACGCTCGATATTCGCATTTCGCAAGAGGGCGTCGAGTCGAAAAAATGGCTTGCCATCGGTGCTTATGGTAAGTACTTGCCCGATTGGCTGATGAGTTATCGTTCGCAGTTGTTGGCCGGTTCATCCCTTATCGGCGGCGTCATTCCAACCACTTTCCACACGCCAAACGTGGTTGCGCAAGCCGGTTTTCGTCTACTTGGATTTTCGGGAGGCCGAATAACTTTCGGTGCTTTGGAAAACCTTCACAAGTACAAAGCGGAAAAGCAACTTTTGCGCGGTACCATCAATGATGTCTTGCTCGATGTGACAAAGGGCTACTACGATGTTGTTCGCAATCAGGCATTGCTGCAAATTCAGACGAAGGCAGTCGAAGTTTCTCAAGCGCAGTTGAACTTGAACAATCAGCTCGAACGGGCCGGTACCGGCACGAAGTTTCAAGTTCTGCAGGCCGAAACCCAGTTGGCTCGCGACCAGCAGGCACTACTTACGCAAGAAATTGCATTGAGGCGAGCTGCAATTAGGTTGGGAACGGTTCTCAATCTCAATACAACAGTCAATCTGTTGTCTGTAGAACGGGATGTTCACAAGATTAGGCTCATCGATCCTAATCTCGATATAAACACACTGATATCACTGGCGATACTGTATAGACCTGAGTTGAAGCAGTTTGAACAGTTGCGAATCGCTGCTGCGCGCAACGTGCAGGTGCAGGCATCAAACTTCTACCCGCAATTTTCATTCTATGGAAACGTCGCCGGCAACGGTGCCACGCTGACCCGCACGTACAGCATCTCGCAGCCAAGTTTCAGAACTGTGGCGACGAGAACACCACTGACTCGACAAACGGGAGTCGCCGCCGATGGCACCCCAACTACTACCGCCGAGACCGGTGTCACCATCGGTCAGCCGAGCGGTAGTCCTGCGGGACCGCTTTTGGTGACTGGCAGTCAGTTCGTGCCGCCCGAGCGAGTTGGAAGACAGCTCAGACGTTCTTACACTTTAGGTTTTCTGCTTGATTGGAACTATCCAAACCTCGGCATCCCCGATCTCGGCAACGTTCAATCCGCGCGTGCTCTGGCGCGGCAGGCGATGCTGAAATCGAACAAGGCTTTGATGGACACTTTGCAGCAAGTGAGAACTTCATTTCTGGAAAGCCAAACGGCAGAACGCCAGATCGAAGTCGCCACCAAAGAAGTATTGTCTTCGGCTGAAGAGTTGCGTTTATCGCGTGTTCGCTTAGCCAATGGTGTAGGAACGAACATTGATGTGATCAACTCACAAAGAGACTTTACGACGGCGCTGGTGAGAAAGGCTGAGGCGATTATCTTGTTTAACAACTCGCAAGCACAGTTGCTTCACGACATCGGTTTAATTAGCGTCGACACGCTGACGTCAGGACGGCTGACGCGTTAATTGCGCGGATTGGTGCGCATGTTTTCAGTAGGGTGCGTCGCACTCCACCCATCGCACCCTATGCGATGCACTTACGGAACGTAATACATTTTGTTAGGCAACTTCGTGCATTCTTCCGAATGACCGCCGCAGAGATCGGATATCTGATCTC
>CAZCZI010000009.1:32309-82204 GCA_964503045.1 uncultured Candidatus Obscuribacterales bacterium
GGCAACTTCGTGCATTCTTCCGAATGACCGCCGCAGAGATCGGATATCTGATCTCCGATGTTCAAAACAATCTTGAAACCGAGGTCTTCAATCTCTTTTCGATATTTTGTCTTCATCTCTGCAGCCGGGCGCTTGTCGCCTTGTGGTCTTAGATAGAGACCGTCATATCCAATGTTCCTATAGACCAGATTTTGGATGGTTGCTGCTCGGTGTTTCTCGGTTCTTCCGGTGATAAAGAAGATCGCGATTCCATTCTTGCGTGCCCATGACAGAAACTCGGCGGTCGGCAGAGACGGCGCATCAGCTTGTACAATCCATTTGTGGAAAAGATCCCAGTTCCATTCCTTCAAATCTTTGAGGCAGGGGCGATTATCCAAAAGCGTTTCGTCAATGTCAGAAACGATTGCCAGATTGCGTTCTCCTTTGTGCTCCTTCAGATAGGTTTCGCAAAACTTCTTGGCTGATTTGAGGGCTTCGCTGAACTCCTTTTTGTACTCACTAGTCTCGGAAAACTTGATGCCTGCCTTAAGATCGTCGGGCGGAACCTCAGTCAGTGCCTTCACTTCCTTGCACGGACAGGCTTGAGCGGGTGGAACCAACTGCGGTTGTGTTGGTATCAAATACAGTGCCACGAGCTGTGTTGCCAGCACACTGACAATTATTGCGCGCGATCTATGCAGCAGCGCCAATACATCGATATTGCTAAATCGATTCCGAGTGTCCATTGCTATGCCCTTCCGTTTGCCAACCCGGCTTAAACCGGGCGAAAAGTGAGAAGTGCATTCTACTCGGTTGAAAACCGCGATGACTATTACTTTAGGCGCCGGTCATCTTCACGCCGCGTCCTGCAGCATACGTGGTGGCGCCGCCGATAACTCTTTCTTTGCGATAAGTGGGCGCGACCTCAATTTCTGCAATTTCCTCGAGGTTGCTGGTATCGGTGTACATGCCCCACGACGTGCACTTAATCTTCTTTTTCTTGCTTTTCCGGTCGCCCAAAATTCTGTCGGGCTCTGCGATGAAGAAAAGCAGTGCCAGTCCGATAATGACGATGAAGGTTAAGGAAATGAAGTCCATGTACCTGAGTCCCGTATTTGAGGGGCAGTCCGATAAGCGCTGATGCGCTTGAGTTCTTTGTGCCGTCCTGGTTGTGCGCCTGCTTTTGAGGGCTTGGCATCCAGAAATCAAGTGAAGGATACGTCATTTCCAGGCGTGTGTCCATGGGAAATGCCGCATATGAAGCTTATAAAAAGCAAACGGGGGCGCAATTGCGCCCCTATTCCCGAATGGTGTGAGGTTGGAGGTTGATGGACGAAAACTATTTCTTGAACACTTCGGCCAATTCTTCGTACATGCCGGCGATCTGAGTCGTTACAGCAGCGGTCTTCGGATTGTCTTGCGAATATTTGTTGAACTCTGCAGCTTTGGTTTCAAAGATGCCGCGCAGTTTGTCATTTAGCTTGTTTACGTGTTCGTTCATGGTGATCTTTCTAGCAAATCGATGTAATTAGGCGTCGCAGACAACAGGCAGGCGCCTGCTGGAGAGACTTGAGAGGGTAAAAGAGAAGGTGAATTAATTCTGTCTCAAATGCCAACTAATCTCAAGGGGTTTCTGCAAAAAAAGTTGTTTCTCGCTGCATATTTTATCCACGGCCCTTTTATGGAAAGCCAGATAAATAGAGGATTGACTTCGGTATATGCATTTTGTTCCCTCTTGGATATTTATCGGCGACTTGGCTCGATGTGTGGGTGGCGATTTTTTCTATGCCGGTTTGCTGAACAAACCGGGTAAGCGCCAACTCTGGGAGGATTGAAATGCCTATGCACCAAGCGATTCGGGGCGTTGTCTTGACGCGCTTTCATGCTTTGTTCAGGTAGTTTTGGGGCTAAGACTTCCTGAACAAACTGGGTAAGCGCCAACTCTGGGAATGTTGAAATGTCCATGCACCAAGCGATTCGGGACGTTTTCTTGACGCGCTTTCATGCTTTGTTCAGGAAGGTCTTTGAAAAAAAATGGAACCACCTCAGGGTCGGACAAAAGCATGGATTTTCGAGTCAAACAAAAAGAGGTCCCGAAGAACCTCTTTAATTGATTGCTCAAGAGCTAACTAGTTAGCGTTTCTTTGATTTCTTAGCAGCTTTCTTGGGTGCAGCTTTGGTGCCTGGTGTCGCCCAACCCTTTTGTCTGGATTGACCGTTTACCACTTCCTTGAGCTCTTGTCCTGCGCGGAACGCTGGAACTTTGCTTGCAGGAATGCGCAACGGAGCCAAGGTGCGCGGGTTGCGGCCCGTTCTGGCTTGGCGAGTGCGGCGTTCGAATGTGCCGAAACCAACCAATGTGACTTTGTCACCACGGCTGATAGCATGGGTAACACTGTGAATGATCGCAGACAACGTTGTGCTGACTTCAGTTTTCGGTTGTCCGGTCATTTCAGCGATTTCGCTGATCAACTCAGCTCGGTTCATTTTGTATCCTCCTTAGGATAAAAAACCACACAGGGGCTTCCAACTGCGGGATGTTAGCAAACGGTAATTCGTTGTACAAGGGATGAGGAGCCAAATTTTAGACTTCTGGCAAAAAATAATTTGTGGGAAGGGCAGTCAGCCTAAGCTATACGAATATCCTTTGGTTGTCCGATAGTGGCAAATCCCTTGGCCTACTGGGCATCGCGTCACAATGCAGCAGTTTTATACCAGTAGTAAACGGCGTCGCTCTCAGGCAAATGAAACCTGGCGCGGTTAATATATATAGGAGGTCCCGTTTGATTCGACGGCCGTTATGACTTCGCTTGCATCAGCACTGCAGCCAACCGTTCGTAATCTGCTAGCCACAGAGGCATTAGCAGATGCGCGTGTTTTGTATGGCGAAAATTTGTTGGATCGACCGATAATTCAGGTCGTTTCAATCGTCAGTCCGCCGCCCAGGGCGGGCAGTTTGGTGGTGGTGAGAATGGAACTTCTCACAGGCAAAGAACCACCTCAAATAAAAGGTCTATCAGGGGTTGTCATTGTCCAGCCTGCGATAACTGAGGCGCCATCATCGATAGCGGCAACTAAGGGAGGCACGGCCGCAGCAGCAGGCGTAATCCAACCGGTTGGAGATGTTGCTCTCAAGCGGATTGTCAAGTTGTGCTCCGAAGCGGAAACGCCTCTTATCGTGGTTCCTAGTTTTGGTGAACCGGGACAGACAGCCGAAGACATCAGGCTTGCCTATCTTCGAGAATTGAAGTTGAATAGCTCGCGCTTGCAGGCGATGATGCTTTCCACGGTGCTGGAAGAAGGGGTCGAAGGGCTTGTCGAAGAAGTCAGCACAATGCTCAATCGGCCAGTAGCTGTAGAAACTGCTGATTTTAAGTTGCTTGGCGCGAAAAACATGGGTGCTACACCGCCTGCTCAACAGTCTGGTTTGGCCGAGTCCGCCATCGATTCGCTCAAAGGTCGATTTGAAGAAAAAGAGTTGAGACCGTTAAGAATTGGCCGGCGATTGGTATTGCCGGTGGTGCTGGGTGAGAGTATTGTGGGCTACATCTCGGTGATGGTGCGTCCGACTGACGATGTCGAGGAGATATCAGAGTGCCTCGGCCCGGCAGCTTTAGCTGTGATGGTCGATTTTAGTCACAGGCTTAAAGATTCACCGGGCTTCTCCGTTACCCAAAAAACTCTTTTGAAAGATCTTCTTTCCGGACGAGGACTGTCGGCTGCAGATCAAGAACGTGTCGAGCGTCACTTCGGCTTCGATCTCTGCGATGGCTTGTGCGTTTTTGCCATTCAAGCAAAGGCACCGCCACAGCCACCAGACAAGGCGCCGACCTGGGCGGAGGATAGCTACATTTCAGTTGAGGCGGAAGGAACAAGAGTTTTCGTTGTTCCATACCATGCCAAGAAGGGCAACTGGCAACAGTTAGCAGACGCCTTAGTGCGGAAGTTGAAAGACGACTGCGGGCAGCTGCGTATTCAACTGGGAGCCGCGCGTGTTGTAGAGACTATGCTCGATCTTCCGGAAGCCTATCGAGAAGCGAGACAGGCCCTCATTATCGGTTCGATGATCAAGGGCGAACAAGATTTTTCCATTGGCTATGGTGACCTCGGAGTAAAGCGTCTCCTTTACTTGATTATCGATCACCCTGAGCTCGATCGGTTCTACGAGGAGAACCTCGAGCCGCTCGAAGCATATGACGAAGAGTGGGAGAGTGAGCTGGTTTCGAGCTTGCGTGTGTACCTGGAACAAGGTGCCAATCTCAACTCGGCCGCGCGCGCATTGTTCATTCACAGGCATACGCTGCGTTATCGTTTGGAGCAAATCGCCGACATTCTCAAAGTCGACATCGACTCTCAAGAAGTCCTGCTCAATTTGCAAATCGCGTTTCTGATCATGGATATGAAAAAAGACTACAAGGGAAAAACCAGAGTTTGAGCGAGCCTGCAATCAGAATCGTTGCTGTTACGAAAAGCTTTGGCGCGAATTTTGCAGTTCAAGCAATTACACTGGACATCAAAGAGGGCGAGTTCTTCAGTCTTTTGGGACCATCGGGCTGCGGCAAGACGACGCTTCTGAGAATGATCGCTGGGTTTGAGACGCCAACAAACGGAAAGATTTTGATTGGCGGGGACGACATGTTGAATGTTCCTCCTCATAAGCGGCCTGCAAATATGGTTTTTCAAAACTATGCCTTGTTTCCCCATCTGAGCACGTTTAACAACGTTGCGTTTGGATTGAGATCGAGTAAGACTCCGAAAGGCGAGATTGAACAACGCGTCAAAACCGCATTAGAATTGGTGCGTCTCGGTGACTACGCCGACCGAATGCCGTCGCAACTTTCTGGTGGGCAGCAACAACGAGTTGCGCTTGCGCGCGCGGTTGTAAATCGTCCTAAAGTGCTCTTGCTGGATGAACCATTGTCCGCGCTCGACGTTCAAATTCGCGAAGAAATGCAAAATGAGCTGGCGCAGTTGCAGAGGCAGTTAAACATGACTTTCGTGATGGTGACTCACGATCAGCACGAGGCGTTGGCGTTGTCGACGCGAGTGGCGGTTCTTTGTAAAGGTAATTTGGAGCAAGTAGGAACGCCGCAAGAGATTTTCGAGCAGCCCAATACGAGATTTGTAGCTAGTTTCATAGGACAATCCAATTTGTTGAATGGGCGTTTGAAAAGTAGAGACAACGGCCGCGCAGTTGTGGACATCGACGACTCTACTAGTATCGTCGTGAAAGATAACCCCAGCTGTGCATGCAAAGAAGGGCAACCCATCATCGTTTGGATAAAACCGAACTCGCTTTACCTCAATCGAGACGAGGCGCTCTACAACTCGAGTGACGAGGACGGCGATGCGATGTTAGGAACTTTCTCGGCAGAAATTCTCGCCAGGTCTTACCAAGGCTCGGCGGTTGAATATCTGTGCAAGGTGAGCAATGTTCAAATCAGACTTTCCTTGCCGGGTAAGGAGCAGCATCAACATGAAATTGGAGATCTCGTAAAGCTCTATGTCACAGGTGAGGCCTGCTCTTATCTTGCCGGCGATGAAAACGTCGAATTGGGAGAGCCGGTTGAACTCGAACCATCGCAATCAGTGCAAACGGCGCTGAGCCCATGAGACGACGGGACTTCCTGATTGCCGGTGCGACTTTGTTTGGGGCGAGTCTTTCAGCCTGCAAGTTTGCCGCATATAAACGAGAAGAGTTTGACGAGTCTCAAAAGCAATTGAATGTCTTCAGCTGGGCGGACTATCTGCATCCAGCAACCATACCTGAATTTGAGAAGCGCACAGGTATTAAAGTCGTGTACGACACTTTTGCTTCCAACGAAGCTTTGCTGGCGAAGCTGCAAGCTGGTGGTTCTAAATACGATATCATCGTACCGACTAGTTACATGGTCAAGCAGTTGATCAAAATGGACAAGCTGGCCGAGATCGATCACGCGAAACTCACTGGTTTAGACCGCCTTATCTCGAGGTTTCGCGACCCATCCTACGATCACCACTTGAAACACTCGATACCCTATACCTGGGGCACGACTGGAATCGCTTTCAACTACGATGCTGTTGCCGATCGTCTCGGTTCCGATTTTGCAAAACGCGCTCAGGCTGGCGATGTCACTCAAGACATCTTCTGGGAGCAAAAACTAGGTGGCAGAATCACTCTTCTTGATGATGCACGCGAATCAATTGGCATGTCTCTGAAACGACTTGGTGGCTCGTACAACAGTCTGGATACTCCTCAAATCGAGAAGGCGACGGCGGAGCTGCTGGTGCAAAAGCCGCTTACGATGTGCTACACGTCAGATCAAGTCATTACTCAGTTGGCAGCCGGAGACAGCTGGCTGGCACTGGCATTCAGCGGAGACGCATACCAGGCAAATCGCGACAACAAGAGTGTTCGCTACGTAATTCCAAAAAGTGGCACATCGATTTGGGTCGACAACATGTGCATACCCAGAGAGGCACCACATATGGAGCACGCCTATGCGTGGCTCGACTTCATGCTCGATCCTGATGTGGCCGCGGCAATCGCGGACCACACGAGGTTTGCCAGCCCCAACAAAATTGCTTTGAGCCGTATAAGTTCAGAACTTCGCGACGATCCGAACCTCTATCCACCCGAGTCGGTTCTGGAAAAGTGCGAAGATTTGGGCGATATCGGAAACGCGGTCTTCGTGTACGATCGCATGTGGACCGAGTTGAAGTGCGGTTGATTGGAAGCGCAGGCAGAGACGAGCGATGCTGCGCGATTATGCCAGTGCCACCACAAATCGCGAGCCGCTTTCCAACGTTTCGAAACATTCGATCTTCCAGTCATGGAAGAACTCTTTCAATTCAGCATCGGTGAAGTAACGCAGCATCATGCCTTTTCGGCCTTTGTCGGTGTACACGTGCGTTCCATCTTCAAGTTTGTAATACTCTCCGGGACCACCGCCTACTTTGTCAAAACAGCCTATTAATGCGCCTCCCGGTAGAACGATTCGCTTCAAGCGCGCGATTGTTATTTTGCATAAGTCGTAGGGCAGATGCTCGAAGATTGAGTTGCCCACCACCGCATCGAACGATCCGAGCGGGTAAGCCAAAGCAGCGATATCGCCGACATCGAACTCGATGTCGAGATCTTCCTGGTCTGCCCATTGATTTGCCAAGACCAGTGCGTGTGAAGCTACATCGAGTCCGGTCACTTTAAATCCGGCTCTTGCCAGATAAATGGACAGCCAGCCGCTGCCGCAGCCGAGATCGAGCACGCGTTGCACATTGTGTGCTTCGAGCGCGGCTGGAATCCTGGGCACGTAGGGCATATCGGGCATCTGAGTGTAGGCTTGCTTAACTCCGTTCCAGGCCCTTTCCCAAAACTCGAGGTTTTCGGTGTACACGTCAGAGTTCATCAGCTCTGAAAGCTGGGCAATGGAGTTGTCTGCTTCTTTCTTGCCAGTCATCATTTACACCAGATTCGCGTGTCACACGGGCGTTTCATGTTATCACGGCTAGCCGAGTGTCAGATAACCGATCAAATCGAATGTCGCTCCAGCGTCTATTGGAAAGCTTGTAGCGTAAAGCAGGAGGGTCGTCTAAGAGCTTTAGTTACAACCGTATACGTATAGATTAGATCTGGGTGCGACAGGGTATCTATGTTGAAGGCGTAGAGGGTTCCCTTTCCTTTTGGGATGAACTTGGGATGAACTTGGCTAATGGTGGAGCCTAGTCGCACACAGTTGCAAATGATGCTGGTTCAGCAATCTGGACCAGGTGCTTTGCCGCTGAGTATCATTCCGCCCAAAGAGTTTTTGCCATTTTTGCGCAGTGTCGAGTCGCTTGCTTTGGAAGAGCGCCTCAACCCGGTCATGGTCTATTGGTCGAGGCAAAGCGCTCCGCGCTTGTTGCCTGAAGGCCCGCGCTATGGCGAGCTGATTCGCGATGCTTTCTACGTTGCAATCTTCTCGGAAGAACGCATGGGCGAGCGGCCTGATGAGTGGTGCATGCTCATGGAGAGCCAGGGTCTGTGTCTTGTGGTATACGGGCAAGAGGCTTTAGAGTCGCCTGATTTGAAGTATCAATGTACCGGTTCGATGGATCCTCGCGTGGTCAGTCAGGCATTCAATACTTTGCTGCCGGTCTGGCAAGGCATAGATATGACCGAGAGCAACCGCCTTGAAGATGCGCGGGTGAATCTTGGTCCTTGCGGCAGCGCGCCGCCTTATGTAAAGCGTATGAAAGCGGCATGGCCAGTGGTCAAGGCGCCGATTCAACAAAGCTTGCTTTTGGAAGTGGCGCAATCGCCGCAGCCGTGGGAGCCTGGACCGCAGCCGTATCAACCAGTTATTCCGCCGCCCTCCGGCGACAAGATTCAACCAATAGCATTTGATGCTTCCGGCGCGCAGCCGGCTTTTCCTCAAGGTCCGCCTACTGCAGTCGTGACGACGGGCAACTATCCTGTAGTGCTTCCAGGCACCGGTGGTGGCGGGAACGGTCCAAATGGTCCAAACGGACCCGATGGCGGAGGCTACGCCGGCCCGCCGCAGCAACCACAACAACCAGCTTTTGCTCCTCCTGCAATAACACCGAATGAAATGGCCAGGCGCAGTCAAACACGACTGCAGGCCATGAAGAAGGAAGAAGAACAGCCTGTTTCCATCATTCCAATCGCGGCTCAAGCCATCATCAGTGATATCATCGGGCAGTTGCGTCACTCGAGTGATTTATACTCGATCTTGCAGTACGCCATTCACACGTTGACCGACGTCGTCAAAGCCGAGCGAGGATTGATCTGGCAAGTCGTCGGCGATCAGCTCGCCGTAACCAACGAGTATGCGGTAAGCGATCACGCTTGCTTTGCAGGCAATCAGCTAAACTCTCAAGAATCGACTGCGATCGTTCTCGAATTTTTGGGAAGATTTCCTGATGAAACCGGGGCCGGTGTCATCACCATCCCTGATACCGGAAAAGATACACAACTGCACAAGATGTCGCAGACTTTGTCTTCATTGATTGAGTTGGGCGAAGTGAAGGCGAGGCTGATGGTTCAGCTTCGTTCGCGCGGCATATTCTCAGGCTTTTTGGAACTGCAGCAATGTTCCACCAGAGAGTGGACTTCTGATGATGCCGTTGTATTGCAGCGTGTAGCCGAAGTGCTTTCGGTTGTCGTGCAACAATCCTTCGACCAATCCAAAATTGAAATGGACGCGAAGGAAATGAAGCTCATCAACGAGATTGCGAGCTTGTTCAGAGAGTCACGCGGACAAGGCAGCCAAGAATCTCTTGTTAAGTCGATTATGCTTGTGTCCGACCACATGGGCTTCGTCAAGTCTCAAATCTATCTCTATCGTCATGAAGAGGGCGTGCTGGAGCCGCAGATTCAAGATGGAAATGGTTCTGTCGATTTGACTCAGAAAGAAAATCCGTTTGTTGCCGTTTTCGAATCGGGAAGAGGCAGAACTATAAACATGGAGTACAGCAGAAAGAAAGATCCTTTCTTCGGACATGATATGGCTCTGGTGTTGCCCTTGGTTTCCGAAGGCTCACGGCTGGGTGTTATTGGACTCTGGCAGCGGCAACCATCAAGACCTCAATTCAGACCGCAAGATAGAGAACTCGGTTTGACGATTGCCGGTCACTTGTCAAACGTTATTCGTGCAGACCAAGCCATTCAGCAGATTCGCGCAGATCAGCAGCGCGAAGCGCTAATCAACAAAGTATCAAGCGAAATTCGTCAGTCGCTCAAAGAAGTGGACCAGATTATGGAAACGCTTGTTGAAAGTCTCAACGACTACTTCAAGCTGTCTGCTTGTATGGCGAGTTTGTTTGACAGCCAGACAATGGAATTTACGAAGCCGAAGATTGCAGGAGATCTCGGCATTTCACCAATCGCTGAATTGGACAGCGAACAATATGCAACTTCGTTTACTGAGAGGTTGGTGAAGAGCAGTTTGGAAGAACTCAGTCTGGGTCAGACGATTTTCTTGAAGCCGCCTGCTATAAGTCAACTTCTAAAAGACGACACACCGATGCCGGCGAATTGCAAAGCGGTTGTGATGGTACCACTGGTGCACGCCGGTAATTTCAAAGCGGCACTATGCATGGTGCTTGGCGATCGCCAAAGACCGCTTCCGGAAAAAGATATGAAGATGGTCACCGACCTTGCAGATAGAGTCGCGGTTGTGGTTTCACACGCTGAACTTTTTGCGCAGGTCGAACGTCAAGCCGTTACAGATCCAATGACTGGTTTGTACAACAGGCGATATTTCCAAGAACAGTTATCGAAAGAAATCGATCGTTTCCAACGGTTCGGTCACCCATTCTCGTTCATCATCGTCGATCTCGATTTCCTCAAAAAGATCAACGACACGCTCGGTCACCACTTTGGCGATTCTGCAATTAAGCACATCGCCAATGTGATCAAACGAAACGTGCGAGACGTTGATACAGTCGGAAGGTTCGGCGGTGAAGAATTCGTCGTGCTGTTGCCGGAAACAGATTTAAAATGGGCACGCATGGTATCCGAGAGAATTTGCGCGGCCATTCGAGAAAAGCCTGTTGAAGGGGTCGGCGTTATCACTGCGTCTCTCGGTGTCGCCGTGTTTCCGCATGACGCGCAGGACAAAGACAAACTGTTCGAGTTGGCAGACCAAGCGCTATTCCTGGCGAAGCACCGCGGGCGCGACCAAGTTTGCTCCGTCGCTGAAGATCTCATGCCGTCACTTCAAGGTGATGGTGAACAGATGCTCAAGAGTGCCAAGCAAGCTGAGGCCGCTTCCAGATACACGAGAACTGATGTTCCCCTGCCTGGAATGCGAGCACACGTCGCAGAGGATGAGGGCGCAGCTATTACTGCTTTTGACCTGGACTTGATTGCCGAAAAAGGCATACTCGGTATGTTTGCGCAAATCATTCGCGCTTTGGAAGAAAAGGACGGCTATGGCAGCGAGCGGTCTCCACGCGTGTACGGATACGCAAGCAAGATTGCACAAGCTCTTCATCTGTCTAAGGAGCACTCAGAGGTCGTTTCGCTTGCTGCTGTCTTGAGCAACTTAGGAAAGATAAAAGTAGCGGAAGAGATTTTGAAGAAAGAGGATTCTCTTACAGACGAAGAGCGCGAGGCGATTCAGAAGGTACCGACAATCGGCGCCAAGATTCTCGAGCCGGCGAAACTTCTGCACAGAGTTTCGACAATCATTGAAGCCTTCCACGAGCACTGGGATGGAACCGGATATCCCAATGGCATAACCGGCGACACGATTCCTGTGGAGGCGCGCATAATCGCCTTGGTCGATTCGTACACGGCAATGACGAGCGACAGGCCATACAGAAGAGCGATGACTCACGAGGAAGCAATCAAGGAAATCCAATCTGGGTCTGGAAAGAAGTATGACCCGCGCCTTGTCAAGGTGTTTGTCACCATCCTCCAAAAAGAGCATAAGTCGTAGAAATCCTTACCGCTAGAGAGTCTTCGAGGTTTTCTACAGGTTCTACTTTAGAACAGATTAATCAGGTGTGTAGTACCTTGCGACCTCTTGGAATCTTGTTATAATTGTAACGATCGACCCAGTTCCAAGGTGCTCACCTGTCAAGCGGGCCACCACAAGTTGGACCCCGATATAAGTCTCACAACGAGAGCTAGGACAGTGGCGCGATCTCCGCTTAACCGCGGAACCGTAAACCGTACATCCGTACATTGGAATCGGTCCCTGCTCCTAACGGAAGGAGCATGTGAAAAAATGGAGCAAGCCCCTCTGAGCCCGGTGGGTGAACCGGCAGAGGGGCTTGATGACGTCTGGGCATTTTTCAGTGGCACAAGAGTTGTAATTAACCCTTCAGGTGCGCGCTAAGAAGCTATTCACTTGGTAGACAAGAGACTTGTCTATAATTGGCGCGTCTTCTGATCACTCATGTGCAATGGCGCCCAATTCAAACAATTCATCAAACGCTTCCACAACT
This sequence comes from uncultured Candidatus Obscuribacterales bacterium, assembly GCA_964503045.1. Taxonomy (GTDB): domain Bacteria; phylum Cyanobacteriota; class Vampirovibrionia; order Obscuribacterales; family Obscuribacteraceae; genus CAYZJR01. The sequence continues at coordinate 44,220 of CAZCZI010000009.1, forward strand.
TCCGAAGCATCCAAGAAAAACTTTTGGCGACGGCTGTTCACCAGCAGCTTCTTTCTTGCGCTAATTGGTTTTCTCGCGCTCAATTGGGCTTGTGCTTCGTCTCCTTTGTGCAAGCAACAACAGCTGAACACAGGGACTTTCGTCGAAGACGCTCAGGCGCGCGACGAAGGCAAGCCGGCAAGCTGGTGGTTGGCAAAATCGTATTTGGATTTGCCGGAGGCACCAAATGCAGTGCTTCTCGGAAGCTCTCAAGTTGGCGGTTTGCAAGCAGCCGATGCCGATACTCTTAATCGCCCAGTTGATTTTGTTCGCGACCATCGCTCACCGACACTCGAGAAAGAGCTGTCCAACCGCATCGGTGGCTCTCCCGAGATATTCACCGCTGCGCTTCCAGGCGCCATGATGTCGGATCACTTCCTGATTACCCAAGCTCTATTTTCTGCAGGCAAACAACCCAACGCAGTAATTCTCACATTGTCTCCTCGCGACTTTATCGACAACTCCCTTCCATGCGCCGCTGCCACCGGTCCATTCCGCTTCTTCTCGAAGTACGTCCGGCTCGGACAACTTCAAGAAGTCGCTTTTCCCGATTTGTGGTCGAGGGTCGATTTCAGCGTTAGCCAAGGAATGCCGTTAAGGCGACTGTCAACTTTAGTAGAGATCAAAGGCGGTGAGTCAGGTACGAGTGTCGAGCGGGAAAAAGCAGAGACTGATGCCGAACGGCAGGCACGCTACATCATGGGCGGATACGCAGGCAACGTCAGACCTGGGCAGTCAAAAATCAATCCTCATTTGCCGGTATTTTTTGTCGACAACACGCTGGACTATCAAAAGCGATACAAGAACATAAACCCCCCGACCTATGCAGTGCAGATGCGTTTCTTTAAGGAACTGCTCAAGAGTATGCAGGAGCGTGGGATTCGCGTGGTTGCCATTGGCATGCCGCTTTTTGTAACCAATCGCGAGATATTGCCTCCGCAATTTTGGAACCAGTTTCGCTCCCGTATAAGCAGAGCTTGCACCGAATACGGTGCTGAGTGGTGCGACTTGTGTGAAAACCCGGAGTTTACTGCAGATGATTTTTGCGACACCGTTCATTTGAACGCGCTCGGTGGTGCAAAGCTTGCGAAGTGCCTTGCAGAGGCTATCTCACAGCGCCCAGCACTGGCTCAAGCAATGAAGGCGAGCCCGGACGACGGACGAGCAATCGCCGGCAGCAAGTCGACGACTGTCAAATGAGGCGCCTGTATGATTCATTTGATTTTTGGCCAACGAAGAACAATTGCAAGATCTCGCTTCGGAAACAAAGCCTTCGCAATTTTGTTTGCGTGCTCGCTGGTGCTTGTCGTTATCGCCATACAACCGGCAGTCAGAGCTGACGACCAATCCTCTGCTCCGACCAAAAATTGGTTCAAATCCGGATTGTCGTGGTTGTATTTCAACTGCGGCAACACCTACGACAACATCGTTCGCCACGAAAAGGCCGTGCGCTCGTATGACGAGGCACTGCGCTTGGTGCCTGACTCCATAGAAGCGATTGACTGCCGCGGATATTCCTTAGTCAAGATCGGCAAAGTTGAAGAAGCGCTCAAAGACCTCAATCAAGCAGTTGCGATGAATCCAACGTACTCAAAAGCATACCTTCACCGATCTGAGGCATACTCCCAAGCAAAACAGTTTGACCTCGCGCTCAAAGACATCGAAACTGCCGACAAGCTGGGCTGTGAATTGCAGGATATCAAACACGCCCGAGAGTTCATGGACATCAAGCAAAAGGAGCGACGGTGACTCAGGCTCCATCAATAGCTAGAACGGCTACTCAAACAGTTGCCACCAAAGAAAGCGCCACATGGCCACTCTTTGCCGCACTGACACTGATGTACCTTTGCATGCGCATTCCGTGGGCACTATCGGTACCTGTTTGGGAAGCTCCCGATGAAGCCAATCACTTCTGGGTCGTGCATTTCTTGACTGAGCACTTGCGCCTTCCGACTGCGCTGGAAGTCGCAGCCGGTGGTCCGCCTGCCGAGTACGCTTCGCTGCCGCAGCTCGGATATGTTCCCAATGTGATTTCCGCACTGTGTGGTCCTGAAGCGCTTGCACCGTTGTTCTCCCGCTTCGGTGGCATGCTTGCCGGGCTGGTGACTCTGTGGGCTTCCGTCAAGGTAGGCGCGCTGCTCTTTCCTACAAATCGGCTTGCCGCTCTTGCCTTGCCGTGGCTAATCGTCGTTCACCCTCAGTTGGTTTTCGTCAACAGCTACACCAACACCGATTCAATGGCAACTGCCGTTGCAAGCATCATTGTTTTGATGCTCGTGTCATCCTTCGCTAGCGGAATAACTGTAGTGCGCGCATCCGCAGTTGGTGCGCTGTTCGGGCTGTTGGCGCTGTGCAAGCACACAGGTTTGTCCTTGGCTCCAGCCGTATTTTTGGGGGTTGCTCTTTCGTGTTACTCGACCGGAATGTCATTGCCTGGGATGGTGTCACGACTGGTGGCATTGGTTTTGACGGCAGCTTGTGCCTCGGGATGGTGGTTTGCCAGAAACTACATTGAGTTCTCCGGTGATTGGCTGGGAACCCGCACCATGTACGACAGCTGGAAACAGGTATTGGAGACTGGCTCTAACGGCGTAAAACACCCATGGCCCGAGATTACAAAAATGGCCTATTGGCGCTATGTTTTCTTTGATTACTGCGGGCTCTTTGGTTACATGAATCGCTATCTCTCACGAGCGGTTTATGTGGTTTATCTTGCATTTTGGATTGCATCTGCAGTGGGTGCTTTTCTTGCTTCTCGCGCGCAACGAGCACAGCGACAAGCAATTCAACAGTGGCTCAAGAGTAATTCCATTTGGATAATGCTCGCAGTGTTTCCCGTGTGCAATCTTCTTGCCAATGTAGTTGCCACGTCAATGAATGTAACTGGTCCCCACGGGCGATACCTATTTCCTTCCGAGATACCGATTCTTGCATGTATAATCGCGGGACTAGTATCTCTCGGTCGCCGAGTGGGCAACGCCTCCATACTCGCGTTGATTGTATTGAACGCAGTGGTGACGATTGGAGCTTGGATTGCTTACTACATGCCGCGTTAGGCGCAGTTGTGAAGAAAGATCGTGCGCCTGCCTGGGCAGGTACATTGTTGTATGACGAAAGGAGTCAAAGAGGTGTATTCGAATCCGTGGAAAACGTTGGCAACGCGCAATGTGTACGACAACCCGTGGATTTCGGTGCGCGAAGACGACGTCGTACAGCCTGATGGGGTCAATGGAATTTATGGCGTAGTTCACTTCAAAAACCTCGCTATCGGAATTCTTCCGATCGATGACGAGGGATGTACCTATCTGGTAGGACAATGGAGATATGCGTTAGACCAGTATTCATGGGAAATTCCCGAGGGCGGTGGACCATATGGCGAAGAACCGCTTGATGCAGCCAAAAGAGAACTGTTGGAAGAAACTGGATTGACTGCAGCAAAGTGGAAACTTTTGGGTAAGGGGCATCTTTCGAACTCGGCAACGGATGAAGTGACCTATTACTATCTCGCGACCGAACTAACACAGGGAACCGCTCAACCAGACTCTATCGAAGAACTCGAGTGTAAGCGAGTGCCATTTGATGAGGCACTGCAGATGGTTCTCGATGGTGAGATTACAGATGGTCTTAGTGTGATTGCGATTTTGAGTTATGCAGCGCAAAAGCAACTGGGACGAATCTGATCAATATTATTGCAGGACTGATTTAAGTCGAAGCGCCCGCTTTGATCGTTTCAAAGGCAGCTAGGGCCCTTGCGCGTGCCTTGGCATGATCTACAAGCGGTCTTGGATATGTCGTGCCCAAATCCACTCCGGCGCGGGCTAGCTCCGCCTGTGGTGCCTCCCATGGCCGGTGGATCCACTTTGTCGACAGATTTTTCAATTCAGGAACCCAACGTTTGACATAATCGCCGTTGGGATCGAATTTCTCACCTTGCAGGATGGGATTGAAAATTCTGAAATAAGGCGCCGCGTCAGCACCGCAACCTGCAGTCCATTGCCATCCGAGAGTGTTGTTGGCTAGATCGGCATCAACAAGAGTGTCCCAAAACCATGCGGCCCCCTCTTGCCAGGAAATCAAAAGATGTTTGACGAGAAACGACGCCACGATCATTCTCACACGATTATGCATCCAGCCAAGCGCCCAAAGTTCACGCATTCCCGCATCGACTATGGGATACCCGGTTTGACCTTTCTGCCACGCCTTCAACAACTTTTGATCCTTCCTCCAAGGGAAGTGATTGAACTGTGGTCGAAGCGCCTGAGTCGTTGTATCCGGAAAGTGATAGAGAAGATGGTATGCAAATTCGCGCCATACCAGCTCTCTGAGATATGACTCGCAACCGGACGCGCAACTTTCATTTGCAACCATTGCGCTTTGCGCCGCGTACCAAATTGTGTTTGGGCTTATCTCACCAAAGTGTAGGTGCGGCGACATTTTTGAAACAAGCGGTTTCCCCGGAGTGTCTCTGCCTTCTTTATAGTCGGCAACAGCAGATTCCAGAAATACCTTCAATCGTGCTGCGGCGCCATCCTCTCCTGGTCGCCATTCCTTCTGCATCGCGTCGGTCCAGTTTATCGTGGGGAGCAATTCGAGCTCTTCCAAGGCTAATGATTCAGGCAATTCTTCTAGCGGCAAAAATTGAAGCTGCCGTGATTCGACGGGCTTCCTGATTTTTCGCTTCAGGAGCGCTTTCCAAAATGGCGTGAAGACCTTATAGGGCCTCTCCTCCGCTGTCAAAAGCGCTTGAGGAGAGTGCAACAAACTTGAACAGGTGACGCCGACTTCTACCCCTTGCCCATCAAGAGCATAGCTGACTGCACTGTCTGACTTGCGCCCCTCCGGCTCATACCGAGCATTGAAAAAAAGGTGTTTAGCGCCTGTCTCTTTTACGAGCCTCAAAAGCACATCGCGCTCATTCCCGCCTTGAATAACCAGGCGAGTTTTATATCGTTCTCGAAGCGATTGGTCAAGGCTGGCGAGCGAATAATGAAGCCACCACCTAGACGCTGCACCTGAGACAAACCTGCCGCACTCTTCAGGTGCCCAGATAAATACCGGAATCACGCGACTCTTCTTTTCAGCAGCTGCCAAAAGAGCAAGGTTATCGCTTAAGCGAAGGTCATTTCGAAACCACACCAGCGACACGGATTTCACTTCATGTGCTCCTTCCTACTTCTTGCGGTACACTCGCATCTGAACACTTTCAACGGTTGCAAGTCCCTCTGTGACTGCCTCGTCAACTGTTTTTAGAAAGGCGTCTACTTTTGCTTTGTCGTCAATAATCTCGACTACAAGAGGAAGATCGACTGCAAGATCTAGAAGTTTTGCTGAATGAACTTTCGTGTGCGCGCCAAATCCGAGTATCCCTCTAAAAACGGTGGCACCGCTCAATTCGGCTTGCTGAGCCTGTTTCACTAGCCACTCGTAAAGCGGAACTCCCTGATACTTATCACGTTCGCCGACGAAGATTCTGAGCATAGAACCTTCTTTGATTTCTACGTTGGAGTCGGACGACATATTTTCTCCTATAAAAGTCTTGCGACTATCATTCCCAACCAAACCATCAAGAGACCGACAATAAGTTGCCCTACGGCGTTCAGCGTTGCATATAAATATTCGCCGTCCCTAAGCAATTGTATCGTTTCGTAGCCGAAACTCGAGAATGTCGTGTACCCTCCAAGCAGGCCAACAAATAGAAACAGTTTCATTTCACTTTGAAAGACGCCACGAGATTCAGCCAACTGAGCAAGAAATCCAATCACCAAGCATCCAAGCATGTTGACCATGAAAGTACCGATAGGAAATGCCCAGCCGCCTGTGAGCTGCTGCACGCCAGTCACCATTAGATAACGAAGTACACCTCCCAAGCCTGCGCCGATAAAAATAACAAGGTAACTCACTGCTTCCTCACTCGCCGCCAGATGGCGTTGTGTTTTCCAGACTTGGTGGCGTGCCACTTGAGTTCGTGACAGGCGCATTTTCGGCAACAGCCACAGGCTTTTCCTGATTGGATTTTTCTTCAATCGGTGGTGCGGTCGCGAGCGCTCCTGCGCGATAGCTCGTGCAAACAAGCGCATGCGGACGCTCAACCTTCAAGCAATCTTGAGGCGAATTGAATTTGCAATCTTGGCAAAGGTAATATCCTTTTCCTTTGCGTTTGATCGCTGTGGCAATCGTCAGACCTGTCGCAAACAACCCGACCAACACGATAACTGTCCAATAGACGAAATCTGACACCACAGCACTACCGCCTGCCGTGAAGCTTGGGATCAAGCACGTCTCGCAACACATCGCCGATGCTGTTGAAACAAAGAATCGTGATGAAAATCAAAATACCGGGTGCAATCAACCACGGCTGATTAGTCAAATCATTTACGTTATCCAGTGCAGCTTTGAGCATGTTTCCCCAGCTTGCATCAGGCTGCTGAATGCCCAGCCCGATGAAACTGAGACCGCTCTCCATCAGGATAAAGTTAGGAACTCGAAGTGTGGCTGCGATAATGACGAAGCTCGCGGTCTGCGGTAGAACGTGTTTCAAAACTGTTTCGAACTCAGGCATTCCAGCGGCTATTGCTGCCTGCACAAATTCAGCCTCGCGAATTGAAAGCACCATTCCTCGAATAACCCGAGCCAAGCCGGCCCAACTTATGAATGAAAGTATCACTACAATCAAAGCAAATCGCTCGGAGCTAGACATGCTCGCAGGCAGAATTGCTGCAAGACTGATGAGCAAATAAAAGCTAGGAACCGACATGATCGCTTCGGCAATTCTCATCATGATGTTGTCGGTTATTCCGCCGGCAAAACCTGAAATGCCACCATAAATGATGCCGATCGGGAACGCAATGAATAATCCCAAGAAGCCAATGGTCAAGCTCTTTTGAGCGCCATAAAATAACCGTGAGTAGTTGTCTCGGCCGTTGATGTCGGAGCCAAGCAAAAAGATTCTGCCTGGGGCGTCGACGCAGAAGAGGTGAATGTCGCCGGGAATGATTCCGAGGATTTTGTAGGGCTCTGCCTTTGTAAACCACTTTATGGGATAGACTGTATCCGTTTTCTCGGTGTAGAGCTGCTTAAATGTGGCTTCGTCAAAAGTGCGTTCGATTGCATAAACATATGGAGCAACTACCCTTCCGTTGGTGTCCTTGAAGTGAATTGGCGTCGGCGGTGCGTTTGCAATATCGGCGTCACTGAAGTGCATCGTATATGGTGTTAATATGTCTGCAAGCCCCGCAGCCGCATAAAAAATGAACAAGACAATGATTGCGGCGCGCGCTACATAATCTCCCCATAGCCGTTGCCAGGCTGATTTTCTGGGACGCGCCGTCGGTGCCTCTGGAATTGCGACTTGTAGTTCAGCTGTCATCCGTTACTCCAGTGAAATCCGCGGATCGACGAATCTGAGTGCGACATCTGCAAGGAGATTGCCGGCGATAAGCATGACGGCACCTAGCATCATGGACGCCATCACCAGATTCATGTCCTTAGTCAAAACGGCTTCAAGTGTAAGGCGGCCAAGACCCGGATATGCCAACACAATTTCAGTAAGCGCGGCGCCGCTCAGAAGAGAAGCAAATTCGAATCCCATTAGCGTAATCAACGGATTGATCGCATTGCGCAGTGCGTGCCGATACAAGACCGTATTTTCTGCTAAGCCTTTTGCTCGTGCGGTTCTTACATATTCTGCTTGCAAGACGTCCAGAAGGTTGCCACGAGCCTGGCGCTGAATTCCTGCTAGTCCGACGAATGTCAACACGGCGACCGGGATGATCAGGTGGTGAGCCATATCTAGAATCTGACCAATCGTGTCTTTCTCATAGAAATCCTGAGACTGCAATCCTCCGATGGGAAGAACGTGCGTCCAAAGGGCGAACATCAGAAGCAAAAGTGCCATCAAAAACGTGGGCATGGACATGCCGATTGCCGTCAAAATGCCGAATGTCTTATCGAGAAACTTGCCTCGGTGAACGGCTGCATACACACCTGCCGGTAATGCGATCGCCCATGTGAAGATCAGCGACAGAATGCTGAGCATCAGCGTGTTGCCTGCTCGTTGCACAAGCAAAACAGCGACGGCACTGCCGCTTGTTGAAATTCCAAGATCGCCCTTCAGGGTGTTAGTGAGCCAGATGAAGTATTGTTCGTAAGCAGGCTTGTTTAGTCCCAAACGCTCTTCTTCCGCCTTCAAGGCGGCAGCGGAAATCGCGGGATTGGCTCTCAACTGCGCCAAAGGATCGATCGGTGAAACCTTCAACATGGTGAAGCTCATGATCGAAATGATTAGAAGCAAGGGTAATGCTTGCAGAACGCGTTTGAGTATGTAGACAGGCACTGACATTACTTTTTCTCGCCCTTATCAACATAAATTTCTTCGACGTTGTGCAAACTTCCTTTTGGTGTGTAATTCACTCTTAATGGAGTTGGACAATAATTTTTAATCGAATTGCGAATAGCGGTGATATCCAAAATAGAGAACAAGTAAATATATGGACATTGTTCGTAAACAATCTGCTGATATCTATCAAAATACCTATGCCGTTCTGTATCGCTCAGCGTGACCGCGCCTTGGTCGAAACAACTATCGATTTCTTTCTCCCAGTCACGTGCATCTGAAACATTCACTTTTCCTTTTTTGTCAGGCAAGCGTTGATCGAAAATGTGCAATCTTCCATCCGACTTCCAGACGTTTGCTCCACTATAAGGTTCGATCTTGTCTCCAGTGAGACCCATCACCACCGTTTCCCAGTCCAAGCTGTTATGCGTCTTATCGATCATGATGTTGAAATCAATTGGTTGATAATGCACCTTGATACCCAACTGTTTGAGGTCTTCGACTATTTGAATGCACGTGCCATCACGCGCGGAGTTGCCGGCGTTGGTGATCAATGTGAATTCCACTGGGTGCCCGTCCGAGTCGTATAGACGATCGTCTTTTTTTGAGAATCCTGCATCTTTCAGCAGCTTCTCTGAATACGCAAGATCTTGTGGATATTCCTTCAACGACTTGTTGAAAAAGAGGGCCGCAGTAGACTCTGGACCATATGAAGGAAGTCCAACGCCTCGCATGACGTTGTTGATTAGCCTGTTTCGGTTGATTGCGTGTGAACATGCTTGGCGGAAGTTGAGATTGTTGAACCATTTTTGTTTGATTGGATCAACATACGGTTTGTTCTTCTCGGGATTGTTGCGACGGTTCATATTGAATGCGAAAAACGTCTTGCCATCATCAGGTCCGAGGTTGTACATCGAGAAGTTCTCTGTCTTTTCACGCTGCTTCATTAGCGCTGCATCTTGTCCTCTGACCGATCGAATGTCGAGAAAATCCAACTCGCCACCGTAAAATTTGAGAAGTTGAGTGTTTTGGTCGGGAACGATTGCAACCACGAACTTGTCCAGATAAGGCAGTTTACGACCGCTTGTGTCGACCATGGAATAGTTAGGGTTGCGTTCTAGTTCGACTCGCTGTGATGGTACGTATCGTGAAAGTTTGAACGCGCCGCTGGTAACGAGTGTCTTGGGGTCTGCGTTCACGTTCCAAAATCCATGAAAGTTGTCGTGTCCTTTTGCGCCTTGTATGACTGGCTCGAGGATATGCTTTGGTCCAACCGGAATGCTCGTAAGCGCGTTCAGAAATGGTGCGAAAACTCGCTTCGTTTTAAACCTGACCGTCAGATCGTCGACTTTCTCTACACTAGGATACTGCTCGAACACAGACATAGTGTCGCGCAGGCTGGAGTTGCCGTAGCCCTCGGCGACGACCTTTCCGAAGGTAAATACAACGTCGTCCGCCGTGATTGGATGACCATCCGACCACTTCAATCCTTTGCGCAAGACAAAGGTATATTCGAGGTTGTCTTTGCTTACAGCGAAAGACTTGGCCAACTTCGGGTAAATCTTGCCGGTCCACGGGTCGACATCGACAAGCACCTCAAACAAAAGAATTCCATAGCCATGACTATCAGCGTCACTGGCTTCCCAAACGTTGAATGTTTTTGGACCACCGCCGAACGTCGAAAGTGTTATTGAGCCACCGTACATACCTTGCGTGCCTCGACCTTGCCAGTACTCGACCTCGTTTCCGTTTTCGGTTTTGGTTACGAGCTTGTATGGTCCTGGATTTGGAAATTGTGTTTGGGCTGAATTGTATGTCTTTCCTTCTGGTTTCGTGTTCCCATCTGTGTCTGGTGCCGGAGTACTGGCATTAGCCGGAACTCCAGTTATTGAGTTTGCATTCTTGTCGGGTGTTGGAGATTGACTCGCAGGGCTAGTACCACAGGCGGTGAAGATCAGCGGTATTACTACCGCAATGATGTATCTGAGATACCAGGGTGCCACCACTCTTATTTGCCTTCTTTCCAAATTTCATCCAAGTTGTGCAATCCTTGAGAGTCTTGCGACAACGGGGTTGGGTCGAAGTTTTTAAGCGTGTTGCGGGCGCCTATTATTACTCGCGAGTTGGCGGTATAAATGAAAGGAACCTCCTCGTAAACGATCTTTTGAACTTCGCCGTATATAGCCTTTCGTTTGGCTTTGTCGAATGTAGTTGCACCTTTGTCGAAGAGCTCGTCGAGCTTCTTTTCCCACGGGCGGGCATCTGTCACGACAGGTTTTCCATCTTTGGCATTCGCTGGTGGAAGTCGTTGATCGAACAAGTGAAGTCTTGCGTCGCTTCGATAAACGTTGGCGCCGCCGTGCGGTTCCAACGGATCGCCGGTCAGCGAGAACAGCACAGCTTCCCAGTTGAGCGAGTTGTTGATCTTTTCGGCAAGAATGTTGAAGTTGATCATTTGAAAGTTGGCTTTAATGCCCAACTTCTTCAAATCGTCAACCATCATGTTGCCGATCGCTTCATAGAATGTGCCGCCTGATGAAGAAAGGAAGGTAAACTCAACCTTGTGTCCATCTTTGTCGGTGAGGTCACCGGCTGCGTTCTTCTTGAATCCGGATTTTTCCAAAAGAGACATCGCATAGGCTTCATCTGGTTTAAACGGCGATAGCGTCTCATTGAAAAATGGACTGCTCTTTGGTTCAGAAGTAAATGCAGTGAATCCGATACCTTTGAAGTAGTTATCAACCATATTGTTGCGGTTGATTATATGGTTGACGGCCTGCCTGAAATTCACGTCGTTGAACCATGCTGATTTGATTGGATCAACATACGGTTTGCCTTGAGAATCTTTACGTCTGTTTAGGTTGAACGTAACGAAAGTGGTGCCGGCAGACTCACCTAGACTGTAGAGAGTGAAGTTGCCACTTTTTTGTGCGGGCAAAAGCTCTGCCACGTCCTTCGCTCTTACAACGGTCGTGTCGATTTCGTTGTTCTTGAATTTTAAGAGATTGGTGCTAACATCTGGCACGATGAGATAAACCACTCTGTCGAGATATGGCAGGCGTTTGCCATCTTCATTGACTCCGTAATAGTTAGTGGTTCTCGTTAATTCGACCCGTTGACTAGGCACGAAGTTTTTCAATACGAATGGTCCGGATGTGACAAGAGTCTTTGGGTCAACCGAAGCAGACCATAGCTCGCCGAAAGCCTTGCGACCATCTGCCTTTTTTATAATCGGGTCGATTATATGTTTGGGAGCGATTGCAATACCGAGTGTGCGAGTAAACGGCGCAAATGGAACGGGTGTTTTAAACTCGTTCGTCAACTCGTCGATTACTTTTACCGTTGGTGATTTTCCGTTTACCGAGGTGTAGTCGCGCAATGAGGAGTTTCCGTATCCGCCTGCAACAAGCGTATTCCAGGTGAAGGCGACGTCTTCCGATGTAACGGGCTTTCCATCAGACCACTTGAGTCCTTTTCGAAGTTTGGTTGTGTACGTCAGCCCGTCTTTAGCTATTGTGAAGCTCTCGGCCAGATCTGGTATCACATCGCCAGTGTATGGATCGGTGCCAACCAATCCAGGAAACATCAGTGAGGTTAGTTCTCTGGATGTGGCGTCCGCTGCTGCCCAATAGTTAAAGCACTTGGGGTCCGATGCAACGATCGATCGCACTAGCGTGCCACCAAATTTTCCGGTCGGGTATCGACCTTGTTTCATCTCTGCGCCATCAATTAGTACTGTCTTGTACGGCTTCGGCGGGGTTGGTTTGACGTCTTCCAGAGCGCTCTTTTTCGGTGTGGCAGTTGAACTCTGCTGGGTACCTGTGGTCGTACCGGGAGGCGTGTTCTGTGCATTTTGAGGTTGTTCGGTAGTGCCACCACCGCAACCCGCAAGTGCGGAAAGTGACACCATGCTTAGTGCCAGCAGCCGCGCGTACATACTTCCTAAAAAGCCCTTGCGAAAATGCATCTTAAACCTCAACAACAGTGAGTTCAAACAATTCTATTCAAGCTCTAATTTTAAGGCATTTGAGCAATCGAGCATCACTTGGCAGGGATTTGCGCAAGCGAACACGGCAATTTGACGCCGTTCTGATTCTTGATAACAGCTGTTACTTTGAGTTGCTGGGATTCGCGTTCGTTGCCGGTGTCACCGTCGTGGACGGTGGCGCACTTGTTGGCGTTTCTGCGGCTGGAGTCGTGGTCTTTGCGGGAGGCTTCTTGTTTGCCTCGTCGGCGTCCTTATCGGCTTTGCGCCAAACCTGCCTTGCGCGTGCCCGTGTCTCGAGCGCGTCCCACCATTTGCCTTGTTTCCACATGGCGTCGCTGAGATTAAAACGCACCTTGGCGATCGATACACTATTGAGATCGCGCACCTGCTGGAGTTCTTCGATGCTCTTTTCGAAGTCGTACTGAGCAACGGCGTATTCGCCTTGGTCCATCTTTACGAGCCCGAGTTGATTTCGAATTGCGCCAACATTGTAGTGGTTCCCTTTGAGAGCCGGCAGATCAAGCACGGTGAGTGCACGACTGTAGAGATCGCAAGCTCCGGGATAGTCATGCATGAGGCTGTATAGCTCGGCAACATCACAAATCTCTAGTGCGACGCGTTCTGGGTGCCCGCGATCTAACTCTCCGCGGCTGCTGGACCGTTTGACCAGGTCGACAAGGGGCTGGAAGGTTCGTTTGGCTTCTTCGTATCGTGATGGACCTTGTTCTTTGCACGCGTGACCGAGAATGTATGCTGCCCTTATCGATTGGTAGTCGCCTCCGCCATAACCGAGATCGGCTCGAATTCGTAGTGACTTTTGAGTTTGTTCTTCCGCTAATTTGTAATTGCCCAACTCCATCAAGCACTCGGCTGTAGCCAAAAGTGTATCGGACTCCTCGATTGAACCCTGCAATTGCAGCCGATCGTCAGCCATGATCATAAGTGCGCCGTTGTAGTTTGCGAGCGCCGCCTCGAATTTTCCGACTTGCTGATAGAAGTTCGCCAACCGTTGTGTCTTCTTCAGCTGCCCGCGTGGGTCATCTGAAGTCACGTTGTCTTTTCTGCAATACCAGTCGTAAGCGTCATAGTTCATCGGCGTGTTTGAATCGCTGTTGATGAGCGTGCTGAAAACCGATCCGCCCGGCCATTCATATTGCAAATTTCTTTCCCATTGCGCAGGATCCGGCATTGGTCCATAAGCGGGCCATAAGAATATTCCTGACGCGACAATCACAATTGCCAACAACGTCGCCAGTGGAGCTACGAGCCGACCGTAGGTGCCAAGCTGATTTTGCTGAGCCTGAATTGATTTCAACTCTGCTAACAAATCATCGACTTTTTGATAGCGATTTTCTGGTTCTTTCCTCAAACATTTGAGCACAGCGTGCGAAATCTTTTTGGCGATGTGTGGTGCGGCATTGATGCGAGGCATCTCCGGAGGTGCCGCAAACATGTGCTTTTGCATGGTTTCGAGCATACTGTCCGATTGAAATGGCGGGCGACCGGAAAGACACTCATACATCATGCAGCCCAATGAGTAGATGTCGGCTCTGTTGTCCGGAATACTTCCGCTGCATTGCTCCGGGCTCATGTATAGCGGGCTTCCGAATATCGCGCCAGGTCTTGTTAGTTTGAAACTCTCTTCATCGTCTTTCAAAACTTTGGCGATTCCGAAGTCGACTATCGTCACGAAATCAGAACCGTCGCTTTGACGAGAGAGCATGATGTTGGCTGGTTTCAAGTCGCGGTGCACGACGCCTTTTTCATGGGCGGCAGATAATGCAGAGGTCGCTTGAATGAAGATGTTGAGGAATCTTTCTACGCAAAAAGTCCCCGACTGATGAAGCACTGTCGCGAGTGATTCGCCACGAAGAAAATCCATGATTAGAAAGGGCAGGCCATCGGGCGTTTCACCCAAGTCATGAACGCCAATAACATTCGGATGGTGAATTCGACTAGCCGAAGTTGCTTCTTGTTGAAAGCGAATGATGCTCTCGGCGTTGGAGACGAGGATTTGATGCATTATCTTGCATGCGATGATACGCTGAGTCAAAACATGCCTGGCTTTGAAAACCGTGCTCATGCCGCCCTTGCCGAGAAACTCGATTAGTTCGTACCGGTCGAGCAAAACCATGCCGATGTAGCGCAAAGCCACGCCCTCGGATTCACTTTCCGACTCGATTTTGACAGCAGTCTCGTCAAGCGTATTTGCCGAGAGCACCGTTTTATCTTCAATCGTGCCGGTTGGCGGAGGCGACTCGTCTGAGCGTACATACGCCTTGCCGAGGCGTTTTTGTGCCCTTATGTCATCGTCTGATTGGCCCATCAGCCTCTAGTGCATCTTACTCAAGTCACATACAATTTAACGGGTGACGCCAATAACACTATGTACCTCGTGAATCTTGATTACTAGCATGCTCAAATGGGAATGTACTCTTGAGGTATCAAGGCAAGGAGAGACTATGAGCCTAAAGCTAACGCGCGCTTTCGCAACCGCATGTTCGAGCGTTCTACTTTTCTCGATGCTTTGTGCCTCGCCGACTTGCTCCAAACCCACGACAACCGGCTCCGGAGCGACATGGGTTTTGACTCAAAAAAGCAGCTATGCCGGAACTATGGAAACTATCGTCAGTACTGACGCTATCAAGATGACGTCGGACAAAATGGGGCTCATCTTTCTTCTGAAAGCACCCGGCTGGGATTGTTTCGTCTACAACACCGGCAACAAAAACTACATCAAATTGCCGTACGAACAGTGGAAGAAGAAGCTGATTTTTTCATCGAAGAAAGGCAAGTTCGACGACCCCGCTAATTTCAAGCCAGGAACATTGAAGACCAATGAAAAACTCCTGGGCATGCCCACATCAAAGTTTGTGGTCACGCGTCTTGCAGACAAGAGATTAGTCGCGCAAGTTTGGGTCGTCGAGTCGGTTCAGGCGCCGAAACAGTTTCTTGAATTGATGCAACGCCTGCTCGGAAACATGCCGATGGGTGGAAAGGGAACGCCACTCAAAGCTGTATTGCTACAAGAAAATAGAGTGACCGGAAAAGAAAAAGATATGGTTGCGCTTGAAACATTGAAGATGGCAAAGCAGGCTGTAGCTGCCAATGCGTTTGCACCTTTGCCGGGATATCGGCTGGTGAAAGACGAAATGGCACTGATGATGGATGACGGTGGTGATGAGTCCATGGGTGGTGGATTCATGAGTAAGTAGTTCATCTTTGAGGAGTGCTGTACAGTGTTCCGAACAACTCCGGTGCGAATGCCTGCACCGATTGCACTGTGACTGCGCCACCAAAGTTTGTCAGCTCGCCGCCGCGTTCTGATATCGCGCGCACTGCCACCACCCCCACTACCTTTCCTTTTAGATTGACGACCGGTCCGCCGCTGTTGCCGGTGGTAATCGGTGCATCGACTTGAAGCATACGAGGAGCTACACGGCTGATTCTTCCAGTATTGAATGTAGGGGTGTAGTACTTCGACGAGTCGATGTCGAGTTGATCCGATGCGGTAGGATAACCAATGACTTGAATTTCTTGCCCTTCCGACGGAGCAATTGGATCGAATTCCAGGGGTGCCACCGCAATCGGTGGCACGACCAAAAGGGCGAGATCCGGCTCTCCTTCTGCCTTTGCCACTCGATAGACCTTGCCGATGAGTGGTGCTTGAGTTACTGGTCCGGGAATGTGCACGAAGTAACCTATTTCTGCAGTCACTCCCGCTAGTGTCATGTATTTGTTAAACAGTACTCGTGCAGAATCCACTCGCGGTGAGAGATAAGTCTCGTAGCAATCCCAGATGCCATCGACGGTTGCTTGATAGACGGTGCGTTCCGCCACTGGCATATTCTTGCCTTTAAGAGACAGATTGGCGATTTGTTGCAGCTCGCGAAATCTTCCGTCGACATCACGGTTGACTGCTGTTTGTTCGGCATACAGGCGCATGCCTGCGTAGAATTTCTCGCACTCTCGTATGACTGGATCGGCGCTTTGCACAACGTGCCGATTCGTCAAAAAGTAAGTCTTGTCCTTTTGAGGTGTGCGTGCAGGAAATGCCGAGCCGCAGCCGACAACGCGAAAGCCCTTATCTTCTCTGGTCGTGCTGAAGACGTAGAGGCGATACTTGGGAGAAAGATCGGCGATGTGACACGACTGCCCGTCTCTAAGTTTGATTTTCAGTCCCACATTTACTTGAAAAACCTGGGTCTTCAGCTTCTTGTCCAGCTTTTCCCAGGTTTCTACAGCCGAAGCAGGAATCAAGGCGCTCGACGAGAAGGCGACAGCGGTGGCAAGGAAACAAATTGATGCGTATTTTGCCAACTTCGTGTTGAGCCACGACGACATCTTTCTAGGTTACCTCAAAACTGAGCCTCTTTGATAATAAGAGATTGTCGCAGGAGTTTGCAAAGCGCGCTAAATTTCTTCGTAGGCTACTTCTATTTCGAAGGTTCGATTCCAGGGGAATGAAAGGCGCAACCTCCCTGGCTGGCATCCCAAGGCGCCGGCGATTTTCTCTACCGTTCCTGACATAAGCTCTTGCAAGCGCTCGGGTCTGGCGTCTCCATTGAGCTGGCTTCTGACTCGAGCTTGGTATGCCCAATCATCGGCGAAT
The DNA here is from genome assembly GCA_964503045.1 of uncultured Candidatus Obscuribacterales bacterium. Classification (GTDB taxonomy): domain Bacteria; phylum Cyanobacteriota; class Vampirovibrionia; order Obscuribacterales; family Obscuribacteraceae; genus CAYZJR01. The sequence goes on from CAZCZI010000009.1 coordinate 61,191, forward strand.
CGCGCGAACAAAGCCTGCCTGAACAGGCGATCGGTATGATCGGCATCAACGCGATTGGAGGTAAACCATCTGGCGACGCCGACTGCCAGGGCGGAGCCGACTGAGTTGCCGGTCGTGTTCCATCCGGCGTAGGCAGCCAATTTTTGAATAAGGTCTTTGCGTGTGAGCAACTTCTCTACAAGCGCCGGATCTGCGCCATTTGCATATGCAACGTCGCACAATATGCAAAGGCCAGGGGCTGATTCCAAAAGCTTCAGCGTGTTTTGCACACCTTCGGTGGTGTCGACCTGTCTGAGGTCCTGACCGCCTGGCAGCATGATATGGTCGCCTTGACGCTGCGCTGAGCCATGAACAATCAGGCTGAGATCGCACGACTCGGCTTCCGGCGAGTCGTGGAAGTGGAAAGGCGCTCCTAGAGCCTTCAGTTGAGCTTCCACCGTTTGTCCTATGGTTTGCCCTTCGTAGCGACTCGAGCATGCTTTCACGCTTGGTGGGCTGAAACAGACTCTGATTACCGGTTTTCCCGGCTGCGATTGCTTGACTAACCAGCGCGCCAAAAGCGAGGACAGCACTTCATCGGCGCCGGCATAAACGGCGACTCGATCGGAAAGGTTCATGGACTGTGTCATTTGAATGAGCTTGTCACGCTCCATGACGTTGAGGCCAAACTCGCCGGAGTCATCTTGGCTGAATACGAGTCTGTCAATTTGTCTGTCTTTTACTAGGTTTAGCAGGGCTTGGTTGATCTTGAAGTTGCGCACCCGGGTATCCATATAGTCCTGGCGGATTTCGGCGGGAACCTTCGCCTCCGCCGTCCGCAAAACTCCTGCCGGTAGCTGCGCTCTGTCCATCAAGCGATGCAAGTAGCCCGACCACTCGTATATTTCGCGCCCGTAGCGCGCCCAATAGTCCTTCTCTTCGGTTGCATCGTAGTTGTCGGAGATGCGCATGATCGATGATTGCGCGTACACCGTCAGCGGCCGCTTCGATTTTTTCTTGAATTCCTTGATTAGATCGAGCTTCTTCAAGACAGACTTGAAGGGTTCGTTCGACTTTCTGGATGAAATCAAGCCGCCATACAAAAGGCTGTCAAGGCACACAAGAAGCACATCCGGTTGCTCTGCTTGAATGGTTTTGTTGATCCATTCGAACAGAGAATCGCTGTCACAGCCTCGTTGCAAGGTTCCCATCTGCTCGCGAGGTGGGTAGAAAACATCTAACCCAGCCACTCTTGCTACCTGTTGAGGAAGAATGAAAGTTACGGGTCGGTTATCCAGCGGCACTAGTAGGGCTTTCATCGCGATGTAGTGTGGTCCTCTCGTAGGTGGGTGGGGATTAAGGAGAGCTGTTGATACCCAGCCCCGAGCGCTGGGTCAGTGGAATTGCGGCATCAGGAACAATGTGAATACCGTGAATACCGCGTTTATGCGTCACTTCCTGGGCGATTACGACGCCGTTGCCGGCGGCTCCTTCCGTCTCAGACGTCACCGTGCTTGCGATTTGAGTATCGGACATGTCGTCTTTTGTCCAGAGCGCCGCTTCAAAATAAAGGAACTGCCCGATTAGGTCACCTTGTATAGGGGTTTCAACCGTCAGTGTGAGCACGCCATTGTCAGGAATCTTGCCGATTGCCACCACCTTTCTGTCTGGTCCGAGTCGAATTGGAACGCCGTTAATCGGCTTAGCGCCTGAGTTTCGGTCAGCCATCGCTATTGCAACGGAGCTGCCTGGCTTGCCCTTAATCGTGAATTCAGCGAGCTTTCCGAGCACCATTCGCCCGGGTAAATAGAGTCTTGATGGCACCAAACGGTCTTGAAGGCTGAGTCGAGAAGACCGTCTAGGAATGCCCAAACCTGAGTTGCCGCCGGAAATAGAGATAGGTGCCATGCCTTCGGAAGATTTCCCCAGCGGCAATGCGCGGGACATTGGGGCGCTGAGAGTGGCATCTTTCAGGTTTATGACGGAACCTTCAGCGGCCTGTTGCTGCATGGTGCCGGTTTTACTAGAGGCAGCACCGAACGGCGTGGGTGTGGTCCTCAGGATGGTCTGCTGGTCGACTTCCGGGACCGCTCCCTCATCCAGGGCAAAGGCACCGCCGGCAAATGACAAAGCACATACGCACGCGATGATGAGTCCGTTTGTCCTCGCCTTTTTAGGGTCCGAGGTTGCCTGGTTGCGGTTTTTAGCGCCAGCTTTATTAGTCATAGCAAGTGTATGCTTAGGATAGACAATACTACCATCTGGCCTTACCGGATGAGGACTCCAAGAGCATTCACCCTGTAAAGAAGAAGTCCTGCAAAGAAGAAGAGATTGAGGCGAATTTGATTACCGGACTACTGACTTCAGCTAAGCAGGTGATCGGCGTCTGGGCTGTCGATCAGATTCCGCTTGCGCAGGCGTTTTGTATTGCTTTGAGTTTGCATGTGGTCATGTTGCCAGTAATGTGGATTGTCGGCTGGGCACTGCCGTGGCCCAAGTATCCGGTGGTGACTTTGATCATTGAATACGACTTGCAGAATTGGCCCAATGTAGCGAAACCTAAGTCAATTATCGAGGTTCATGATCCTGATTTAAATGAGTAGAACGCACAAAGAAAATTACCGGACCCTGAAGTTGAATTTTTGGCTGTTGTAAGTAGGCACATCAAAAAATTACGTTCAATTCGCCAAAAAGATTTGAACTTTTTGTGGGTGTCGAACGTATATAAATCAGGCGGCAAATCGAACATCAAAACTTCATCGCAAGCTCCCCAATCCAGTTACTGCAATTGAGGTGGCAGATGTCCGTCTTGTGCGTCTAGGCGCAGAGCCGATTGTGCGATCGGCCGGGCGAAATGGGATCAGCTGCATCAATCGTTTGCATATATCGTCGCGGCGATTTTATCGACTGCGCATATGCACTGGGGTGGTGTTATATACGGTGTCTTGAATTTTTTTATTTAATAGTGGAAGACGTCGTAAGTACAGTATCCTAGCCTCTGTAGCCTGAATTGGAGTACCCTTCGAAGCCATGCATCGTATATGGTGACGTCCAATTCGAATACATACTAGAGCGGTTTCGATATGTGGTGCATATCGCGCCTCTCCATCGAGTAGGGTGACTGAATATGACTGGTTCGCTGCAATCTACACCAGGCTCTGACGTGAGAGTTTCCTTCAAGGAAAAACTTGGCAAGATCTGGAATTTTCCAGACACTTCCAACTGCGACGATGCTATTTCCGGCGAGGTGCTGGAGGCAGCCGGTGGTTCGGAGATATTGGCAAAGATTCTCCACCGCCGCGGAGTTCGCACGGTCGATGAAATTGCCGCATTCCTCGATGAAAACCGCTACACTCCGAGCGGTCCGATGCAACTGCCTGATTTGGATCGAGCCCTTGCTCGTGTAACTCGCGCCATAGTCGAAGGTGAGAGGATCACCGTATATGGTGACTACGACGTAGACGGCGTAACCGGCACCTCGGTACTGTATACGGTGCTGAAGAGGCTCGGTGCTCAGGTCGACTATTACATTCCGCATCGCACAAGCGAAGGGTACGGTCTTAATCTCAAGGCAGTCAGTGTGCTGGCCAGCAAGCACCGTGCCAAGCTGATCATTACTTGCGATTGCGGCGTTTCAAACTTTGCCGAAATCAATTTTGCTAAATCGCTCGGAGTCGAGACAATCGTTCTCGACCACCACTCGATGCCCGACCTTCTGCCTCCTGCTGTGGCAATTGTGCATCCCAAGCGGCTTTCGGAAGAACATCCGCTATTTCACTTGCCTGGAGTAGGTGTCGCCTACAAATTCTGCGAAGCACTATTGATTGACCGGGGATTTCCCGATGAAGTCGAGCAACTTCTAGATTTTGTGACTTTGGGAATGATTGCCGACCTTGTTCCACTTGTAAAAGAAAACAGATACCTGGTAAAAATCGGACTTCCAAAGCTGGTCAACTCCGAGCGCCCAGGGCTTAAAGCATTGCTGAAACAGGTTCGCGGAGAAGACACGGATCTGGTTGGTTTTGGCCTGGCTCCTCGCATCAATGCTGTTGGCAGATTGTCTGATGCAAAAACTGCCGTCGAACTTATGACCACGGAAAGCGAAGAAGTGGCCGAGCAGCTTGCCGGTCAGCTCCAGCGCGAAAACGTAAGGCGACAAGAACTTTGCGAAAAGATTTTTACTGAGGCCGATCATTACGTTTCGACTAAACTCAACTTGACCCGAGACCGAGCTATCGCCATCTATCACGAAGGTTGGCACCATGGAGTGGTTGGAATTGTTGCATCACGGCTTGTAGAGAAATACAACCGCCCCGTGTTTCTGGCCGAATTCGATCGCACTGATGGCGTGGTAAAAGGCTCGGCCAGAGGGGTCTCTGGTATCGATCTCTATCAAGTGCTCAAGGAAAACGAAACCCTAATGACCAGGTGGGGTGGGCACAAAATGGCAGCAGGCTTCAGTTGCGATGCCGATAAAGCATCTGCTTTATGCAAAGCAATTACCCTTACCTGCAACCGAATGCTGGCAGGCAACCCGCTTAGAGGGCGTGTCGACATCGACGTCTCGGTCGAATCTTCGCTTCTTTCGCTCGATCTTGCTTCCGAGCTCAACAGATTGGCTCCATTCGGTATGGACAATAAAAAGCCACAGGTCTTTGTCAGTCAGTTGACCTGCATCGGTACGAAGGCCCTGGGAAAAGATGGAAAACATTCACGCGTAGTCTTTAAATCGCAAGCAAGTCAATCTCCGCTTGAAGCAGTGTTTTGGAACAGCAAGGGGCGAGTTCCCGAAGAAGGACAACTTGTCGACGTTGTTTGTACTCCATCGGTGAATGCCTTCAACGGAAGAGACAGGCTCCAACTGGTGCTTGCCGACTGGAGAATGTCCGGCATTTCAGAAGATGAAGTCTGCGATCACGCACTGGATTTGCCCGTATTGCCCGAGGCTGCGGTGGTATTGCCAGTGGTGCAACAGGTGATGGCGCAAGAGCCTGAGACATCGCTCGTCGCATCCACGCAATCGACACTCCCTTCTGTGCCTGATGTTCCTGAAGTATCGACTGCCTTGCTTGCTCAGTCCTCACGACAACTTTCGGTGAGACTTAACTTCAAAGATTTGAGAGGACACGAATCTCCGGAACTCATACTAAAGAAAGCACTTGAGAAGTTCGGTGAAAAGATTGCTATCTTTGCCGAGTCGTGTCCAAAGCCGCCCGGCGTAAATTTTGTTGACCGCACAACCTTGACACGGTCCGAACACCTGCTCATATGGCAATTTCCGCCCACTGTAAAGGTTTTTCAACAACTGATTCAGCAAGCACAGGCAAAAAACGTCTACCTTTTGGCAGTCGAACATCCCGAACTGGACGAGGGGGCGGCGTTTTTGAAGAGATTGTTCGGTTTGGTGAAGTTTGCGGTCAACCAAAGAGATGGTCAAGTGGACGGCGAAAAGCTCGCATCTGCAATGGGCTCGAGCAAAATGGCGGTTGCACTTGGCTTGACCGTTCTCAAAAAAGTAAATCTTATAGATTGGTTCGCAGAAGAGGGTGTGCTTTACCTTGACCTCATCGGCGAGCCGGTTGGTAAAGCTGAAGATACTCCTGAATACAGACAGTTGGTAGCTTCGCTCGATGCTGTAAAGACTTTTCGTCACTGGTGTTCATCATCCTCTTTGAAGGATATACAATTAGGTCTTATCCCAAACTCAGTGGAGTTGACTGCACAGGCGCAAGCGGCGCCGCAGTCCGTTAATAGAGGACCTGATGAACAAGACCGGACAGAAGAAGAGTTCTTTGGCTCTGCCAATTGATGAGTCGACTGCAGATTGGCTCAAATCCACGATTAGAGATATACCGGATTTCCCGAAGCCCGGTGTTGTTTTCAAAGACATAACAACCTTGTTGCAAGATGGAGAAGCGCTCTCCGTCGTAATCAGCGTGCTCATCGAGCACTGCCGCGAACTCAACCCGGATTTGATCGCCGGTATCGAAGCCCGTGGATTCATCCTGGGACCAGCTATAGCACATGCGCTTAACATCGGTTTCGTGCCAATCAGAAAATCCGGCAAGTTGCCATATAAGGTTGAAAGTGTCACTTATGACCTCGAATACGGCAAAGACACGGTCGAAGTGCACGTTGATGCTGTTTCGCCGGGGCAAAACGTAGTAATTATCGACGATCTCCTGGCCACTGGCGGAACGGCCGGAGCCGCATATAAATTGATGGAGAAGCTGGGTGCCAAAGTCACTGGCATTGGCTTCATTGTCGAACTCGAGTTCTTGAGTGGACGCAAAAACCTGCCTACGTCTACCGACGTGTTCTCGATCGTTCAATTCAAGTAATCATCAATCCATTAATCAATATCGTGCAATAGTGCGATAGCACGCCATTCATCTTCAAGGATCGCGTAGAGCTTTGTGTCCCGCCATGTGCCTTTGATTTGCATGTCGGCTTTGAATTCGCCTTCAAAGCGCATTCCACATTTTTCCATGACGCGTGCAGAACCGACGTTGCGACTGTCGCAGGTGGCATAAATACGGTGGAGCCCGAGTTCGTCGAACCCAAACTTAAGAAGTGCTCGCGCCGCTTCTGACGCCACTCCTTGACCCCAATAGTCTCGATTGAACACGTAGCCAATCGCTGCAGTTTTGAACTTCGGCAATGTTATCGTCAACCCACAGCCACCTACCACCGTGCCCGTAGAGGTCATTGTCACAGCTAGTTCAAAAGCCTGCCTCGGCCTGTCTTTGCTTAGATCAATGGCGCGCCGGACGAAGTTTTTCGTTTCGGAAGGCGTGTTAGGACCCCACTCCACGTACTTCGCGACTTCAGGATCGCTCGAATAAACCTGCACAGATTCCCAATCTGCGTGGACAAACTCTCTAAGCAAAAGCCGTTTTGTTGATATCTGCACAACTACATTGTATACAAATTGATCGGGGGTCAGTGCCTCCTTTGTATGTGATTTTGGCTCCTGTTGCTAAACTGTTGACACTCTGGGCTGCTTCTAGGCAGTGCCATAAAAGCTGGGAGCAACCCTACCTAAGGAGACGAAAAATGGCTCAAGTCACAGTCAAAGCTGATTCAGGCAAGCAATACAAGCAGGAGATTGAAGCGGGAACGCATTCATTCATTTCCGATGCACCGGCTGAAGTCGGCGGTGCCGGACAAGGTCCCGAGCCTCACGAATTGCTTTTGGCTGCGCTTGGCTCGTGCACTTCGATCACCGTGCAGATGTACGCTCAAAGAAAAGGCTGGGATCTCAAAGGAATTTCAGTGAAGCTCAAAGAAGAAAAAATCGCAGATCCTGAAAACGAGAGCCGCTCGATTCCAAAAATCGTGCGCGAAATCGAGTTAAAAGGCGCACTGGAGCCAGATCAAGTAGAGGCTCTCAAAGCGATTGCCGATAAGTGCCCGATTCATAAATTGCTATCCGGTCCCAAGCAAATCGCGACTGAGGTAAACTTGGCAAACTGATGTGACACCATATTTGGTTCACCTCAATGCCGCGAAAAAGAGTTGCAGTTATGCCACCAGAAGTTCAACCCGCAGGCGCCGTGTCACTGGCTGATCTCGAGTCGCACTTGAAGACCGTAGTCTTGGGGCGAGCCGTTGGCTTCAATAACGAGCTTTTCAACTCGATTGACTCGACCAACACGCGCGCCGCGGAATTGGCTTCCCAAGGCGCACCCGAAGGTGTTGTTGTGATTGCAAGACAACAAACTGCTGGTCGCGGGCGTCTGGGTCGCACGTGGCTTTCTCCTCTCGATAGCGGCGTTTATTTGAGCATGATTTTGCGACCGGCAGCGCCGATTTCCAGTCTTCCACTGCTCACCATTGCCGCCGGAGTCGCGGCGGCTGCTGGAATTGCCATAGAATCTGATGTTACCGTGGGCTTGAAGTGGGTGAATGATCTCGTATTCGATGGCAGGAAAGTAGGAGGCATTCTCTGCGAACTGCCGCGTTCGACTGCGATCATTGAAAATTCGGATTCAGCTTCATTGCCACCGCCCATGATTGTTGGAATCGGCATCAACGTGGCGCTCAATGAAGACGATGTGCCTGATGAGCTCAAGACAAAGGTGGAATGGTTGGAACGCATTGCAGGATGCGCTGTCAATAGAAGCAAACTTGTTGCCGAGATATTGAACGAGTTTGAGGTGGTCTATCGTCAAATGCTTGCCGGCGAAAGGTCGGGCGTGATCGATCGCTGGCGGCGTCAGTCGGTAACTCTTGGGCGAGAGATTATCGCTACCTCAGGAAGTCGCAGTTTTGAAGGCATTGCCGTCGATATTGCCGAAGACGGCTCGCTCGTTGTTGATACCGTGGGTGAAGGCAGAAAAAATCTCCATGCCGGTGAAATTACAATTCGTCAAAAAGACGGAAACTATTGTTGAAAATTCACGACGAAAGAGCAAAAGAGATAGGCCGACCGTGGAAGAAATAGATCTTGTTGTTGATTGGATTATTGCGGCGAAAAGGGTCGTCATCTTGACCGGCGCAGGTGTTTCCAAAGAAAGTGGAGTGCCGACCTTCCGGGAAGCTCAGACGGGTCTATGGGAAAAGTATGATCCTCACGAATTGGCAACGCCGCAAGGATTTTTGAAAGATCCCAAACTCGTGTGGTCTTGGTATGACTGGCGGCGAAAGCTGGTTATGGCTGTGGAGCCGAATCCTGGACACCACGCTCTCGTTGAGCTGGAGAAGTGCTTGCCCGATGCGACTGAGTTTTCGCTAATTACTCAGAATGTTGACGATCTTCACAGGCGCGCCGGCACCAAGAATCCCATCCACATGCACGGAAGTATTTTAATCTTCAAATGTTTCGATCGAGGCCATGCACAAGCCGATGTACCATTTGGTTTGAAAGAACCGCCCAAGTGCCAATGCGGTTCTCTGGTTCGTCCCGATGTCGTTTGGTTTGGAGAAGCCCTCGATGAAGAGATTCTGAGGGTGTCATATTCAATTGCAGAGTCATGCGATCTAATGTTTGTAGTGGGTACCTCAGGACTGGTTCAACCAGCTGCATCTCTTCCATATCTCGTAAAACAGAAACAGAAAAAGGTAGTGGAAGTGAATCCCGATTCCACACCAATTTCAGAGATTGCCGACGCCACCCTCAATGGACCATCCGGCGAAGTTTTACCAAAACTGGTGGAAAAACTGAAAGCGAGGCTTAGCCATTGCTGATTCTAAAACCCGCCGCGAGCCCTCGCACGGATCACACTGCGTGCCACTGTCATCGGTGCCCTCATCAAGAGCAAAAGTGAATTGATTCTCTTATCGCCATAACTGGAAATCATTCTCTTTTGCCAAGTTGGGTTGCCGCACACCGTCAGTTCTACAAAGTTGCGCACTTCATCCAAGTTAGTATCGTTTGGCGAAAATGCTACTTCTAATGTTGTTCTTCCGTTGGTGGATGTGCTGCGGACCAGCCGAGATGGCAATGAGCAGCTGGTGCCGTTGACTTGTGCAAGAATCTCAAGTCTTTGACTTTCAAGCGGTTGCTGGTGGGCATTGAAAATGATGGTGCCGCCGCACTCGCTGGCATACACAAGTTTTCCGTCAATCGGTGTGTGATCCGGTCCCGCGCCTGCTTCGCTTACGGTCACCGGAAGATCCGTCGCCATTCCATACATCTCTAATGGCTCCGGGCTGTCGACTGCGCAGCACACACAACAAAGAAGCATTATTGAGTTATAGGCGTTCCAAGCCAGTGATACGACCACTGGCCATGGGTCGAGACAACCCGTGATTAACTTCAGGACTCCCACTAAAGTGGCCATCAATGTCAACAACAGAAGCATCGCATGTGGTGCCACCACGCGAGCATCGAATCCAACCGTTTCCAACTTCAATCCCTTTGGAGTCGATTGAAACTCGGCACCAAATCGCTTCAATGAAGTGTTCAAGAATTCGATTACGAAAAATGGGGATCGCAAAACCTGATACAGATCAGACAAGGCTTGCGGCAAGTGTTTTCCGAATACGCGGGTTGTGCTTATGAGCATCAAGCCGTAGGCAGGGAGCCATGTTCCTAAGTAAGTGAGAACATTCGCGCGTGATGGGCAAACGTAGAACAATAAAAACAGCGCCGGCACCAATGCGCAGACCATGCGCGGAAAAAAGGAAAAATAAGAGTAAATGTCCAGGCAGCAGCAGAGTTTGTGTGGAAGCGTCAGACCCTTTGCGAAAAGAGGATTGAAAGCCTTGATCAGTTGAAACGTTCCTACAAACCAGCGCTTTTGCTGCATCATGTATGCACGCAATGTCTCTGGGTTGAGGGCAAGCACTTGAGGTGTAGCAAAGTATGCCAATCGATATCCTTTTTGATTGAGTTTGAAACTCGTATGCTTGTCTTCGACAACCGTGCCTTCCGCCACCCCGCCAATTTCTTCTAACGCAGATCTTCGAATTACTGCTCCCGAACCAGCCCAAAATGCTGCTCCCCAGGAGTTGAGCGCGGGCAGCAACACCTCAAAAAATGCCTGCAATTCGGTTGCTACTTTGCCGCCACACTTCAAGTTGCGTTCGACTGGCGCCGGGTTTAGAAATCGCTGCGCGAACTGCACGCCCCAAACTTTTGGATCTTCCAGAAGGGGCAGCGCGTATTTGATTATATTTTCTGCCGGAATGTGGTCTGCGTCGAGTGTGAGTATGAGTTCGCCATTCGTTTGTGCCAGTGCATTGTTTATGTTGCCTGCCTTTGCTGACTTTCGATTATCTCTTTTGATGTACTCGCATCCCATTGACTTTGCCAACATTGCCACCGCCGGCCGTGCACCATCATCGAGGACGTATACTTTTTTATTCGGATAATCAACTGAAATTGCACCGGCAATGGTGCGACGCAAGATGTCGGTCGGCTCTCTTAAGGTTGGGATGAAGATGTCTAGTGTGGGCGGGTTTTCGAGATCGCTGGGCTCGATAGGTTCTGCCCGATCATCTTTAGGACCCGGCCAATGCAAAAACGTTGTGAAAGCGATGTTTATCACATAGAATGCTTCGGCGGCAAGCAATGCATAACAACAGATAATGTCTGCCAGTCCGAAGTTATTGAGGCTGCAGCAAATTCGCCAAATAATATATCGAACGCCACCCACACAGCAGCCGTAAAGAAGAATTCTTCGGGAAGAAAGCTCGTTTTCGCCTCTTGCTCCAATCAACGTGATTGCAATTATTGCTGCAGAAATTGCCCACTCAACTTCGCACGGTATGACTTGTCGACTGCAGTAGACTGCATAGATGACAAGCAAAACAGATATAGGAATCGAGAAGAAGAGCATCTATTTTTCTTTGGCCGGGGCGCCTGATGTCTTGATAAGACTGTTTATGTTTGATGGACTGACTAGAGTTTTGATTCGACCCGCTTGCCTTCGCCGAGACTGTTGGCGTGTGCGAGATCGCTTTGAGCTTCCTCCTTCCTGTTCAATTTCAATAGAAGCGCCGCACGGGCCTTGTAAAAGGATGGGGTGTTCGGCTCGATCTTAATTGCCGAGGTTAGGTCTTGCAGGGCCAAGTTTGGTTGTTTCCTTTCTTCTTGCAGATTTGCCCTCTCTAGATAGTAGAACGCTGGCGCTCCAGGGGCAATGCAGAAGCCGATTTCTTTGAGGCTGCCGTCGAGATCGTTGCGAGCCCTCATAATACGAGAGCGTATCAGATGTGCTCTCACATAGTCTTGTTGCTTTTCAATTGCGATGTTGCACTCTGACATTGCCGCATCCAGTTTGCCGGTGCCGCAGAGTGCTGCTGCGTACACCACATTTGCGCTGGTATTCGTGGGTTCAAGATCGGTGGCACGCCTTGCGTCGTCAATCGCTGCTGCTGGGCGTCCCGTGCCCACTCGTCCCCAGGCTCGACAGATGTAGGCGTGGGCCGCATCTGGATCTTGCCCAATTAGAAGTGCGGCATCGTTTGCTGCCAGACCCCACATTCCCAGATTCGACGCTGCCCATGCACGAGCGCTTCTTGCATCGAAAGAGGCTTCCTGCAATTTCAAGGCGTCGTCAGCATCCTTGAGACTCTCATAGAATTTTGCTAGTCCATTGCGTGCCCATGCACGAGTTGCGTATGCGCGACTGAGATACTTGCGCAAATGCATTTGACCGTCCTTTTTGCTTTGCGCATATTGCTTGCTCAAAATGTCTATTGATTCGTTCGCGCTGCTTTCCGCTTGCTGCCACTTTTTTTCTAAGTCGAGCATGTAGGCTCTCTCTGCAAGCGCCTCACCGCGAAATTTGCCGAGAGAGAAAACCTTCTGAATGTCCTCGTGTGCTTGATTCGTTTCTTTCAAACCATTGCGAATTTCGGCGCGATGCAAATGAAATCTCGCATCATCCGGCTGTAGTTGAATAGCCTTAGTCGTGAGTGCCTCAGCTTGGGCGATCTTTCCTTGTTGCATCAAACAAATTGCTTTGGTGTCCAGTGCCAGAGCCCAGTCAGATCTCAGTTCGCAAGCGCGGGTGGCGTCTTCGACTGCTTCGTCCGTGTGTCCAAATTCCAGATGCGCCAAAGCGCGGCCGCAATATGCGCTTGCAGATTTGGAACCATTTGCGATTGCTTTTTGCGCCTCGGCTAAAGCCAAAGTTGATTGACCAGACAGCGCATGTTCTAAGGCTTGTGTCGCAAGCGGATCATCAACGGCTTGAGTCTTGGATTTTTCCGTACACGAGGTCGAGACGCTTGCAATGAGCGAGATTACAAGCATTTGGAAAAACGAGTGTCTGTATTTATTCAATCTAAGATTGAAAGCCTTTGAAAGCGGGTATTTGTATTTAAGTTACACTGTATTATGATAAAATGCTAATGTCGACCCTGGAAGCACTCACGGCTCAACTCAACGTGGTGGTGATTTGATGAGCGGAAGAAATCAGCGCGGTCAAGCAACAATTGCATTGAACCTCGTTCTTGCAATTTTCTTTGTGGGCACTCTTGCAATAGTCGCATATGAATTCAGCAGATTGATGCTGGCAAGGGAGCAGTTGAAGCACTGTGTCGAACTTGCCGCACTAGCCGGCGAGACTTCGATGATGTCGAGCACATCGGCGACGGCACAGGCTGATGCCAAGACGATTGCGCTGTATATTTTTCGTCAAAACAGCATTCACGGACAGGCTCTGGGCTCGGCGGCAGAGGTCGCGAGTTTATCTGCAATGACGCCTGGACCGGGGCTGTCGAATGTTTATTTCGAATTCGATGACCCAATAAGCAAAGCACCTTCTTCTAGTGGAACAGTTTTGAGAGTGCATGGTGCATACAACTACCCGCTTTTCTCGGGTGGCTTTGGTGCAATAGGAATTTCATCATATACGGTGGCTGTGGAGAGTCTGGCCGCATTGCCCGCTCTTGATCTGATAATTGTCTATGACCTTTCAGCTTCAATGGACGATCAAACGCGCGTTAGTTTCGTGAGGCGCTGGTGGGATCCCAATCAAGGTTCTGGTCAGCCTCCAGGAACTCCCGGTCCGCGCTACGACATTCCAAATGTGACTCCTGGCGGTCCGATGAATGGTCCAATATCCGGGGTGCTTTGCACACCCAGGCTTGGCTCGGCCGTCAACGGTCTGACTCCTCAAAACCTTGATGCTGCAAACACTTGGCCAATGGCATGCCCTAAGGAATTTTCGGAGTCTGGTCCTACCGGCAATACGGTTCCGTTGCGCGGCATCGCAAACACTGGACGACCACCAGGGGATGCGCCAGTCGCCCAAGGGGGCACTGGTTCGGCTGCGACTCTGGTACCTGGCCCTGGCTACTCAGGTGGGCCACAGCCCTATGGAGACAACACGAACAGCGAGTACTTGGTTTATAAAAACCGCAACCACATACCCACCGCATATGGTGGCAACTTCAAACCTGTGCTCGAGCAGCCGGCGCATGCAGCAAATGTCTACGGCGCCGATGACTCGCTATTCACTGATGTTGTTGTAAACCTCGATGGCAACGTCGTCTTTGGCGGTTATACTCCTGGTGCGGCTGGAATGTCGACTTATGGATTCCCCTGTCTGGACGCACTGGTCGAAGCCTCACGAGGCAACCTCGACTCGGTGGTAACCGCCAACAACGCGCAGGTCAACTTGCCCTATCTGGGTGTGACCCCACAAACTGGATATCAAGCCGCATACCGTGCTCTGGCGATGAATAGAATCGAACCGAAATGCACCGTTGATGCTGCCTTGGTTCAATTCATGGACAAGGTTTCGCGCTCTACTGATGCGCACTTCGGGCTGGTTACATTCAATGACAGAGCTGGTTTAAATCCGACCGACTGTTTTGGTGCTCACAATGTTTCCTGGTCATATTCAATTGCAGGAAGAGGATTTTTCCCATTACCGCAAGTGCCGTTGGACCCGTCAACAAACAACTATGGGGCCGTTCAGTCGTGGTTGCTTCCGCAAGCCTCTACCACGCCGGTCGCTTGGATGATGCCTGATGGCGGCACAAACGTAGCCGATGGACTCAACAAAGCACTTGCCAATTTCACGACTTCAAACACTCGCCCGGGTTCGATGAAGGCAATTCTTTTGATGACAGACGGATTACCGACAAGAGATCTTGCCGGTACAAACTCTTATGATGACACCAACAACACACCCGCATTGAATGATGCCCTTACCCAAGCGACAGCTGCCGGTGCACAAGGAATACCCATATTCGTTGTTGCTCTGGATCAATTCGGCTCCTTGTCCTCCTTGATGCAAGCACAGTATTCTGATACCGGATCTAGTGGCATTGTCGGTGCCGCCGGGCATGGTGGCGTCTTGCATATCGATACATGGCAAGACCCGAACACGACAAAAGCCTCTTTATACAGTCGTCTTAGCAACGTGGCAAGACAGCTTGTTACGCTCATTGGATTTTAGGTAAAAACATGAAGATTCTGAGACATCGAAGGACGCGACACCGTGGAAACAGCATGGTAGAGCTGCCACTTGCATTGTGGCTCATCTTAGTCTGCCTAGCCTTTCCGTTGATAATGTTAGCAACGATGGCGATTCGATACGGTTTTTTCTGGAACGCCGCCAGAGAAGCCGCCCAGAACGCTGCAAAATGCCAAACATTTTTGGCAAATGATGCTTCGGCAGGTTTGATTTCTTCAGTAAACACGGCGAGATTTTGGGCGGTTAAATCAGCCCAAGCATTTAGCGGAATCACCTTGGGACCAATTCCAGGAAGTGGGTGCCAAGTGTTTATTCTCTATACTGATCTAGGCGGCACGAGCGGCAACCAACCAGCCGACACCCCGCTGGCAACTGCGGCCGACCCGCTAAACAATGTATATACAATTCAAGTGCAGCTGTCGGGAAGTTTTGACCCACTACTGCCAATGCCAGGCGGTATATTGGGAGTTGGAGTACCGGGACTGACTTCGCCTGCACCCGTGATGGTGCTGTCGACAGCAGGAGCGGAAGTACCTCAGGGACTTAACAAGTAAGAGTATGAAGATCAGACCAAATGGTGGATTTAGTTTTTTAGAAGTTGCGACTTCATCATTTTTGGTGTTGGTTCTCGTTATTTTGTCTATTAATGTTTGCCTGCTCATGTTTGGTTGTCAGATCAATGACACCGCAGCAAGAGACGCAGCAAGAGCCGCATCGCTGGCGCCTGATGCCACTAAGGCCTGGAGCCTTGCGTCGGCGTCGGTGAAGTCACACAAAACTGACGGTACCTTTATAGGAACAATTACTCTATTGCCTGGTGCTGCATTTCAATATCAGGACTTCGGAGGCGCTCCACCTGCCGGACAGTGTCCATTTGTCAAAGTCACCACCAGAACCAGGGTAACCCTTCCAACGCCAATCTACTTCTTTGGTGCCAGCTTCACCAACGTCTTTGATTTCTCGCAGACTTACACCAGCCCTATCGTCAAAACGAAGTATCTTTTGCCGTAACTTTTGAGTTTCACGACATTGTCACATCCGGCTCGTAAGATGCTGGCACTCTAATTTTCGAGAGTTGGTGGTCGAGCTAATTGATTACCGCGGTATTTTTTGACGACCTTTTTGAATACCTTGGTCCCGCTACCTCGGTAATTTTGTAGGCTACCCCGGTATTTTTTTCGACACTTGAGTCGGACATTTGCCGTATATAAAAGACTGGATGTAAAGATGATTGTGATAGAATGTTAAGGTACCTTCGGCACGTTCCCCACCAAAGCGGAATTGAAATATGAAATCGAGTCGATCGAGAGGTCAGGCGACTCTGTCCCTAAACTTAGTTCTCGCTATCTTTTTTGTCGGGACGTTGGCGATTGTCTCTTATGAGATAAGTCGACTGATGTTGGCGCGAGAGCAGCTGAAGCATTGTGTTGAATTGGCAGCTCTAGCCGGTGAGACGACGATTATGTCGTCCACTTCTGCTTCGCCGCAAGTGCAAGCAAGATTGGTTGCCTTGAATATCTTCAAGCAGAACAGTATTCACGGAAAGATGCTCACCGGTGCAACTGAAGTGATGAGCCTTACGGCACTTACACCGGCTGCAGGACAAGCCCAAGTTTTCTTCGAATTTGACGATCCGATGACCAAGTCACCTTCTGCCACGGGTAACGTGATCAGAGTGCATGGTGCATACAATTTCCCTCTGTTTTCTGGTGGTTTCGGTGCGATCGGCATTTCGTCCTATACCGTTGCGGTTGAGAGTTTGGCGGCATTGCCGGCTCTAGACCTGGTGATTTGTTACGACCTGTCCGCTTCGATGGACGATCAAACCAAGATTACTCTTGTGCGGCGCACGTGGGACCCGGCACTGGGAAACCCCGCCGGCAGTGGCGCGCCGCGTTACGATATTCCTACCGACACGGGCGGAAACCCAACTGAAGGTCCAATCGGAACAGTCTTGTGCAGTCCCAAAATGGGCAATGCAACAAACGCTCTGATGCCTCAAAACTTAGATGCATCAAACACTTTTCCATCAAGCTGTCCGAAAGAATTCAGCGAGACGGGCCCGACTGGTGACACCGTCCCTCTTCGTGGTGTTTCCAACGGTGGGTCACCTCCTGGGGATACCCCACCTGGAGCTAAACCTGGTCTGGGTCCGTCAGTGGGTGTAGCAGCACTAACCCCGGGCCCCGGATACGCTACGGGGACTCAGACCTATGGCGACAACAGCGCTGCGGAATACATGGCCTATCGTCACAAGAAACACAATGCATTGCCCAATGGAATCAAGATCACTCCGGTCTTAGAGCAACCGGCGCGTGCTGCAGTAGTGACAACTGGGCAGTACGGTTCTGACAAAACCATGTACACAGATCTTGTTGTAAACCTCGATAACAACAATACATTCTCCGGATACAACGGAAGCGGAGGCTTCACCGGCTACGATTTCCGCAACGTAGGAACTTTGGTGGAGGCAGCACGCGGCAACCTGGAGACTCCCACAACTGCGCAACTTGCAGGTCTCGATTTAGCGGCTCTCAGCGCCACGCCGACGCTTGGTTATAAATCTGCCTACGAAGCATTGTCACTGAGCAGGTTGGAACCAAAGGCTACGATCGACGATGCACTGAACAATTTCATTAACAAGCTCAAGACTTCCACGGACTGCCACCTCGGCCTTGTCACGTTCAACGACAGAGCCGGCACCAGCGCGACCGATACTTTCGGCGCTCACAACATCTCCTGGTCCTATGCCACCGCCGGTGGTAAGGGAAGTTTCCCGCTGCCAATGATCGCATTGGACAGAGGTACCAACAATCATGGACAGGTTCAAGCTTGGATTGCTCCGCCTGTCAATAACAGTCCAGCCGCATGGTTGGTGCCTGATGGGGGAACGCACATAGCAGATGCTCTGCAGAAGGCTCGCCTTGACCTCAACAACACCGGTAGCAATGCACGTCCAGGTGCCATGAAGGCTGTGCTGTTGGTTACCGACGGCGTGCCGACCAGAGACTTCGCCAATAACGCCTATTCGGACTACAATAATGCCCCTGCGCATGATGATGCATTTACAGAGGCCCAGCAGCTCGGAAATTCTGGTATTCCATTGTTTGTGTTGGCACTGGACCAATATGGAAATCTGACCACCAACTTCCAGAGCGAATACTCTGAAAACGCGCCAAGCGGGCTTTGTAATGCGGCAGGACATGGCTCATTGCTACATGCCGATCAATGGGTTAACTCAAATACCACACGAGCGTCGTTGTACAATCGCCTGAGCAACGTGGCTCGCCAATTGGTGTCGTTGATCGGATATTAGGAATGTTGGTTGCGTCACACCCAACTAAGAGCAATCACGTACCACATGAACAACAAGATGGTTGGCACGAGCACCCCCGCAAATGCCAGTAGTCGTTTTGCTGTTGTGTCGCAAAGTCTAACAACTACAAATGACTGTCCCAGAGACAATAGCCACAAAAGCCACAATCCACCGGGAATGCCAATCTTCATAAATGAGAGTACGCTGGCAACACCGGCGTCCTGCGTCATGTAGACGCGGACAGGTGTTGGATCTTGCGTTTGTTCTGCTTTGTCTTTGAATTTCAAGAGTTCGTCTTGTGTAATGTTTTGTCCATCTCTTAGTTCGAGATAAAAATACCTTCCAGGCTTGCTTGATGTAAGAAGCACGCCGTCGCGATCATATCCACGGATGAAGAAGCGTACGTAATCCAAGCAAAGTGCGGTTATTGCGCCTGGACGGGCGGCAGGCTGTCTTGGCCAAGCTGCACCACTGGCGGTGATTTGTGGTGTATTCGGTGAGGCGGCTCCCTTCGCCTGAATGAACGTAGGTAAGTCCGGTTTGCCGTTGAATGGGTTGGTGTAATAGAAGTTGGGTGCGACATCTTTCCACTTCTGTTCGTCGGTTGGATACGATTTGTGCTCTTTCATATGCCAGTCCGCAAAACCGGAATACCACCACATTTTTTTTGCAACATCGTTTTCGGGAGCTGTTCCTAGATACAAAGTCGAGCCGTCACTATCGATTATCCGATCGCCTTTGGCCTGGTACCAAATGTCTTTCACTCTTTGGCAGCCGGCCAGCAAGCGAACTGCTTCCATCCAAGAACCGCCTACTGCAAAATACTTAGCGGGCACCAGCTTCCCTTCGTGCCAGTAATAGCAAACATTATCTTTGTCGAAGCGCAAACTCTTCAGTCCATCCACCGTTTTGTATTCGCGCCCGGTATACTCCGCTGATGCTTTCGCCTGCTCGGTGGCTGCGATGGTGCTGAAGAACTTTTGAGTGGTTCCCAGAATAATTCCGCAAACGAGAACTGTGATTCCAACCGTATTCAGAGCCGCGAGGAAGTCTTTTGACTTCATCAGTTCGTCGCTGCGAATTCGAGTCTCATCCTCGATTGGCTCGAGGCGTACTGCGACCTTGCCGCGCAGACCGATGCCGGTACGTTCTTGTGTTTGGCGTTTGTTTGGTGCGCCTGTGAGATCGACGGAGCGAGCATCTCCAGATTTGCGACGAATGATGCCGACATATGCATTGTTCAATCTACCATGCAGCTCATGTCCGGGAGGCAGTATGTCGCCTGCTAGCTGCATAGCGCGCATGCAAAGCTCTGAACCTTGAGTCAGCTTGCCTACAGTGCCGTAAGCACGCGCCAGATCTACGACCACATTTAGATATGTTTCGTCTGGCGTCTTCTCTAGAGTCGAGGCTAGCTGTTCAAACACATCCACTGCATCTTCGGTTTTGCCTAGGAAGAAGTAGACATCACCGAGGTTTTTCATGCACGTGACGACGAGCGACTCTTCAAGATCTGCGCGAGTCTCCATGATTCCCAAAACTCGAAGATAATAGCGCTCTGCAACTTCGAACTGCCCGCGCTCGAACGCGTAATGTGCGCTCTTTATCCACTCGGAAAGATCGTCGGCTCCTGGCTCTTGCTGATACTCTGCAGCCGTCTGCGCCGCGCGATCGAATACTGTTTGCCTATTGGGATCCGAGGGTGTATCAATAAATTCCGGCTCGAACGTTTGTTGCTGAGGCGGTGGTTCTGCCGGTGGTGCATCTCGATTGAAGAGATTTTCCACTAACGGAATTGCCGGAATTCCTAGAAATGTCTTTCGGGGCTTAGCACCAGGCTCTGACGGAGGCTTGGGTTGTTCGTTCACCGCTTCGTTGCTGCCGAAAGTAGGCAAACCGAAGAAAGTTTTGCGAGCCTTCTGTTGCGGCGGTTGTTGATTTTGCGCGCCGGGATCGTTGGCAGTCAGTGAATTGTGCGCTCCCCACGAAGGAAGACCCAAGAAGGTTTTTCGAGGTTTTGATTTTTTCGTTTCTTGAGCAATATTTTGAAGCTGCTCCGGAGTATGAGTCACTTTGAATTCGTCATCTGCCAGTGCGCCGAACTCAGCAGATGTCTCAAGTGTCTTTTTGATTGCTGATAATCGCTGTTCTTGCGCTTGAATGATCTCCGGCGTGATTTGTGAAGACAGTGATGCCGATGCCGGTTGGTTAGACGGAGCTGGCGGCGCAGGAGGTGGTGGAGGAGGAGCTGGAGCTGGCGATGGCGACGGAGATGGCACCGATGGGGCTACATCCTCCGAGAAGAGATTGCGAAGATCTACCGCTTCTGTGGAAGAGTCGGACCGAGCTTCTGCCGGTGCCGGTTTGCTTGGCTCTTGAGGAGCCTGGGCTTCGTTGGTTCGGCGACGAATAAGCGAGCGTGATGTCGACTGATGAGATAGGTCCCGCGCTTTTGGAAGAGAGCTCGATACCGAATCGGCATCCTTAGAAAACAAAGTGCGCAGATCAACCGGCTCTTCTGTCTCAGGCGCTGCCGGCTGTTCCTGTTGAGTCTGAGAGTTGTCTGGTTCGGCTTGCGGTTCGTAATGCGGTTCGGAATGAGGTTGCGTATCGTAAGTTTGCTGTTGAGGATCATAGTAAGGCTGTTGCTGGGTGGCGAAACCTTGCTGAGGCTCGTAAGCCTGCTGCAAAGGAGCGTAGGCTTGTTCCAGAGGTTTTTCAGTTTGCTGTGGCGTGTACGGCTGCTGGAGAGGATCATATTGCTGTTGCGGATCATAAGCCGGCTGCGGCTCGTAATCAGGTTGCGCATAGGCTGGCTGCGGCTCGTAAGCAGGTTGCGG
>CAZCZI010000009.1:82304-115050 GCA_964503045.1 uncultured Candidatus Obscuribacterales bacterium
CTGGTAGGGTTTGTACGGATCGTACGGCGGTTCTTCTGAAGAAGTCTGTGCAATTGGTTGAGACTCGCCTATCGGCATGTCTTGCAGCTGCGACTCCAGAGGAGGCAGGGTTGTCTCAAGGGGCGGAGCCCATTCGGTTGCGGCAGGCGGAGCTTGAGATTCGGGTGATTGAAGTTGTGCAGATTGACTGAGCTCGCGTTTTGAAACCACCGCACTGAGAATCGGCGGTGAAGCGGCATCGGAAGGCGGTGGTGCTGGAGTCGGTTCGGGTTCTGGAACGGATGGAGCTGCTGCTGCCGCATCTAATGCCCATTTTGGAGGTGCGGAGATGATTGGTGCTGGCACCATTGATGGTGCGTTCGCTAGGCTCTGAGCATTAGGTGCAGTTGGAGCAGGTGCGGCCCATTTCGAGATTTCAGCGGCTTGAGGAATGGCTTCAGGGGGGTGAGGCAGGGAAGTGAATTGAGGTATCGGTTCTGCGGCTTGGACAGCAGGTTCGGCTGCCTGAGGCATCGGTTGAGCTAGCACTACCTGTGGAGTCAGGCCTTCCTCCTCTAGCGCTGGTTGAATTGCAGCAGGTTGTTCGTCTGGCGTAGCCTGTTTAGCTGGAGCTTGTTCGGCTTCCTGTTGAAGTTTCAGAAGAGCTTGTTCTTGTGTTCGTTTTGCCGCGGCTTCACTAAGGGCAAAAAATGGATTTAGTTTGGTTTGGGACGAGGTCGGCTTCGGCGGGGCGGCAGAATCTGAAGTGTCCAATAATTGTTGCGGCGCCCAACTCGAAGGTTCTACCGCGGGTGCCGGAGCTGAAGGAGTCGTGCTGGTATCGATTTCCGTGCCTGCGGCAGCTTGAAAAGCTGTTGCGGTGTCAACAGCAGTTGCAGGAATTGGAGCGGTCTTGACGCCGCCAACACTAGCCTCGGCGGCAGCTGAGGTCTCTTGGTCGTCAATAATGTCGGCAATATCGAGCATGAGCTTGCCAAGATTGGCAAGGTCTTCTTTCTCTTGTTCGGCGGCAGACTTTTGAGGAGCGGGTGTGGATTGAGAACCGTTCCCCTCCTGATCCTGGGTGGCACCGCCTTCGCCGGGGCTGGTGTTGTCTGGGTCGTTGTGTTGATCTGTCTGTCCGCTTGTCATACTCTGATGCTTCGACAGTTACTCCTTGCCACCCCTTACATTCCCTGAAATGGACGATGATCACTCTTATGAATACAACATATGAAAGATAAATTCAGACACTCAGCTTAATTCGCACGTAATCACCGTGGCTGGGCACATAAAAGTTGATCCTAGAGGAATCGCTTCTGCAGAAAGTTAGATATTTGCTTAACTGGAAAAGCTGGTGCGTTGGGCTTGGGCTTCAATTGCCTGTAGTTGGATTGCTCTGGTATTTCTTTTCGTTTGAAAGTAAGCAAGCGCTCGAAATGTATGCCGCCCTTGGGATGCCGTCGCTCATTTACAACGAAGCAGTACTGTCGCAATCGCGTTTGCCTTCCATGATGGCTACTGCCGGCGTGCTTTTGGCGTTGTTTTATGTGAGCTACTTGTCTCGAATAACTTTGCCGCTGAAGAGGAGCTTAGTCGAGTTTATCGCAATCGCGCTTATCTTGCAGTTCTCGTGCGCTGTTATGGCGTTGCAAATTCCTGGGTCGATGGATGATCCCTTCATTGACTATCGCTACGTGTTCAATTGGATTCATGGCATAAGCTTTGACTTCAACCCAGGCGAGCGCATCATGGGTTTCACTTCGCACTTACATTTGTTGCTTCTCTATCTCGGTGGTCTGTTGATGCCGAATCTGGATCTTGCAGCAGTGTCCCAGATGATCAACATCTTCTTGCGCACTCTGTGCGCCTTGGGCGTGTTTGTTCTAATGCGAGAATCGGTTGGTCCGCTTCTGGCAATTCTGTCGGTTTATTTGTTTGCAGCCAGTCCGTACGCTGTTCAGCAGGTGATTGTCGGCAAAGAGGCTTCGCTGATTGAGTTTTTGATCGTTACATCGCTTGTCGCCCTCAAGCGCGGGAAGAGCCGCTTGTTTGCTTGGGCTGCGGCGTTGCTGAGTCTTACGCGACCTGAGGGTTTTCTCTACCTGTTTGCTGCGCTGCTCAAGACTCGCGATTTATGGCGAGACAAAAAGATACTCGCTTTGACGTGGGCGCCGCCTTTGGCACTCGTGGCGGCCTGCTATGTGTTTTTGTTTTGTTACTTTGGGACAGTCGTGCCTCATGGCTACATCGGCAGATCTCACATGTTCCACACCTTCCAAGATCTGCCTGACTATGCCGGTCACTTTGTGACACTTTCAATTGGAACTGATACGCTCGGGCATCTTCTTTCCAGTTGGTTGTCGCCCGACTTTCAGGCGGCCTCTGCTTGGACGGTGCAGGGAATCTTTGTTCTTGTTCTGTTACGTGAGTTGAGTCGTGAAATTGGATGGCTGAGATTTTACAACGTATCTGTATTGCTCTTGGCTGGGTGTTTTATCGCCTTCAATCCTTGGATGTTCAATTGGTACTACGGGTGGTTCTCCCTTATCTATGTATTTCTGGTACCACTTATTGTGAGGAAGATTTGGAGGTTTTTGAGAGAGTCTAAGTCGCTGGCTGTCAAAGCGCTCTGCACCTTTGTCTTGACGATAGTGATTGTACCTGCGTTTGCTCGGCTGCCTCCGGCGCGACTCTTCGAGATCGGTTTTTGGAACCCACCCGCGTTAGTCAAGCAAGCGCAACGTGCTTTCTTGTCGTCGTTGTATCAATATTCGCAGGATAGAGAGCGTTTGGTTGCGTACGTTCATGCTGCTCGCGATCTGGGCTCGATGCGTCGTGACTGGGGTGTGGTTGCGGCTTTCGAACCCGGTGTGTTTGCGTATAATCTTGGTTGCAGCGCGCCTGGTTATAAGGTTGTCGACTTGGGTGGTCTACTTGATGATCGCATGCCAAAGTATTATCCGACTCCACCAAATCAACGAACGCTCTTGCCTGTTTGGTGTTCTGTGCCAGTGCGGGCTGTGCTTGAGCTAAGACCCGACTACGTCTTATTTAGTGATGCTTTTGCCGACAACGGGCTTTTGAAAAGCAGGGAGTTTCTGTCGGAGTACAGGCTCATTGCCGCCTATGCAGCAAGAAATTGGGGGGGCAAAGGAGTGTTGGTCTACGTGCGGTGGCAACGTCCACAGCCGCGTCCACAGCCGCGTCCACAGCCGCGTGCAATAGAGCTGAAAAAAGCGAGTCTTCCTTTTGGCGCTGTCGAAATTCAACAGACCTTTCGCCGCGATGAGAGGTCGTGATTTTGAACGAGTCAACGAGCAATACACCTCAGGAAACCAAGCAATCTACTCGCCGTGCCGTGATAGTCGTGTTGGTTGTCACCCTTCTTATGCTGGGGGCACAACTGAGGTTTCAGCAACTAACGAGGCCGGTGGTTTGGAATGACGAGGCCCTAACGCTGCAGCACGTCGCCGGCTACGGCATAGGTTCGAGAATGGTATTGGCCAATCGCATAACAACGGCGCACGACTTGACGGAAATTCTGCAATCACCCACTGGCGGCAATGGATTGAAGGGCATTGTTTCTTCGCTGGCTTACTACGATCCAAACCACAGTCCACTCAACTATTTCGTGGTTTGGATCTGGGGGCAAGTGTATGGTGATCACACTTACGATCAGTTGAGGATTCCTGAGGCATTCTTTGGAACACTTGCGATTCCTGCGGCTTTTTGGCTGGGATTGGAGCTGACCGGTGCGTTTGAGTGTGCATTGTTGATGGCTGTTTTTGTTACTGTGTCCCCAATGGCCCTGCATCATTCGCGAGAAATTAGAGAGTATTCCCTCTACTTTCTCATGCTTTTTTTGAGCATGGCAAGTTTCCTGCGAGCATACAGAACAGACAAGATTCGTGATTGGATACTCTACGCTGCTATTTTGACCGTAGGCTTGTATTCGCACATAATGCTTGCACTTTTGGCTGTGAGCAACTTTATCTACACTGTCATTGATTCCAAAGGCAAATTTCTCACGGGAAAACCACTGAGAAATTTATTGTTTACTTTTGCGGCGGTCATGTTGTTTTCTCCTTGGTTGTCTGTGTTTTTCAACAATCTGAGCGCTGCTGAGCAAGGATCGAAGTGGATGAGCGAGCGAATTCCATTTTTCCCCGATCTTCTAAAAGCCTGGATACAGTGCCCAGTTGCAATGTTTGTGTACATTCCCACATTTGATTTGGGAAAAGTTTTGATCTACGTGTTCTTTGCCATTTTTGTTGGATGCACAATCTACGTTTGCATGAGCCAAAAACAAATCGCGAAATACTTGATTATCACATTTGTTGTTTGTGCTTGTGTCATGTTTCTGCAAGATGCCATATTAGGTGGGAAGAGATCGATGTACCCAAAATACGTTGCGGCTGCCCCCTTCGTGGGATTGACGCTCATCAGCGTAGGGCTCTGGCGACTGTTTCAGCATGAAAAACTCTTTTTCAAAACAGCGGCAGTCGTGGTGGCACTTGTGGTGCTCGGGCTGGAGTCTTTCCTGGCGGTTGAACGCCTCGGTGACCCGGAGCCTACCACTATGGGGCAAATTAAGTTGCATGAGATTGCGGACTTTATCAACTCGAAAGAAGAACCGCTTGTTGTCTCGATGGAGGGTCCTAAGTGGACAAACTTCACGCAACTCCTGTCACTTAGCCATATCTTGAAGCCTCAGACAAAGATCATTTGGTTTGACCACAAACCAGTTCTCTCGCTTTTGCCGGAAGACTGCAAGTCGTTCTACCTGTACGACCCGCCTGACGAGCTAAAAACAGCGGTCGAAAAGATGAACTTTAAAG
The DNA here is from genome assembly GCA_964503045.1 of uncultured Candidatus Obscuribacterales bacterium. Taxonomy (GTDB): domain Bacteria; phylum Cyanobacteriota; class Vampirovibrionia; order Obscuribacterales; family Obscuribacteraceae; genus CAYZJR01. The sequence continues at coordinate 87,125 of CAZCZI010000009.1, forward strand.
TGGAAAGCCTTAAACCATTCGCACTCTTTCAAGCAGTGAAGGTCGAGAAGCCGGCACAGGAAAAAGATGATTAGCCGCCCTTCCAGAGTTCTAAGTCATGAATGTCTTTGTGGAGCTGATCATACTTTTCTGTTTCGATATCGAGCAACGCTTTATAGTTGCGAATGAGTTGTCCCAATTCGGGATTCTTTGTGTTTGAAGCTTTGAGATTGTCGGCCGCCTCGCTCAAAAGTTTTCTAGCCTTGTCAAAACTCCATTGTTTGACCTGCACTTTATCGGAGTATCTGCCCTGGGTCATATACATGGCACCAAGATCTGAAAGCGACTGCGAAATACCGGAAACATTGTTATCTTCGCGACGCAATTTTAATGCTTCTTCGTACTTTTCTTTTGCTTTGGCAAAATCCCCGGAATCTTTTTGCAAGTCGCCCATTTTCGTCAAGCAAACAGCAACATCTTCACGTTGTTTCGGATCGATCAAGAGCAGGGCTTGATCGTACTGCTCTGACGCCTTATCCCACTTGCAGGCTCCGTGGTAAAGCTCTGCCAGTTCCATCAAAAGTGGATACTTCTGTGTCGGCGCCGCATCTGGACCAAGATTCTTGATTTTTGTTTGGATTTCACTTTCCTTTTGATCGATTTTGTAGGGTACATGCGTAGTTTGGTCATGCTCCAGCCCGATCATTCGCACCAGCGCGAGTGCTGCAACTACCGCCAAAAGGCAAGACGTGAGTCGGTTGCTAGTCCACTTATTGCCGGTTGATTTTTCTTGAGTCAAAACCGTAGCTCGCTTTGATGTCAATATTGATATCGATCCACTCGTCAAGTATTTATAACACACCAACTCATCTAATTTTTGCTGGTGATTCCACTTCACAGGCTGGATAATAAAGAGGTGCAAAAGAAGGGACTAATAGACAAACTGCTTGAGCGCTCGAGGTCGTTGGGCGTGGCGGAGCGCATTTCGTTGTCTATTACCCTGGCGTTGCTCGCTACTTTTCTTGCTTGGTGGCTTGTAGGGCTAGCTGGCGTGCAGCGAGTCATAGAGACGTTTACGCAACAAGATCCGCTCGACGTTGAAAATATTCGAATGATGCCCGAAGTATGGTCTCGGCTCCAAGTCGGAATCATGATTGCAGGAGTTGTTGCCTGTCTTTCGCCGCTCATGTATCGCAGGCAGGGTGTCTTTTTTCAAACAGTTTTTGCGCTTTCCATTATCGGACTGACAATCGTTCGACTCTTACAGTATCCGATCGGTTGCGACGATGTGTACCACGACTATCGCTATGTTTTGAATCTGGCTACCCTTCATACGCTCGACTACAATCCGCCCGAACATGTGATGGGGTTTACTTCGCACCTGCATATTCTTGCACTTTCCTTTTTGGTGCTGATCACGCAGTTTAAGGACATTGAGATTCTTTCGCCGTGTCTCAACATTGTGTTGGATACGATTTCGTTTGTGATGATTGTCAACTTGCTGAAGAAGCTGACAAGATCGAGCACTCTAGGACTCATCGGTGGTTTGGTTTTTGCATTTAGTCCTTACGCGGTAAACGAAGTTTGGACGGGCAAAGAAACATCTATGGTGACGCTGCTCACAGTGCTCAGTATTGCGGCGCTGCACGCAAGGCGCTTGAAGCTTTTCGCATGGACTTGCGCACTTCTTCTTTTGGCGAGACCTGAAGGAATATTTTGGTTGGGTTGTGGACTGATGTGGACGCGCAAGTATGCACCAAAAGCGGTGCTTCGCTCGTGGCTTCCTCCGATTCTCGTAGCCGGTGCTTGGTTTGGATTTATCTATTGGTATTTTGGAACAGTCATGCCTCAAGGGGCGATTGGACGCTCACATATGTTCCATTCCAAATACAGTCCTTCCGACTCCACACCGGGATTCTTACTGAGCACGATTGGTACCAACTGCATCGGTTATTTAGTGGTGCCGCTTTTTTCTCCGATCGAGTTTGGGCTTGCGTTCTTGCACGTAATTCCGCTTTGGGCCGCTCAAGCTTGTTATATCGGAAAAACCGTAACTTCACTTGTCTCATTGGGAATCTTGAGGGTAGCCGGCAATACAAGGTCTTGTCTGCGCTTCTACTTCTATGCGCTGTCGGCGATTCTTCTGTTTCAAATCGTGATGAACCCCTGGACTTACTCTTGGTATGCCTGTTGGTATTCAATTTTGCCCTCCATTGTGGTTGCATTTTCGATAATGCATTTAGACCGACTTGCGCGGAAGCAACCAGCCGCAAAAATACTTGCCTACTCGTTTGCTGCTTATCTCGTGATTCAAGGACCATTGCTGTCTAGAGTTCTTCTTCAATGGGATCCATCGCAAAGTCGACTGGTGCAATACAAGATTGCAGCGGGAATGTTTGAGCGATTGGCAAGACCGCCAAAAGAGATCGCCTCGATTGAGCCTGGTGTATTGGGCTATTACCTGCCCAAGGTGAAGATGCTCGATCTCGGTGGACTGCTGTCTAAAGAGGCGGTGCCGTTCTATCCTGTACCACCCAGTGAGCGAACCGAAGCTAAGGTATGGTGCTCAATACCACCGAAGGCGGTGCTTACATTAAAACCTGACTTGATTCTTTTCTTTGATTGTTTTGCGCAAAACGGATTACTCAATAACAAAGAGTTTTTGACGCAGTACCAGCTGGTGTATTTCTGGCGAGCCAATGTTTGGGGGTCCAACGGGCTTTACGCATATAAAAAGCGCATCCGTCCGGAACCTGAAGAAGATTAGTTTTTCGGCCGATCGCCTCTTTGGTATATGTAATCGCTATCGCAATCGGGTCTGATCGTGCCATGAAAAGCAATATCGATCTAGCTTGCTCGAACGATGTGAAAGCTCATGAATAGCCGCATTTGATACTGCTGAAATTTGCAGAAATTTTCGCTCTTGCATTTGTGTAACGACGAGTGTTACCTTCAAACGCATCGGAATTTTGCTGAGGAACAACTTCAAAAATCAACTGCGCACTCGACAACATCAGGAATCGCAGCGTGGTCATCCAATTTTTAACTAGACAGCTTCGGCTGAATTAGGGATGCAACCGGTTAAGCGATTTGGTGGGGGAAAGGCGGTGAAACTCCGCTGCTGTCCCGCAACTGTAAGCAGATAATCTGCAAGCCAGGCTACCCACTCGAGTGCCAGACGCAACCTCTTCGAGGTAAAGAGGATTCGTCTTGACGGCGCAACAATCTAATTGTCCCGACTCGACTTATCTTCTTGCCTCTTGGTCTCAATAAACCAGGGGGTTTTTTGTTCTCAGCATTTCTTTCACACGATACATATATTGGGGAGTGATCGAAATGTCTAAAGTGGCTCTGGAGAATGCACCGTCGGCGACGAGACAACAAGCATCTCGTCCGGAAACATCAATGCAATACAAGGTGCTTCGCAGAGATGGCAGTGTCGGGGAGTTCGAGCCGGCAAAAATTGCCGTGGCGATGACCAAGGCATTTCTGGCATGTGACAACGCAGAAGGATCTCGTATTAGAGACATCGTTCAAAAACTGACTGATGAAGTGACTCAGACTTTGATGCGCAGGCTGCCGGGCGGCGGGCTTCTTCACATAGAACATATACAGGATCAAGTCGAATTGGTTTTGATGCGTGCCGGTGAGCATGAGGCTGCGCGTCGATATGTGTTGTATCGCGAAGCGCGAGCACAAGAAAGAGCGAATCAAAAACAAGAAACACGGCAGGGCGAGTTGCAACTCCAGGTTGTCACCGCCGGCGGTGTGTATCGGTTGTTCGATCGCGCTCGCTTAGAGACTGTAGTTGAGGAGGCCTGTCGTGGATTGGGCAGTGTCGTGGAGCCAGAGAAGATTATCGGCGAAACGATTCAAAACTTGTATGACGGTATGCCTGAAGAGGAAGTATTCAAGGCCGTGATTCTGAGCGCACGGACTCTAATCGAGTTGGAGCCTGCATACACGTATGTGACTGCTCGACTGCTTTTGGATCAGTTGAGATACGAGGTTGTCGGCGAAGCCGTAACGCACGATCAAATGAGCGCGAAGTATGCCGAGTACTTCGGATCATACATCAAGCAAGGCATTGCCGCAGGCAGAATTGATGAGCGTCTTGCGCAGTTCGATTTAACTAAGGTAGCTGCCGGATTGAAACCTGATAGAGATCTCAAATTCCAGTATCTCGGGCTGCAAACTCTATACGATCGCTATTTGCTGCACATTGATGGAAGACGCTTCGAGTTGCCACAAGCATTTTGGATGCGAGTGGCCATGGGTTTGGCGATTTCAGAAGTAGATAGAGAACAAAGAGCAATTGAGTTTTATGAGTTGCTGTCCAGTTTTGATTTCGTGTCTTCGACTCCAACTTTGTTTAACTCCGGCACTCAACGCCCGCAGCTTTCATCGTGTTTTCTGACCACTGTATCTGACGATCTCGCCGGCATTTACGATGCGGTGCGCGAAAACGCATTATTATCGAAATACAGCGGTGGACTAGGTAATGACTGGACGCCCGTAAGAGCATTGGGTTCGCACATCAAAGGCACCAATGGTAAGAGCCAAGGTGTGGTGCCGTTCCTCAAAGTAGTAAACGACACCGCTGTTGCAGTAAATCAGGGCGGAAAGCGCAAGGGTGCTGTTTGTTGTTATCTGGAAACATGGCATCTTGATGTCGAGGAGTTTTTGGAACTGCGCAAGAACACAGGCGACGATCGCCGCCGAACACACGATATGAACACAGCTAACTGGATTCCCGATCTCTTTATGGAGCGTGTAATCAAGAACAGCGAGTGGACTCTTTTCTCTCCAGAGGAAGTGCCGGACCTGCACGATAAATTCGGCGCTGACTTTAGAGCTGCATACGAGCGGTATGAACGATTGGCTGACACCGGCGGTATCAAATTGTTCAAGCGAATTTCAGCTCTCAGTTTGTGGCGCAAGATGCTCTCGATGCTGTTCGAGACAGGGCACCCGTGGATGACATTCAAAGATCCGTGCAATCTGCGCAGCCCGCAGCAGCACCTCGGTGTCGTTCACAGTTCGAACTTGTGCACCGAAATTACGTTGAATACCTCTGCAAATGAAATTGCAGTTTGTAATCTGGGCTCTATAAATCTTGTGGCTCACATCAAGGATGGTGTGCTTGATCTTAAGAAGCTCAAGAAGACTTGCTCTACGGCGATGCGGATGTTGGACAATGTTGTAGATGTCAACTACTACAGTGTGGGCAAAGCAAGAAACTCTAACTTCAAGCATAGACCTGTTGGACTTGGAGTTATGGGATTTCAGGATGCGCTTCTCACGTTGAAGATGCCCTATGCATCACGTGAAGCTATCGAGTTTGCAGACGCGAGTCAGGAGGCTGTGAGTTACTTCGCAATTCTGGCGAGCAGCGAGCTTGCTCGAGAGCGTGGAGCCTATCAGAGTTACAAGGGCTCTCTGTGGGACCGAGGAATTCTTCCATTCGACAGTCAAAAACTTCTTGCAGAGTCGCGCGGTACTGATGCGGATGTGCAGTTGAAGATTGATTCGAGTTCGCGTATGGATTGGAACGTCGTTCGCGAGCACATAAAACAATGGGGAATGCGCAACAGCAATTGCCTTGCGATTGCACCTACTGCAACTATCTCTAACATTGTCGGAGTCAGCCAGTCTATAGAGCCAACCTTTCAAAATCTGTATGTGAAGTCCAATCTCTCCGGCGATTTTACAGTCACAAACTTCCATCTTGTTGAAGATCTTAAGGCTCGAGGTCTTTGGGATGCAGTAATGGTGAATGATCTGAAGTACTTCGATGGCTCAGTGATGCCAATCGAACGTATTCCAGCTGATTTGAAAAAACTGTATGCCACTGCTTTCGAAATCGATTCCAGCTGGTTGCTTGAATGTGCCGCGCGCAGGCAAAAGTGGATCGACCAATCGCAGAGTCTCAACTTGTACATGGCTGAGCCGAGTGGGCGAAAGCTTGATGAGATGTACAGGACGGCATGGCGTTTGGGGCTGAAGACAACATATTACCTGCGCACCACCTCTGCTACCGCGCCGGAGAAGTCGACGATTCAAACTTCTGCACTAAATGCGGTTGCGGTTGCAAGCTCTGCGACACAACCCAAGGCCTGCTCGATTACCGATCCCGATTGCGAGGCCTGCCAATAGTCTTTGTCACCCCTTTCAATGAATAGAACAGGAGCCACATATGTTGAGTTTTGATGATTTCGAAGCTACTGAAACACAAAGTTCAAAAGTCGTTGTCGAACAAACGGCCCAACCGGTGATGGACTTTAAGCCACCGGAGAACATGACGATACAAATCGCTGACGTTCAAGAAGGCGCAGGACTGACCGGTGTTGAAGAGATTTCGTTCAACGCAAAAAGAATTACAGTGGACGAGAAGCGCATTATCAATTGCAGAGCGGATCTGAATCAACTTGTTCCGTTCAAATATGAATGGGCTTGGCAGAAGTACTTGGATGCTTGCGCGAATCATTGGATGCCGCAAGAAATCAGCATGAGCAGAGACATTGCTTTGTGGAAAGATCCAAGCGGATTGACCGAGGACGAGCGAACGATCATCAAACGCAATCTCGGATTCTTTTCTACTGCCGATTCGCTTGTTGCTAATAATCTAGTTCTTGCGTTGTATAGGCACATCACAAATCCGGAATGCAGGCAGTATCTCCTTCGCCAATCGTTTGAAGAAGCGGTTCATACTCATGCGTATCAGTATGTCGTTGAAAGTCTCGGACTCGATGAAGGCGAGATCTTCAACATGTATCGAGAAGTCCCCAGCATTCACCAAAAGGATGTATTCGAACTTCAGTTTACTCAAGAGCTTGCTGATCCCCACTTTCACACAGGCACGCCGGAGACCGATCAGCGATTCTTGCGCAACTTGATTGGTTATTACGTGATCATGGAAGGGTTGTTCTTCTATGTTGGTTTCGTGCAGATGCTCAGTTTCGGTCGCCAAAACAAGATGGTTGGCGCGTCGGAGCAGTTTCAGTACATTTTGCGCGATGAGTCTATGCATCTCAATTTCGGCATTGACTTGATCAATCAAATCAAAAATGAGAACCCACATTTGTGGACACCTGAGTTTCAGTCCGAAATTTCGGATCTGGTAGATCAAGGAGTGCAGCTTGAGTATCAGTATGCTGTCGATACAATGCCTCGCGGTGTGCTCGGGCTGAATGTCTCGATGTTCTCAGAATATCTGCGTTTTGTCGCCAATCGCAGGTTGCGTCAAATCGGGCTTGCAGAACGCTATCCCGGAGTCAAGAATCCCTTTCCTTGGATGAGCGAGATGCTAGATCTGAAAAAGGAAAAGAACTTCTTCGAGACTCGTGTAATTGACTACCAAGTCGGCGGAGCGCTTAGTTGGGACTAAGCCTTTAATATTCGAGCCTAGTCTTGATTCTCTTTCTGCTCTTTCTTCTTTTGCTTCTCTTCACGCTTCATTTCGCGCTGCACAGTCTTTTGATCTTCGACTTGTTGCGCGGGCAAAGCGAGGTCGCTGGCTAGAGTCGCGTCGACGTCATTGTCTTCGCCGACCGGGAAGCCGAGGAAGTTAGCAGTTGATGCAAATGCGCCGCCGACTGTGCCGAAGAAACCTTTCTTTTTCTTTTTGCCTTGTTGCGGCTGTTGGTTTGCGGATTGAGATTGACTGTTGGTAGCTTGAGGGTTATTTACCGTTCCACCTTGAGTTTGAATGTTTTGCTGCTGTTGCGGTTGTTGCAGCGGAATTCGCTTTCTGCTCCAAGGAATATTGATTGCCTTATCAAACGGAATGCTCGCTTCTTCCATTTGCTGTGGATCTGGAATAAAGCCGGAGCCGAAAAACTGTTGCACGTTTGAGCCGTCGACTACGCCGGAGTCGCCGGGATCGGCAAAGGCTGGAGCAGCGGCAGCTGCCAGAATCGCCACCAATACAGAAATGTACGTCTTCCTCACGCAAAAACCCCTCCGGTAGGTCAGCTCCAGGTTTTACCATATAGAGCGCCGGAAGAGATTGGATGGAAGCCGGAAAAGAGCGAGGAGAGAGGCTTGGAAGGGAAGGTCTGAACGCCCTCTCTCCTCTTCATGCCTTGAATACGCCTGGCATTTCAAGAATTAGGCGGAGATTCTAAAAATTACTGAAACAACCGTGTAGGCGGCAATTCTTTTGTAAGAAAGGGGCTCAGACGTTGGCGTGCTCGCGAATCGGTGAGCGCAGTCCGGCCGCGGCAAATGCGCCGTTGAGAGCCGCCTGCCAGCCGCGATACTCGGCTTTTCTGTCCGTTTTCGGCTTCAGTTTGAGGTCGCTTTCCCAGGCGTCCGACAGTTCCTTGGTTGAGGCAATCAGTCCGGCTTTCATACCTGCCAGCGCTGCAACGCCCCAGGCTGTGGATTCCATCTGGGAGGCTCTCAAGACTGGAACCTCCAGAACGTCCGATTGGAACTGGAGCATGAATTGGTTTTGGGTGGCGCCTCCGTCCACGCGCAGTTCGGAGAGTTTGATGTGGTTTTCTTCCATATCTTTAGCCACATCTGCAATCTGATACGCCATTGCTTCCAATGCAGCCCTCACCAGATGGGCTTTTCCGGTGGCTCGGGTGAGACCTACAATCGTTCCTTTTACATCAGAATTCCACCAGGGAGAGCCCAAACCGACCAGCGCCGGCACGAAATAGACGCCATCGTTGGATTCAATCGATGCGGCCAGGGCTTCTGCCTTGTCGCTTGATTCGATGATGCCGAGCGCGTCTCGAAGCCATTGCACCGCCGCTCCAGCGATAAAGATTGCTCCTTCAAAGGCATACACGACCGGCTGTCCATCAAGCTTCCAGGCAACGGTCGTTAGCAGGCCCGGTGCCAGTTTGAATGATGAGCCGATGTTGGCGAGCAAGAACCCGCCTGTTCCATACGTGCATTTGGCGCTGCCTTGCTCGAAACAACATTGCCCGAAGAGCGCGGCTTGCTGATCGCCGAGATTGGCTAGGATTGGTGCTTCGAAGCCGACGAGATCCTTTCTGGTTGTTCCAAAATTCGCGTTTGATGCAACCACCCCGGGCATGATGTTGCGCGTAACATTCACTTTGTCTAGTAGCTCGTCATCCCAATCAAGCGTCTCGACGTTGAAGAGCATCGTGCGCGATGCGTTGCTGGGTTCGGTGAGATGATTCTTCTCTTGCGTAAGATTCCAGATCAGCCATGTGTCGATTGTGCCAAAGGCAAGCGAACCCTTCTTCGCCAGGTCTCTGGCACCCTTCACGTTGTCCAGAATCCAGGCGATTTTCGGGCCGGAGAAGTAAGCATCAGGCACCAACCCTGTCTTTTGTCTAAACAGCTTTTCGTGGTCGTTCTTCAGTTTGTTGGCGGTCTCTTGCGTTCTTCTGCACTGCCAAACAATGGCTTGATATATGGGTTTTCCTGTGTTTCGATCCCACACAATCGTTGTTTCACGTTGATTCGTTATGCCGACACACGCGATCTCTTCAGGTTTGATTTTTGCCTTGGCGACTGCATCTTTGATGCATTCCACCTGTGTGTTGAGAATTTCCATTGGGTCATGTTCGACCCAACTTGCTTTTGGAAAATGTTGCTTAAACTCTTTCTGTCCAACGGATATGGGCTTTCCCGACTTATCAAAGACAATTGCTCTGCAACTAGTGGTTCCTTGATCGATGCTGACGATGTAACGGTTCATACTTATTGCGATGCTCCAATTAAAGGCGGGGTCGCAGTCAATTGAGCATGACCGCGGTTAAAATGAGAAGATAGATCTTAGTAGAGCGGTGTGAAAATCTCAATTTGTCATGGAGCTGATGTTATGTGTGCCGCTAAGAACAACAAAAACAAAAAATCAAGCGGGCTGGGCAATCTGGACTTTTCAATCGGCTCGGCGCCTATCGTGGGTGACTCCGACTCGGTTGTAGACCGTATTGCAAAGGGCGTGGGCTCTGTTCTTGGGTCGACGATGAAGGGAATTGTCGAAGACAAGCCTATTGCCGGCACTTGTGGTGTCTGTGGAACCCCGATTCATCCTATGATGACTGGGCTTCCCGCCAACACCAAGATATGCAAAGTCTGCCATCACGAAGTGTGCGCGAAGCATTTCAGCGGTTCTAAGCAAATATGCTCTAAATGCGCAACCGGCAACGACAATTGGTGCAAGACACCCAAACTTTAGCAAGTTTGATTTGGTAGGAACAAAGGCACCAAATATGGTGCTACTGTTTTTGTCGAAATTTTGCGCCGCTTGTTAGGTATTAGTGTGGCGAATTTCCATTTAATCTTTCGATTTCATCTGAATATGAAATCGAAATTTCAGTTTGTCGATGTTTTCACCGGGTACAGATCATTTGGAGTCCTCTATAAGTCATGAATCACTGACTGATGTCGGAAAGGAACAGCTATGTGGGGCAATGAGAACGTAATCACGAAAAACATCGGACGCACAAACAGAAACTTGCTTGTCGTCAACGTGGTTATTCTAGGGATTCTCGGATTCATCGCCGTGTGCAGTTGGCGGTCTACTTACAATTTGATGTTCGGACCGTGGAAGACGACACACGAAGCGTTGGTAAAGATGGATCCAGCAAAGGATCTTCAATATAACGTTTTGATTGACACCCAAGACAAAATTACTGAGCCGATTTACGAGGAAATGTCGATTAGCAAAGATAGAAGCGGCAATGAGAAAAGCCGCTCCACGACAGCTTTGTATCAACTGTTAGCTGTCGACGGTGGCAAGATATTGCTGGTGAAGTCTCCTGGTGGTGTAGGCGGCAAGCAGCTATCTGGCGGTCTTGTGCCGATTCCGGATAATCTGCAAAATGATTGCTTGGGTGTATTGGAAAGCAAGGAACCTGGACTGAAGGGACGCTTTTTGCCCTATATGCTCGACACAACGAGATTTGACGGATGGGGCTATTTCCCTCTGGTCTTGCAGATTCCAGTGTTTCTCTTGTGCGTCTGGAAGCTAATCTCGCTGCAAGGACGTTCTGCTGATCCAAGCAAGCATCCAATTATGAAAGCAGTCCAGAATTACGGCGACCCGCGAGAAGTGTCAGCTGCAATAGAAGATGATATGCGGCTGTCCAATGGTGGAAAGCGCAAGGGACTTCCAGGATTGTGGTCGAGTCAATGGCTTTTAGTGCCGACCACTTTTGATTTATTGATTGGAAAGTTAGACGATCTGGTTTGGTTGTACGCGCATGAGACCAAGCATAGTGTCAACTTTATTCCAACCGGAAGCACGTGGAAATTGATGATGCATTTTGCCGATAAGAGAAGCATAGAGATTGAAACAAATAAACAAAACGTTGAAAAACTACTTATGGAGCTGATTCAACGTGTGCCTTGGGCTTATGCCGGATTCTCTGAGGAGTTGAAAGGCTGGTGGCAGAAACAGCCGCAGGCGATGATTGAAGAGTCCGCAAAAGCGAGGAAGGAGCTGTCTGTGAAAACAGCTCCGCCTCCGGATGATTACGATCGCAATTGACTTGACTGCCTGAATTAAGCGTGTGAATTAAGCGCGCAAAAGTGATTCTAGTGAATCAAGCCAAATCCAAATACACCCCATGCAATACCGGCTGCAATCATGACAGTGGCAGCGGCTCCGCCGAGCGCCCATATTGAGGCCTTTCGCTTTACCGCGAGTTTGCGCAGCAGAAGACCTGAAGCCAGAACTCCAGCAAGGGAAAGAACGATCGCTGGAATCAGCGGTATGTTATCCGGCTCACGTTTCCTGACTACGCCGGCAGTCTTGAAACCCGTAATAACCGTTGCATCTGAACCGATCGGTCCAATTGTTCCACCACCCATGGTTACTTCTACGCGCTCACTCATGAGCGATCTCTTGCCATGATCGGGTGATGCATTCGATGGTGCCGGTAGACCGAACCATGTGAATGCAGCAATTGCAGCAGCAACCAATTGGCGTGCTTTGTCCCGCATTTTTCGCAAGCCGACGGGGCAGTTGTCGGTTATGACCGTTCCGTCGCGCCGTCTGTAGAGGCGCATGCAGATCTTGCCTTCGTTTTCGCGCAGCAAGCTTGCCGCTTCTTGGGTCGACATCTCTGAGAGATTGTAGACATTCAGCTGACATTGATTGCAAAAACGAATGCGATCGTCTTGAGTGTATTTCATCGAGTTCCAATCCATTGAACATGGAGCGGCAACCCGCATGCTTTGTATTAATTTGTCGTCTGCCTGAGAACAAGCATCTTTTAGCGATTGAGTATCAGTTAGTAAGTTTGAATTGAAATCGGATTCCGAAGTTGAGGTCGAGTTGTTTTTTAGTAAATCGATATTCGAGAGTACGCCCGCAGTATTCGTGAGTATCTCGATATTCGACAAGAATTCAGCATCCGTCTGGTGACGGACACGGGTGCGTTTGTCATTCATTGTTAGTAATCCTCGTGCAAAGGCCGAGTGGTTTAATAATACTAACTTTGAATTAGGTTCGAGACGACCGGAAAAACCCCAGATTCAGGAAGCCCTACTGTTCATTCTCTGTCTTTCGTTCTGCCCACCACTCTTTGAGAATTTCACCAAGACGCGGATGGGAGGTGGCAAGCGGGGCCAATTGTCTTCTGCAAAACTCTCTGCACTTTTGCGGCAGCTCTGCTAAATCAATTGGTATGACGGAAGGCTCTGGCTGGAAGATTTTGTCCAGCATCGGACTAATCACAGACATCTCTTGGCTCATGCGACGCGCCCCATACATAGACTGTACTCTCGTGATGCAAATGTCCGCTTCCGTAATGCTTACGGAGTGGGGATGTCCGATTTTTGATTTTGGTTGCATGACCTCTTCCTTATGAAGACGATTAAAGCGGTGTCTCCACAAATTACGAAGGTAATTTGGAAATTAGGGGGAACTGATTTTTGGGTAATCAAATTACTTGATGATGGAGTCTTTTAGGCAGTTTTCAATTATGAAAAGTATCGCCTCTTTCATTTGATCCAGTCCCTTTGATGCTGTTAGGGCTTTTGTTTGTTTCTTTGTACTGTCGGAGCCGCTCTGGACTTGGCTTATAGTCTTTGCGTAAGTCTCAGTGGTTGGAAGATGCACGAATAGCACGCAAGGAATGTCTTTTCGCTTGCGCTGTTTGTTGAGAACGCGGAAATAGACGTCGTTGCAGATGAAGGTTCCCGCGTGATACGACACCTCGGCTGGGTATCCATGCTGTTCAAGCAGTACCTTAAGATTTAAGACATCGACGTCTGTTTCCAACGCCATTGGGGCCTTTTTCTTTATGCGCTTATGTTCCCACTGGTGACCCTTATTGTCGGCAATTCGATAGTCTTGAACATTGAGTGCGACCCGCTCAATCGACACCCGGTCTCTTTTGTTGGCAAGACCAAGCATGATGACTAGTGTCGTCTTGTAAGCAGTGCTATCCAGCTGGTTGTTGATAATGTCCCAAGACTCGCAACAACTGGGCAATACGAGCCGCGTCAGGGTCACCCTGCTTTCCAATTCCGGCACTTCCAAGAAGTTGGGAAGCGCCTCCACGACTTGCTGACTGGGATTGGTGTCATTGTTGTAAAAGGGGTCAAAGCCGGTCACCAGTACCCGGGTAGCGGTGGATTTCAAGCGCTCGGATTGTTTCAATGCTTTGCGGGCTGCCTTTTTGCTCATACCCTATAGTGTAGAATGATCCGAACCCACTGAGCCGAAGTGGCGAAATGGCAGACGCAGCTGACTCAAAATCAGCCGGGGCTTAAACCCCGTGTCGGTTCGACTCCGACCTTCGGCATTTGTTTGCAATTGAGCACGAAGAGCATATTGCCTCCATGAACAGATGGCGGTAGGGCTTCCTACACGGGTACATTCTCATTGGACTGGGTGTAGCCGGAAGTTAGCCAAGATGTCCGATACTTCGCCAATACAAGAGAAAGCAAGTCACGATGCACTTATCGGCCGGATCATAAGTGGGCGTTACGAAATCCTTGAACTGATTGGTGAGGGCGGCAGTGGCTATGTCTTTAAAGCGCGGCATGTGACGCTGCTTAAGACTGTCGCAGTAAAGATTTTGAGCAGTTTGGCTTCATCTGATCCTGAAATTTTGAAGCGTTTGGAAATCGAAGCACGAACGTGCGCGATACTCCACCACCCTGGACTTGTTCCCGTGATCGACATGGGCTTTGAAGACGATGGAACCAGTTTCATCGCAATGGAGTATGTCGAGGGAGAGACGCTCGAGAGTCTTTTGACGAAGGAACAATTTTTGAGTCCTCCAAGAGTGCTCAGTCTCGCTCGGCGAGTCACGGAAGCCCTAGCATTTGCGCACAGAAACGGCATCATTCACCGTGATATCAAACCTGCCAACATCATCGTCTGCTCGGATGATAATGGTGAGGAAACTATAAAGATAGTGGATTTTGGAATTGCAAGAGCCGATCTTTCAGTTGGCGAAATGCAGAGACTTACCCAGTCAGGTCAGGTGTTTGGAAGTCCATCCTATATGAGTCCCGAGCAGGTGCGCGGCGAAAAGGTGGACAGCCGGACAGACATTTATTCGTTGGGTTGTGTGCTCTATGAAGTGCTTACAGGAAAGAAAGCTTTTCGCGGTGACAACATGATGACGACGATGACTCTTCACCTCGAATCACAGCCGAAGTCATTGCAGCTGGTGCGCGAGGAATTGAACAAATGGCGCGATTTGGAACTAGTCGTAATGCGATGCTTGGCGAAGGAAAAGGAAAAACGATTTTCTTCCATGCAAGAGCTTAGCGACAGCTTGGAGTCGTGCGAACTTCGTCACGGCGTCGGAAAGAAACATCGAGGAATTTCTGTTGCAAGTCCAATCACCAAAGTACTAGGAACGGGTTGTCTGGCTGCCGTTGCTTCAGCATTTTTCCTGGGGCAAATGACGAAGCCAGTCGCAAAGAGTGATGATGGTGTGCGAATAAAAGATTCTGGTTATGTTGGAGTGTACGCACCGGAAAAGCTTGCCACTAGCATACTGAGACAGGATCGTGCGAATAAGTATGTTCTTTTGTTGGCTCAAGCTGCATCTCTTTGCGATACAGGTCGTATCGCCAGCGCTTACAAAATGTACACTACAGCCTTCTATGAGGCTCAGAGAAACGACGAGCCAGACGATGTTCGGATTGCAATTGCCATGTTCGCGACCGTGTGTGCAAGAGATCCATCCATCAATGATTTGCCGGGAACAACAATGATCTTGAAAAGTCTAAAGCGGGAGTTGACCGCACTGCTTGACGATAAGTCGCGACGAGGTCCCGAAAACATAGTCGCGGCCGAAGTCATCTATGACTACGCTTCATTGATTGTTGAATCGTACGATAAAGACAAGCTCCCCGGCGGTAAGCAGACGCTGCGTGAAGCAATGAACAACATGCAAACTGCAATCGATCTGGCGCAACGAGTTGAAAATGCAGATAGTCAGAGCTTGATCAATCGTATCAAGCATAAAATGCTTCGAACAAAAGCAAAAATGCAATAGTGACAAGCATATGCGCACCATATGCGATGGCTGTGCGGCAAGAACCTTCTTTTGACTAATTTCGATCTTCGTGTATAACAGTGTCAACGTCATGTTCCTGGAGTGACTGATATGGCTCTTATTTCCTTCACACGCAAACACGCTGATCGGTCGAGCAGCACTGGCTTCCAGTTTGAGTTCTTCTGTGATGTCTGCTCGTCAAGTCATATGACTGCGTTCCAGTATGACAGTGTAGGTGTTGCTTCAACGCTGCTCTCTGCAGCAGAAATACTATTGAGACGTGGTAGTCGATTTGGTGCTGCAGGAGAGCAAGTGAATCGGTTGTTGCGGGGCAAGGCATGGGACGAAGCATATACTCACGCGGTCGAAGAGGCTAAACAGACATTCAAACATTGCACTCGATGCAGCAGTTGGGTTTGCGCTGATAATTGTTGGACAGCCGAACATAACCAGTGCAGAAAGTGCACTCCCGATTTGGCCGTGGAGGCGCCCTCCATGCAGGCTCAAGCCGGCAAGTGGCAAATGTTTGGCAAAGCACTTCAAAGCGATCAGACCGGCGGCAGAGATATGAGTCATCCGCAACTTGCCGATTGCCCTCATTGTGGAGCGCGCACCAAGACTGGAGGCGAGTTTTGTACCAATTGCGGCAAAGTGATAACTGCTGACGTACATTGCAAAAAGTGTGAATCGAAGTGGCCGTCCCATAAGAATTATCAATTCTGCCCTGGTTGTGGCGCTTCATTCTCGGATGAGACGCAGTCCGAGCCCGCGGTTCAACATGAACCAGAACCAGAGCCCGTAGTAACACGCCAACCTGAACCTGGACATGAACACAAGATCGAGCATGAGCCAATACGCGATCTCGAGCCAGAACCCGAACCAGAGGTCGAGCACAAGTGCGAACCCGAGGTAGCACGTCAAGTACAACCCGAAGTTAAACGCGGACCTGACTCTGTTCAAGTAACGTTAGCATCGTCTGTAGTATCGCAGGATGAAGTGACACGAGAAGCTCCAAAGAAGGTCGCAAGTACAACTAAGAAGCAACTGCGATCAAAACCCACGAAAGTGCAAAAAGAACCAACGGTATCAAAATCCAAAGCAGCAAAGCCAAAGGCTCAGTCGAAGAGACCTGCTACTGCAAAGCCTAAGAAAGAGACGACTGTCGTTGCAAAATCAAAGACGAAGTCAATCAAACCGTCTAAGGCAAAAGCGGCAGCAAAAACAAAAGTGAAGACAAAAGCAGCCGCATCGAAAGCAGTGCGCAAGACAAGTGCACCGAAGACCGTGTCAAAGACTCGGACATCCGCCGCTAAGCCGAAGACTGCAACCAAGGCGAAGGCAGCAACGAAGTCGAAGGCAGCAACGAAGGCGAAGGCAGCAACGAAGCCGAAGGTTGCGAAGCCGAAGGTGAAAGTAAAGGCAGCGAAACCCAAGGTCGTAACGAAGGCGAACGCTGCGACGAAGGCAAAACCAGCAGCCACGAAGAAGGCAAAGCCAGCCAAGACGAAGGCAGCGGCGAAGCCGAAGCAATCAACAAAGGCGAAGCCAACGAAAGCAATGGTAACAAAGCCGAAGACGGCAAAGCTGAAGGGACCAAAGGCTAAGGCACCTAAGAACAAAGCGAAGGTGAAAAAACGCTAGGTTCCGTAATTTCGATGTGAAGTTCGGGCAAGACTCACTGATCTACGCGCTCTTCTTCTCTTTATGTTCGGCGTACTTCATCAGCAGAAGAAACAGTATGTCTTCGAATGAGTTGGCTGTTGCCGCGTTTTCAGTGTTGGTCACAGACTTGCTCTCTGGTTTAGTGTCGACCACTTCAGGCGATACATTTTGAACCTTTTCAACAGGCTTCTGTTCGCTGGTCGGCTGCACTAATTCGAGCGTCCCGAATAATTCGTTAACTGCAGTCGACGACTGGCCCTGCCGCGTGTCATAGCTGCTAGCCCTTCTAGACTCGTAGAGTTCGTCGATCAGTGAGTTTGAGCTTACTGATTCTGTCTTCGCGTTATCAAACTTCTCTATGTTATCAACCGACATGATGTTTTTCGGGGAGTGGTAACCGGAAACTGCCGGATTGAAACTACCTTACCGCCGCATGCGTGAAAATGTCGTGCAGCCTCACGGATTCCACACGAGCGTTGGAAAGAATTGAATCATGTCAGCAGAGGGCTGCACAGTAAATCCAATTACGAGGTAAATAATCGTGGTTCAGAAGTCCAAAAATCAAAAAGGCGACAAAGCCAAAGTAGCAAAATCAAAAGTGTTGGCAAAGTCGAAACAATTGAAAAACACAGGCGCCCTAAATAAGAAAGTGGGTGGCAAAGCTCAGAACACTTGTGCAAGTATTTTCATCGCTAGCTGCACAAATCCGTAGGCGTCAGATGCTGGCGCCTCCACCAATCCTGACATCCAGGTATGGTGTTCCACCGCTTGATATTCGTCCATGGCTCTGCAAGAGTACAATGATTGCCTTACAGACCAGCAAGGGCGGAACAATGAAGAAAGCGACAAGCGTCATACTCTTGGCAATGGCATCCATCATGGTGTTACCCGCGGTGGCGGCAGACCAGAGAAACATTCTCACGATGAACGAAGGAACAGTTCTATTGTCCTCGTCTAGTGAATTGGATAAGACAGAGCGGCCGGCGCTGAACGCTTTCGATGGTAATCCGGCATCATCTTGGTGCAGCGCCACAGGCTCGCAAGCCAATCAAGACCTTCTCGTCGAACTGCCACAAAAATTCCAACTTAGTGGGTTTGCCATTGACACACGCCAGACTCGAGAGCGCAATTATCCAGGCATCGCAGCGAAGGTCGTTGAACTGTGGGTATCAACCACCGCTGCAGATTCTGGCTTTACGAAGGTCGCTACAGCACAAATCAAAAAGAAAGATAGAATTGTTGTATCGATAGACTCCAAGCCAGAAGCTCAATGGCTCAAATTTGTTGTAGTCAGCAATTGGGGCGACAAAAAGCATACCGAAATAAGTGAAATCGAAGCATTTGGAGAGAAGGTCGGTTCGGCTGTTAAACCGTCATTTTCAGGAACATTCTCAGGTAACAACGGACCCATAAAACTAATGCAGGACGGACCTCTCGTAACAGGCTGCTATCCATTTCAAAAGGGATCAATTAGAGGTGGTGCGTACGCCAACGTGTTGCGTTTGGAGTGGCGGCAGGAAGAATCTAAGACAAATGGAACAGCATTAATGGTATTGAACTCTGCAGGCACCATCTTTAATGGCGCCTGGTATGTTGACGGGAAGATGAAAGATCAGTGGATTGGTAAGAAGGACGACTCACTTGCATGCGATTGCGAACCCGCAAGCGGTGCTATCGCTGACCGTTTGCAAGGAGACAACAAAGTGACTCTCGTTGGTGTTTTCTTCGAGTCTGATACTGCAGAGTTGAGACAGGAATCGGACACCGCACTCAATGAACTTCTTGCGCTACTCAAGAAAGATCCATCCATCAAACTCAGCATCGAAGGACACACTGATTCTTCGAATACAGTCGAGTACAACCAGGCAATTTCAAAAGATCGCGCGCAGTGTGTATATAAGTGGCTGAGCATGATGGGTATCTCGGAAGATCGTCTGCGCGCGAAAGGGCTTGGCGATTCAGTGCCTGTGGTCGACAACGCTACAGCGGAAGGGCGGGCGCTCAACCGCAGAGTCGAGATCTCACTGATGAAGTAAGGGACTATGCTCCGTCCTGATTCCAGTGCCCTGGCGAATTGCGAATCAGATCGTTGTCCTCATCTGACTTTGTAGTAACACCCTTCTCTCGGCGCATCTCGGCGATTTTCTTTAGCATCGCTTCTTGCGAATCGTGCCTTGTCCAATCCCGTGGAGTTGATGAATTCGAACTTTGTTCGATTCTGCCTAGAATTTTGTCTAAAGCAGATTGATAGGAGAGCGCTTCCATCCACTTACTTTGAGGCAGACCACTACCCCATAGCTCCGGTTTGTAAGCCCAATCGTCGACTGTCAATGAAGTCACTAGCCGCAACTCGTCGGAGCCTATTTTGTCTGTAAGCCGTCCATCGTTTTGACCTTGATACTTTGATTTTGCGAAGGGTTCAGGCCCACTCGTCGGTGTTTCCTTCAAATAGAATTCTTTGATCAAATCAGGATGAACATCAAAAACAAAGATATTTGTCTCGGGTGTTGTGCCACCGTACCCGGTGGCGCGCCGCAATGAACCAGCCAGGTCTCCAATATGTGATTGCACCGTGGGTGCTATCTTCGTCGGACTTGCAAGGAATAGATACTCGAGTCTATGAGATTCTCCCGTTTTAAAAAACTGGAAGAGTGCATTACTCCTCTGCGAATGTGCTCCATGAAAAGCCAACCACGGCATTTTCGTTCCGAGCGATTCGATGCGGTTTTGTAATACTCTCTGATTTTGATCGAACAATCTGGGGAGCTGGTCGGGTGGCATACTTTGGATGTCGGTTATTGACGGAAACTTGAGTGTCTCGATTGCGGTTGCTTCAGCCGGGTGACTGTTGCGGGAAGTGGTGAGTTGTTCGATCTTATTGGTCGAGTTTTTAGTGGAGACCGGCTCTAGCGGCGATTGCAAGACTGTCATCGTGGCGCCACCGACTACGAATGATGCAATGCTCTCTTTGCGTTCAGTGCTGGTTGCCATTCGCGCGTGACTTATCAGAGCATTTGCGTCGGCATTTACTAGACCAGCCGGAATGCCGGACAAACCCCCTTGAGCTGCATTATTCAGCACAGACAGGGGAGTTCTCAGGGCCGTAGGTGCATCCTTCAGCATCGCTGAAACTGGAGTCGCCAGCTGGCGAACGCCTATACTACCTGCCGTTAACGTACCGAAAGTTAAAGCGCCGACTGTGCCATTCTTTGTTCGCGCCCAGAGCTGAGATGCGAGTCCATCAGTTGAGGTGTTGCTCACTGGACGAAAGAGGAAATCTGTTGCAAACCCGGATATTGCACCATCAGCTACCAGTGCCGCTCCACCGCTGGAGAACAGTGAAGAACCGCGATACACGGTGGCTGCCTCGGAGGCAGTTGCTAGCCCGCATCGTTTGAGGGCGCCTTTTGTAGCCATGAAAGGAAGAATCATGCCAATGCCGCCGCCGATTTGTTGAGCCATCCAGTCGCCGGTACCAACTTCTTTGGGCGCCGGCTGCGGTACAAAGTCGACAGCGGGCGCTATCTTGCTTTCGACTCCGACGCTGTTGAGCGCCCCGTCAACAAGCTGGGCAAGCGAAGTGAGAGGGCTTTGAACCCCGCTGTATAAGCCGGAGTGAGCGGCTTCTTTGATGAGATGCGAGTCAAACATGGGCGTCCGAGGAGGCGATCAGAACCTTTTCATGGTCTTTAAGGATATAACTCGCCAAAATAACAATCGTGTGACATCGCTGACGTGTCTTGAAAGGGCTGCTGCAAAAGCATCTTGGGAGTTTATACACGCTTTCGCTAAAGCGCTTCTGCGAATTTTCGGATCGGCTGTTCATCGGTAAGATTGAGAAATCGCTTTCAACTTGCAGGTCTGAAGTATTCGAGACCTGGATTTGATTTTGCTGTGAATTTGACCGGAGGGAAACTTAGAACGATGCTTAACCCAACCGAATTACTCTTCAACTTGGCTTTTATCGGCTTTTCGTTTTATTTGTGCTACTCGTTCATTCTGTACATCATTGTGCGAGGTTGCTCGCGATGACGTTTCTATTTAAATCTGACGACTGTGACCTCGATCGCGGACTCGATCTGCTCGAATGTGGTTAGCATAATCTCCTGCGCCATTTCGGTATTAAAGCCGCCGGATCCTGAGCCCAAAATTGGAAATGCCAAAGATTTGATCTCCAGTTCTCCGGCTAATTTCATTGCGCTGAAAACAGATTGCCTGACAGAAAATGCATTGGCGCGCCAATACATGTCGATTGAAGCTACGTGCAAGATGTACTTAAACGGTAACTTCCCGGCAGATGTGGCAACCGCATTCCCTAGTGGAATTGGTCCCATGGTTCCCAATTCAATGAATGGTTGAAGACCCGCTCTGCTTTTAATTGCACCGGAAACTCCATGAGGCAGGAGCAGCCACCATGGAATTATGTTGCGATTCCATGGATTCACGATCGCTTCGGTCTTTTGATTTAGCAGGTCGCCTTCAACAATGAGTGCTTTCATTGCATGCCACTAGATGAGGTGTCTATTGGGGGAACATTCGATGCATCAATTCGCAAAGTTTCTTCTTATCGTTTTCAAAAGTTTTGTCCAAACCAATGATTAGAGCGGGAAACCCAAGAACAAATGTTCCCAGAAGGACAAATGCAATAACCAATTCTATAACTGTCATCGGTGCAGAGGTGCCTGGATTGAGTCCGAGATATGCAAACAGACCGCCTAGAATTACACCGCTTGCTACAAGGAAATAAACGCAAATTCTCATGAAAGGATTAAGTCGCACTTTCATCCTGATGATGCCCGTTTTGTCACTCGGTTCGATCGTACCGTAAAGAAATGGGCAAAGGCAGTTGCGATACTTATGTTTTCTACTGGCGCGGAAAATGTAAAACTGATTGCCTCGAATTGCACCTTCGTCTCTTAAGTCGTCGGTCTCTTTTCGATAAGCAAGGTATTCGAAGAGTCCGAGGTAATTTGTGTGACCCCTGAAGGTGTCATTGTCTGCCAAGTAAACCCACCATGGCATCCACTCATCGATTACAACTTTTTGGCGAATACGATCGCAAACCCCAGCCTCCGACAATTTGACGGTAAGCGAAAAACTCTTTCTCGGCAAAGTCTGTCCCGAGCTTGTTGCAGGAGTTTTTGATTGGTCCAAGTTTCTATCCTCTGGCGAATTATGTTATCACGCACCCAGAAGTGGTGATGTGCATCACGTATTTTTCGATACGCTTGTCATCTCGCGATTGCGAAGGACGTGGAGCCGAGCTCAAGTTTTGCCGACATCGAACAGAAGATAAAGAATGCAATGAGCGACAGCGCTGATAGGCAAGGCTTACGAACTTATGTTGGATGCAAAATACCCGGAAGCGGTTGCTGCTTTCGATGAGGTGCGAGAATCGCTCGGCGACACTCCTTCAGCAATTATCGTTTTCAGTGGACGAGGCACTATTTTTTTTCGTGCGGAAACAGTATTTCAAAGCGCTTGATGATTGCGATAAAGTATTGGAGTTGACGCATGTGACTGACTCGGATTTTGCTCAAGCAAAGCAGTTTCCAAATCTCAGCGCAATATTGAACACCTGCCTCAATCTGCGATTTGCACGTCATTTGAAGAGTGGGAGGTACGAAGAAGCCTTGCGGACGACGCTCGTCTAGGGCTGTGGAAGCCGGAAAATGTCGACGAGTCGCGGCACATGTTTCGCGGTGGGCTCTAGAACCGAATCAGATGGTTCCTGGTTCAATCGAGTACCAGATTAGACGGCGCTTACCGGTTCGCTTACCGGTTGACTGCCTGCAATCTGAATTTCGACCCCCAATTGCTCGCCTACTTTGCGGGCGTGGGCGCGAATCTTCGGTTCTTCACTTTTCCAGTCATACTCCAGACCGCAGAGCCCGCGTTTGCACATAAGGCGGTAAGGTGTGAGTGTGACTGTGTGCTCTGCTGCAGCTTTCTCGGCGGCGGATTCAAATTGAAATCGTTCTGTGTCCGGACCATGGTTAAGAAGAAACTGGTTCCAGTTGGCTGGATCGCTCATTTCCTCGGCTACCAGCATCCAGTTTAGAGAGCCCTTTGGTTGCAGTAGTGTTAGCTTCATGGTTGTTTCCTTTAAGTCATTTACGCGGTGGCTGCCACTCGAATGGCTGCGCCTGCTATGGTTTCGACGTTCGCATGCAACTGCTGTGCGTACAATATCATCGCAGTTAGATCTGGAATTGTCTTGATAAGCAATTTAAGCACTCGGGAGCCTCAATCGCTGTAAAGACGGACGATTGCAGCATTAATTTCGTATCAAATCTTGATGGATTTGTGCAGAAATGTGTCAACTGCACCCATTCTATAAGCCCTGGTTTGTGGTCTTTCGCCGTACTTCGATTAAGCGAATTCAATACATTATCAATTGATCAAAAGTGAACTCAATTTGAGTTTTCATGCCAATCGCTTTAGGGCGAGATCGATTCCTCGAATTGAGTCGAGGGCATTGAGCGGTACGGAAATTGCATCAACCGACGCCACGTAGTCTCGAGGATTCACGCGAATGAGTTTTTTTGCGCGACGAGAGCACTCATAGCGAATTGTAGGCACGGTAGTTCCTGCACCAAATTCGAGTGCCACTACATTTGAGTCCTTCACATTGTTCCACCAGGTTTCAAAACGAGTATCTTGTTTTGCAAAACGGTGAGGAACCCATGCGCGATCGCCAAACATAAGGATGTTGGGACGGGAGATCGACTCACAACTAATGCAAGAAGGCAGCTCACTTTTGGCTCTAAACGATTCTTCATCGACTTCAACCACAACGTCATCTGATGCCCATATAGGAGAGTTGCACTTGAGTCCACGACTGCATTGCATAAAGCAAGTCGAGCCGTGAATTTCGACGATTCGATTTTCGTCGAACCCTGCACGCTGAAAATGTCCATCGACGTTGGATGTGATCACAAAGTGATCGCTCACGATTTTCTCCGCCCAATTTTTGATTATTGTGAAACCCTCATGTGGACGGGTTGAACGATACAAACTCATGCAGTGCCCATAGAAGCCCCAGGCTTGTTGAGGGTCGCGCTCCATCAAATCAGGGCCGGCAATCTCGGCATAGGTGCGCCCTCTAAAGGGGGGATAGGCTCTCCAGAATCCCTGATCGCCTCGAAAATCAGGCAATCCGGAGTCGACGCCCATTCCGGCTCCGGCTCCAATAAGCAGTACATCAGCGCCAAGGAGCGCGCGCGCCGCTCGTTCAAAAATCGCATCATAAATAGGCTTAGGCGGGTTGGGCATTTTACTATTATCATCGCGGGGGCGAGTGTGGGGGACTCTTGCAAGGAGGAATGCGAACACCTGTTTACAATCGCCCAATGGGGTACCCCTTGATCTGAGCTTACACAGGTTGCTATGATGAACCCTGCGGCACATGAGATCCTGGCGCACGCTTGGTGTCGGACGGAAAGTCGGAGAATTACTTCTAACCGCCTATAAGTCTGTTCGCATTGCGAAACGTTAGCCAAAGAGAAACCGGTGGAAATGGTTTGCCACCACATATAGTGCCTTAGAGAGTTATGGTAGACAATCTGACAAAGAATGAAGCTTCGCCGCCCGATGGCAGTTCAAGCTCCGCAACATATACGACGACGTCGCTGCCGGCGGTTCCTCCGCACAAACCTGGTGTGTTCAGTCAGATGGTGCGGTTGTTTGTTCTTCCATTCACACGCGTGCACCGCATTCCGGTATTCAAGCGCGTGTGGTTGTACATGGCGATGATGGGGGGGTATACAGCCTTTGTAGATTGGTGTGCTGAGCAAGGTGGCATGACTGCGGCACTGTTCAAAGAGGCTGGAAACGCTGCCTACATCGGCGCTGTTTTTGGTCTTCTGCTAGTTTTCCGAACCAACTCGGCGTATGAGAGATGGTGGGAAGGTCGTCGGCTTTGGGGGCAATTGGTCAACGACTCGAGAAACTTGGCGATCAAAGTTCATACCTATACCAAGGCACCGGCGATCGAACGTATATTGCTTGGCGAACAGATCGTTTCTTTTGCCTATGCTCTAAAACACCACCTTCGCGATACGCGTCCAACCAAGGATTTACCGGGTCTCAAACCGCTGGCGAAGATGCCACCAAATTCCCACCTCCCGTCTCAAGTTGCTCTGACAATTTTGAGCACGCTTGGATCCTGGCATCAAAGAGGACTGGTCTCGGAGACTATGCTTTTGATTCTCGATCCACACGCTCGTGCATACATGGACATTTGCGGTGCGTGCGAGAGAATCAGAAGCAGCCCGCTTGCTGTTTCCTATCGCGCATTCATGCGGCAGGGCATCGCACTCAACTTGTTGGTGATGCCATGGTACGTTGCTCCGCAACTCGAGCTGTTCATCTCTCTTCCTATCGTCATGATTGGTGCTTACTTCCTGATTGGACTTGAGTTGATTGCAGAAGACATCGAAGATCCCTTCGGCGAAGATGGTGACGATCTTCCATTGGATACAATTTGTGCCAACATTCAGAAATCGATAACAGAGATCACATCTTCAGAATCCAGTGTTCTTGGCGCTGCGCCGCTGGAAGACGACCTGCTCAAATACACGATGTCGCACAAAACATTCCGTGTCGATCCACTCAAAGGCGATCTCTAGAAGACCTCACCACTTTCGAGGATGTCGAATAATGACAGCAAAAGTCTTAGCAATGCTCATCATTGCTATGTCATTTGTGCCTGGTGCGTTTGCTCAATTGGAGCAGTCGGGCGCAAATCCATCGACCGGCGGTCAAAACATCAGATTGGGGCGCGATTCCGAAGTTGAAAAAATCGAACGAGCAACTAAAGATCGCTCGCACGATAACACCGCGACTGAAGCGACCGCTGACAAATGGTTGGAGTATGCCGAAAGCCTCAATTCAAATCCGACTGCCAATGCGAATTATCGTCAGCAACTGGTCGATAAGCAAGTTGAACTTTTGGAGCGCGCTCTGAAAGTGAAAGAGAGATTGTTTGGAACAAGTTCTGAAAAGCTGGTACCAATTCTGGTGTCACTAGGAAGTGCGCAATGCGCAAGCCGAGGTTTCGATGGCGGTGCCGGAACGACACGTGCAGAAGTCAATTACAAGCGTGCAATCGCGATCACCGAGACTAAGCTCGGAAAAGATAATCGGAGTTTGATTCCCATCCTGGCAAACTACCAAGGAGTATTGCTGCAATCCAAGAACTACGCAGCTGCCGAACCTTTAATTAGGCAGTATGCAGCATTATGTTCGAAATATGGTTATCCTCTTAAGTCATCCTACAACTACACTGATGAACAGACTTTGACCACCAATAAAATTGCCTACTGTTTGCTCAAACAAAACAAGCAGTTGGATGAAGCAGAACAACTGCTCAACAAAGCTCTGGCATTGTCAAAGAAGGTGACACCGCCGGTGGAGTTGAAGAAGTCATTCTTTCATCACGCACTCGATGCGTATGAAAGACATGCTGATACTCCCGATGCGGCCGATGCGTTGATCGGGCTAGCCGAAATTGCAAAGAAGAGAGGTAACACGGCTGATGCCGAGAAATTCGCAAAGCGCGCAATCGTGGCTTATCGTCTAACGCAGTCGATGGATAATTGGTCGGTTCTCAGTCGCGTTGAGTTTCGCAGCCTAATTCAAAAGGTTTCAAAAGAGACGTATTCATCAGAACCGCTTTCGCAAGATCAGCTAAGCAAGGCCGCGCAACTCTGGGTCGCCGGGAGCTTCTAGCGGAGTCCTGCTCTGATTTGTCGAACTTAGTCCATATAATCGCGAAGTCTTCGCGATCTATTTGGATGTCGCAGTTTGCGAAGTGCCTTCGCTTCGATCTGTCTTATGCGTTCTCTGGTGACTCCGAACAACTGCCCGACTTCTTCTAGAGTCCGCTGTTTGCCGTCATCGAGACCGAATCGCAGGCGAAGCACGTCGCGCTCTCTGGAAGACAGGCTGGCCATGACTTCAATGATGTCGGCGCGAAGGAGCTCTTGCGTGACCGAATCGGCTGGAGTTTCTGCTGCACTGTCTTCGACGAAGTCGCCTACTGTGCTGTCTTCCTCTTTGCCAACCGGGGTCTCCAAAGATATTGGCTCTGACGAGATCTTCATCAGTTCCCTTAATTTGGTTACTGTAATTTCCATGGTTTCGGCAATTTCTTCTTCAGTGGGTTTTCGTCCCTTATCGTGCGCAAGTTGCCGAGTTACTTTCTTGATTCGGTTGATTGTCTCAACCATGTGTACTGGAATACGAATGATTCTTGCTTGGTCGGCAATGGCGCGTGTAACTGCCTGCCTAATCCACCATGTCGCGTATGTGCTAAATCTGTAACCGCGCTGGTAGTCAAACTTTTCAGCCGCACGAATCAAGCCTAGGTTGCCTTCTTGAATTAGATCGAGAAGCTGCATGCCGCGTCCCACATACTTCTTGGCGATGGACACGACCAATCTTAAGTTGGCTTGCACCAACTGGCGCTTTGCGATTGCGCCGTCCGGACCGCCGATTTCGATACGGCGTGCCAACTCAATTTCTTGGTTGGCGGTGAGAAGCGAAATCGAGCCGATCTGGCGCAGGTACATGCGCACTGGATCGTATTCAGCCAATCCGCGAGCGGCCTCTTCTGCAAATTGCTCAGACGATAAAGATGGGATGTCTTCATCTTCATCTATAAAGAATGTCTCTTCACCGCCACTGCTGCTGCTGCCACCGGACCAGTCATCGCCCTCCTCATCGAAATTTTCCGATGATGCGCGCGGCTTCTCCTCTTTTTCGGCTTTTGAGGCGCGAGGAGATTCCTCTTTCTGGCGCTCTTTGGACTTGCTCTCTTCCTTC
>CAZCZI010000009.1:115150-143107 GCA_964503045.1 uncultured Candidatus Obscuribacterales bacterium
ACTCCGAGTTTTCCTGCTGATAATTTTTTGCCCATCCCGGACATGGGTAAGACGTCCGCGTTACAGGGTTTATTCCACATTCTCACTCAGTTGAGCCACTTTTTTCTGAAGTCTGTAAAAGTCCAACAGGTGGGGCTTTGGAGACGACGGGAGGTCAAGGTGCATTCCACTTCATGAGACGGCGTTCGAGCTGCTCGATAATGGCTGTAAGCCCCAGTGCGACGATGATTAGGGCAATTACCCCGCAAAAAACGGTTGCCATGTCGTAGAGTTGCGATGCCTTGACAATCATATAGCCCAGACCCTCCTCGGCCGAGATAAACTCGCCGATAAAGGCACCCAAAAGAGCCAGCCCAATGTTGAGCTTCATGGCGTTGATGACCCAGATTAGGGACGATGGAATGACCACCAGCCTGAATGTCTGCCACCGGGTGCCCCCGACCACCTGCATCAACTTGAGGAATCGAGGCTCGACCGACATTGCTCCTTGATAGCTCTGAACGATCGCGACAGTAACGGTGGCCAGAAACGCCAGCATGATTTTTGAGAGAGTGCCGATGCCAAACCAAGAGATGATGATTGGCGCCAAAACAAAGACAGGAACGGTTGCGATGGCCGTAATGTACGGTTTGGCAATCTGAGCCACGAGTTTGGAATACCAAAGAGACAACCCGAGTGCAGCACCGATTGTGGTGCCGGCCAGGAAGCCGATGATCGCCTCCATGATTGTCACTAATGCATTGTGAAACAGTTCACCACTAGTCGTAACCCGCACTAAAGCCGCATAAACCTTTTCGGGGCTTGAGAAAATGAATTGGCGCTGTTCGTCTGAACCGGTGTAGATTTGCCAAATGATAATCAATACGATTAGCGGCAAGGGATAGAGAAACACAACCAATGGTAATCGTTGTGATTTGGAGTTTTGCATACTTACCCCTTGATCACAGACTTGAGTTCTGACCAAATCACGCGATAGTGTTCGGCGAACTCCGGCATTCCACGCGCGTTTTCAGGCAGCCGGTTGTCGCCGATGGCAATTGGGAATTCTTTGAGAAGCTTTCCTTCACTCATGATGAACACTCGATCACCCATGGCGACGGCCTCTTCTATATCATGCGTGACGAGAAGCGCAGCCTTTCGCTGCTCTTTCACCAATTGATAAAACTCGCTTTCCAGGCTGAGTTTTGTGTAGTAATCGAGTGCGGAAAATGGTTCATCCAGGAGCAAGAGGTTTGGATCGAACATCAAAGTTTGAATAATGCTTGTTCGTTGTCTCATGCCGCCAGAGAGCTGTGCTGGATACTTCTTGAGTATCGTTTCGCTGAGATGGAAGGTCTTGAGATACTCACTGATACGCCCTTTGGCAGCGGCTTTCGCAGTTTTATTCATCTCGGCGGCGAGCATGAGATTGCTTTCGACTGTTCTCCAAGGAAACAGTGCATCGTTCTGAAATATGTAACCGATCTTTTGTAGTTGCTGTCCGCTCGCACTTGCGTGGCGAATATCGATTGCCCCTTTGTTGGGTTTGAGAAGCCCTGCAATCAAGTTGAGCAGGGTTGTTTTTCCGCAGCCGCTGGCGCCGAGAATGCACAAGATCTCGCCTTGAGAGATGTTGAGCGACAGATCGGAAACGGTTGGTTTTACTGTTCCCGAGCCTGATTCGCCGAAGGAAAACGACAGACCTTCGATCGACAATAAACAATCGTCGGATGCCGCCATATCCGTCATGGCTTTTTCGGTGTACCGGATTTGGCTGCTGGCGTCGCTGAACTGGATTTGCTTGCCGGCGTCGATGCAGTTGCCGTTGGAGGCGATGGCTTTGCTGCTGGCGCCATTGCCTTGGCTGCTTTCTCTGCGAATCGCATATCAACGTTTTCTGCGAAACTTCCAGAACTCTTCAAATCACCAATTTCTTTGCGGAGTCCGATTGCGTTATTCCAAGCCTTTTCAGACAAAACAGGCGATTGAGGAATGGTGCCTTCCTTTATCAAGTGCGTGAGAGCCTCGCGTACCACTGGCTCCGCCACTTCGGGAAACTCTGCTTTTGCTACTGCTAACGCGCCTTCGTAATCGGATTGAATGAAGCTCATAGCTCGTGTCAGTGCATTGACTGCTTTTTGAATGTCATCAGGATTACTCTTCAAATAGCCATCAGATACGGTGAGCCCAGTAAAAGCAAAATCACCTAGTACCTTTGCGGGAGAATAGACGATATGCCCTTTTTCGTGTGTGGCAATAGATACGATTGGTTCGATATCCAATGCCAAGTCTGCCTGCTTTGCTTTGAGCATTGCCAACAATGTTCCAAACATTCCTTGCACAATCTTTGCATCTACTGGTTTACCGTTGTTTTGCAAAACGCGCTTCATCACGGCGTAGCTGGTTGAAGGTGCAGTGTAAGTGGCGACGCGCAGTCCCTTGAATCCTGCTGGATCGTCGATTTTCTTTATGTCGTCGCGAAAGGTCACAACCCAAAACGGCACTCCGCGGACAACGCCGGCTACAACCTTACCGCCCTGACCGCGCTCTCTGGCGATGGCTGTGAAAGTGGGATCTGATACTCCAAACTGGGCGTTTCCGGTGACCACCGCAGTGAATGTTTTTTCGTCTCCGCCTGTGCTGACTAGTTTTACTTCGAGTCCCTCATCCTTGAAGTATCCCTTCTTCACAGCGACATAAAGAGGCATATAGAGGAATACGTGCCCGAACTGTGCAATCGTGATGTTTTTTGTTTTCTTGGCTGGCTGAGCGCCGGCGGGCGCACAAACTGCAAACATTGAGCCAGTTACGCATGCGGTTGCCAGCAAAATCGAAAGTACCCTTGTCATCACGGCTCCTTCTTTCAAAACGCCGTAATAATGATTGCACACTCTCGGGTTAATCTTTGTCTGCGCGGTCTCGATCTTTGGCTGCAAGATCCTTGCGCCCCATCAAATCGTAGACTTTGGCTCTTTCTCTCAATATTGACGGCGTCGGCAGAAACTCATAAGCCTTGGAGTAGTCGGCGGCGGCTTCTATGTATTTTTTCTGCTTGGTGTAGACACGTGCGCGCATCTGATAGCTTGTATCGTCTTCCGGATTCTTCTTGATCAACTCTGAAATCAGCTTCACTGCTTCGTCAAAACGATTCAATTGTTCATAACATTTGACTTCGCGATAGACGACTGTGTCTTCATAGTCCTCTTTGAGAATCTCCTTATAGTCAGCGATCGCGCGTTCGTACTGTTTTGAATTTTCAAGAATCGAAGCCTTCGACAATAAGATCTTCCGTCGGTGTTTACCCGTGACGTGCTTAAGGGCTTGTTCGATGTCTGCAAGAGCTTCCTTGTCTCTTTTCATTGAATTGTAGGCGTGAGCACGCTCTTCGTATGCACCTAAATCTGGAGTTTTTGCGTGCAAGGCCTTCGTGGCCATCTCAATTGCCTTGGGGAAGTTTCCTTGCGCTGAATACCATTCGGAGTATTGTGTATAAGTCTTACCGAACCCTGGGTCTACTTCTACTGCGTGTTTCAAGCATTGTTCGGCTTTTTCGAAACCGGTTCGCAAATTGTCGGGATCATTGGAGTAAGCCTTTGCAAGCCAGACAAACAGCATCGGCTCTTTTGGATACTTCTTGATCATGGCTCGCAACGCGGGGCGGGCTACGGTGTAGTTAGCAGCGTCCATCAAACGAGATAATTCATCGAACTCGTTGGCAGAGGACTTCGCACAAAAAGACAAAGTGATGACGAGCGACAGAAAAGTTGCTCCCCCAACATTGAGCGATCGTGATTTCGGAAAATCAGACATGTTCGATAAGTAAACCACCCACACTAATGAGCATAGCAAAATGTGGTTATCAAACTGTGATCTTAACTCTCAATGTAATGTCGCGCTCGGGACGCCGGAGTTCTCTTCACGGGAGCGAGATCTGAGCCAAATAGCTTGAGTAGTGCGGGGATGACGATTAATGTCAGGGTAGTCGAACTCACCATTCCGCCGAGAATGACGATGGCCAGCGGCTGTTCGAGTTCGCGGCCTGCTCCTCCCATTACTGCGATCGGCAGCACGCCCAGAGCTGCAGCCAATGCCGTCATGAGCACCGGGCTCAAGCGATCCATTGCGCTTCGCTCGATGATTTCATCGAAGTCTGCTTGCATGCGCAGGAGATCGTTGAAGTGAGTCACCAGCATGATTCCGTTGCGAGTAGAGATTCCAAACAGGGTAATGAAACCGACAAGCGATCCGACACTCAAAACAGCGCCGGAGAAAAGTACCGCCCAGATTCCACCAACCAATGCCATGGGAAGATTTGCCATTACGAGCATCGCTGCTCTGAGCGATCTAAATGCCATGCTCAAAAGCATTACCATGCCGATCAACGCTGCTAGTGAAAGCCAGGCCAATTGGCGTGTTGCTTGCTCCTGTGCTTCGAATTGCCCTCCATAGACGACATAATACCCCGCCGGCAGCTTCACTTCCTTTGCGATTTGTTCTCGCGCGTCTTGAATCACGCCGCCTAAGTCTCGACCCGAAACGTTTGCTTGAATCACGACTCTGCGGCTGACATTTTCATGACTGATTGTGTTTGGGCTTGTGCTTTCAGTAACATCAGCCAATGTTCCAATCGGAATCTTGATGCCGGTGGGCGTGTCGACGAGTGTTTGCTTAATGACGTTGAGATTGTTTCTGTATTCCGGCTTAAACCATACATATAGGTCGAATGTGCGTTGACCTTCGAGAACCTGCGAAACAGTCACTCCGCGAAAAGCGGCTTCGATGGAGTCGGACAGATCCTTCACTCGCACTCCATAGCGTGCCGCGGCCTGCCGATTTACGCTTATTGAAATTTGAGGAACAGGAACGATTGGCTCAACGTGAACATCAACAGCTCCTTTAACTTTCTTCATTACACTCTCGATCTCCTTTGCTTTCTCGTGCAAAGTCGGCAAGTCGGTGCCGAAGAGTTTAATCGCGATTGCCGCGTTGACGCCGGACAGTGCGTGATCCATTCGGTGTTGCAAGTACGATCCTGAGTCAGAAATCAGTCCGGGAACATTGGAAAACTCGTGTCGAATGTGATACAGCACATCCTTTTTGTGAGGGCTGTTTGGCTTCATGCGAATGTCAAACTCGCTAAAGTTGCTCGACCCATAGTCTTCGCCACCTTCAGCGCGCCCGGCTCTTTGGCTGGCAGCCATTATGTCGTGTTCTTTGCGAAAGTGTCCGATTAGCTCCTTTCCGATGGCAGTTGTTGTCGTGATACTTGTGCCGGGAATAGATGTTGCCACCACAATCAAGTTATTTTCATCGAAGTCTGGAAGAAATTGAGTTCCCATCACCAAAAGTGGTGTCAATGAAAAAAGGAACAATAATGCAGAAGCGGCGAGCACAGTCTTGGGAAATTGAAGACTCAATTTTAGAATCGGTTTGTATAGGTTCTTTAGAAAGCGAATCAGCAGCGACTCTTTTGGGGGAATTCCCTTTGCGCTTCGAAGCAAGATATAGCAAAGTGCTGGAGTGACAGTGAGAGCAACCCCAAGAGAGGAAAAGAGTGCAACTAGATATGAAAGTGCAAGCGGGCTGAATATTTTACCTTCTAACCCACCCAGTGATATGACCGGAAGAAAAACCAACCCGACGATGAATGTTGCGTAAACGACGGAGCCACGCACTTCCGATGAAGCTTCATAGACAATGCGCAATGGTGTCTTCGGACTGCCGAGCGTCTTGTTTTCTCGAAGTCTTCTATACACGTTTTCAACATCGACGATTGCATCGTCGACAACCTCACCAATAGCGATGGCAAGGCCGCCAAGTGTCATCGTATTGATGGTGAGACCTTGATACTTTAGAAGAATAATTGCCGAGAGCAGCGACAATGGAATCGCCGTTACGGAGATAAAGGCAGCGCGCCAGTTTTGAAGAAAGGCGAAAAGGATTACGATTACAAGTACTCCTCCAAGAAGTACTGCCTCGGAAACATTTTTGACTGCGACTTCGATGAAGTCGGCCTGTCTAAAGGTAGTGACGACTTTGACGTCGTTGGGCAGGGTGTTCTTTAATTCGTCCATCGCTTTTTCGATTGCGCGAGTTGTTTCCAGCGTATTCGCCCATGATTGCTTCATTACCGTGAGGACGATTCCCGGATGACCATCTACTATTGCATCGCCAATTTGAAATTCCGGACCGAGTTTGACGTCTGCTACATTTCTGAGCAAAACAGGTAAGCCACTTCGACTGGTAATAACTGTTTGAGCGATTTCTTCTGGTGAATTTACGCGACCCAATCCGCGTATTAGCTTCTCGCTTTCATTGGTTCTGAGTATTCCGCCTGCAGCGTTGACGTTGCTACTCCTTGCGGCGTCTGCAACTTGTGCAAGCGTTATGTCATACTGCTTGAGTTTTTCTGGATCAACGAGCACTTGATACTGTTTCACTTCTCCGCCGATGACCACGACGTTTGAAACACCCTGTATCGACATCAGTCTCATTCTGAGAGTCCAATCAGCGAGCGTTCGCAAATCCATCAAAGAAGTGCTTCCTGTAGGATAAAGCCCTATCTTGAGGATGTCACCGGTGGCAGTGCTAATCGGTGCCAGTATGGGTTCTTTTACGCCGCTAGGTAAATTGCTTCTCGAACTTTGCAATTTTTCAGAAACGAGTTGCCTTGCCGTGAAGACGTTGGTGCCGTCTTGAAAGATGACCGTAATCACCGATAGACCAATTGTTGAGATTGAGCGAACG
Organism: uncultured Candidatus Obscuribacterales bacterium; assembly: GCA_964503045.1. Classification (GTDB taxonomy): domain Bacteria; phylum Cyanobacteriota; class Vampirovibrionia; order Obscuribacterales; family Obscuribacteraceae; genus CAYZJR01. Next base: position 121,877 of record CAZCZI010000009.1, read on the forward strand.
ACTTTGACGTTGGCTGTTCCATTCAAGCCTGACTCGAGCGGACGCGTTACCAACGATTCGACCTCTTCTGGTGCAAATCCTTGAGCTTCGGTAAGAATCACAACTTGTGTCGGCGAGAAGTCTGGAAAGACATCAACCGGCATGCTTTGGGTAGAAAAGATTCCTAGTACAAACCATATGATTGCTAGCACAAGGACGATCCAACGATTGCGAATTGACCACTGTATTAGTCGATTCAGCATCTAATTGTCCCCTTTGCGCCCTCGCAGTTTTGCGAGCGCAATCCAGACACAAACCGCAACGAAAGCAGCGGCGATTCCGCCAAAAAATCCCATTAACATATTTGCCGGACCATTGATCGTTTGTTTGGATTCTTGCTCATGCAGAGCATGATTGCCACCATCCTCTTCCTCGTGCGATTCCGCAGGTTGTGAACCCGGCTTGAAGAGATTTTGCGCGCTGAGCTGTTTGGCACCCAAGGAAACTATGGTGTCTCCTTCTTTGAGTCCTTTGGACACTTCGACGCCGATATCGGTAGTGAGCCCTGTTGCGATGTAAACTGGGTCGAATTTGCCGTCGTGTACTTGATAGACATAAGGGCGATCTTGATAATAGACGACTGCTGACTCGGGGATTACCAAGCCGACCTTGGCTCCGCCCCCAACGTTTATTTGCGCTGTGACAAACATTCCTGGTCTCAAGAGATGATTAGGATTTTCAACGATGATTCGCACGTGAAGTGTCTTCGTTGATGCGTCAACAACTGACCCTACTGATGAAATCGTTCCCTTCAAAATCTGTTTGGAAGGTGTCTCAATTCTAACTGCCTGACCCTCTTTTACCTGCGGAATTTGTTCTTGAAAAATGTCTACCATTACCCAAATCGGATTCAAGTTGACGATAGAAAACACTCGCTTGGTTGGGTCTACACGCTCTCCGAGTGAGATCGAACGAACACTTATACAACCCGTAACAGGGGCAACAATGGGTAGATTCGCGGTCACTTTACCCGACTTTATTGCCTCATCTACGGTAGCTTCCGAGATGCCCATGATTTTCAGTTGACCTTTTGCCGAATCAATTATCACTGCTCGCTGCTTCTCAACCAAGCTCACTTCTTGTGTGAGTTGCTGGCGAAGCGTGGACAATTTCACTTGTGAGGACTCATATGCATTCTTTGCTTCCTGATAATTTTTTCGTGCTGAGATACCCTCTTTTAGCAGTCCTTCTTCACGATCGAGCGTACTCTTTGCGAGTGCAACTTGATTGGTCTGCAACGTAATATCACTGTTGAATCGCGTTTGCACACGTGCAATCTCGCCACTAAGCTTGGTGAGTTCGTTCAACAATTGTGTGAGTGTACTTGCAACTTCGATACTGTGCACAAGAGCAAGTGTCTGTCCTTTTGTGACTGTGTCACCTTGCTTTGCGTATACGGCTTTGACCTGGCCGGAGACTGGCGGATTGACGTCAAAAGATTGAGTCTCGGCTGCCTGCACCTCACCAGTTGCCTTCAATGTGTCGCTTATAACTTGCCGCTCGACTTTCGTGGTGGCTAGCGAGAGCGCTTTCTTGCTTTCTTCCGTGACAAATACCGATGTTGGTGCTCCGGATGCACCACTTGTCGCGAATGCTTTATCCTCGTCGCCGTGCGCGTTTGCGTTGGGGGCAAACAAAAGGGCTAGCAGAAACAGCAATATGAAAATGGTTCTCAAATTCAATCAGCTCGCGGCGTTTCGGACATCTTCTATCATAGACCATAGCAGAATAAATGCAGGTGTGTCTGGTAAAACGTGCTTCACGAGCCGAATCTAGCAAATGGTTCCCGTTTTCATTTCGACTTTTTTATTGCGATGAAAGGTGAAATGTATGTCTGAAAGGGTATTGCGACTCAGGGAAAACCCTGTAGATCGCGGCTGAAGTGAGAAGCTACAACTTGACTGGGAGGTGCTCCTTGAAGACAGTCCTTGTGGTGCTTTTTTTATTAGCCGCATTGCTTTCGCCGTTGCAGTTTTCAATGGCTAAGCCGACCCGTTCTGTAGCAGGTGCAACCGGGAGCATAAGCAGCGGTGTTCAGCCTACTGCATCCAAAATCGACATGCCAGTCTCGGGTTTGCAGCTGGCCGGGATGGAGGCATTCGAGGACAGATTTTGCGAGTTTCTGCGCAACTGGTGTGTACCTGGTGCGTCAATTGCCGTCTCTAAAGATGGAAGACTTGTTTATGCTCGTGGGTTTGGTTGGTCGGATTTTGAGAATAAACAGAAAGTCCATCCCAACAGCTTGTTTAGAATCGCAAGCATTTCTAAATCATTGACCGCGGTTGCTGCCCTTAAGCTCAAAGAGGAAGGGAAGCTGAAGCTCGACGAAAAAGTGTTTGATATTTTGGACGATTTCGATGCAATGAAGTCTTCCGATCACGATCGCAGGCTCGATGACATAACTGTTCGAGACCTCTTGTATTGTACTGCGGGGTGGAATCCCAAGGTGAGCGGCGATCCACTATTTATTCCGGTACTTACACAGATTGCTGCCGAAAATGGTGGCACTGTTCCTCCCAAGCTGCATTCGATAATCAATTTCTGGTTGAAGAGACCACTGGATTTTACGCCGGGCACCTCGTGGGGATATTCGAATTTTGTGTATGAAGTGCTTGGTGCAGTGATTGCAAAACGCGCTGGTGAGCCATACGAGTCTTATGTGAAAAGTCGAGTACTAATGCCTGCCGGCATGAGTTCGACGTGCGTTGGAAGAACGGTCGAGCCGTTTCCGCATGAAGTCAGATACTACCCGCACCCGGGGCAGCAGACTGTCGCAAGTATTTACCCGAGTGAGAAAGAGCAAGTGCATTATCAGTATGGTGGTGATTTCGATTTGCCCACGATGGCTGCTTCGGCCGGGTGGATTTCATCGTCGGTCGACCTGGTAAGGTTTGGCAATTCAGTTGCGAAGACGGCGGCGAATTCTAATCCGGTTATAACCCAAGCGTCGTTTAAACAAATGGTCTCGAAGTCTCCGTCGCAATATTGGAAGGATAAGAAGGGATATTTCGCAATGGGCTGGGAGGTCTACCCAGTCACTAGTGGTAGTGGCTGTACATTCTCGCGCGTTGGTACAATGCCTGGAAGCATGAGCTTTCTAGTGAGGCGATATGATGACACATGCTGGTCCGTGCTCTTCAATTCAAGACCTGAAGATCAGGATCGTTTCATGAACGAAGCAAAGGCAATGATTTGGGAAGCCGTCAATAAACAGAGGAAATGGAATTAGCGCAGAACAACGCCAACCCACTGTCCAGTGTGTTCTACTTGAATCATCGTCATTTTGTGTTTTGCAACCGCTGCTTCAAGCAGAGGAAGTTTCTCTTTCAAAATTCCTGCGCACAAGATATGGCCATCCGGCTCCAGCAGTTTCATATAGTCTGGCAATAAGGCGACAATATCTTCGCAAGTGAGGTTGGAGAGAATAAGATCGAATGTCTGACCCTTTACGTTTTCAGTGCTTCCCACAATGAGTTCGATTCGACCGTCGACGTTGTTTAGGTGCAGATCTTCTTGAGCGGTTTCTATCGCGACTGGGTCGATATCGAGTGCCACAATTCTTACGTTAGGAGTGATGTGCGCGCACGCGATTGCAAGAATGCCGCTGCCTGTGCCGACATCCAACACGCTCGATTTTGGTGGGTAAGACTCCAATGCTCTCAAACAGAATTGAGTGGTGGCATGTAGTCCTGTTCCAAATGCCATGCCGGGTTCGATCAGAATAACGACGCGCCCCTCGGTAAGTTCTGGAGTTAGTTCGTCATGCATCCACGAGGGGCAAACGAGAAAGCGAGTGCCCACGCGAAACGGCTCGAACCCCTCTTTCCAGCGTGCCAACCAATCTTCGTGTTCAACTTGCTGAACTTTAAAAGTGCGCAGGCACTCGCCTAACTTGTACTCTTCGAAGGAGCTTCGAATACGGGACAATTCTTCAGGGGGCAACTTCTCGCAGTCAAACACCGCATGTATGAGAACGCGATTATCCTCGCCTGGGCGTATTTCGCAACCGCTCGCACCGCACTGTACGATCAACCACGATGCCAGGTCTTCGTTGGTAGCGTCAACTTCAAATTCGACTGCTGCCCACGACTTCTGCTTTTCTGTTTGCTCCATGCTGTGATTCCTTTTGTCCCGGAGTTCGCCTGACCGACGTGTTTGAACTCCGGAACGGACATTCTACACTACTTCAGGCGGAAATCCTCAACTGGAGGCAGTAAAGGCGTGATGTCAGGCGTGAAACCACATGCGAAGGAGGTGTCGGCGCTCATCTTCAATCTTTGTCCTTCCGTGAAAGAAGCGACCATTGTCAAAGATGATTAGTTCACCGCGTTTTAAATTGATTCCTCGCGGCGTGCATTTCTCGTTTATGATGGTTTCCAACTCATTGGCGGCCTGCACTGCCGGCAGTGGCTCATCATCGAGAAGCATGATTTCGTGTCTGAAGCGAAACCTGCCGTCTTCACGCAGAATAATTACTTCGGATATGTCCTGACCTTTAAAGAACTCTGCGGGAACTCTCATGCGGTAAGGATGCGTTTGGAGAGTTTTTCTTGCCTCTAACGAAAGGCGATTGAAAACGTCAGTCGAATTTATAAAGAGGGTCTCTCCCCCTCCCAGGTTATCGTGTTGAACGCAATACAGCGCAACATAGTCAGGCGGCGGCTCTTCGAATGAGCCATCGGTGTGCATAGGAAACTCTTTATTCGTAAGAGATCTAGTGCCGACTTCTTGATCGACACTGACGTCATAGCGAACATCCCACATTGCTGTTCCATTCTTATCGTGAACAGCGACCTTGCCAATCTGTTCGACTATCGATCGCATTGTGGTGCCATCGGAATCGGGTATGCTGAGCGCTAAGTGCAAGAAACCGGTGTCGCGCAAAATCGACTTGTAGCGATCGTATTCGAGTCGATCGGTTGCAGCAATCTTTTCTTTTCCCAGGATCATTTGCAACATGACAGTGCTCCTGAAGGAACAATTGGCGGTGTGACAGTGCCGATCGAATTCCCCGCGCGATCGATTCCCGATGTCAATATTGTACCAGGATGCAGTCGGGTTTGCTGAGCTGGGCGCTGTTTTGGGGCTTTTGACGGTAACAAAAAGACACGCAACATTAGGGTTTTGCCTAGTCCATGAATTCTTAACTTATGCTTAGTCGCGCGGGCGATCGTCCACGACTCGAATGACCTTGCGCGACGTCCTTGCAAGCCGCAGATCTTTAGGTTCTACGAACTCAATATCCGTAGTGAACAGACGCTCATCACTCTGCACAATGCTTTTGATTTTCTCGATTAGAGCATCACCGTATGCGTCGATGTATTGAGGGCTGTAAGAGACCAAGAGAAATGAAATTCGGTCCTGTTTCTGCTTCTCATCGTAAGAGAGTTGAATTTGAAAATCGAGCAGTTGGTGACAAACGTCTTCAAAGTCGCCTACAGAATAGTAGTCGCCGCCGAGCTGAAACGATTGCTCTTCGCGACCTTTGAACTCGAGAATACGCCGATGCTTATCGGATTTGAGTTGTTCAATGCGACCAAGATCGCCGGTCCCGTATCTAAGCAGTGGAAATCGCTTTCGGACCAGATTAGTTAAGACTATTTCTCCAAACCCTTGGTCGTCAGGTTTTTCGATTTCGATGTAAATCATTTCCGGCAAGAATTCGTATTGGTTGAGTTCTAGCTCGCTGCTCTTGTATCCCCAAATCCCAGCCTCGGCGGAGCCGAAAATTCCGCTGAATCGTCGTGTGCCAAAAACTCTTTGCAGATAATCTGCTTTACTTTGTGGAAGGGTCTCGCCACCGAAAATTATGTGTTCGACCTTTAGGTCATCTTTAGTATGGCCCTCTGCATAGCGTGCGAATTGCATGAGTCTTGAAGGTGTGCCCATGATCGTGTTGGCATGAAAGCGTAGGGCGAGTCCATATGCGGCTTCATCCTCGCAAGAGGAACCAACTGGAAGAGGTGTGCCTCCCGTGCTTTCGCAAAACGCATTGAATATCTCCATCGATCGATACATCATATTGCTTCCAAAGAGATTCAGGCCGATTGTTTTTGACGTGAAGATTTTGGACTCAATAAGATGTGGAGACAACAAGCTCCTCTGCAGATGATTTTCTTTGATGTCTGACGGATAAAAAAGAAGATTGCTTGACGTGCTCCCGCCGGTTGGGCTGAGGTAAACATGCTCGAGGCTGTCTGGAGAAGCCAGCGTACTTGTAACTGCCTCATACAACTCCTGCTTGCGAATGATGGGCACCTCATCAAACGAAGATTTCCCGCGAAGCCTGCCTTCATAAAATGGATGCACGCGCGAGAGTTCGAAGATTTCGCGTAGCTTAGCTTCAATGGTGCCTGTAGTGAGATTCATCAATCGTTATTTCCGCTCAACATTGGAAACAGAATTGCCCCGCCGCCTGCGACATTGACGATGTCGTTTGGGGAAGCTCTGTAAATACCTGTGCCCACAAACTCATCATCGAAACACAATAACGTGCCGACGATATTGAGATTTACAATCTCGACTCTGCCATCGACGAGCATTCGAATCGAAAACTTCTTTTGATCTATGAATTGTTGCAAAACATAATTTGAACTCTTCTCGTCTGACAGTGAAGCTTCCCACTGATCTTTAGGAGTGTTTCTCCCAATCAACAGTCCTTCACCTTTTCCAAATAGATTCGGTTTCAAAACCCAATCATTTTGATTTTGCTTTGCCTCCTCGACTCTACCAGGCGATCGTCCAACAACGTATGTAGGTATGACGTGTTGCCGCAGAAGATGGGCTGTTTCGCGATCAAGGTATTCATCGACTATATCTGCGTCATGGAATATTGACAGAAATCGTTTGTCGTGAACGATCAATATGGTTCTCAAATCATTGAGTTGTGGCAGATCGCGCACCACATCTTTAAGCGCCGACCAAATTCCCTCATGCAAAAGTTCGTCCTGATGCAATTCATAAATCAATCCATCGCGGCTCGCATCCGCGATTAATTCGCTCGTGCTAATTAGATCGCATGAATAGCATTTTTTCTTCAACTCATGCATGAAGAAGTGAATATCCCATCCTTTTTCTCTTCCCTTCACGACAGCTAATCGATCCTTGTTACTGAATCGATTCAAGAACAGAGATGGAACATTACGAAGACCTTCCATGGCCATGCAACGCAAGTGCGAATTAACCGTGAGTGATTCGAAAGCCTTGGACAAGTAGTGTGTGATGAAATACGCATTGCATGGAAAGCGTGCGTTGATTTCACATACTCTAGGAATGCCTTCTAAATCATGCACAAAATCTGGGCGATAGGTGCCGATTTTGTAGGGTGAACCATCAAGTTTCGAAAGTAGCTTAAGTGCATCTTCCGGTTGCGAAATTATTTTGAGTAGACGTTGATCTTTGAAATAGTTTGCAACTATTTTTTCGATTGCAGATTTCAAGGCTCGTTGAATTCTTAATTGCAGCTCAAACTCTGCTTTTGAAAGCACGACTGGAAATGGGTTAAACGACTTGCAATACCATGTTGCGTCTCCGCCCATGCCGGATAGCAGGTGATTAAGTTGACGCGAAGATTCGACCAAATTGTCAGTCACTTCTATTTGAGTCAACTGTTTTTGCATCGTGTTTTAGCTCGCAAATCCACAGATTACATTTTATCTGATACTCTTTTGGACAGGTTTCACGGAGCAATGAAAATGCAGAGTGGCAAGATTTCGAGAGCCCTCGCCTTGATGGCTGCCGCAGTCATCGCGTGTTCGGCGCACGTTCCAGTCAGTGCAGAAAAGGCTGGCAGAATATCGAAGTATAGACCAATCATCGGAATTAACGTAGATGTGGAAGGAGAACAGCCGAAACAGGTTGGTGTCTTGACCACTTATGTCGATGCGGTGCTGAGTGCTGGTGGAGTTCCGTTACTGATACCACCAATGAAAGACGATGATTTGGATCGCGCATTGCAGTCAGTCGACGGCGTACTGATGATTGGTGGTGCAGACTATCCGCCTGATCTATATGGACAAAAGCCGCATGCCGCGACTGAAGTGATGCATGCCGATCGCTGGACTTCTGATATGGCGATTGTGAAAAAAGTGCTTGCGGATAAGAAGCTTCCGTTTCTCGGAATTTGTGCTGGGTGTCAGGCACTCAACATCGGCAGCGGTGGAACCCTCATTCAAGACATCCCATCAGCACGCCCGAGTTCTAAGATAAAGCACGCGAGTCCTGACGGTTGGAAGAAGGGCTTCAACAAGCATAAGATCTCCTTTGCTGAGGGTTCGCAATTGGTCAAAATGTATGAGACGGCAATTGTGAATGTTCCTACTTCGCATCATCAATGTGTCGATAAAGTCGGCAACGGATTGCAAATTGCTGCGATAACCGAAGACGGTTCGATCGAGGCGATTCAAGGAAAGGACAGACCATTTTTAATTGGTGTGCAATGGCACCCCGAGCGAGATTATGAAGTCAACAAGGGCGTATTCGAGGCGTTTATTCAGGCTGCGCGCGCGTCTAAGCATTCTCAAGGCAAGTGAAAAAACACCTGTCTAACTGTTTGGCATACACTAGATGGATGAAAAATCTGTTGCTATGCTTGGCACATTGTTGTGTGTTGGCTCAACTATTGTTTTAGAGGAACAGCTGGGATGACATCCCAAACAGCGCCGGTTGAAACTGATTATGCGGCACCGTCTCTTGCGATGATGCTCATTTTCACTGGGCTGGGCTATGCGCTGCCGTTTGCGCTGTATCCGGTTTCGCATGCGTTCAACGGCCCAATGGGATCGGAAATACTCAACATGTATTTTCTTGTCGGTTGGATGGGGTTGGCTCACTTTATATATGCGTATTATGGGCAGGCCAAGGCACTTTCCAAAACGAAGAAGAACATTGCACCATTCGTTGGTCTTGTTGTTCTTGGCGCAGCGGTTCTTATCGCGTTGAGGCACTTTCTCGGCTACATGCTGTTTAGCTTTGTAATGTGGGTGTACTTCTTGCCGCACTTTGTCAAGGCGGAAGTGCACTTCACCAACGTTTTGCACAAGCAGCAAGCGCATGCGACCAATGGTGTTTATTTGTTTCCTGCAATTGCATTTACGTTTTTCACTTTTGCAATATTTGGACCTGATGCGTTTGTTCTAAATAGATGGAACTTAATTGGTGCTGCAATCGTGACAGTGGCGATTGGCTTGGCGATGGGGCTTCGGCAGCAATTGAAGAATCCTGCGCTATCAAAGTATGCGTTGCTTGCGATGTTTTTGATCGCAGAAGGATTGGTTTGGGGAACTTATCGACAATATATGGTGCCTCAATTTCAACAGGGTGTTTATGTGTTTCACATCGCGATGGCGAGTTTTTACCATTATTTTCGGTCTTACGATTTCGCTGCCAGGATGGGCATCTCCAAAGGGCAACCAGTGAATAAAATGTTCCTTCCAGGAATTGTATTTGTGAATTTGGCAGTGATTGCAATTGGTTTTGCATTGACGAGTTACTTCATTTCCGGACCGACTAGATTTGTTTTCGATGTCTCGTTCTTCACGTTTTGGGTTGGTTTGCATCAGTATGCCAGCGATGTTTTCAATTGGTTGAAGAAGCGGGCGTAGGTTTCAGTTGAGCGGACTGGAAACGCCCGTGCCTGGCGGGCATGCAGCCGCCAAGCAAGGTCTGCTATAATCAAGAACTGGTCGCATTGACCGTCGCACACTGAAAATTGAGTCAGCATAAGCAGCTAAATCCCATTCAAACATGGGGGCGTTTTAGATTCGACAGGGTTAGTTTGTCGTGGGCTGCGGGTCGAGGGTGCTGTTCCCGCGTTAAAAAACAAGCAAAACAAACAGATGCCAAAAATAATGTCATCACCGGCAATTTTGGCGGACGCGCTCTGCGCGCCGTCGCCTAACCACTAGTTAGGTTTGCCACTCTCTGGTAGCTTGACTTCCCGCTGCCAATAGGGTCAACCACGGAGGTTGCTGCCAGGCGAAGTTAGCGGTTGCTAGCCTGGTTTAAGACATAACTGCGACCCCGGATGGCCGTTCAGGCCTTGGACAGCGGGCCGCGCAAGCGGCGACTGGACGAATTCTGAACTATGCCTGTAGATGCCTGCTGCGTATTGGCTTTGGACGCGAGTGCGATTCTCGCCGCCTCCACCATTTACTTTTTAAACAGAACCACTATTTCGGTTTTACGATCGTGCCTTCGAACGTGATCCTCGGGTCATCGACCTTGACGAGACTGTCAGCAAGTGTGGACACTTTTGTGTGCCGTCAAATTCTCCCGAATCGCTTGCAGGCGCTATCATTCAGAAAAAGATTTGGGATCAAAGGTTTGACATGCAACAATTGATGCTGATTCAAATAGCCGCTCGAAAGGGTCTATTTGCTTTCATACTATCTATGTTGTGCTTCGCACTCACACCGGCGGCCATGGCAGATTCCAACTTGTTCGGTTTCATCGATAAGGCAGGAAAGTTTGTAATCAAGCCGCAGTATACGGAAGTCGATCATTTCTCCGAGGGGCTGGCTCCCGTGATGATTAAGGGGAAGTGGGGATATATTGATAAATCCGGCAAGATAGTGATCGTGCCAAAGTTTCTCCGCGCCAAACCGTTTTCGGAGGGTCTCGCAACAGTCGAAGTTGACGATAAGTTCGGTTACATAGATCGCACCGGCTCATTTGTTCTGCCCGCGAAGTTCGATAATGCCAGGAGTTTTTTCGAAGGGCTAGCCCTCGCTGGAGTCGGCGACAATGGGGGCTTCATCGACAAGACTGGCAAGATTGTTCTCAGAAGGACGGAGCCTATTCGTGGCTGGTACTTTTCCTATTTTGCCGGGGATTTCTCGCAAGGAATGACCGTTGTCCAAGCTGACCGTAAGTTCGGATACATGGATAAGTACGGAAAGCTGGCTGTTAAGCGCCAATTCGTTGACGCAAAGGACTTCCACGAAGGACTGGCGGCGGTGAAAACAGCAAAATGGGGCTTCATAGATAAGGCGGGACGGTTTGTAGTGAGCCCGCAATTCGATCGTGTGGGATCGTTCACCGAAGGTCGTGCCCTAGTAATTAAGGGCACTAATTGCGGCTTTATAGACAAGACCGGCAAGATGGTAGCAAAACTCGTGCCAAAAATCGGTAACGACCAGGGGGATCTATTTTTCGTCGGGGGCTTTTTCGACGGTTTGGCTATCGCGGAGCCGGCTACGCTCAATCACCTGCGCGGATACATTGATGCGACGGGCGAGTTCGTCATAGAGCCTCAGTTTATCGAGGCGTATGATTTTCATGAAGGGCTTGCTGCCGTGTCTAAAAGATAAGAAGAAGCGGCAGCATTTCTGCAGAGCTGCCGCTTCCGGGGAAGAGACGCACATCATAACGATGTGCTCCTTTGATGTGGATCTACCGTAATCCCGAACTTGCTAGTTTTGTGTCAACTGTTGCGTCAGAACTTGTCGGATGAATTCATCGCGCATACTGAGAACCGCAAACCAAAAAATTGATGTCCCCAGTCAAATTGGCTCCGAAGATTGGCTACAAGATGCATTATATTTATGTGCTATCGAGTTGGGGCGGCCAGCTCTGACATTTCAAAGAGGGTTGTGCCATGTTTAGTCGCAAGTTTGCAGCGTTGTTGTTTGTTGCCATGCTTATGGTTAGCTCTCAGCCGTCTAACGCCAACGATTTCCAAAAAGTACTGAACGCTGGAAAGAAAGCAGCGCTGAAGCAGGTCGGTCGCACTCTTCAAAAAAGAGCGGTTAGCGCAACCTCAAGTCAGAAGGCCTCTGCAACAATTGCGAAAACGGCCACCAAAGCTTCCAGTTCAATCCCGAAGGAAGCAGCTACCTCCGCGACAACTTCATCATCGTCAAAAGCGAAATCTGCCACAGCCAAGATTCAAGAAAAGATTGCGGCTGAAGCCGGGAGAAATGCCAAAAAATACGGCAATAAATACTTACAAAAGGGAGAGCGGCAGTTGACCAAGTTCCTGAAGTAGTAGCTTTCGCTCGGCGGTTTTGGACGCGTTTTTCTACACGCCGAGTAAACTTGCCGATTGATAAGTAGCCTCATTGGACTCGTCATCTGAACCCACCTGGTAGTGTTTCCACATTCTCGCCAGAGCGCCATTTCGTTTCAACAAGTCGTAGAAGTTGCCGGATTCAACTACTTTGCCGCCTTCGAGGACATAAATACGATCGAATAAATCCAACAAGTGTAATTTGTGAATGGAAGAGACCAAGCATTTGTCCTTGAATTTACTCAGAACACTTGTGTAGATCAGTCGCTCATTGTATGTGTCCACGCTGCTAGTTGGTTCGTCGAGCAGAACCAGCTGCGAGTCTTTCGCGAAAAACAGTCCGCGAGCAAGAGCCAATCGCTGCTTTTCTCCACCACTGAGGTTGACGCCTTTTTCGGCAATGTTGGTATCAACTCCTTGCGGCAGTCTTGCCACGACCGGAGAAAAACGGGCTAACTCAAGGGCTTCCGGCATCGCGGTCTCATGTGCCTCGAGTCCGAAGGTGACGTTGCGTTCCACAGTGTCGTTGAATAACTGAGGATCTTGTGGAAGCAAGGTGGTTTCTCCCGCCATGTGTTTGAGTCCATTTGGCAATAGTTTCCCATCGCACAAAACCTGTACGCAATCTGGGTCTTGCAAGCCACGCAGTAAGGACAGCAATGTGCTCTTTCCGCTGCCGCTCTCGCCGACCAAAGCTATGCTCTGCCCTTTACTCAATTCGATACTGATGTCAGAAAGATGCATCTTTCCGTATTCAGCATCCTCATATGCAAAATTGAGATTGTTGATGGCAAGCGTGTTCCAATTTGTCGGCAAAGAAAACTGTTCGACATCATTTGCTAGAGCTGATGCGGCGTTTACGATTGTATCTGCACTTCTTACGTTGGTAGCTTGCCTTACGACATGGCCATAAAAGAGCGAGAAGTCGGAGAACGAATCGCCGATTCTGCGCAGGTATTCAAAAAGCGCCAGAAATGTTCCTGCCATCAACTGCTGTCCATTTGACAAAGTAGAGAATGTGTAATATCCGAGGACTAACACCACCATTGTTGAGATCAACATTGTGCTGATGAACCATTTTGTTTCGTTAATCGCCACACTTTTTTTGACGAGCCCGAGTTGTGAAACGATCCTTCGAGCAACTTCACTTGTCGTGCGGCTTTCAAGCCGAAGCATGATAACGCTCTCTACGTTGGTGACATAGTCGTGAACAGCCGATGCAACACTGTTTTCGCAGCGATTTAGAGTTTCATACATCTTCGACAGAAAGCTGTAAAACCAGATCTCGAGAAACACTGCGATGGCTGTGGTAGCCAGCGCGGCAATACCTGCAACCGGCAGAAAACAACACAGCATCACCTGAGCGCCGATCAGCCGGAATACCATATACGAAACCTGAAAACCATCCTCGAAATATAAGCCAAGTGAGTTCGCGGCCCGATTGATCTTGTCGATACTCTCGCCGGAGTGGTGCTGCCGATGCCACGCAAGCGGCAACGAAGTTATCATCCGAAAAAGTGCTGTTCGATAATTCAGCTTGATGTGGAAGCCGACAAACATCTCCAGATATCGCGATGGGCCGTGGAACACCCAAAACATGAATTGCAGAAAGAAATAGAATGCAAGTGTTTTGACGATGTCCTGAGTGAATTCCGATGGCGCTTCAGAATGCAATTGAACAGTATTTAGCATCTGCCCAACTACATAAGGCTCCGCTAGCAGAGCTGCTTGCGCACCGGCATGCATGAAGTAGCACGCGACGATAATCCATCTGTGCGGGCCGGCATATTGCCAGCCACGTGATATCAAAAATCCAAACGGATTTCTCTGCGTAAACGAGTTCATCAGGGTGTCTCCGTAAAGACAAGCCTTATTGCTGGGTTTCGACAAACAATAACCGCAATGAAAATTCAGCTGCAATGCCAGTGCCGAACCGAGCTCAAGACTTGCCGAGCTAATTACGAGCTCAAACAGATGGAGGGCTGCGTTCGCGCAGAAACAAGAGACCGCTGCGTTTGTTTGTGCAGAGAGAACTTGCAACTATGACCAATTCAACCGAGTGCAAACTTGCAGCTCGACGGATGATTATGGCTTCAACGCCAACCCTTTAATGAATCGCTATCCTGGTCATTAGTCGTCTCCCTTAAAAATCGTTGCCGCTCGACATATTCGAGGGACTTGGGATTTTGAAACAGTAGTACACCACCGGTGTCATGTCAAGCGATTCCGTGGTGATGTTTCTCTAAGTGAAGACTTGGATTTTTTGGAAGTCAAAGCTTTTGCGTTTTTGAACAGCTCATTGCATTCCAATTCTAGTATTCCGCCTATGATGGTGCACTTGCCGTAAAGAGAGGCGTCAACAACTGCTTGTGCTCTGATGTTGATCTGCCCAAAGTCGCACGTTTGCAGGAATGGTATTGAACTGCCATACACAACCAGCGGCATCTTTGTCCAGACAATTGCTGATTGGCACATGGGGCAAGATTCTCCGGTTGTGTAGAGAGCCACTTCCTGCCAGTTGAATCCGGTATCGCTATCAGGGCAATTGTTCAAAGCGGTCATCTCTCCATGCCAAATGGGATTCTTCTCGACTCGAACCCAGCCCTCTGCCACCACCTTCTTTGTTTTGATGTTTATGACTACAGAGCCGAAGGGGCATTCAGGTACTTTCTGAGCTAGCTGAATGGCTAATCGCATAAACTTTTCGTGATCTAGTTCGCCGAATAGTTTCCCGTCAGCAGCTAACGCAGCTGATTCTGAGTTGGCCGCAAGCAGAGCTGCTGCTCCAGAAAGAAGGACAGAACGTCGAGTAATTTTGTTGTCCATGGTTACTCTAAAATGCCTCAAAGTCTCTTGTCATTTTATCCAGAAAATGTTGAACGTCTGATCTTTCCGCGTGTCTTTCAAGTCGTGGAAAACCACCCCATCGAAAACAAAGGCGGAGATAATCAACAAAGGGCAGATTATGTTCTTCGTTTTCGAAGATGGGGTCGGCACCATAAAACGGAAGCTCTATAGCGTACGCTGCACCGCCACTTATGTTTGCTTTGTGTAAATAATCAGGAGCGAGGTCAAGTGAGACTGGATCCCACAGCTCAGGATCTATGTTGGAACGTTGATACTCCCACTCTTCAAACAGCCATGTCACGTCTTCCGCGCAATTGATGCAAATTGGATCCAGTCCGTCCATGGGAAGGTCGACTCCGAGGCTGGGGAGTTTTTCGTCTGAATCGTAGTTCCATACGAAATTTATGCCACCAACGATTTTCCAAAATGCGCGAAAACTAATCGGGAGTGGAGCACCTGTGATTTCCTCGATCTGCTTTATTACATTCGAATCTTCATCGCGCGGAGTAGTCCTAAGCGAACCATAGAGCGGTTTCCAACCGTGATCTGCAAGTCGCTTCGCGACAAGATCCGCATTGAATGCGACGCGCTTCATTGTCTCGGTTGCAACTTCTTCAGCTTCTTTTAGAAGGTCGCCACCGATGCATTCGTGTGCGCGCAATTCTCTCCATACCCCCTCGCATTGCCCTTGTCGGTAACGGGTGAGGAGATCTCCGCTTCCTTTAGTCGTCGCATGGATCACGAAAGGACTTTCTCGGGTCTTCGCCTCTTGCAATGACTGCTTAACTGACTGTGCGTTTGCATAGCGAAGAACTTGTCTAGCTGTAGATCCTAGCAATTTGTCTCTCCGAAGGTTTACGCACAGCTCCAGCCAACGTTTATCTTGTTGAAACCAAATCGGTGCTCTGGACTCTGTCCATTGTGGGGTTTTGCCTCCAAGAAATGAACTCGGAGCAAACGTTTTCAGTATCTCATTTGGTATCACTGCACCGCCAGGGCGTGCAACTGAATCGGGTGCAAAGTATTTGGCGCATCGGTCGAAAGATGTATCTGGATTCTCGTCGAATATCGCCTGTACCGCCATGAATACTGACATATGATCGGCGTCTTCGATAAGGTCAACTAGCGCTTTTCGTGCTGCGGGCGTGCCAATTTTGCGAAGCGTGTGCCCGGCGGCGATACGGATAGGTTCTACCGCACAGTTCGACCAGAGCTCACCGAGAACCGTGACTGCGGATTCGTGCTTAGAATCGCCCAACTTGTCCACGACATCCGCTAGTTCGCTGTGATTGGTCGCAAGACGAAAAGCAGTTAGTCCGGCAGATTGATGTTCGTTGCGCTGATCTTCATTGAGTGCTGCCCATTCAGCATGGGTGAGTCGCTTTCGTCGAGGGAAATCAGGAGCGTACAAAACAGATTTGGTCAGTCTCCGAACCAAATCGTCCGTGTGTGAAGATCCAAAATTCCAAAAAACTTTAAACAACCTCGCTCAATCGTTAGATGCAGTCGTACTCCCATTTGAAAAATGGAACATTGAAACATAGTCCGCTGATAACAAGCAGGCTGGCGGCAATCGGTTTTGTCCTCATCGACTGCTCCTGGTGGTTCGCTGCCAAATGGGCCCGCGCGATTCAAACTCCAATTCTCTCGAGGTTTCAAGTGCCTTTTCGATACCGCAATATTTTTCGAAGAGCCAAAGTCCGAGATCCAAACTGGCTGTGATACCGCCAGCGGTGATGATGTCGCCATCGTCGACAACCCGAGCTTCAATTAAATTGGCGCCCATCTCTTTTAGTTCTTTGAAAAATCCGCGGTTCGATGTCGAAGGACGATCTTTCAATAGCCCTGCTCTGCCGAGAAGTGGTGAACCAACGCACACTGAGGCGAGGACTGCCTTTCGCGCTTGCCCCTGCTTGTGAAACTGGCGAAGAACCTCAAGAATCTCTCCTCGTTCGGCTTCGAACCATGCTCCTACGTCGGGGTCTGGCCAACCGCCTCCAGGTACGATTACAACATCGGGTGCGTTTTGCAAATCAAATGTTTCCGGAGGAATTATTTTCACACCAGATGCAGTGGTGATGAAATCTTGTTTTCGCAAACTCTTAAACTGCACCGAGCATGAGGCAATTCGCAAGGGTTCGAGAACACCAAATGCATCCAGATCGTCAAATCCGTCAAAGATGAGAATTTCAAACGTTAACGCCATGGCTTTGCAACTCCGGCTTCGCCCAATTCTGCGAAAAATGCTACAGCAATCCGACGGACTCCACATGAATCGTACTGGTTTGGGTCACTTGGCGTTTCTCTTGGTTATGGTTAAACGCGGGTAAAAAGACAGTAGTTGCCCGCTTTGCCCTCCTAATTGGCGAGAGCTATAGGTATATTGGGAAGTAGGAGTTCTCATTTGGGTCGATTTCTACTGAAGTATCCGAGGAAGAGTCGAAATCCATGGTCACAGCAATCATACGAAGCCCGGCATTCTCAGTTTTCTTCTTTCTGACTCAAGCATTTGCATTAGTCATGATTGGCTTCTGTGTTCTTGCTTCTCTACTTCCGACCACAGTGGAAATGATTCCCTCGGGTGTGGGTACATACTGGGTATACGATTTCGACAGTCGTGAGCAAGGGGCCGGTACCGAAGTTAAAACCGTTAAGACGAAGCACAAGCTAACCGTACTTGAGGAAGTCACCAGGCCCGGTATCAAAATTGCTTTGGTCGAGAAGAAGGATCTGTCTGGTCGTGAGCCGCTAGCGTACGTTGTTCGGCAAGTGTTCAATAACGATCGATTTTACGAATATGACGTGGCCGCGGAAGAGCGCGAAAGCGAGTGGGTGACTCTAAGGAATTCGGTTGCCGCAGGACAAATGCCCGAAGTTCCAGAAGAGAATTGTCTGCAGATGGTGCTGCCGGCGAAAGTCGGGACCTTCTGGGATAACGAAGGAACGCCCGATAGAACGGATGGTATGTACTGTTGGCGTATCGAAAAAATTGGATCAACTCAAGTATTTAGAGAAATTGCTGGAATTCGAGTGCCGCACAACACAGCCGAGTACACAATGGCTTTCCGCACATGCCCTGACCATCAGCTGCGAACCTACGTTCCGGGGCTAGGTTTCACCAATATGCAATACAGGCATCATGGAACGGTCCTTGATACCGATGAGCATTTGATTGAGTTCCACCAGTGCGCACGCTAGTTTCGGCGGTTTAAGTTACAAGATTTGGCGGAACCTTCAGTAAAACGAAGCGAGTTGAGTTTGGCTGCGGCGATTGTTCCGGTGGAAAGTCTTTCGGAAACTCAACAATGGGTGTGCGACGCGTTAAAGAATGAGGGAATCGAACCTCAAGAGAAGATCGCATGGCTTTGGTTTGATGCTGGAGGAAACCATGCCGGCATTTTTCTGTCGGGTGCGAACAAAGGTTCGATCACTAAGTTTTTCCACGAGGTTCCAGAAGTCAGACCTTCGTATAGTTCAGTCTACGAGTTTATGGCGACAATATTGAAATGCGGTCAGATGCCTGATGAGGACGACCGACCGTGCGACATTTCTATGCTGCCTGAAATCAAATAGCATCAAATGTTTCTTCTTCAGCATTCCTTCGGAATTCGATTGAGCGGTTTCACGACGGTCCTCATAGAATCCTCACGTATCTCAACTAAAGTTGAAATATACACACCGCAATCGCACATGTTCTGGAGGAGATACAGCCATGGAAAATCAAGTAAGAAAGAATTCGAAAGCAGTTGCCGCAAAAGAAATCAAGGCAACTTCCAAAGTCCAAATTAGAGAATTGAAGAGCACCAAAACCCTGAAGAAGTTAGCCGGTGCTATCAAGAAGGGTGGATGCGTGCCTTGCTTCGGTAGATAATCGATTGTAAATTACTCCGCCACCCGGAGCCATTACAATAGTATTGGGTAGTCGTGGGGTGGTTGTTGTGGGCGAATCGCAATCATCAGGTCGCATAGCTTTCGTAGAAATGTCCGAGTGTCTGCGCACTCGCAATCAACGGTTTCTCGATCTTTTGAAGCACTCTGGTGACCCGGCTGACCTGCGCTCCAAAATCTTGGCGATGATTCTCGACAGTGCTGCCGACGGGCTGATAGTACTGGACGAGAAGCTCACAATCGTTCTTGCCAATCTCGCTGCGGCGCGTCTGGCATCATGGCAGCTCGATGATATGACGAGGGACGAGTTGCGCAGACAGTATCACTTCTTTATTGATGAGGGCAGGACTCCGCTTCCTCACGATGAAGAGCCGATTGTAGTCGCGATTCGCGAGAAGAGAGCTCATGAGATGGTTGCGTTCGTTGTCAGCGAGCACCTGCAGGGACCCGGGCGTTGGGTACGAGCAAATGCCGCCCCTCTATTCGATGATGAAGGTCAACTGCTTGGCGGAGTTACTGTTTTTACCGATATTACTGAGCGCGTGCAACTGCAAAGACAGCGCGATTGCTTGGCGGCGCTCATCACGCACGACATAAAAAATCACCTCGCTGTAGAGCAGATGTTTCTTGAAGATTTGCTTTCGGTAGAGAATATGAGTCGTGATGATTTGAAGTTGACAGACGAACTCAAATTAGCTGGCAAGAAATTCATGAGAATTGCAGATTCATTGCTTGAAATCTTCCGCGCCGACTTGTTTGGCGGTAAGCAAAGTGTGCAAGTCGTAGACTTGGTAGATTTAGTCAAAAAAGCCGTCACGCTTTCTGCACTTGAATCCTCCAACCTTGGCGTGAGCGTTGAAGTGCATTGCGATAGTGGTAGCACGCTAGTGAGTGCGTTTCCCGAAGTCGTTTGCCACGTTATCCACAACCTCATTCAAAATGCGATAGAGGCAAGCACCCCGTATAGCGTCGTTCGCGTGGAGGTGTCCTCGTCCTCGCATTTTGTCACGGTGCAAGTCATCGATACCGGAGAAGGCATGACTGAAAGAGAAGTAACTCTCCTCTTCCGTCCACCAGGTGCCGTCGGCAAGGCATCGAGATCTGCCAATTCAAAGGGCTTCGGCATGTACCTAAGCCACATGCTCATTGAGGGACAGGGTGGAAGGCTGACATGCACCAGCGCTCCAGGAGAAGGAACAACCCTAACCATGACGATTCCTGCAGCATCGCAGGATTCCATACCAGCAACCAGCGTTTAGCGCTTATCTACAGAACGCTCTACGCTTCCGTCACGATGTGTTGTTGTTCGATTGCCTTTCGAATCAACTGACACGATGGAGCCATCCTCTCTGACTTCGAAACCGCCGTCGACTGTTCCGACCTTCTTGCCGTTCTTGTATTCCGTCCAATGATCGCCTTCGTTGACTAATTTCGAGCCGTTAGAAGAGTCAATCTGTTTCGGGAATCCGTCGGCATCATATTGAATTTTGTTGGTCGATCCATTAGGGTAAGTCACGCTGGTGACTTCTCCGTCTGGGCCGGTCACTACTTGCGATTTGTCGGCACCAGTACTGGTGCTTGAACCGTCGCGGTGATAGATTTCGCTTGAACCGTCCTTATCTATTACAGCTACATCGCCGTCCTTTGTAGTGGCGAAGTCGCCGTCGAATTTGCCGACCTTCTTTCCGTCTTTGTCATATTCATTCCAGACGCCGTCTTCTTTCTTAAAGGACTTTTCCGGAAGTTGGACTTCTTTTAGAGCGCCGCTCTTGTCGTACTCCATCTTGGCGGTGTGTCCGTTGGGCCGCGTTACGGAGCGGAGCCTGCCATCGCCGTCTACGGTGGTTTGGGACTGTCCGTCGATATCTGTTTCTGAACCATCGGGGTGTTTGATACCTGTGGACGATCCATCTTTTGCAGTGGCAACAACGTCACCGTCTTTCGTTACTTTGAAGTCGCCGTCAAACCTTTCTTGTTTCTTGCCATTTGCGTCATATCGGTCCCAGTGATCGCCGTCTTTCTTCCAGGTGCGATCCGGTCCCATTTTTATTTCTTTCTCGTTGCCATTTTCATCGTACTTAACTGAAGTTTTCTTGCCGTCTGGATAGTTGATCTCGGATACTTTCTGTCCATCGTCACTCTTGACGTCGCCGGATGCATCTTGCCCCGCTCTTCTTTGATTTAGAGCGGCATCCGAAGATTTGCTGTCACCGGCATCTTGCGCTGAGCTGTCATAAAAGGCAGGCTGCGCGCCGAAAATCTCGCTTGTGTGCTTGTCGCGTAAACCATTTCTGCGAGCCTCGGCATAATCCTTTACGCCTTGTGTAAGCTGTTCGCTACCAGCTCTCACTTCTTCACGCGTCGCTTGTGAAACCGACTTGTCGCCATCGGGCTTCCGCTCGAGTGTTTCGAGATGGTCAGTGTTGTCAGGCATGGACCCTCCTAGCTTT
>CAZCZI010000010.1:0-142401 GCA_964503045.1 uncultured Candidatus Obscuribacterales bacterium
CTTCTTTACCCTTGCAGGAGCCTTCTTTGCCCTTGCAGGAGCCTTCTTTGCCCTTTTCTTTGCCCTTACATGAGCCTTCTTTGCCCTTGCAGGATCCTTCTTCACCCTTTTCTTTCTTGTCCTTCTTAGCGAGCTTCAATGGTTTTTTGGCTTCGATTTTCGAAGGAGCTTGCTTTTCGCTTGCGCCGAGTTGGTTTTCGGCAGCATTTTCTGCGCGAGCAGCGCCTTGAAGAGCAAATCCGAGGACTGCTACCAAAGCTGCTGCTAGTTGTGGTTTTTGCATCGTTGACCTCCTGAACAGGTTAACTAAGATTGCGTGTGAAGATAGCCCAAAGACGAATGAGAGAAATTCCCATTCAGCCTGAGCGAGATAGGGCCCATCCTAGTACGCAACCATTAAGATTACCCAATACCAACGTTATGAGTATGTAAAATCATCAGGCACATCGCGAGATGCGCTGCGAGCTGCGACACATCAAACCCAGGCAAAGTAGTCGCAGGCTCGTTATGAAAGTGGCGAAACGCTGAATCTGCGTCGGAAGTAACAGTTCTTAAAACTTCGACTGCAGTCGATACCATTTATATATATGCGCACTTCTTATATGAGGGCTTGTCAGGGTGTCGAGAACTGAAAGTGGACCATTTTGTCTAAATGATCCACTTTGAAGCTCTGATTGAAAAGAGAAAGAAACTTTTTTACTTGCTTTCTTTCTTTGCATCCTCAGCTTTCTTTTCTGTCGTGCCTGCTGCCTTTTTATCAGCAGCTTTTTTGGCAGATTTGTCCTTGGCAGCTTTGGCGCCTTTTTCGTCTGTTCCACATGAACCTTCGCCACATGCCGAATCAGATCCTTTTTTAGTTCCTTTCTTTGTACTCTTCTGTTCTTTAGCCTTTAGATCTCCATCTTTTTTCGGAGGATCCAAAGCGATTGCTTGTGTGCTTGCGCCAATGCCAACGAGCGCGAGCAGCGCAGCTAGTGTGTGTTTGCGGTCCATAGGTAACTCCAGTCCCGGGAGCACTCCGGAGATGTAAGTGACAACAATGAAGAAGATCATATCCGGTCAGAAAAAAGTTTGAGTGTTACACGTTGCAAGTACGTGTGTGACAGCGCGACAAATAGAGTTGATCTCGCGTATATTAAATGGGCGGGAAAAAACGATTCAACTGAATTGTGTTATCAACCTATATATAGGTAATGGCGTGTTGCCCAAGAGGGAACAGCTGGGGATAAAGAGGAATGACCGAAGGTTCAATACCTAACTCGTTTACCAAACTTGTTGAGGATTGGGTATTCAGAAATATTACTCCTGACAAGGCCGTCGAGGCGTGCACTCCGGCGTTTACGCATCGACTTGGACTTGAGCCGGGCGAGTTTAGTTTCGAGCGCTATATTCACGGGGCGGAAACTCCGGAATGGTGTTTGAGAACGCTGGACTTTCCAGAGACGCTCGAAGGTTCTTTCTATTTGTACGTGCCTGCCAACTGGTCAAAGTCGACACAACTAAAAGACATGTGTCAGCTCAATGATGGCGATGTCACACGACAATCAATTTTCCTAACTGAACGAAACGCATGGGCACAATCGCTGCAACAGTTTTACTCGCAAGGTGAAATTTGCGCCTTCGCTTACTATCCCGTGATGCCACCGCACTATCACCAGTGGCTAGTTTGTATGCAAAGTGCCGGACTGATTTGGAATTTTGCATTCTACAGTGGTGGTCCTTGGTTATTGATCACCAAAGGCGATGCTAACGGTCGCAACTCATTGGAAACGCAACTCACTTCTTTGATCAATTCGAGACCTTGGTACGCGTGGATCAAAAACGCGTCTTGACCAATCTAAACTGATTTGCGGCTCTCATGAAAAAAGATCCTGTTGTTGTTTATTTGCATGGATTCGCATCAGCACCAAGTTCGACGAAGGCGCAGTTCTTCAAGCGCAAACTATCAGGAATTGGAATTGAGGCGCACATCCCTGATCTCAACTATCCAAGTTTTGAATCGCTGACGCTTTCCAGTCAACTCGCGGTCATAAAACAGACGGTGGAAAGTGCTTCCGTCAAAAGCGAACGTCCAATTTTGCTTTTTGGATCGAGCATGGGGGGGTTGCTTGCAACCATGACGTCGCAAAATCTGAAGGGCCGAACTGACGTGCTGGCACTCGTGCTTCTTGCACCTGGGTTTGGACTGCCTCGCAGGTGGACAGAGATGATGGGTGCCGACGGTCTTGAAGAATGGAAGCGTAAAGGAACGCGCGCGGTATTCCATCACGGTGAATCAAAAGAGCTTGAACTTCAATATGGGTTTATCACTGACGCTATGAAATACCAAACGGATGAGTTCATTGTGAGCACTCCCACGTTGGTTTTTCATGGAACCAGAGATGATATCGTTCCGGCTTCGGAAAGTGAGCGATTTGCTCAGATAAATCCTGACACTGTGACGTTGCATTTGCTCGACGATGGTCACGAATTGATCGAACCACTGGAGCATATGTGGTCGATAGTCGATCCGTTTCTCAAAAAACAACTCAACTGAGCTTGCAGCTAGCGACGCTTTTTTGAGATCGAATTCCCAAAATCAAAAACCCTGGGGGCAACCCAGGGTTTTTGTATTGCTTCATTTGCTATTGCAAATTAGCCGTTGCCATCTCCACCGTTACCCGTTGCTGCAGGAGCAGCTTTGGCTTTGCGGGTGGTTTTTCTCTTCTTAGCACCGGCTCTCGCTGGGGCTCTCTTAGCAGCTTTTTTAGGAGCAGCTTTTTTAGGAGCAGCTTTTTTGGCTCCAGCTTTCTTAGCAGCAGGCTTCTTTGCTGCAGCTTTTTTCGCGGCTGGTTTTCTTGCAGTCTTCTTCGCAGCGGCTTTCTTAGGAGCAGCTTTTTTCGCAGTCGACTTCTTAGCAGCAGCGCGCTTCGCCGGCTTTCTTGCAGTCGCCTTCTTGGCTACTGTCTTTTTGGCGGCTTTCTTAGGAGCAGCTTTTTTAGCGGCAGCTTTTTTAGGAGCGGCCTTTCTGGCTGTGCTCTTTTTGGCTGTGGTTTTCTTGGCGGCTTTTTTAGGAGCAGCTTTCTTTCCAGCGGCCTTCTTGGTGGTTTTCTTAGCGGTCGACTTTTTGGCGGTGGACTTCTTAGCAGTACCGGCCTTGCGAGTCGCTTTCTTCTTCGGCTTAGCAGCCGGCGCTGCTGCGCCTTCCGCTTCGTCCGCTACGGCGGCGGCAGGATTCATGCGCCGCGTAGTTTTTTTCTTTCTTGGTTTAGTTGCCATTATTTTCCTCCCAATGTTCCGGCACGCAGAATAGGCTCAAGCAATCGCGAGAGGACCCCCTCTCTTTGACTTGTTGTAGCTTGAGTTACTGCCTACCGTTTCTAGTAAGAGCAAATACATGCTCTATACGATCACACCACACAAAAAATAGAGTACTTTCTATTTAGAGAAATTGCAATATATGGATCAAGCACTAAATTTTGGTTTCGGACGCGAAAAAGATCACGCGCGAGTGAAACGAAAAAATTAAAACTGAGAGTACAAGCCAGTTTCATTGCAATCATCGCGCGCGGTGCCCCTCTATTGAGGTGTCATTTATCGTGAAGAAATTGATCAAAAATTTTTTTTGGGCAGACAAATTTTTAGACTCGCATACCCGACCTGACCTTTTGAGTTTTGCACACCAATCGACCTTGCTCAGTCCGGTGGAAGCCCAAACACTTTGTGCCACAATTGTTTCCGGTCACAAACACCTTATTTTCGAACTGGTGCCACCACAGGTGCGTCGATGGCAGAAGTGTCCGGGGTATTTTGGAACAAGTCGAAAAGTCGGTGGTCTGAAATCTGGAAAATTTTCGCAGTCCTAATCGTCGATCATTTACAAACGGAACAGTCACATATGATGTTATCTAGAGTGGCTTAACATGCGGCTTTTCAGCGATTCGAATCTAACAGCAGTGAAATTTGAAATCAGAACCAAAAAGCAAACAATAACGTTGCTTCGAGCCGGTTTTGTTAACGTTCAGGCAACTCGATTCAGCAATCGCCGACAAATGAAAACCAATTTGCTCGCACTATATATCGAATCGAACAAAAGCGAGTAGTCATCAGCGTTTTATAAAACAACGACAATGAAACTCGCGGCTCGCTGAGTTACCCCTATCTCGAAGTCCGAAACTTAAGATACCGCGGTATATTGTCCACAAATTTCCGACCTCCACCCAGCTTGAAGAACAAATTGGGAGTTTCTGCACAATCGCACCAAGATCGAGTATTCATGCCGCCTATCGCGACATATTCACCTGCAGGCCCTGGTTCATTCCTCGACCGCGGGTGAGGCGTGAAAAAAGGCCGAAAACGCAACGTGGAGAAAGGATAACCTTATAGCAAGATAAGAATTCCAGTTTGGTTTGGGACTTTGTCACCGCGCATGGTATCGGCAGTTTCCAAGCCTGCAAAAGCCCAGCCCAGCTATACTTTACAGACTTTGTACTCTAATCCGAATCAACGGAAATTATTGGGCACCGGCAGGCGTCAAAAACACTGCAATCGGCAAAAACTCAATTCCTGCAACCACCGGTTAGTCCAGATTTGTCAGTTCGTAGCTCAAGGTAATCTCGAAGACTTCGCAATGCAATTGATTGTCTCAAAAGGCGCATAGTCAAGCCATTTTGAAAAGTCTTGCCGAGTATTGAAAACGCTTGAAGCGTCGGTTCAGTTTCGACCCGCCCCGACAAATCCGAATGCAGATCGAAAAGCCTCGTTTTGCAGTTGCTTGAGTTCGTCGAAATCGATTACATCGTTATCAATAAGACGCTCGTACTCGCCTGGAAGCGTGCATGGTGCCGGGTTGCGACCAGGGTTGTCGGTGCAAACCGCTATTGTCACTCCCGCCTTCTTGCAGCGCTCGAATACAGTTCTCAATGCCAAAAAGTCATTAAGCACTCCGGTCTGTCTATAGCTTGTTGGACAAACCTCGAGAGTGATCTGCCTCTTCGCTAAGTCCTTCAGCATCTCAGGCTTGACCAAGGGTATGTGAATCCCGTGACCGATTCGATCGAGCACTGGAAAAAATGCAGGGTCGACGTTATCGATTCCTGTTTCGCCAAGGTGACACGTTGTTTTCAATCCCGCAGCTCTGGCCTTCGCCATCAATTGAATCCATTCCTGCGATCGCTCGGTATTTATCTCCGGGCCTGCGAGATCGACGCCTACCACGGGTCCGATGTTGTCTATTGCAACTTTCAGTATCGCCTCATTGATTTTGGCCGGAAGTCTGCGATCGAAACACAGAATCTGTTTTACGACGATCGGATACTCTGCCGGTCGAACGTTGGCGGTGATCACTTCCACAAGCCCTTGCATTTGCCCAAGCCGAATTGCCTCGGTTTGTTTGTGATCGGTTCTGAAGTACGGGTTGTATCGAATCTCCAGATATTGAAGATTTTCAAATGTGTATGCACCTCGACACAGACGCAAACAAAAATAAGGAAGATGCTCGGCGCTCTGTAACTCTTCAACCAGAGTGTGGATCTTCACGAACTCTTCAAGCGTTCTGCATGGGCGAGTAAACCAGTTGTAGAAACCATCGTAATCAGGAAAGTAATGCAGCACCTGGTGATCTTGTCGCTGCAAAAATTTGTAGATGATTCTTGGATGGAGTGCACCACCGAGATGCCTGTGAAGGTCTGCATATAACGTCATTCGGACACCAAATAATTATCACTAGGACGAGTCCAGTTATTCTCGCACCTTTGGCAATATTGGGTGAATTCCTTCAAATTGCCAAGCGAATGACCTTTCTTTGTACTATATATATAGATGCGATTTGAACCCCCGAAGGAACAGATGCAATGAACTTCACAAAGACTCTAAAAGCAGCAGGCATGTCAGCTTTAGCGCTTTCCATATGGACTGCGACACCTTTTCAAAATGGACAACTTTCCCAAGCTTCAGTGCAAGCGCAAGGAGATCCGGTTGTGGCACTTGCCACAAACCGCGGAACCATTTTTATCCGCGTATTTCTCGGTGGAGCACCGACCACTGCTCGAAATTTTCTAGACCTCGTGCAGCGCGGATTCTACAGTGGAAAGATTTTTCATCGCGTAGAACGCATACTGATTCAAGGCGGAGATCCCAACGGCAACGGCTCGGGCAACTTCATCGATCCTGATACCGGGAGACCGCGATTCATTCCGCTTGAATGCAATCCCAACCTTCATCACAATCAAGGCGCCGTGGCCATGGCCCGATCGAATGATCCAAATTCAGCCAGTTGCCAGTTTTACATAACAAAAGAACGAATCGCTTACCTAGACGGAAAATATGCGGTGTTTGGAACCGTGGTTGATGGTATGAACTCAGTTTTTGCCATTCAGCGTGGCGATAGAATATTGGGTGCCGAAATCGTGCAAGGCAACCGCGGTGGCAATTCCGGCGGAAGCGCCTCCATGCCCAGAGGTGGTGGACGGCCGTCCTCGACTACCAGTGCTCCGAATATTCCTGCAGGCGCTGAAAGCGGCTTCTAGTAAATATCTCGCCAAGACTTTCGAGATCCCTGCACCATATATGGTATCGCTACGCGGAACCGAATCAAATGTTCCATTCAAGCATGCATGCAGAACTCATGAATAATTTCGATCAGAACCATGATCGTTCAATTCACTGAAACTTTTGCCAAATCCATTACATAACTCGCATCACCAGCCACTTTTGTGAGCTTTCCATCTTTCATCAATCCCACTTTCTCCAACCAACCCTCAAACTCAGGAGCGGGGCGCAAGTTCATCAACTCACGCAAAGATGCGACGTCATGAAAACTGGTCGTCTGATATGACAGCATCACGTCGTCGCCCATGGGCACTCCCATGAAATAATTCACACCAGCTGCAACAAGCAAAACCGAAAGATTTTCCAAATCGTTTTGATCGGCATCGGTGTGGTTGGTATAGCAGGCATCGATGCCCATGGGCACGCCGGTCAGCTTGCCCATGAAGTGATCTTCCAAACCGGCTCTCGTCATCTGCTTGCCATCGGCGAGATACTCAGGTCCAATGAAACCGACGACGTCATTTACCAAAAACGGATTGAACAGTCGTGCAAGCGCATAGCATCGCGCTTCCAACGTCACTTGATCTGATTGGAAATGGGTGTTGGAAGAAAGCTCGGAACCTTGTCCGGTTTCAAAATACATTACGCATTTGCCGAGCGTGCTCGATCGCTCAAGCCCAAGCGCAAGCGCTTCTTTCAGCATTGAAAGGTCGATGCCGAAGGCGCGGTTGCCGGCTTGCGTCCCGGCAATGCTCTGAAAGATCAAACCGAATGGAGCACCTCGCTCGATTGCTTTCATTTGCGTTGTGACATGCGACAAGATGCAATTTTGAGTGGGAACCCCCAGGCTCTCAATCACATCATGAGTCATCCGCAACAACTTTCCGACGGTGTCGGCAGTGTCGTACACGGGATTGATTCCGATTACCGCATCGCCCACCCCATAGGACAAACCTTCATAGAGGGAAGCCTTGATTCCCTCTATCGAATCGGAAGGATGGTTCGGCTGCAAACGCGCACCCAACACGCCTGGAAGCCCTAATGTCGTTTTTGCCTTCGCGACTACACTTGCCTTTTTGGCTGCACGAATTAGTTCCATGTTGGACATCAATTTCGTAACGGCAGCAATGGTTTCGCCGGTCAAACCATTGCGTATCGCCGCGATTTCGGGAGCGCCAGTGGATTGATCTAGAAGAAACTCCCGCAACGAAGCAACACTCCAATTTTTCACTTTGGAATATGCATCTTCATCAAGCGCTTCATCGACAGCTTTTGTGACTTCATCAATTTCTGCATCCACGATCGGATTTTGTCTGAGCGTCTCGACGGAAATCTCGCTCAACACTTGCTTAGCAGCCACGCGCTCCTGCTCTGATTCGGCCGCGACACCAGCAAGCACATCACCGGATTTGAGCTCGTTTGATTTTGCCAAAATCTCCCTTATCGATTGAAAGGAGAAACGACGGCCTCCGCAAACGCTGGAATATGCCATTGGTCTAACCTCGCACACCATGCAGCGCATCATGCAGCGCACACCATGCAACTCACAGATGCCTGACACGGCAACATAGTGTACTCTATATCGGTTCCGCATAATGCGGCCGGACCCGAATGAGCGACCGAACCATGCTTGTTCCTAACCCAAAACGTGAATCTCGACTCAAAGAGGCGATAGAGTCGACACCGGCACGCATTGCAGTGTGGCGGGCGGGCACGCGACCCTTGACCTCCGTTTGGTTAAAATTCCGTGGAGATCATGCGGCAGCTCGCGATGCGGTTCATAGCGAGCTGTCACAAGCTTTTCTCGATAAATTCAAAGACCGATCCAAAATCGTCAAAAGCACCGCGAGTGACCGCCGCGAATTTATTCTGTTGCCTCCGAAAGGCAAGAGAGTAGATGACGCAACCGCGCAAATGCTCAGCGAATCATGCTTACACCACTGCGACGTGCAAATCGTCATTAGTGACGGATTATCCGCGACCGCCGTCGAGCATAACATTCCAGATCTCTTGCCGATGATTGAAGACGGATTGCAGTTGGAAGGGATTTCGTATGGAACGCTCGTAATTGCCCACCTGGGCAGAGTTGCAGTGGCAGATCAAATTTCGCATGTGCTCGGCGCGAAAGTGGCGCTCAATTTGATAGGAGAGCGCCCGGGATTATCCAGTGCGGTTGGACTTAGCGCTTATATCACCTACAATCCGGGACCGCACACGATAAGCTCCGATCGCACGGTCGTTTCCAACATTCACGATGGGGGAACCCCTCCAGCCGAAGCAGGCGCATTCATAGTGCAGCTGATAAAGAGAATCCTCGAGCACAAAGTTTCCGGGGTGAAGCTACAACAGCTAGGGTGATGCAAGTGAGGCGAGAATGATGCAAGACGACTCGATTCTCTCAGTAGGCATCGACGTCGGAACCACTTCCACTCACATGACTGTGAGCCGACTCTTTCTGGCAAACTCTTCCGTTTTCAATCAAGCACCGCGCGCGATCATCTCCAATCGGCAGATAATTTACCAAAGCGATATTCATCTAACGCCGCTAGCCGAGGGCGGAATCATCGATGCTCAGGCAGTTGCGAGCATTTTGGAGAAGGAGTTTCAAAAAGCCGAAATCACTCCTTCGATGATCAAAACGGGTGCTGCAATCATTACCGGTGAAAGCGCACGCTTGAGAAACGCCAAAGAGGTCATAAAGTCGCTGGCACACCTTGCCGGAGAGCTGGTGGTAGAAGGCGCCGGTCCCCGCCTTGAAGGCGTGTTGGCCGCCCGAGGAGCGGGCGCAGATCGCGCTTCCAAAATGAACGGCACAACAATTTTGAATGTGGATATAGGTGGAGGAACTTCAAACATTGCCGTCTACCAGCATGGTGTTTTGAAAGGCAGTTGCTGCCTCAATATTGGCGGGCGATTTTTGAAATTTGATGCAAATGGAACAATCGAGGCAATAACATCGCACGCAAGAAAATTTCTGGAGAGCTTGGGCACAAAACAATGTTTCGAGGTGGGTTACCGACCCGAGAAGTTAGAACTGGAAGAAACCGCAAACGCTCTAGCTCAGAGCCTCATCGGTTTTTTGTCGTTTGGCCGTGTGGACCGTGTCATTGAATGCCTGGTTGACGATCGAGCCGATCTGGAATTTCTCTTGGACTCCGGTGTAGCTCGATTCAGGTTCGACCAACTTTGGTTAAGCGGCGGCGTCGCTCAGCTGATGCTTCCGAAGTCCTATGAAACCACGGAAATCGGGCGCACAACAAAAAAGAGACACGGCGTTGAAAGAGAAGCGCAACGAGATAACGACGACCCGTTCAAATACAACGACATGGGTGTTTTACTTGCCAGTGCAATCAAAAACGTGCTCGCGAAAAATCAAATCGCGTTTTACATCCCGCAGCAAGCAATCAGAGCGACCGTAATCGGCGCCAGCATGCACACTTTGAAGCTCAGCGGCTCGACCATCGGATTGCATCAGGAAAACTTGCCATTGAGGAATTTGAAAACTATCGCCGTGACCTGTGATGACATTTCTTCGGGTCTGAAAAACTTTGATCTCGAATGGTCCAACAGGGTGGTGGCCCTGGCGATCAGCATCGACTGCCGGTACGAGTCCATAAAGTCAACAGCACAGAGCATTGCCGGCACCTTTAAGCGTGAAAACGGCAAAGAACCGTTAGTGATTCTTCTCAAAGAAGATTGCGGCATGGCCTTGGGTCAAATGCTGAGACTTCACTTGCCGGACTCAAGCATCGTGGTAGTCGACGGCATCACCCTTGATGATGGTGATCACATCGATATAGGTCAACCGCTAGCAGCAACCCCCGGATGCACAGCCACGCTTCCGGTGATCGTTAAGACATTGGTGTTTCCGGAGTAATCTCCGTTAAAACCATTTATTTTTTGCAGTCACTTCTTGGTATGCGATAAATATGACTAATTCGCAGATCGACTAATACGCCAACCGACTAAATTCGTCAATGCGATTATTTGCCAACCATTTTCTTCATGCCGTTTCCCATTGCTTTGCACCCTTGCCAAAGCTTTTTGGGACCCCACATGATGCCGCGGCCAATAGCCTTTGCGCCGCTGGTAAGCTTGCTTTCTTCAGCAAAACATGGGTTTGCAATCGCACTCAACATCAAAAAAGCAGCTGCAGTTGCTAGTGTGACTCTTTTCATTATTGAACTCCAACAAAGATTCCTGGTCTTTGCTAGCACGATAGCACGGATTTCACTTCGTCGACCTTTTATCAACTTCACACGGACATTCATGACTTCACGCGCAACTAGTCGAACTGGCAATTGAGCAAAAGCGCGCGGTTGAGCCTGATTAGGTATTCATCTCTAGAGATTGTCTTTGCATTGAATTTCGCTAAGTGCGAGGTCATATATTGAGTGTCCAGCAAAACATAGTTGCGCGATTTCAACCGTTCCACCAAATAGACCAAGCAAATCTTCGATGCATCGGTCTCGACATGAAACATCGACTCTCCCATGAATGCCCCGCCGATGCTGACGCCATAAAGTCCACCGGCCAACTTGCCGTCTTTGTAAGCCTCGACAGTGTGAGCGTATCCGAGCATATGCAACTGACCATATACGCGTAAAATATCGTCTGTGATCCAAGTGCTGTCGCGGGCCGCGCACTCGTAGATCACTCGATCCCAATCTCGATTTACGCAGAGTTCGAATATACCTTGCCTATATGTGCGCGCCAGCCTTTTGGGAACATGGAAATTCTCCAGTTCGAAAATGCAACGCGGATCGGGTGCATACCAACGAATACTTCCGTCGTAATGCCCCATCGGAAAGACACCCTGGAGATACGCAGTCATGACGAGCTCAGGTGTGAAGTCTTCGTTCATTCACTTTTTTTGTGGGCAGGCGTGAGACTTCGAATGTAGGCGATCAAATCTTTCATGTCGCCGGCGTTGATTTCGCTTTCATCAAACGACGGCATCCCGCCCGGACCTCCTGAGCGCACGCGGCTTTCCAGTACTTTGTCATCAGCGTAGCGGCCGGCGAACTCCGGACCTTTTATCGGCTTAGTCGGGTTACCGGTATTTTCTCCACCAGGATGGCACCCTTGGCAGTTGACGCGCTCAAACACTACACGACCTCTTTCAATTGCTTTGGCATCAGCCACTTGAGTCTGATTGCCCGATGCTCCCTTGGTTTCGGGGGTCGAGCTGTTTTGAGATTGCTGGCAGCCGGCAATCGCCACCACAGCAACTACTAAAACGATTGATGCACAGACCGAATTATTTCTTTCCATGCGAGGTACCTTCGCTGTTCCCTCCATTTAACACCTCAGCTCTAAACGATCTGATAAATCTTGAAGCAATACTCAATTCCTGTGCCGCTTTCCTTCTGAATCTCGGACGAAGAGACAAGGTTGAATATTTTTTTGAAGTCCGGCAAAAATGCATCGCACTCAAATGTAGAACGCACTTCCGTCACATACAGGAGGTTGCAGCGGGGGTGTTCCATCGCCTGTCGATAGACCTCGGCGCCGCCTATGATAAAACAGCGATCGACCGGACCAGTCTCGAGATAAGCAAGCGCCTGATCCAAATCCGGAAATTTGAAAACACCTGGTGGAACTTGATAGTTTGGATTGCGTGTCAACACGACGTTGTAACGTTCGGCCAATGGACGCATATTTGGCGGAATCGATTCCCATGTTTTTCTTCCCATCACCACGGCGTTATAGAGCTCTGAAGAAGCCGATGTCGACGTCAACTCCTTGAAGTACTTCATGTCGCCGGGAATACGCCAGGGCAAGGCATTGTCTCTTCCAATGCCCCGATTGAGATCGCAAGCAACAACAAGATCGATGGTTGGTCTCACCTGTGCCCTCTCAAGACTCCTAAACTAAACAGACACTGCGAATTTGATGAAGCCCTGATGAGCATAGTCAATCAGTTTGAAATCCTCGAATTGCAGATCGAAAAATGGTTTATCAGCAATTTCAACGCGTGGAAGTTTCCCCGGTGTTCTTTGCAGTTGCATCTTCAGCCCATCGATGTGATTGTTGTAGATGTGCGCATCGCCCATAGTGTGCGTAAAGACGCCTGGTGTGAGGTCGCATTCTTTTGCAATCATCATCATCAAAAGTGCATAGCTTGCAATATTGAAGGGAACGCCCAATGCAATGTCGCAAGAGCGTTGATAAAGTTGGCAATCGAGACGTCCGTTGATTACATAGAATTGGAACATCATATGGCAGGGTGGAAGCGCCATCTGATCGAGATCCGCGACGTTCCACGCGTTGACGATCAATCGTCGGGAAGTTGGATTGGTCTTGATTGATTCGATCACTTCCGCGATTTGATCGACATGACCTTTTTTGTATTGGCCGGTGGTTTCATCAAGCGTGTATTTCGGCCAATTTCGCCATTGATATCCATAGATTGGACCCAACTCACCATCGGGATTTGCCCACGCATCCCAGATCGGTGTGTGCTGGGTCAAGTCATCGTTGATATTTGTTGAACCGCGCAGAAACCATAACAGTTCTCTCAAAACCCCTGTGAAATTTACTTTCTTGGTGGTCAGAAGAGGAAAACCCTCTCGCAAATCATATTTTGTCTGCATGCCGAACATGGAGAGAGTGCCGGTTCCAGTTCGATCATCGCGAGCCTCACCGTGCTCGAGAATGTTTGCTACCAGGTCAAGATATTGCTTCATATCCGTGTGCCACTCCCTTTGTCGCCTGCGCGCTTCTGAGACATTGCCCTCGTGATTGAACCCAAGGGTAAAAGTGAATCAGTAGAGACCGAGACAGTTTGCCGTTTTCCGGGGACTGCGCACCGGCATCATCGATTGAAGAATATCACACTTGGCAACAGCAATCGGGGTCACAAAATGTTTCCCTCAATTCTTTAAAGAACGGTGATCACTTCAAGCTCTTCTCGTATATAGAGTTACCCTATTGTAGATGTCCCGTCCCGGACCCGGACCCAAGTAGTATGGATCCGATCTAGCTTACGTTATGGAGAGACGCCATGCTGACAGAGTATCGCAACGAGCCGTTCACAGATTTCTCAGCGCCTGCAAATGAAAAGGCAATGAAGGCAGCCCTGGAAAAGGTGAAAAAACAACTCGGTCGCAAGTACCCTCTTGTTATCGGTGGCGAACATATCAACACCAACGATGAACTAGTCTCCACAAATCCAAGCAATCCTAAAGAAGAACTTGGTCGCTTTTCGAAGGCCGACACCGAGCTTGCCGAGAAGGCAATGCAATCTGCTTTGAAGGCATTTGAAACTTGGAAACATGTAACGCCGCACGAGCGCGCGAGATACCTTTTCAGAGCCGGTGCCATCATGCGCAGAAGAAAGTATGAGCTCGCCGCTTGGCTGATTTTGGAGATCGGAAAAAACTGGGCCGAAGCAGATGCCGACGTTGCAGAAGCAATCGATTTCTGCGAATTCTATGGACGCGAAATGATTCGCTTGAGCCAGCCGCAACCCCTCACCTCCATTCAAGGTGAGGAAAACGAATTGGAATACATTCCGTTGGGTGTTGGCGTGGTTGTTCCACCGTGGAACTTCCCGCTGGCAATTTTGGTTGGCATGTCGACGGCATCTATCGTCGCCGGCAACACCGTAGTTTTGAAACCATCGAGCGAAACCCCTGCGATTGCGTATCAGTTTATTGAAATCATGGAAGAAGCGGGTCTTCCGCCCGGCGTGCTCAATTTCCTTCCTGGTCCCGGCGCTTCAGTCGGCGATTATGTCGTCTCGCACCCGAAGACTCGATTCATTGCGTTTACCGGCTCGAAAGAAGTTGGTTTGCGCATCAACGAACTGGCAGCAAAACCACAAAAAGGACAGTTGTGGATCAAGCGAGTGATCGCCGAAATGGGCGGCAAAGACTCGATCATCGTGGATGAAGACGCAGATGTCGATGAAGCCGCAGAAGGCATCGTAGCAGCAGCGTTCGGCTTCCAAGGTCAAAAGTGCTCGGCGTGCTCGCGACTGATCGCTCACAAAAACATCTATGACGAACTGCTCAAGAAGATTACCGAGCGCACCAAGAAGTTGACTTTGGGACCAACTGAAAGCAGAGAAAACTTCATGGGCCCAGTCGCTTCGAGATCTGCTTACGAAAGCATCCTCAAGTACATAGAAATCGGCAAAGGCGAAGGTCGCGTAATGACCGGCACAACAGTCGAAAGCAAAAACGGCGGCGGCTTCTTTATCGAGCCGACGATCATCGCCGATGTCGCAAGCGGCGCCAGAATTGCCCAAGAAGAGATTTTCGGACCAGTGCTCGCCGTAATCAAAGCGGACAGCTGGGAAGATGCTCTTAAAAAAGCAAATGACACCGAGTTCGGTCTTACAGGCGCGGTTTATTCTAAGAACCGCAAACACTTGGAGCAAGCAAGAAGAGAGTTTCATGTAGGCAACCTCTATCTCAATCGCAAGTGCACTGGAGCACTGGTTGGCGTTCACCCCTTCGGTGGCTTCAACATGAGTGGAACCGACTCTAAAGCAGGCGGCAAAGATTACTTGCTTCTGTTTACGCAAGCTAAGTCGGTGGCTGAGCGCTACTAAGCGAACAATTTATAATGCGCGGTGCGCCGCGTGATCACGCAACAAGTGATCGCGCAACAAGTGATCGCGCAACACGAGATCAATGCAGTGAGTGGACACGCATTTCGTGATCTCGCGCCGCGCGATCACGCGCTAGTCTTGTCGAAGCACTGAATTCTGCAGTTCGGGATCTCGAAATTCGGGGTCGGTTTTTCTGACGAAGAGCTCTGACGCCCGATCTTCCTTAACAGGTTCGCCCCAGTCGGGGCTGCTTCTCAGCGTGCGTCCGATGCTGCTGTTTTTCGGCATAAGAATCCACTGCACTGTGCGACCCTGTTTTTTCGTTCCCTCAAAAATATGTCCTTGCAGCTCGACGTCCCAACCTGGTTGATTTAGCGCCACAATGTCATATCTGGAACAAAATTGATCGCCGTAGAAATCGACGCGGTCATCGATGAAAACGCGCTTTCCGAGCAGATAATGCAGATACCCACCCCAGTTTCTGTAGTTCAAACCGCGTTCAGGATCTAGCTTTCCATTGACGGACAGATTCTCCTTCAAGTATGCAAGCGTTTGGGTGGGTTTGTCTTCTTTACTCCATGCGCTTGTGAGAACCTGACTGCCAAAAAACTGTCCATTATCCAAAGCGACCGAGCAAAGAACCAAAAAAGTCAAAGTGGAAACAGCATGCTTGTTGCATAATCCCTCTTTCTGGTCGAAGCTCTCGTTGAAAGCCCTCCACTTTCTTGCCAGCGCGCTCAGCCAAAACTCTTCTTCATCGATTTCAAAGCCCGAATCATCAAGCTTGGGTTTTCTGTGAACGCCAAAAGTCACATCAGAAAGCAGATACGCAATCGCCGGCATCACCACGACGACAAAGAGAGGCGCGTGCGCCACAGAGATCAAGGAAAGATGAGTGAAGACAATGCACAAAACAAGGCGTGGCAGCGACAAGCGGCGCTTTGATATTGCCAAACTGACGATAAGTGAAGCATACAAAAGTTGCAAACAGACAAGCGGCGCACCGCTGCGAGTCAAAGGCGACACGAGCTTTGTGGCACCCCCGACAGTGAGGTGAGAAGCCAAATTGCCCACCATATGATCTTGCAGCTCAAAGGCGTAAGGCGAAAGAAAGGTAGCGGCGATGCACAAAAGGAGCGCACACATGAGCACCTTTCCTTTCGTGATGAATTCAGACATTTGATCGGTCGTGAAATGGAGGAATGCCAATATCACGGCACTGAGCAGATATATTGCAATCAGTACGATGCCGATAAAAAAACCAGGGTGCATATTCACCCAGGCAAGCATCAACAAAGGAGTTAATAACAGCAGCTTCTTGCCTTTTATTGAGCCACGCCAATAATCCTCAAGCCATGATGCAAAAAAGAAGACGCCGAATATGGTGGCGATGTATGGAACGGCGGTCCACTGCCAAGATGATACGACGCATCCGGCAAGCACGAGTATGAGTGCGCTTGCGAAGTTGGTTCCTTCCTTTCTCAGCCTGCCGTAAAGCAAAACCATGAGCGCCGCAATGCTTGAACTCAGGCAGACGGCAAGAAGATTCAAACTTCCGCAGTTTGCTTTGACGGCCATGGCAATCAAGACATCGAACAGCCAATCGTAAGCCGCCCACGCTTTGTCGGCAAAGGTGTAAGAAATCAAGTCCGTACGCGGAAAGCCATTATTCAAAATGTTCTCGCCCACTGCTAGATGCCAGCCGGTCGAGCCGTCGCTGAACAAAAAGCCGGGTTGCAAGAAGAGCAAAAACAAAAGCACTAGAGGAAATACGACGTCACCGACATTGGGAATCAGCCACGTCGCCATTTGCGCTGTCGAGTTTGATTTTTCAGGGTTTGCTATATTTCAAACGTCCTATGAAATCGCCTGATCAATTGCATTCGTAAGTGTTTTGAGCGCTTTCTCCAGGTCTCCTTTCAAGTGCGCGCGCAATGCTCTTCGATCGCGTGAGCTCAACGCGACGAAGTCGCCCAGCGACTGCGCTTGCTTGAGAATTCCAAACGAGAATTTCTCGCCGGGAATGGCAAGGTCTTCAGCATCATCAGAAGTAATTTGGAGGAACACTCCGGAGTTTGCCCCGCCTTTATGGAGTTGTCCAGTCGAGTGCAAGAATCGTGGACCAAAACCAAAAGTGGTGGCGACTTTGTGTTTGTCACGCACCTTCATTCGCGAGGACTCTATTAGCTCCTGCAAAAGATGGCAGTATTGGATGTATGCAGTGGTGGCAAAGTAATCACCGGCTTCAAGGCGATCCAGATGCGTTTTCAGATAGTCTTTGAGTGTCGCATTTTTTTGGTTGGTTGCTTTTTCCAAAGCATCTTTGTTTGCGGCGTCCGCATAAAGAGTCACTTCTTTGCTGTCGAAGACGAGCACGTCTTCAGGCAACGAACCTGATTCTTCCCACTGTCTCAAAAAACGCTTCGTGAAATCTTTGCTTTCTTGAACGTTTGGCTGATCGAATGGGTTGATGCCGAGAATCGAACCGGCTACTGCAGTTGCAAACTCCCATCGATAAAACTCACCGCCCAGCGAGTATGGATCATCGAGATCGATGTAGATGACTGGATGTCCGGCTTTCTCGAGTTCTTCCACTTTATTGTCCAGAGTGCGATCGGAATCGCCACTCAGACGCAAGTAGACAAAGACTCTGTCGTTGCCATAGTTTTGCGGACCACCGACAGTTTCGCCGTCGATTGGAACAATTCCAATTCCTTGCTTGCCTGTGCTTTCTGCAATCAATTGTTCAAGCCAGGTGCCGAAGGAGGCGATTTTCGGAGTTGGAATGAGCGTGACCTTGTCTCGACCTTCTTTGGCAAGGATTCCGAGAATCGAACCCAAAACCAATCCAGGATTGTTTTGCGTCGTAATGCCCGGCGAACAGCTCTTCACCATGGACTGAGCAC
Organism: uncultured Candidatus Obscuribacterales bacterium; assembly: GCA_964503045.1. GTDB lineage: Bacteria > Cyanobacteriota > Vampirovibrionia > Obscuribacterales > Obscuribacteraceae > CAYZJR01. The sequence goes on from CAZCZI010000010.1 coordinate 17,995, forward strand.
TCTCGAGCAGCTGAGCGACATCCATACCCATCACCGCTGCCGGTACCGTTCCGAAATGAGAGAGAACGGAGTAACGGCCACCAATGGACGGAAGCCCGGCAAAAGTTTTGCGGAAATTCAACTTGAGGGCGGTTTGTTCCATTGAAGAACCGGGATCGGTAATTGCGACAAAATGCTTCCCGACTTTGTCGCCGACAGTTTTCTTTGTAAGGTCATAAAAATATTGGCAAAGAACATTGGGCTCAGTAGTGCTGCCTGACTTGGTTGCAACGATAAACAAGGTGCTCTCTACGTCAATTTCCTTTTCGACCCAGCGCACTTGGGCCGGCACGACAGAATCAAGCACGTGAAGCTTGGGGCAGCGAGGAAACTCGCCGAAGGTTTTGCGAAATACCTCGGCGCAAAGACTGCTTCCGCCCATGCCAAGTAGCACTGCGTGTTTGAAACCTTCTTTGGCAATTTCTTTACCAAACGCCTTGAGAGTGTCGCGCTCGTTGAATTGCTGCTCGACGATTGTGAGCCATCCCAACCATTTGTTTTCGTCTTGGGAAGTCCAGAGGTCGGTGTCAGCCTTGAAGAGGCGGGAAACAAATTCTGTTTCTTCAAAGTGAACGAGAATCGACTTCAGCGTAGTTTCCAGCTCTCCGATTTCATAGCGAAAGCCGCACGCTTGTTTTGTGTCTACCATTACTTATCCTCGATTTATCGCTAGGATTGCAATTGTATATAATTTCGTACACTGGCTTGGCTTTACGAAGCGAGTAATGCGGATGAAATCATTCACAGAAAAACATTTAATCCTAATTGCCGTGCTGCTTTTAAACCTCTATGCCGTTGACGTCCTCGCTGCCGAGACGGATTACAACCTCGGGCTAGCAGCCTATGAAAAGAAGAGTTTCGCCGAGGCCACCACTCACTTCGAGAAATATTTGAAGGCCAACGCACCGTCGCCGCGACCAGTCTTGTACGCTGCACTTTCCAACCTGCAGAGCGGCAACCGTGCGCGTGCCAAACAACTATTCGAGTATTTGGTAACGGCATTTCCAAATACAAAAGAGTCCGAGCTGGCGAGCACCGCGCTCTCTAACACATTTGGCGCCACAAAGCCATCCCAGCCTTCGCATGCAGTTAAAGCACCAGCCAATAATAGTGAAGAACCTGACGAATCCGACAGAGAGTTTGCAAGTCTGCCGGACAGTGCGGAGATAAAGTTCAACACCAACGCAAGCGGTCACATGCAAGTCGATGCCTATATCAATGGTCATTTGATACCTTGCTGGTTTGACACTGGTGCAGAAGAAGTGCTCAGCGTCGATCAATTACGAGCTGCCGGGATAGCGCCACCTACAGGAAAGCCTGACACGTATTCGGTCGGCTGGGCTGGGAAACCAATACCTGTTTGGTATAAGGAGGCGACTGTCAAAATAGGCGGCATCACTCGCACGCTACCACTGGCGGTGGCAGCAGATTATGGCGGGTTGCCGCCACTGGTCGGCCAGGGATTTTTGAAGGGCTATCAATATTCGATTGACAATGCCGGCGGCAGAATGCTTCTGACAAAGAAGACAGCCAAAGGGGTTGCATCGCGTGCGATCAACCCTCTATACGACATTCCGTGCGTAGTCGAAGACGACCGTGAGTATGTGACAATTACTGTCAATGGCAGACAGATCAAGCATGTGCTGATAGACACTGGTGCATCCAACACGATTTTGTCTTATGACGTCGCACGCGCTGCCGGGCTGGACACTACCGGTGCACCGGCATTTGCATTCTCCGGGGTGGGCGGCTCGGTAATCATGCGCGAAGTCACTGCAGATGTACGTCTTGGACCAATAACCAAAACAGACTTTCCAATTCAAGTAGGAGGGCGCGCAGGCAATGCCATTGGTCAAGACTTCATGTCGGGATGGCGCTTCACAGTCGATCGAGATGCGAAGCTGCTTCGCTTTTTTCACTGATCCAGATAGGGGCGCACCGAATACGGTGGTGAGTCAAATTTGCTCAGCTTGTTGACGTCTTTTTTTCGGACTTTTCCGACTTATCGGACTTATCGGACATTTCCGACTGTTCCTTCATGGTCTCCAACATCTTGACTGAAAATTCTTGCGTTTCTCCAATCTGCAATATCTGCGAGCGAAGGTGCCCCAACTCCAACTCCATTGCGGCCATACGACTCTTCAAATTTCTTAGCTCTTCGCTGCTGCCCTTTTTTCCGGCAATGCGATCGGAAACCGACTTGACCAGTGGGAAAAACAGAAGAACTGGAGATATCAGTACGACTGCCACCGCAATGACTATGAATGTGACGAGCTGAGGATCCATAAAGCCTCTCACCATACCTCTTTGATTGTCGCAGATGCAGCAGCAGACGGCAACTCGAGACCATTATGACAACTTTTTGTCAAGGGAACACACTCAATTCGCCGCATTAACCAGGGGCTGCCATTCTGGTACACTACATAGAATCTTGGTTAGGAGGTCTAGATGGTCGAGTCCATTCAACTCATGCGACAGATTGCGGTGAGGGCAATCGTCACAGAGAACTTCAAGAACCAGGTGGGTGCTGAAATCAATCGCAATCTTCAACAAATCGATGCCGAACTCCAGCAACTCGAGTTTCGCGGCAAGCGTGCGATTGCTGACATCGAGAAGCGCACCGGAGGCATTGCATCAGCAGAAGCAAAGATGCAAGTCGAATCGATTAGGTCACAAATCGAATCAGAGAAAATGCGCCTTTTGCAATTGAAAGAAGAGATGCAAGGGCAAGGACAAGCCTTGGCCGAATTACCATTGGGCAGTGTGATTACACAATTTACAGTTGAAAATCCGGTTGAAGTCAGAATCGGCGAAAACATCTTCCAACGTTTGGAAGGCGGAGAGATTCTCGTCAAAGACGGCGTGATTCAAGAAATTCGCGTTTAACTACTCTTCCAAGTAATCTTTCAATCGAGAGCTGACCTTCGATTGACGCAGGAATCGAAGCGCTTTCAACTCGATCTGGCGCGTGCGTTCACGCGTGATTCCAACCAGCTTTCCTACTTGTTCTAGCGTGCGCTGCTTACCGTCATTGAGACCAAAACGCAAAATCAACACTTCGCGCTCGCGTGGTGTGAGCATTGAAAGCACACCGCGAACATCATCGGACAACAAGGCTGCCGTAGTTGAATCTTCAGGTCTCGTCGAGTTTTCGTCTTCAACTAATTCGGCCAACGAGTTGTCTTCATCTTCACCATATGGAGTATCAAGCGACAACGGTGATCGATTTGCAGCAAGAACTTCTTTCACCTTCGAAACGGTTACTCCCATTCCTTTTGCAAGTTCGTCGATTGTCGGTCTGCGATCTAGTTCTTGCGACAGCTTGCGCGTGACTTTTCGCAAATTATTGATGGTTTCAACCATGTGTACGGGCACACGAATCGTTCGGGATTTGTCTGCCAGTGCTCGTGTGATTCCCTGACGGATCCACCAAGTTGCATAAGTCGAAAATTTGTATCCTTTTTCTGCATCAAACTTTTCAGCTGCGCGAATCAGTCCGAGATTTCCTTCTTGAATCAAATCAAGAAACGGCAAGCCTCTTCCTTGATACTTCTTAGCCACGCTAACTACCAAACGGAGATTCGATTGCACCAATCGTTTCTTCGCTACAACATCGCCTTTTGCAATACGCCTTGCCAATTCGATTTCTTCAGGTGCAGACAACAGTTTTATTCTTCCAATTGCTCTCAAATAGAATTGAACCGGATCTTCACTTATGCCGCTTCTTCTTGTTCCATCAAAATCTTGAAGTTCTTCAGCATCATCACCGGACGCATCTTCATCTTCTTGTTGGTAAGCGAATCCGGAAAATCCCGGAAGAAAATCATCGAGACTCATATCATCTAATTGAGGGTAATTACGCATTGTTCTTCGCATGTTTTATTCCGGCTTAAGCCGTCTTCTGAAATTCGAACTAGATAAGCCACATCTCTTTTCGAATCTTGGGGAGTTTCCACTTAGAGGGTAAATTTCCCGCCTTGTTAACTGGCGGTTAACTCACTTCAGTCCACGTCTTAGTTCGACGCCCTCCCCTATTAAAATGTTCCAAGAGTCCGCTGATAACCGGGTTAACCCTAGATCTCAAGTACCACCAGGGCTGGACTGTTTCAAGGACTCAGCCAGAATCGCTGTAAGCGAGTTCAAGCGATCCTTTTTATGGATCGCTTTCAATTCAAACTACAGATAAAAGATGAAAGAAAAGTGAAAGTTTTTTCGTCCAAGTCAGCCCAGATAGCTAGATGATTCGGTTTGCTGCGATTTGAACTTGCCGTAACTGTGCAATCCGCCGAAACCCAGTGAATTGAAGCCTAAATAGGTAAGCAGCGTAACCAATAATCCAATCACTGCAACCAATGCAAGTTTTTCGCGCGACAACTCGCGATGCACGCGCAAGTGAATGTATGCGGCATAACTCAACCAGGTCACAAGCGCCATTGATTCTTTGGGATCCCACGACCAGTAGGTTCCCCATGCATGATTGGCCCACAGACCACCAGTGATGATTCCAATTGTAAGAAGCGGAAATCCGATTGCGATGCAACGATAACCAACGTCGTCGTACAAAGATGCTTTCGCCTCATCTATTTCTGGTTCGGGCGATTTGTTCTTTAATCCGACCCAGGAAACAACCATACCGACGATGCTTCCACCGACAAAGAGCAGCTGCAACCAAAATGTGTCGATCTCCGTGTATGTTCCTAACGCAATTGCACTCGAGGCAAGGCACACAGTGGCAATCGACATGATGCAAGAGAGTTTTCTGCCGTCGCTGAAGAGCTGCAAAAGTCCGGCCATACCGGCCAAACCAAACATTGCATATGAGACGATTAAGGGCGGCACGTGAATTTGGCGCCAGTAGCTGACCAGGGCCGGAACTAAGGGAGTGATTTGATGTTGGCTGGCAGGAAGCCAGCTGCCATAAAGAAACATGGTTGCAGCCAATAGGCTGGCCAGCCAACCGAGTGACGAGATTGGGTACGAGCGAGACATAAACAAAAATCCGCCCATCGTTGCCCAGGCAAACCAAAGCAGCGATTCGTACAAGTTTGCCAAAGGAAATCGCTGCGCCTCGACTCCACGCATGACGATGGCGACGGTTAAGGAAAGAAAGCCTGCGAACATAACCAAAAGCGCGATTTTGATCATGGCGTCGCGCCAGCGCCTGACGCCGTTTGAGGCGACAAACACCCAAAACGACATGACGGAAGTGATTCCGGCAGTGTTGGTGAGGGCGATTTGGAAATCAGACATTCTGTTTCCTCATTTAGAAGCCAGAGCAAGCTGGCTTTCTTCAGTTGAGTCCTGCCCAGCGGCTAGAGACTCGTGCGGCTCGTTTGTCTGAGGCTCGCCAACTACTTGTGTCCCCAACTTCTTAGCTGTCTTCAAAAGCCAACTCTCAAAAGCAGTTCGAGCCTTTACCGAGCGCCCACCAATATAAAGGATGACAGGCTCGTTCTTTCTGAACTCAGTTTGAGAATCGCTGGATTCGGCGCAAGCCCAGACTTGTTTAAAGGGAACAGCCGCCATCATCACCCCCAAAGTTATGAAGCCAAATGCCGTGTAAGTCCACGCCAGTGCGGGGTCGCACTTGTACTGCAAGCCCGAAACCGGCAAAACCTGCTTGAAGCCCACAGCCACGCCGCCCATATCTATAGATTTGCCTAGAGGCACTTGGGCAACCAGCTTCGGCGCCTGCCATTCGGGGATTTTGGCTGAGATGCGCAGCGGTGACGTTTGGTCTCGAACCGACATGATGAGGATCGTCGTTTCATTTAATGGAAGGAAGGCAGCATAAAGTTTGCCCATGGGCCTGAGCTGAAGAACCTTTTCGCTACCGCCAAAGGTTAAAACCAGCCTGTCGAGCCCCCAACTGGATTGGTAGATGTCGACGCCGTCGTACGAAAGCGGGTTGTTGACTGAAATTTGCTGGCTCTTGAGCGCTTTGCCATGCTCGTCGATCACGGTCAAATCGCTGTACCACTGCTTTGCATCACCGGATTGATAGTTTTCACGCCTGGTTGCATCGACTCGAACCCGCCATTTAGGCAGCTTTCCAATCCACAACTTTGAGTGCTCCGACTGCTCGAAAGAAAGCGATTTACCTAAAAGAACCGGTTGAAATCCGGAGAAACCAGTCCACGATGTGACCGTGACCGAAGCCAAAAGAAGAAGCAAGCCGATGTGAGTTACCGTGGCTGCCAATCTTCCATACTTGCCTGATTCGGCAACAAGCATATTTTGCGAACGTTTTACTTTGTAGCCACCCTTTTTGAGCAGGTTCTCCAACTCAGCCAAGACTGTTTGCCCGCTGGCGGCTTGCGAACTCACAATTACATTGAATGGAAGTTTTGCGATTGCCGCTACCTTCAACCACGGCATCGGCAGCTTCAACAATTTCACCTTGGGAAACACGCGTTGAACGCTGCATGCCACCATATTTACGGTCAGAAGCCCGATCAAAGCAAGAAACCACGGTGAGTGAAAAATGTCTGTGATGCCCCACTGCGTCAAGGTCACCGCCGTGTCGGGACCAAACATCTCAATCACTTTTTCTTGACCGACTTGGCTTTCTTGAGGACACCAGGCTCCAACAAGAACTGTAATCGCAATTAATGTCATCGAGACAATCGTCAGTTTTACGGACGCAAAAACGGCCAATTGAGAACGATTGCCAGTCTGGGCAGAAGCGGCTCCTTCAGGGTGGTTTAGATGCAATTGCATTCGAGATTAACCTGCAGCCGTTTCTTCGGCATGAGCCTCTTCGGCTTCGAGCCTGGTATCAGAGATAGTGGCATCGAGAATTGATGTCGCTTCCTCGAAATTGCCTCTCTGAATCGCCGAATAAAGCTCGGCGGAATCAGCGAGAATCCTCGCTACCTTTTGGCGTATCTTCGGATCAAGCAACCCCAATCGATCGGCAACCAGATTGGCAAACAAAACATGCTTGTCAATTTCGGAAACCAGTGATGCTTCAATGCGGTGAAGCAATGCTTGTTCTAACGACGGACAGACTCCATCACTTGAAACTCCAATTTTCAAGTGACCACGTTTGAAAATCGCTGGAATCAAATATGATGACGCTTCGATTTGATCCAATCCATAGCAAAGAACACCAGCATCACTGGCAGCCTTGAGGATGCGAGAGTTTTCGTTGGCTCGATTGTTCAATGCCAACACAAGAAGATAATCAGCGATTTTGATCTTTTCTTCCAAAAGCTCATCCAATCGGCCACGCAAAACTTTCAGACGATGCCCGTGCGTAATCGCCAGCTCTTGAATCTCTGACATTACATGCGGTGCCACCACGTCGACAATCGCGCCAAACTCCAGAAGTTTTGTGATTTCCGGAAGCGCATACCTGCCGCCACCCGAGACAAGCACTCGCTCATTCGAGACTTTGAGACCTACTGGATAGAATACGCTGCCATATGCATGCGCTGCTGAATGCGGCTTGCCTGATCTATGTTTATCGCCAACCACATCAGCCATACTTCAACTCGACCTGGTCAACATGTGATCGCACAGCGCTTCCAGCGAATCGCGATATATAGAAGCAGGCACGCGCACCAATCCGTCTTTGCTCTTTCTGGCGAATTTCGCAGCTAGTTCTTCCGTCATCTCGATGCCGCCGTGTTCGCGAATCAATACCAGAGCTTCTTCCAATCCATCTTGCTCGACCACTGCCCTTGTCTTGATCAGCTTCTCGAGCTTTTTGCCTATTGCATCGTTTCTCTCCAAAATATAGAGGGCGGGTGCCGTGACGATGCCACTTTTCAAATCACCGCCGACAGCCTTTCCTGTCTTGGCGGAATTGCCGGTAATATCCAGCAGATCATCAACAATCTGAAAACAAATTCCAAGATTCAGCCCGTAGCTTTTCAAATCCGCAATCACGTTATTACCGGCGGCATTCAATATGGCCCCGCTGTGACTGCCGGCGGCGAAAAGGCATGCAGTCTTGCTCACCGATTTCTGAATGTAGCCGTCCCAATCAACAGTCGTATTGAACTGTTGACGCATCTGACGAATTTCTCCGGCACACAGGTCGCCCAGCACTTGTCCGTAAATGCCGACAATTACCGGGTTCATCAAACGAGCCAAGCAAATCGATGCTTGAGCAAAAAGAAGATCGCCCAACAAAACCGCAAGTTTGTCGTTGAACTTCCGATTGACAGTCTCTTGACCTCGGCGCAGCGAAGCACTGTCGATTACATCGTCGTGCACCAAGCTGGCAGTGTGGATAAGTTCGGTCAAAACAGCAAGGATGATGTGGAGACGTCCCACCGTTGCCGTCTTTGAAGTTGCTTTGGAAGCAAGCAGCACAATCGCAGGGCGAATGCGCTTTCCGCCCGACTTGAAAATCTGCGCGAGCAGCTCTTCGACAAAGGGGCTGTCGTCAATCAAGTTGCTCGCCAACCAGCGGTCGACAATGGCAATCTCAGGTGCGACCGGCTCCAATAAAGTTGCCAGATCGATTGAACGAGCTTCGGATGTTGCTGAGCCTGAACTCATGCTGTCACAGGTTGTCATTTGGTCAGTAAAGCTTTCCACACAAGACCTTCCTAGTCAATCGCGACACACGTTTCTCATAACAAACTAAACTGAGCCAAATACAAAAGTGAAGCGCAGCTCAGGTTGGGTCGCAGCGTCAATTATGTCAGGGAGAAACCTCGATGTTTCACACATGAACGGCGATTTTAGGAGCCCGAAGCGCCTTTATTCCATGGGAATCTCATGTGCGCCGCCGTGGTGCACGCAAACGGGAACAGTTAACGCATACACTAAAATATAGTCAGACGTAATATACTCAAACAATTGCAATTTTGCAGTCGTATTTATTTACGAGCGCTTATGAGCGAAGCATTATATCTATGTATCTATCTGCCGGTGATGGGGGAAACGTGTTTCAAGAGCTGAAGAAAAAACTCCTTGCCGGAGAGACCACTTTTACGGTTGCCCTCCCACAGGCGCTTCCGGCGCTCCGCGGCAAAATCACCGATGACAAACTGGTGTGGTTGGCAAGTGAACTCCAAGGCTATTCAAATGCCATGGACTACTACAACGACCCCAAAAATGACCTTCCGAAGTACCGAATTGTCAGAGGTTCCATTTGCATGATGAAACCTGATGGCAGTATGCATCCGCTGCAACACCCCATGGCCAATCGCCAAGAGTACTTCCTCGGTGCGCCCATTTCCTGGATTGAAGAGTTTGCCACTTTACCTGGAGACACTTCGCTGGTAGAACTCCCCGAGCTTTCGGCCTTCACCGCCAAGCAAGGCGGCGGCGTCGTATGCCAGTGCCAAAAATCTGAATTGAGGCGAATCATCGCGCAGTTTAGAAACGACTTCATCAAGTTGCTCGATCAAGTAGTTGGCTCGTCTCCATCCCCATGACAGACAAACTGCAACAACAGATCGATCGCTTTCTATCTGCAAATCGTTATGCAGTGGTCGGCGCCAGCGAAGATTCTCGCAAGTACGGACACAAAGTATTTAAATGCTACTTGCAGCATCAGCGTGAGGCCTATCCGATAAACCCATCGATTGACACAGTTCTCGGGCACCAGACTTACCCGACAATTGCAAGCGTTCCTCTTAAGACGGACAGCGTTTCAATCATCACGCCACCTGCAGTCACAGAGAAGGTAGTCGAAGACGCAATCGCCTCAGGCGTCTCCAACATTTGGATGCAGCCCGGCGCTGAAAGTCGAAAGGCAATCGAAGCTGCGCAGAACGCAGGAATCAACGTAATCTATGGTGGCCCTTGTTTGCTGGTAGTGATGGGATACCACGAATCTTATTGAGTGACGAAAGTTCTTCTCGAGAGATTTCGCGCAGAGCCCGACTACCGATAGCCGAAGAGAGCAAGACATGCAAAACACGGCGATTACAATCAGCAAAGAGGCAGATCAACTCATTGATCCATCGCTGATGTCGCCGCGATCCGTTGGAGATGTAATCAGCTCGACCGTGAGAATTTGCCGGCGCAACGTCAAGATTCTGATGTCGACTTTGATCTGGCCCACCGCTGCATCTGCCGGCGCCCAAGTGATTGCCTTGTTTGGTTTGATCATGATGGAATCAGCTATTTCACCTACCGGGGAAGATGTCACATCGTGGTCGGCGCTGCTACAAGGCTGTGGAATCATGTGTGTCGGCTTGTTGGTAGCACTGCCGGTGCAAGTCCTTTTGGTAATGAGACAGCTAGCAATTTTGCGAGTGGTGGCGCGCTTTTCGACGACATTGAAAGAAGCCGACAAATTCCTTTGGAGGAATTTCTGGAAATTCGTTTTGGTAGGTCTTCTCTACTACGGACTGATCACTGTATGGTTTGTCATTTGGTGCGCAATCATTGTTGCCCTCGCGATTGTCTGTGCAATGATTCACGCGCCTATTTTGACCGTTGCGGTGGTTCTGACCGGTTTCTTCCTTGGCTTTGCATCAACGTTACTTTTTATGGTTCCTCTTGCGATCATCGCACCTGCACTCGCTTGCGATAACAAAGGCTTGGGCACGATTCTCAAAGACAGCACTTCCTTAGCATTTCGCAACTTCTGGCGCACCAGTGGTTTTTGCTCGCTTTTGATTTTGACGGTTTGGCTTTTGGGAGCAGTCCTTGGTTTGCCCGGTCAAATTTGTTACTTGGTCGAATACCTAAGAGCAGCCATGGCTGCAGGAACCCTGCCTAAGAGCGTGGACATTCCATTTTATGCACAAGTCGTCACTACCGTTTGGCACTCGGTAGTCAATATCTTTCTGGGCCCTGTAGTCAGCATCAGCGCTGGACTTTACTACTTCGACTTGAGAGTTCGCGAGGAAGGATTGGATCTTGTAAGGTTGGTTCAAAGCCAGGAATTGTCGGACAACAGCGCTCGTTGATGTAAAATTCTGAGAGAGGAACAATGATCATGACTGCCAAAGCACCATCCAAAAATCTCTCAGTTGACATCAGCGCAATGCAACAAGCACTGAAACAAAATGCGCTTGACGGCTGGCTTTTCTATTACTTCAAGGACAACGATCCAATCGCGCTGCGCATATTGGGGATGTCGAGCGACCATTTCGTGTCTCGCCGATGGTTCTACTATGTTCCTGCCAATGGCAATCCGATTAAACTAGTGCACCGAATCGAATCTGACGTGCTCGACGATCTACCTGGAGAAATACGCATATATGTAGGGTGGCGGCAGTTAGAACAAGAGCTCGCCAACCTGCTTTCCGGCAAGCCAAAAGTGGCGATGCAGTATTCGCAACGCAATTCAATTCCTTATGTTTCGCGTGTAGATGCAGGGATGGTCGAGTTGGTGCGTTCGACCGGATGCGAAGTGGTATCGTCATGCGATCTGGTTCAGCTGTTTGAAGCGACATGGACTGAGGCTCAACTCGACACGCATATTGAGGCAGTCGAGGGACTGAAGAAGATCGTATTTTTGGCTTTCGATGAAGTTAAGCGCTGCATCGATTCGGAAGAACCAATTGATGAGCACAAACTCCAACAGTTCATCATCAAGTGCTTCAGAAGCAACGGGCTCATCACTAATTCACCACCCATAGTTGCTGTCAACGAGCACAGCGGAAGCCCGCACTATCTGCCTACCGCCGACAGCAAGAGCCCAATCAAAGAGGGCGATTTGTTGCTATTAGATATTTGGGCGCGCAAGACTGGCGACGCTGAAAACGTATACGGCGACATCACATGGACTGGGTTTGTAGGAAAGCAAGTGCCCCAAAAGCACGACGAGATCTTTCAAATCGTTCGCGGCGCCAGAGACGCAGCGCTTAATTTCGTAAAAGAGTCGGTGAAAGGCAAGAAAGAACTTTACGGTTGGCAAGTCGATGATGTCGCTCGCACCTACATTACAGAACGCGGATACGGCGACTACTTCGTGCACCGCACCGGTCACTCGATTGGCACTGAAGTGCATGGAAACGGAGCCAACATCGATAATCTCGAAACCAAAGACGAACGCCGCCTGATACCCTGCACGGCCTTTTCGATTGAGCCCGGAATTTATCTTGCCGAGTTTGGAATTAGAAGCGAAATCGACGTGTACATTTCCTCCAATGACGTAATTGTGGCCGGCGAACCGATTCAGACCGAAATCATTCCGATTTTGAAATAGTCGAATTTCAAAAGAGGCGGACTCAGCCTCGTATTCGCGCGTCGACTTTACGTTTACACGATTAATAAGCAAGTTCTACAAAGCCTTGCTAGACTTGTCGCAAGGTGTTTTTTTTTGTTTATTTGGAACATTGGAGAGGTGCATGCGCAAAAAGTTGATGATTGCCGGTGCAGTCAGTCTATTAGCTCTAAGTTTGTCTATTGCTTCAAAAGCCAGCCAAGATACTTGGAGCAAGCACATGGACGAGGGCGACAAGGCGTACAAAAAGAAAGATTTCCAAGAGTCTGAAAAGCAATTTGTAGACGCACTGAAAGATGCAGAAGAGTTTGGCGAGACCGACCCAAACCTTGCCAAAACGCTTAACTGTCTCGGCACAGTGTACGAAGCCGAGAAAAAGTATAAAGAAGCAGAGAGCACCTACACTCGCTTGCTGAAACTGCAAGAGAAACTCAAAGGAGAAAACGACGAATCCATTATTGCCTGCCTCAACAATCTCGGTCACTTGTATCGCGGTTTCAGTCAATTCGAAAAAGCGGAGCCTTACTACAAGCGCGCCCTCGAAATCAGCGAGAAAGTGCTCAAGCCGGAGGATCCGAAGCTGTCTGTGGCTCTGAACAATTTGGCTCTGATGTACAGAGAGCAGCAAAAGTTTGATCTGGCGCTGCCGCTTCTCAATCGTTCCTTACAGATTATCGAAAAGGCATATGGCTCACAAACAGCACCTCAAGCTCAAGGTCAAATCGCAATTGCCATTAATAACGTAGCGGTTGTTTATCGTGCACTCGGCAAACACGCCGACGCCAAAGGGCTCTACGAGCGCGCCTTAGCTATCAGAGAGAAGGCATTCGGACCAGACAGCGCTGACGTCGCGGCAAGCCTGACCAACCTCGCCAGACTCTACAGAGAGACCGGAGAGTTTGAAAAAGCAGAACCTCTTCTGAAACGAGCGGTTGAGATTGTTGAGAAGAAACAACCAAACTCAAGTCAACTAGCGATCGCTCTCAAGAACTTGGGCATGGTACTTCGAGAAGAAGGCAAGTTCGACGAAGCTGAGCCGCATTATCGGCGCGCGTTAGAGATCAAAGAAAAGATCTTTGGAGCAGACAATCCGGACATCGTTCATGAAATCAATAAAGTAGCGATTGTTTGTTTGGAACAAGGAAAGTATGAAGACGCTCTGAAATACTATGAGCGTTCCTTGGCGATGATGCAAAAGGCAAGTGGCGACAACCAAGCGGAAATAGCCAAAATCATGGCTCACTTAGAAAACCTCTACCGCGTGCAAGGGAAGTTTCCTGAAGCCGAAAAATACATGAAGCAGTCAATCGAAGTATCAGAGAAAGAGGCGGGAGCCGATTCACCTGAAGTTGCATCGAGACTTAACGAGCTGGCCCTGATCTATGTCGAGCAAGAAAAGCGCGACGAAGCAGAAGGTATGTTCAAGAAAGCACTCACAATTCGCGAGAAAGTTTATGGTTCGGGCTCTAAAGAAGTCTCGATTATTTTGAACAATCTTGCACGACTCTATCGAGATCAAGGGAAGTATGACGAGGCTGAAAAGTTGTATAAACGGTCGGTCGCCAATCTCGAGTCGCAAGACAACAAGTTTATGCTCGCCGCAACTCTGCGCAACTACGCAGCCGTAATGACGATGGCAAAGAAAGATAGCGAAGCCGAGGCGCTGTCCAAACGAGCACAGACCATTGAAGATGCATTACCGCCATCAAATGAAGTAGTCGAGCCACCTGAAGAAAGTGAAGGGGAACAATAATAATGGAAACACGTAAGATCAATAAAATTGCATTTGCAATCATTGCGTCAGCAGCCAGTATTGTCCTTTCTGCGCCAGTAGCCATGGCTGAGGAGGCTGGTTTAACCAGTTCCACCGAACTGAGCGATCTGGAAGTGGGTGATTGCACTCTTGCAAGCGCAAGTGTTGCCGATGGAACCCAAATTGCCGCCTCGAAGTATAAGAAAATTCCTCCCGTCTCCGACGAAGGCACCAGATTTAATGGCAATGTTTCCTGGTACGGACCTGGATTCCACGGCAAACTGACGGCGTGCGGCAAGAAGTTTGATATGAACCAACTTGTCTGCGCCCACAAGACACTGCCGTTTTACACCAAGGTACTTGTTGAAAATCCGAAGAACGGAAAGTCAACTACGATTGATGTATACGATCGAGGACCATTCGTCGGAGACCGAATCATCGACCTCTCCCGCGAAGCAGCTCGCCGGCTCGGAACGCTCACGGGCGGAGTAGCATTCGTTGAGTGCCTAATCATCAAAGAAGGCGGCAAGGGGAAATAGTTTCCTGTCTTTTGCGAGCGGCTGGTTACGCCTTTAGGCTGGTTACGCCTTTAGGCTGATTTCCGACGCTGCAACTCGTCTTTGCCTTCTTTAGTGAACTTCCAAGTGACGCCATTCTGGCCTTTGAAGATTAGGTCTCCATTGGATTTCACTTCGAATTCTCCCTTCCAAACAGCCTTATTCTTATTGTTCACCCACTCTGTTTCGCCTTTGGCATTGGTGCGGCGCTCCCAATGTCCGAGGTGTCCGTCTATTTGGTCGACTTTGTTGTCCTTGTCATAGTGAAACTTTCGGCCGTGTCCTTTGCCGTCAGTGGTTGCGACAGGGCGCGTGTGATTTCCCTCTGTCTCGAGAAACACAGATGCACCACTGTCGTCAGAAGTCACTCTCTGTTGCTTGTTGTTCTCTACGACCGAAATCTTGTGTTTATCGACTCGATAATGAATATTGCCACCTTTATCTACTGTGACGTCGCTAATCTCGTCCATTTTGACGGTCTTTCCATTTGCGTCGAAAGTCCACTTTCCATCCTTTCCTCTGCGCCAAAACTCATCTTTTCCGTTGCGATCCATTTTGTGGATACCGACGACTTCGCCTTTGCTGTTGGTGTAGACGTCGGTGCCGTTGAGTTTCTCTTTGTGAGTTATGTATATGTCAGTTTCTTTGGATTTGGGTTGATCGGCGACTTTGGTCGCATCGGCCGGTTTGGCCGGCTTTGCATCGGACGGCTTCGCGTCGAGGCGAGAGACTTCGAAACTCCCGGACTTTGTCTGTGCCATTTCAGGAACAGCGCGTCCACCGTCGCCACGCGTGTGCAATATGATGCCGTAATGCTTGGCTCCCATGCTGGTCTTCGATGCATCAACATCTGTCATCAATTTCAGATCTAGTTGATTTGCATTGTTCTGTCCCAATTGGGCTTCTGCTCGTTCTTGCGTCATTTCCGGTGTTCTCCAACGCCAACCATGGCGAGAGAATACCAACAGGGCAAAGGCAAAATTGTGACAATCGATTGAGGGGTTTTCTTGAATTCCGTTCGGTATTGCGCGGTTGACCGTCACAAGATTGCATCACGTACAATGGAATGGAGTTCGACATTTGGGAAGCTGCGTTGACCGAATTTTTCAGCACTAAATTGCGGGAAGTTAGTAAGTTCATGCTAGCTGCGTGCGCGATAAGTTTCTTTATTCTTCAGAGTTGCAGCCTCCAGGCTAATGATCTCCCGAGCCGACAAGTTCGTGTCGTCTACTGCAGAAAGAGCTTGCCTACAGGGGAAATCGTCACCCATGATTGCCTTGAGGTGCGTATCGTAAAGGAATCCGAGCGTCCCGTTGACGCCGTGTACGATGAGTTCATCGCACTCGAAAGACAAACTCAAGAACCTCTCGTCAGTGGACAACCAGTACTTTTCCGATATGTGTTTCCAAGAACTGTCTTATCAACAAACTCAAACATTTTACGGAGAATGCAAGGGCAGCAAAACGACCGCGTCGAGTTCGATGAGACTAACGGCGAGCGGCTCATCCCCATCGTTCGTTGCATCCGTGATGTTCCTGCTGGAGCTACAATCTCGCCATCAAGTTTCGCTATCGAAAGAATAAAAGTGAAGCATTGTCCAGGCGAAGCCCTCGGCGATCTCTGGATTGCTATTGGTCGAAAAGCAATTCATCCTATTCAGGCTGGTGAATTCCTATGCTACAGCTATGTAATTCCAAACATGTTTGAGCCCGAACGAGGCACCGATCAAGTCAACAAAATACAGGACAATTAGCCTTAGCACACCATTTTGGAACGATGTGATGCGGAAAATCCCTCCTTGGATGCGAGAGCCAGAGAAACCACCAGACGGTTCGAGTCACGATCTACACTATGAGATGTGGGGAAGTTATCTTTCGCCCAGAGATGTTCAACGGTTGGAAAAGGCTCTGGGAGCAATTCCGGACGACTTAGCGATCAGACTTCAACTTATAGGCTACTACCAGAGGCTGAATCATCGCGTCTCGCTAGATTCACGTCTGTGGGTGCACGTTTTTTGGATGATAGAACATCGTCCAGCAGACTATTTTTCCTTTTACTTGCCGCGTCCAAGATCACCCAAAAGGTATGCGCACTTTAAAGAGCTTTGGCTTAAACAAGTGGCAAAGCATAAGGACAATTGGCGAATCACTTGCAATGCTGCAAGCTGTCTTTGTGGCGATGAAGTTAGCGTTACGCTCTTTAAGCGTGCACTTAAGCTGAAGCCAACTGAAAGCATACCGGCTAGAAGGATCGCACAGCATTTTCGAGTTCAAGCAATTCGCGGGCCGAAGAATCAACGAGCAACTGCAGCGAGGGAGGCTTTTAGGTTCGCAGATGTTGCACTCAGGCTTGAGGATACAAGAGGTGAGAAGGTAGGAATTCTCATTGACTTTACTTGGACTGCCATTCAACTGAAAGAACTTGAGCAGGCAAGTCGTTGGGCAGAAAAACTGAAGGCCTACTTTGATGAATCAGGGTTTGAATTATGGGGACAATATGCTTTCCTCTATAAAGCGCTGATTAATCTTGCAAACAAAGATCAGTCGTCCTGTCGGCGCAATGTACGGAGATTGGCAAGATCATTCTGTGAGGATCCAAGCTACCTCACGGAAAACCAACTCTTGTTCAAACTGTTTGATCGAATGTTGGCTCAAGGATTAAAAACCGAACTTCTTCAGTTCATTCAAACTATTTTGTCAGTTTTGGTCTGCGAAAGATCTTTGCGAAAGTGGAAACGTTGGGAAGAACAACTTAAAAGGGGAAGAACCCCGCATTTTGACTGGCCTAAATATCTCGAAGGCAGCTATCGTTCTGCGGAAGACGCAATTTGGAAGAAACGGCGGACAACCTAAGCTAATATGTAGGTCGACAACGCTTCGAGGTGCATATGCCTTCTTCGAAACTCATTGATCTGTTGACACGGAAGCACTACACGATTCTGCTTGCGACGCTTCTGTTCTTCTTGCTTGCGTATCCGTACTTCGAGGGGCATGGTTCGGTCAAAGAGTGGCTTCTGCAGAGCATATTTCTAGCCACACTTGTTTTGGCGATCGACAAGCTGACTCAAGGGAAGGTGGATTTGATTGTCGGTTCGATATTTGCCCTTGCTATTTGGTTAATCGAATTGTGTTTGACCTTCAACGTGAATCTGTTTGGTCCATCGACTGAATTGGTGCAGACGATTCTTACACTTCTGTTCTACTCCGCCGGTTCAGTGGCGGCACTTATATATGTAATGCGTCCCAAGCATGTGACCAGCGAAACGTTTGCTGCGTGCGCGTTTGTCTATTTGATGCTCGGTGTTACGTGGGGACAAGGGTATCAGCTTATACATCTCGCTGTTCCCCATTCCTTCCATGAAGGTGGTGCGGAAGTCGGTAAAGTTCTAACGTGGACAGACTTTCTCTACTTTAGTTTTGCGACAATGACCTCCACCGGATATGGCGACTTGACCCCGGTGTCGTCGCAGGCTCGTTCTATCGCTTCGCTTGAAGCGCTTGTCGGGCAATTCTACCTAGCGGTTGTGGTAGCTCGCCTCGTGGGACTCGATCGAAAGATTGTGACAACGGAACCTCCAGCGACGAGCCCGTCATAGGCCAGTCGCATGGCCATGCACTGCGTGATCACCCGCCGCGTGGCCATCGTATGTGGTGACTCCGCATCGTATGTGGTGGCCATGCAACGCGTGATCACGCGCCGCGTGGCCATGCACTGCATGATGACACCAGATCGGAACCAGCGGCAACGGGATGCAGGGTGCTGCAACAAGGCGGCAAGGCATGCTAGTATCAGCCGCTAGCCACCCACCTGGTCAGCAACCTACATAGCATGACAATGTCCAGAACCGTTTCTGACGAACCTCTCAATCTCAACGAGCTCGAAGGGCTCGCCAAGAAGAAGCTGTCACAGATGGCTTATGACTACTATTCAAGCGGAGCGATGGATGAGATAACGCTCTTCGAGAACATCGCGTGCTACCAAAGGCTGCGGCTGCTGCCGCGAATGCTCGTCGACGTAAGTAATCGCGACATGGCGACCGAAGTGCTGGGCACCAAAATGAGCATACCGGTGATGGTCAGTCCTACCGCGTTTCACGGGCTTGCGCATCCGGATGCAGAGACAGCAACAGCAAAGGCTGCAGGCAAAGCAGGTGTGTGCATGGTTCAAAGCACCTTGTCCAACTGCTCCATCGAAGAGGTTGCAGCCGCCGCGACTGGTCCATTATGGTTCCAACTCTATGTATACAAAGATCGCGGAATAACTAAGAATCTGCTGTCTCGGGCAAAGGAAGCCGGGTTCAAAGCAGTAGTCGTTACCGTTGACTCGCCGCGACTCGGACGTCGAGAAAGAGATGAGCGGAACAATTTCACTCTTCCCGATACTTTGAGTCTGAAAAACCTGGCAGCGTTGAAGTTGGACAAGTTTCCAAACGACAAAGGCTCCGGTCTTCGCGCCTACATTGCCAGTTTATACGATCCTGCACTCACCTGGTATGACTTCGAGTGGATTGTAAGTGAGTCACCACTGCCGGTGCTGGTCAAAGGTGTTCTTCGTGCGGATGATGCATTGAAAGCAATTCGGCACGGAGCAAATGGTATCGTCGTCTCAAACCACGGCGGACGCCAGCTCGACACGGCTGTATCCGCTATCGAAGCATTGCCCGCAATTGTCGAAGCGGTGGCCGATGAAGTTCCAGTCCTCATTGATGGCGGCATCAGACGGGGCACCGACATAATGAAAGCGATTGCGCTCGGCGCAAAGGCAGTCGGCATTGGGCGTCCCGTCTTGTGGGGGCTGGCGTTAAATGGCGCCGATGGTGTCGAGATGGTGTTGAATATGATTCGGGCGGAACTCGATCTCGCTATGACTCTTGCTGGATGTTCCGACATCGCGTCGATTACTAGAGACTTGGTGCAAAAGATATGACCAGGATTATTTCACTTATTGCAAGTTCCACAGAAATCATTCACGTGCTCGGAATGGGCGACAGCATGGTCGGGCGCTCGCATGAATGCGACTTTCCTGCATCGGTTAAGAAATTGCCAGTCTGCACGTCTGCGAAGTTTAAGGTGGATGGCACCAGCTATGAAATCGACCAGCGCGTAAAAGCGATTCTGCAAGAGTCGCTGAGCGTTTATCGCGTCGATGCCGAGCTACTTGATTCGCTTAAGCCGACGCACATAATCACTCAAGCGCAGTGTGAAGTTTGCGCTGTCAGCCTGAAAGACGTCGAGGAAGCCGCGTGTAAAATCATCAGCACGCAACCACAGATCGTGTCGTTGCAGCCGGATTCTCTAGAAGATATTTGGCAGGACGTGCGCCGCGTTGGTTCTGCATTAGACGTATCGCAACGAGCCGATGATTGGATTACTTCAGCTAAACAACGCATGAAGCAGATTGAAAGTGATGCGAAGCAGCATTTGAAAGAAACAAAGAAATCAGCGCCACGAGTGGCGGTGGTAGAGTGGATTGAACCACTGATGGCTGCGGGCAATTGGATGCCCGAACTAGTCGAGTTAGCTGCTGGCGAAAACTTGTTTGGTGAAGCCGGAAAACATTCTCCATGGATGAAGTTCGAGGACCTTGTCGCTAAGGATCCGGATGTGATTATCGTCACTCCATGCGGTTTCGACAATGCAAGAACGTTGCAAGAAATGCATCTTCTGAAGCAACCAGGCTATGAAAAACTAAAAGCAGTGCGGAACAATCGCGTTTACGTTGCCGACGGCAATCAATACTTCAATCGCCCCGGTCCACGAGTGGTCGAGTCTCTCGAAATGATGGCGGAGATGCTGCATCCCGAGCGGTTCAATTTCGGTCATCAGGGAGATGGATGGATCGTCTACGAGGGCTAAGGTGGGACTTTGCCTAAGCAGATCAGTACCGCAAGACGAAACTAATACCTAAGGCATGTCAATACCTAAGGCATGTCCTTGATCTTGATCAGATTTTCAACGTCTTTCTTGCCCACATCCTGCCATGAGTCAGGCCCATTGTCATCAAATGCATACTTCGCTTTTTCAAAGTTGGCAGCCATGTAGAGAATCATGGCTCGTTCCTTTGCGGTCTTCGCATTGGTCAATGCATCGGACAAGTCATCGGCACTGATACCACCATCGCCTTTACAGATCTTGTCAAAATTGTCTTGGAAGTATTTTTGCACTTCCTCGACGGTTACTTTCGCGAGTTCTTTCTTCGCATCGGCGAGATCATTGGGTTTCATGATGGCGATTGCTTCACCGACTCTCTTTTCGGCGGTCGTCATCTCGCCGCCGTTTTGCAGTCCGTCAACCCACTTCACTTCGTCGTTTCCTCTGTAGTCGTCACGCTGCCATGGTTTTGGCTTCTCACCGGCGCGACCGATCTTTTCGTCGTCAAGTCCAACAATCTGCAGGTCAGGAAAACCTTCCGGCATTTTGCCGGCTGGCTGAAACTTGATGGGTTCAGTCAGCAATAGTTCACTCAACTGAGATCCACTGGCAAAACCCCTTTTGGGTTCTGATTTGTCTGTCGGTGCCAAGCTTGTATCGACATCGTGGTTTCTCATTTTTTGACCTCGCATACGCTTAAATTGGGTGCCGCAGGTTCCCCACTATTCCACTAGAGGGCGGAACCTGTGGCGGTTGTGAGCATATTAGCGGGCAATTTTGAAAAAGTTTTGAACCGTGCCTGGAGCGATGGGGTGCTATGACCGAAAAAGCCAGAGTCTAGTGCTGCTTCACCCAAACACTGATGTCTTTTATCACCTGGTCGCTGACATTGCCGGTCTTGTTCAGGTACTCCTCGGGTGTCGCCATTCCTTCGCCCGTCATAAAAAGGTGGTTGAGCTTGGGATATATCTTGAAAGTACAGTTCGATTTACCTTTCAAGACTTCCTGCCATTTGCGAAAGTCACCAGATGCGGTTACTTGATAGTCGCGGCCGCCTTGCAAAAAGAGCACTGGTTTCTCCACAGCCTTCATTGATTCGGCAGGGTCGTACCCGCGCAAGTCGAGCCAATAAACAGCTGGGGCGCCCATTAGTTCTTTCGCTGGAGTTGATTCCGATAGTGCCGGATCTTTTATTTTGGCTATCTGTTGTTTAATGGTCGGCAATTTCGCTTTGACAGCCGCACCGTTTTCACCACCGGTCGTGGCGATGTACTCCATTTGTTCCACTAAAAGATCTGTAAGAGGTCTGGAATTTCCAGCCATGCAAACAAACCCGGCGATCTCCGAGTCTCCTTGCGCGATTCGGGGGAGCATCATGCCGCCCAAACTGTGACCAAGGACATATATCTTGCTCTTATCGGCTTTGGGAAAATCCTTTGCCACTTTTACTGCCGATAGCGCATCATCGATTGTCTCTTCTTTGACTGTAAGCTTATTTAGATCTACACCAAGGTTTGTTGGTGACTGCTTGGTGCGTTTCTCATAACGAAGAACTGCAATGCCGTTTGATGCTAAGCCATGAGCGAGGTCTCTGAATGGTTTGTTTGAACCGATTGACTCATCTCGATCCTCTGGTCCCGAACCATGAACGAGAACTACTGCAGGAAACGGTCCATCACCTTTTGGAACCGTCCACGTTGCATCGAGATTTATCGCGGCGCTTGGGATTTTCGTAGATTGTTCGGTGTATGACGATTGAACCGCATATGGTGCCTCGGCATACTCTTTTTTGCCGATGTGGGGAACAATGAAAAATCCTGCGATTTTTTGATTTCCGACCACGATTTTGAGATCGAGAGTCGTGCTTCCGAACACGCATGGAACGTACACGATATCGGCGTGTCCGAGCTTGTCGACAGTTGGAGCATGCGACTCTCTGAAGGGACCAGCTTTGATCGCCAAGGACTGCCATATTTGTTGCAACTGTAGTGCAGAGACAGCCGCCTTCATAGTGGGATCGAACCGCTGAGTCGCCTCGGCGAACTTCTGGTTTTTCAACTGCGTTACGAAGCCTAATGCGATTTGCGATGAAGTAGATCCCTTAAGCGCGGTCTTTCCGGCCGAAGCTTCCGCCGGTGCTCCGATTGCGGGGGACAAACTTTTTGCCATGAGAAACACGGCTGAAGAAACACCCAAGACTCCTAGTGCGACTGCTTTAGAGGCGATTTTACTCATAATTTTTCCGTTTCAGTTGCTGATTTGTTTGCGCGTACTTAAGTGCCAAGAGGTGCCAATGACTCCGAGATAAGAGATTTTCGCGCACCTTGGGGGTAAAAAGATTAAAAGCACTTGAAAGACTCAAATCGTATGAAAGTTCAGCAGGGCGAAAAGCAAAAACAGGTGGAACTTAAAGCCACCTGTGCCGCTTGCAGCTTGCCGATTCGAAACAACACGAAGGGTTCGATTACTTCGTGGTTGTTCGGCTCTCGCTGCACTTGCAAATCTCAGGGCAATGGCAGGCCAAATGCCACTGAAGAACCAACCGGTACTGATGCAAACCCCGATAGCGCCGATAATACACAAGAATCCGCAGCCGAGATTCTTCCAGATCTGGGAGAACAATATGAAGTGCTCGAGTTCATCAAAGAAGGAGGCATGGGACGCGTCTACAAAGTCAGAGACAAGAAGCTCAATGCGATTCTGGCAATTAAACTGATTCGGAAAGAACTTCAGTTGGAGAAGGGTGCACTCAAGCGGTTCGAGCAGGAAGTAAGCATTCTGCAAAAGCTGACACACATAAACATCGCGCCGGTATACGGGGTCGGCACCACAGACAGTGGCGTTCCATTTGTGGCGATGGAATACCTCGACGGCGAGAGTCTTGAAGATGTCTTAGCGCGAGAGGAGCGGATTTCCGTAGAGCGAACCTTCGATCTCGCTATTCAAATCTGCGAAGCGCTATCACATGCACACGCAAAAGGGATCGTTCACCGAGATCTCAAACCGAGCAATATTATTATCACGAAAACCAGTAGTGGCGCCGAAATCGCACACATCATCGACTTTGGGGTGGCGCGACTTCAGAGTGTCGATGTCAGACAGTCGCAGAATCTGACGAGGACTGGTGATGTCTTCGGAAGTCCAATGTACATGAGCCCGGAGCAATGCCTCGGGGTTGGGCAAGACGAGCGCTCCGACGTATATTCACTTGGATGCATTCTTTTTGAAATGATTACTGGACACCCGCCATTTCAAGGTTCGAATGCGGTGCAAACAATTGTGCAGCACCTAAATGAGTTGCCGATCTGGAAGACTGGAAATGCTGATGTCCAGGGAATTGTGAATAGGTGCTTGCAGAAGGTTCCTGACGACCGCTATCAGACAGTCGAAGATCTTCAGCGCGACTTGTTGAGTATCCAAAGAGGAGCAAAGGTCAAAAAGAGGCGAACCAAATCCAAGAGTCCGCCGAAGCGAATGCCTTTCTTCATTGGCATTTTCGTTGTCGTGTATGCAGTATTTGGAATTAGCGTGTGGAGTTTCGTTTCGAATTTCAATGATGCGTCTCATCTCAACTACCGTATCGAAAAAATCCGTGCTCTGGAGCAGAAACTAAATATGAGCACGGTGGCGCTGGAGTATGCAATAACAGCTTATCCAGTCATGGACAAAGCAGAAAAAAGTGGATGGACAGGCGCATTCAAACGATTAGCAGACGAAATCCATGAAGATTGCAATACGCTGATCAAGTCCTCGACTAGCGACGCCTCGAAACCTTTTGAGAAAGAACTGGAAGATGCGGCGCAGGACTACATGAGAGCCGCTCGAGTGGTGTCCGTCGACGAGTGGAAGCTCTATTCAAAGCCAAACGAAAAGGAATTCAAACATTCAGACAAGTCGATACGAAAAGTCGATTCGAAAATCAATGCAGCCCAACGCGCCAATACTGACGTCGACGATCAGTATGATGAATTCGAAGACCCGTTCACGACAATCATAAAAGCATTCGCGAAAGAGGATGAGCGCAAATCAGTTTTGTATGCGATTTACAAGTCGGAGGATCTAGACCAGCTCATAAGAGAACTGCACTCCGCCGGCAATGATTTGCGGTTAAAGATTGCGAGGTTGCGCGCGCTCGAGGAAGAACATAGCGCTGAGTCTTCAGCAAGTCCCAAGTTTCTCAAAGAATCGATTGCTGCAACGTGCATAGTGTTTTTGTTCCTTCATATTGCAGCGTTTGTTTGGTATTTCCAACAACTTATGAAAGGACGATTTAAATGACTTGTTGCATGTGCAACGAGGCCAAGCGAGCATGACACACCGCGATTGCGATGGCATCTGAAGCATCATCGGGTTTAATTATCTCGGACAGCCCAAAGAGCCTGGCCACCCCATGCTGCACTTCCAATTTTTGAGCCTTCCCGTAGCCGGTCAAGGTCTGTTTGACTTGCATCGGCGTATATTCGGCAACATCTACGTCCCGATATGAGGCTGCCTCCAAAATTACACCCCGAGCTTGTGCAACGGGAACCAGCGTTTTTGCGTTCTTGAAAAAGAATATAGATTCGATAGCCATCACATCAGGACTGTACTGCTCGATGAGAGTAATGATATCCGCCCTAATGATTCCAAGACGCTGTCCGGGAGGCAGTGTCTTTGGCGTTTGGATGATTCCCGAGGATATGTACTCAAGCGTATTTTTGTCGATACGGTCGAGGACACCGAAGCCCACTGTGGCGGTTCCTGGGTCGATACCTAATATGCGTTGAAGCGTCATCTTATGATCAAGCAGTCGTTTGCAAGTGTAACATTGTCTTTGTCATAGGCAAAATCTTTTTAGAGCCGCGTGCAAAGCCAGGGTCTATTCGTTAGCAATACATCAACCAGCATGTCGCCGGGCATTCTGGATAGACAACCGTGGTCTATCAAGCTGCCTGCAGCATTTTTCTTTGGAACATTGCTGGGACTTTCAAGCGCCGGTTTCGACGTCTGGTGGCTTGCCTGGATTGGTCTGGCACCGCTTCTGGTGCTGGCCCGCACAAGTCAGGGAAAGTTCGAGGCGGCTCTGGTCGGGCTTGTATTCGGCATGGGCTATTACATGGTCGCTATGAGCTGGTATCTCGGGCTCGTGCCCATGCAGTGGCTGGGGCTGGCAGACTGGCTCGCCATTCAAGCGGCAGTGATTGTTTGGGTTGTCGAATCGTTTCACCAAGCCATTCTCTTTGCAGGCTTTGCGGTTATGGTGCATTGGGTTCCTCTCAGACCCGGATTCGTTCCGCATCCTCTACGGCGCCCATTTTTCTCTTATCTCTTTTCTGTACCGCTTTTGTGGATTTTCTTCCAGTGGGTGATCGCACCGCAGGAATTCTTCATCGGCATTCCGATTTGCCAACTCGCCTATTCCCAATACAAGCAGCTGCCGGTAATTCAAGTCGCATCAGTTGGCGGAAGCGGGCTTCTGGACTTCATCATAGTTATGGCAAACGCCGCCGTAGCCAATTTGATCATCGAAAACACGAAACTTGCAACCAAGCTTGGTGAGCGGGCAGATGGCATTCGAACCCGGGTGGGAAGCTGGGTAGATGCATCAATAATTGCGCTTTCCATCGGACTTCTGTCGTTTTGGGGTCAGGCGCAAATTGAAGACACGAGCCGCTTGACGCAGTTGGACAGAGCAACTGAGATTAACCCGCAAGCGCCGCCTGTGCCGGTTACGGTTGTTCAGGGTAATGTGACGATCGAGGAGGACAGGCTCCACACCACGACTCCCACCGAAATTGCGGCCCGTTATGCCAATCTCAGCCATAGCCACGGTGCTGCAATATTGTTTCTGCCTGAAGGCGTAATCAACACTGCTCAGATGGCGAAGGGCATGCTTCTGGGGCGGCTCAAAGAGATTTGCTCGAAAGAGAAGAAGGAAGCGGTGGTCGGCTCAATCGAGGTGCTTGGCAAGGAGAAACTGAACGCCGTCCGAATTATTGGGCTTGAGCAAGTGCAAGACAACATGTACATAAAGCACCGCCTGGTGCCGTTTGGCGAGTTTGCACCTTTGGGTCCTTTTGGTGAGCGAATCCCCGAAAACTTGATGGAACGCATTCCCGGCACCCGCGAAAGCTTCTTGAAGGCGCAAAAGACGCAGCTTTTAGGAAGCATCTGGGGAAAAATCGGCATGTCAATATGTGTCGAGGTGATTTATCCTCGGCTCATTGCTGATGAAGTCAGACGGGGCGCGACGCTTTTAGTCAATGTTTCGAACCTGGGATGGTTCCATGGTTCCTCACTGAACCGCCAGATAGTGGCAGCGTCGGCGCTGCGCGCGGTTGAAAACGGGCGCTATCTGGTGCTTGCAACCAACACCGGCATGTCTGCCGTCATCGACCCATCAGGCATGGTGACGAGCATGGCATTGCCAGGAAGAAGGGGAGTGCTGGTAGACACTGTACAATTTAGCTGGAAGAAGACTCCGTATACCAGAATGTGGTGGCTATGAACCGCTTGCAACTTTCAATGATTCGCTCCGCCCTCAGCGTGATCTTGTGCTGCGGGATGTTTCAGCTGAGCGTGAGTGGAGCCGAGGCGAAAATGCCAATTGCAAAAATCGGGAAGAACGAGGTGAAGCTCGAAGTCGCCGCGACGCCCGAAGAAATAACGCGCGGCTTGATGTTTCGTACCTCGATGCCAAAAGATCAAGGCATGGTCTTTTTGTTTCAGCCGCCGCGTCCAGTGAAATTTTGGATGTTTCAATGTTTTATCTCTCTAGACATGCTGTTCATCAAAGACGGCAAGATTGTGAAAATATCCGAGAATGTTCCTCCCTGCAAATCCAAAGATCCAAAAGAGTGCGCAACCTACCCGGAAGAAGAAGTTTTGGTCTCGGAAGTAGTTGAGGTGAACGCAGGTTATTGCAAGGAACATGACATAAAAGAAGGCGACACAGTCACATTCGAGATGCCGAAAACAAAATGATGGAATTTGCACTAGAGCTGGTGCCTGAACTCAAAGACGGAATCGGCTTCATAAAACTGAATCGCCCGCAACTGAGAAACGCCATCTCCAAGCAGATGTGGAAAGGCATTCCGAAGATGATGTCCGACCTGGAAAAGAAAGGTGCGCGCGTAATTGTCTTTCACGGCGAGGGTGGTGCCTTCGCATCAGGTGCAGATTTGGCGGAACTGCAAACAATAAAGAACTATAACGATGCAAGTGAGATGTGGACGGCGATTCGAGATTCGTTGAATCAGATTGCCAATTTCACGCTTCCTACAATTTCAATGATTCAGGGACCATGCATGGGCGGTGGCTGCTTGCTCGCCATTGCATGCGACCTGCGATATGCAGATACGGGTTCGATGTTTTCGGTTCCCGTGGCGCGGCTCGGAATCGTGCTTGACGACGACAATCTCAATCGTTTGGTTGATCTGATTGGAACAGCATTCACTAAAGAGCTGGTTTACACCGGTGCCATCGTATCTGGTGCCGAGGCTTTCGAATGCGGTTTGATCAACGCTGTGTTCGAACCTAATGAATTGGAAGAAGGCGTGCGTCAAAGAGCGCTGGCCATCGCCTCTAACGCAACCAACAGCATCAAAGAAACCAAGAAATCGCTTGCGCGCATTTCGAAGATTGATGCGCAGGATCAAAAGATAGTAATCGAGAGCTACCTGAGTCCTGAGTTCAAACAACGCATCGCCCGGCTTGGGTAATTGCTTGGTACCGTTTGAGCGGTATATACCAAACCCAGTTGAGACGCCGATCTTCGGTGGGTAACAGTTTTGTCTGCAAACGTTAGACTGAGCGTGTCCGGCAGAGAGAAGGGAAAGGTGTAGAGAAATGGAAAATGACCCGCGAACGGGTCCCGACCCAATCCTTACCCTACCTGATACACCCTCTCTGCTGGACGCTAATCATAGGTATACCACAGCAAAGACGCTGCACAACGTTAATATGAAACGCAGATCTACACAAACAGTTGAACTAAGGGTGTCAAAAAGCATGATTTTATCTAAAAATCATACTTGAGCGGTATATACCAAAGCCAGTAAAGACGCCAATCTTTGGTAGGCAACAGATTTCGCTAGAAACGTTATCCTAAGCGTGTCCGGCAGAGAGATCGGGTTGGAGTAGCGAACTGGAAAATGACCCGCGAACGGGTCCCCACCCAATCCTTACCCTACCTGAGAGACCCTCTCTGTCGGACGCTAATCATAGGTATACCACAAGAGACTTGCGGTGAAATCAGATTTTGGAAAAGAAAAACGCCAAGAACGACAAGGACAAAATGCGCAATCGAAATCTCAACTGCGCATCTTCAAGACTGTTTCTCGAATTCTAAACTTGAATTACTCGTTTCACTTCGGGAATTGCTTCCTTCAATGCGCGTTCCACACCCATTTTAAGGGTCATTGTCGAACTCGGGCACATTCCGCATGCGCCGACGAGATGCACGTACACTTCGTTGTCTTTGTAGTCGACGAGCTCGATATTGCCGCCGTCCATCATCAACATTGGACGCAATTTGTCCAGAACTTCTTCAATCTTCTCTTTCATTACCTGACCCTCTTTTGGTTTCACACAAAGCTAAATTCAGCGTTCGGGCGCCCAAGTTAGAAAGAGCGCGACCACTCCTTTACTTTACCAGAACCGACTCGGAGGTAAAAAATGCCCAAGGTTGGCGCCTGAGCTCGATTCAGGTTGATGAGAGGTTAAGCAATGTCTTCCAATTGTCTTAAGGACGCATAAAGAATATGAGATACAGTCCAAAATATGTATATTCTCTAAGTTCCGAAGCAGGCGCTTCGAACACTTCCGCCTGGGTGGCTTAGATGTAGACCCGATCTAGCCACAAATCCGCGGAAACTCTGATTACTAGATGAGGAGTAAGAGGCAATATGGCAAGAGTAGCAATTAACGGCTTTGGTCGCATCGGTCGCAACGCATTGAGAGCCTATCTGGAAAATCCAGTCAAGGACGTCGAAATCGTCGCCATCAACGATCCATTGCAAGACATCCCAACATCAGTTCACCTTCTTAAGTACGACTCCGTTCTCGGCGAATTGAAGCATTCAATCAGCTCGACTGGCGACTCTCTCGTCGTCAACGGCAAAACCATTCACTTCTCCGCTGAAAAGGATCCGTCCACCTGCCCATGGGCGAAACACAAAGTGGACATGGTTCTCGAGTGCTCCGGCGTTTTCACGGATGCCGACAAAGCCAAAGGACACATCACCGCCGGCGCCAAGAAAGTACTCATCTCGGCTCCAGCCAAGGGTGAAGACATCACTATCGTCATCGGCGTCAACGACAAGTCATATGACCCCGAAAAGCACAACATCATCTCCAACGCCAGCTGCACCACGAACTGCTTGGGTCCGGTAGCGAAAGTTATCGACGATGCATTCGGCATCGAGATGGGCTTGATGACTACAATTCACAGCTACACTCTCGACCAACGCTTGCTCGACACATCGCACAAAGATTTGAGAAGAGCCAGAGCTGCCGGGCAATCCATGATTCCTTCGTCGACTGGCGCCGCCAAGGCTATTGGACTGGTATTGCCGCATCTCAAGGGCAAACTCAACGGCTTCGCGATGCGCGTGCCAACCCCCAATGTCTCCGTAGTCGACCTGGTTGCAACCACCAAGAAGCCTGTCACAGTTGAATCCGTGAATAAGGCTCTCAAAGATGCAGCTAATGGACCACTCAAAGGCATCCTCGCCGTCACCGATGAACCGCTGGTTTCCATCGACTTCTGCGGCAACAAGACCTCCTCTATCGTCGACAGCGACCTCACCATGATTGTCGGAGACAACATGGTCAAAGTGCTTGCCTGGTACGACAACGAGTGGGGTTACAGCAACAGACTGGTTGAACTTGCAGGCATGGTCGCCAGCAAATTGACCGTAAAAGTCTAAAGCGAAATGTAGGCACCGCCCCTGGTTTGCGAAAGCTGCCAGGGGCGTCTTTTAAGCAACGGATCATTTCTAGTCGGTTCCGCATTCAAGGTTCGCATTTGGGAGTTTGATAAATGAAGAAGAACATCAAGCAGGTACCTGATTCGATTTTCAACAACAAGCGTGTGTTGGTCAGAGTGGATTTCAATGTTCCACAAAATGAAGATCAAACTGTATCAGACGACTCCCGAATCGAAGCGGCACTGCCGACTATCGAGTATCTGGCTTCGAAAAAAGCAAAGGTGATTCTCGTCTCGCATCTTGGAAGACCGAAAGGAAAGTCCGAAAAACTTTCACTGCGCCCCATCGCAAAGCGGCTTCAAGAGCTCTTAAGCAAGAAACAAAAGAAAGAAGTCGTGTTTGTCGAAGACTCGATTGGCGAAACAGTCGAACACGCAATTGCATCCCTAAAGCCGGGTCAAGTCTGCCTTTTGGAGAACGTAAGGTTCTACCCGGAAGAAGAGAAAAACGATCCTGAATTCGCCAAAAAGCTTGCATCACTCGCCGACGTCTACGTCAACGACGCATTCGGAACCGCACACCGCGCCCACGCCAGCACCGAGGGCGTGTCGAAATATTTGCAGCCGCGACTTGCCGGACTTCTGGTAGACAAAGAAATCAAAATGCTCGACCAGGCTTTGATCAATCCTGTGCGTCCGTTCGCTACCATCATCGGCGGTGCCAAGGTTTCTACAAAGATTGGCGTTTTGGATCACCTGCTCAAGTCGGTGGACGTGATGGTCATTGGCGGAGCGATGGCTTTCACCTTCTTGAGATCGCGCGGAATCGAAACAGGCAAATCTCTAGTCGAGATGGACAAGCTCGATTACTGCCGCGATCTCGAAGCAAAAGCACAAGCACGCGGTGTCAAAATCGTGTTGCCTATAGATGTCGTCTGCGCCCCTGAAATCAAAGAGAACGCAGAGATTTGTGGCGTTTCCATCTTCCATATTCCGAAAGATCAAATGGGTTTGGATGTTGGTCCGGAAACCAGCAAGCAAATCAGAGATGCTCTTTCAAGATGCAAAACTGTTTTGTGGAACGGCCCGCTCGGTGTGTTTGAAGTAAAAGGCTTCGAGCAAGGAACCTGGGATCTGATCGAATATCTGGCTTACCTCACCAAGAAAGGTGCCAAGACCATTGTCGGAGGCGGTGATTCGGTAGCTGCATTGACAGCATCCAACACTCCGTTTGAATCTCTCACTCATGTGGGCACAGGTGGAGGAGCTACGTTAGAATACCTGGAAGGAATCGAGTTGCCGGGGATAGCCTGCCTCGATGATGCAGAAGTAGCGGCCGCCAAGGCCTGACCACCAGGATTCAACAATATGTCACAACGGCCCGGGCAAACCATGCATTCATGTACATGCCTGGGCTTGATTGCAACTGCTGCAATTACGGCTTCAGCCTCTTTGCTTCTAATGCCGACAACCGTCACACCGGCTCACGCGCAGCAGCCACAGCAGCAGCAAACATATACTCTCAACGGCAAACCAATAACCAAGCAACAGTACGAAGCCGGCGTTTTACTCAATGAAAGTATCGGTCTTCTGCAGTCGAATCGCAACCAGGAAGCAGCGGACAAGCTTTTAAAGGCGGCGGAACTCGATCCGAATATTCCTGAAGTGAAACACAACTTGGGCATCGCACTAGCAAAACTGGGTCGCTCCGACGAAGCACTGGAGAATCTGGAAGCGGCGAGGCAACTCAATCCAACGCTAGATGCAACCTGGTTGAGTCTCGGCGGTGTCTTCCAAACACAGGGACGCATCATGGATGCAGTCAAGACGTACAAAGAGTTTCTCACTCGTTTTCCGAAGCACCGGGATGCGGCAAAAGTTGCAAGTCTTGTGCAGGGCTTGGAAAAGGAAATGAAGATGAGCGGCAACTCCGGGCAAGCATCAGCGCCTACTGATGACTATGTGAAGGAGATTACGAGGCAGGGTGTTCTTCGCTGGCCGTCCAGTCGAATGCCGCTGAAGGTATATATTCGCAGTGGTCAGGGAGTTCCTGGTTTTGATGCGAGCAACGAGCAGCTTTTAACCAAGTCGTTTCAAGATTGGGCAACTGCCTCAAATGGAGCGGTTTCCTTTTCGTTTGTAAAAGATCCAAAGCAAAGCGATATCGAATGCTCCTGGACAAATAATCCCAATACGTTCACCAATAAAGCCGAAGCAGGCGAAACGAACTTGATGGGAGATAAAGCAGGATTGTGCCGAGGAACGATAAAGCTGCTCACAGTGCCGCTTGTTCCGGAACTCCCACTTACCGAAAATAGAATTCGCATGATTTACCTTCATGAAATCGGGCATGTCTTGGGCTTAGCCGGACATACCAACAATCCTCAAGACATTATGTTTTATTCTGTCAACGTCGCCGATGTGTGGCGCGACTTGACTCCAAGAGATGGAAATACGCTGACGCGGCTCTACACCTTGAATTACGCACCTACGAACTGACCGTACTTGCCAGCCCAACAACCCCGTCAAACCAGTAATGGTGATGGTTTCCAGTTCCATTCCAAGAAATGCTATACACTCATATTTGGCAATTGGTGTATTAATCCTGACCAAACTAAATGAGCGTACACGCGCACAACGGGCAATCAAAGCATCAACACGGACTTAACTCATCGGTTCGCGAGCAAAGCCGATCGAACATGATGATTGTTTTGTGTCTAACTGCAACATTCATGCTTGCAGAAGTTGCAGTGGGCTTCTTCACGGGCAGCCTCGCCCTTCTAGCCGACGCCGGTCACATGCTCAGTGACGTCGGTGCTTTGTCGCTCGCCTTGATTGCATTATGGTTTTCCAGCAAGCCTGCAACCGACGCAAAGACATTCGGTTATTACAGAAGCGAAATTCTAGCGGGCTTCGTCAACTCATTGGCCCTCGTTGTTATCTCAGTAGTCATTCTAATAGAGTCCTACAACAGATTTCAGAATCCACCAGAAGTCATGGCAGGTCCTGCCTTAGCAACAGCGGTTTTTGGATTGATAATCAATATCGTTTCGCTCAGACTCTTAGGCAAAACCGCGGAGAACTCCGTAAACGTGAAGGCCGCTTACCTAGAGCTCCTGAGCGATATGCTCGGGCTAATCGGCGTCATAATTTCGAGCATCATCATCATCGCCACTAAATGGTACATCGCCGATGCCATCGTCAGCGGTGCAATTGGACTACTGATTATTCCGCGAACCTGGGTTCTTCTAAAAGAATGCACTCACATTCTTATGGAAGGAACGCCGGATCACGTGAATCTAGGTAACTTAAGGCAGGAAATTCTCAACACCGACGGCGTAGTCGACGCGCACGACATTCACGTGTGGACACTGACGTCAGATGTTCACGCACTCTCGGCACATGTGCTTATCGATTCCAAAGTAAATTCGGACGAGGTATTGAAAAACCTCAAAGCCAAGGCATCCAAGGATTTCGGTCTCAACCACACAACCATTCAAGTTGAATTGGTCGGTCAGTCGGCCTGTGAAAGTTCAGAAGACATCTGTAGTATCTGGCAAAAGAATCCGCACAGCGATCAAGACCATCAACATCCAAAAAGCGGCGAGTTACATTAGTTGTACGCGGTTGTACCGATATCGGTATCGACCCCGACTGGTCCAAAACCAAAAACTCGCGGTTTCATTTGTTATAGCTAGTTGTACCGATATCGGTATCGACCCCGACTGGAACACATTCCAAAATCCAAGCCCTACAATAATTTTATACGACTCTTGGAAAGCGTTCAGGTACAGAAATGCTAAAAGCCCTATATTTGTTCGGTTTTGATGAAAATTAGGGTCTCTATCTGACTTCTGACAACACTTCTAAGCTCAAACTGTGGCAGCTGGCGCTGATTTTGGTGCTTTTGCTCGGGATTTTTGCTTCATATTTTCTCTTGAGATCCACCTCGGCAGGCGCAGCACTGCCTCCTGAAGCTCTAGCTCTCAAACCTGTAATCACCACGGCCCTTTCCAAACTTCCACAACTTCCAACCCTGACCGAGCGAATGAATGTTCTGGTCATGGGAATCGATTACAACGGCCCGGATTGTGAACGCTATGTCGGATCGCGATCTGACACCATGATCATGGCGAGTATCGATCCAATCTCGAAAAAGGTCGGAGTGGTATCGATTCCGCGAGACACCCGTGTCACTCTCGGCCGACATGGTGTTTCCAAAATCAACAATGCCTATGCACAGGGCGGACCGACATATGCCGTGGAGACGGTCAGCACCACATTCGGTGTACCAATCGATCGATACATAGTCGTCGACACAAAGGGTCTCAAAGATCTCTGTCAACTTATGGGTCCAGTGGAGATAACCGTTGAGAAAGAAATGCACTATGTCGATCACACAGCAAAGCTAAACATCGATCTCAAACCTGGCAAGCAAACTCTGGACCCATGTCAGTTAGAACAATACTTGCGATTCAGGCATGATGCTCGCGCAGATCTTGGACGGATGGAGCGGCAGCAATGGTTTTTGAGACAACTTTGCAACAAACTGAAAGACCCACAGTTCTTGTTGAAGGTACCCGAGTTGATCAAAATCGGCTATGACAATGTGAAGACTGATTTGACGCCGGATGAAATTGCAAAGCTTGTTTCTTTCATGAAAGACTTCCGCTCCGAGCAAATCGTCACGGCATCATTGCCGGGTGATGGCGCATTAATAGACGGTATCAGTTATTGGATATTGGATGACCGGTCAGCTGGCGCCACGTTGGAGCACCTATTCGGTCGAAGAGTAATTGACACCAATGCACCCAGCACCACGACGCCGGTAGATGACCGGCCGATTCGTGTTTCGATCTCCTATCCGAAAGGCGGCGAAGACCTGGCGAAAGCGATTGAGGAAGAATTGAAAACGGCAGGTTATAACGTGAGATACACCTGGCAGATTCAAGACGAAGATTGCCGGCATCCACAAATTGTTTTGCAAAGCAAGCGTGCAAACGAAACGATTGCAAATCAACTGCGCACCGACGCTCCAGAAACAATTGCGTGGCCAACTATACTGCGCATAGAACGGCGCTCCGGTGTTGACGTCAATTTAGTCATATCATCAGATATGATTCCAGCGCCAGAAGAAACCGCGCAGGATGCGGCGCAAGAGTCCAAGACTTCTGCAAGCAACAAACAACAATCCGTGGCGATTCAATAGTTGATGCAAATCCGCTTGTGATATAACCCGAAAACCACTTTTCGTGCTGGATTTCGCATGCCTTCACACGTGGTGTCAGCGCACAACCGGTGCGGTAAATACGCACCACGCAGACTGAATTGTCACTAGATTGCCACGCAATTTTTCATACGCTCCCAGCACGCCAAACGGCGACTTCCCAGAATAGAGAAGTTAGTTACTTCCCCCCCGAGTTGGAGCTAGATAATTATGGCTTGTGAAGCATCAGCGAACACCATCGTAACGAGTCTTGAGCAGTGGAATGCTGCAAAAGCAGAAGGTCAAGAAGACAAAGCAGGAACTCTAGAAAAAGAGATAGCAGCAAAGCTTCAACGCGAATATGTGATCATGTCTGCTAACGCGATGAATTGTGATCCCAATCGCTTAAACGAGATGCGACAAAACATAAATGCCGAACTAGAAAGACAAAGTGCATTATGCGGTGTTCCAAAGATCGAATTGGTCGAGCATGATGGAAAACTGCAAGTTATGGCTGGTGGAGGTAAGGGCTTCGTCGTCAAAATCGATGAAGATCAATGCAATATTGATGGTGCTGAACTCGCATTCAAATCACAACCGCAGGCAAAACCAGACATCACACAAACATATGCGCCGGTAACAGATCTCGGACAACCGGTGATGAAGAGCCTCGATAAGGCAGAGGCTAAACGTGAAGCTGAAGAGAAAAAGCTAGCTGCCCAACAACCAGCGCCGACTGATTCAAAGCTCTCCGGAGATCCTTCAGGAAACGGACAACAAGCTAAGCCAGCCGAGGCGCAACCACAACCCTCTGGTGATGCACAGGCGAAACCAGCCGACGCCACAAAACCCGCCGACGCAATCAAACCAGTTGACGCCACCAAACCAGCCGACGCCACCAAACCGGCTGACGCCACCAAACCAGTTGACGCCACCAAACCAGCCGACGCCACCAAACCGGCTGACGCCACCAAGCCAGCTGATGCTCCAAAACCTCCGAAACCACATAAACCAGTTCCCAAATACAATCCTGGGGACAGACCGGTAGCCGGAAGCGACAAGTTGCCTTACGACCAGCTGCATCCAAAGCTGGAACGCGATTATAACAACAACATGGTCTACAAATACAAAGACGGCGCAAGCATCAAGTGGGATCAAAATGCTCCGCCTCGTGTATCTGATGTGACCAACGCCCGTGGTGAGAAAATCTCGTTCACCTACAGAGGCGAAGCCAAGAATCCCAGCAGCTTCATTGTCACAGACAAGAATGGAAACGTGATGGAGTCAGGATTCAAGGGCATACACGATAAGGAGTGGACGCTCGATACGCAATACGCCAATCCTAAAGTCGCCGCTGCATTCAAAGGCGCACACATCACCGATGTTGGTGTCACAGATGATCTGCAGATCTGCATGAGAGACAAATCCGGCAACTTCATCGAGCGCCACAGAGACGGAGAAATCGTCAAACGTGACACCCGTGGTCGCATCACCCAAGAAGTAACTCCTGTAGGGCGCACGACTACATTCGCGTACAACGGAAAAGACTCCAGCCCGTCCTCATACACAATTGAAGGAAAACACGGCGAAGTAATCGAACACGGTGAGCAAAAGAATCACTCGTGGAACATTTATCGCCGCCAACAAGGACAAGACTCTCTCGACAGAAACAGCCTCAACAATCCTGCGAATCTCGTAAGAGATCCAATCGAACGAGTCAATTCCATACATGTAAATCACAACAATGGAAACGCCATTTTCTCGCATGGCAACGGTGATAAGACCGCTCGCTACGGGGACGACGAAAGGTTCTGGCGCAGAACCACCGGTGGTGCCGAAACAATCACTCACACCGACTACGGTAAAAAGGAAATGACCCACTTCCAATCGACAAACGGTGTCAAAACCTGGTACGAGTATGACAACAACGGTCAAGTGTTGAAGATCACAAGCCAGTCTCAAGATGGCACGGTTCACCGCCTGAGAAGAGGTGATGTATCTCAAGACTTCGTCGACGGAAAAGGTCAACGCCAGAAGGTAGAAGTTAAGCATCTTCCCGATGGTTCAGTCAGAACCAATTGGCTCGAACGCAACTCAATGGTTACACAACGCCCTGATGGCAGCGAGCTTCATGAGTTCATGGCCAAAGACGGTCGCAGAAGAGTGCACAGCACAACGGACACAACAGGAACTACAACGGAATTCGTCTACAACACCACCACCGGCGATCCGATTCGGTTGAAGATCAAGGAGAAAAACGGACAAACAGATGTTTGGACAATCGAGTCTCCAATCAAAACCGGCTTAGACAATCCGGTGTGGAAAAACCAAGACGGGTCCAAAACCTTCGAAGGCTTTGTTTCTGTCGAACGCGACGGCTCAGTCAAGTTCACATCACGAGACGGCAGACAACAACTGAGAACTCTGCGCGGTGTCAACCTCGATGTAACTCCATCGCCGACGATCGTGCAATAACCAGAGTTAGACTCATCAAGCGACCGAAAAAATAAAGAGTGGACCGCGACGCATTGTCTGGAGCAATGCGTCGCATCCTTTTCGCTTTTGCATAAAAGAGGACAAGGCCATAAAATAGATGAGTCTGCAATCCGGCGGATGGGGCGCGACCTTATGCGCAAGAAAGAGGAATCGTTTATGACTCTGTCATCGAGGCGAAACGCGGCTCTGTCACTTCTTTTAGCGACGACCGTAGCCATAATTGCACCGGCAGGCAATGCCCAAGAGTCGGTATGGAGCGCCTATTTCGAGGTTGCCGGCAAGTTTTACGATGACAAAGAGTACACAAAAGCCGAGCAGCTCTTGGTTGACGCAGTTAAAGAAGCGGAGAGGCTCCCTGGCAGTAAGGAAAGACTGCTCAAGTGTCTGCCGATTTTAAGCCGGGTGTACATCGCGGAGGGCAAGTCCGATCAGGCGCAGCAAGTAAACGATCGGATTCAGTCTCTGGGTGGAACAGTCATAAGCGAAGATGGAATTCAAACTACTGGTTTAGCAAAAGCCGGAGAGGTGCCTCCAGCAGGCATTCAACCAGGTGAATCGCCTTCTGCACCCAAAGATGATTCCAAAACGAAAATCGCCAGCGCAAATGTCGACAAAAAGCTAGAGTTCACCGTCGAAACAGGAAAACCACAGAAGAAAACAGAGGTTCAAGCCGACAGCGGTAACACCGGCGACGACTCGAGTTCAGAGACCACTGCAAGTTCCAGCGCAAAACCCGATGACCCCGAAGGCAAGGGATTGCAGGTCGAAGAGAAAAAGACGGTAATTGCTGCCGCTACAGGTTTAGCCGGCGTTTCAATCATCGATGCGAAAGTTCAAAAAGCACCGGAGATTCTCAAGCTTTTGGGGCACTGCGGATGGTGCAAGACCATCGATGTTGCAGAAGACGGTACACGAGCAATTTCGGGCAGCGACGACGACACGATTCGCGTCTGGGACCTAACGACAGGAAAAGAAGTCGCCAAACTGGACGGACACGAGCACGACGTTAACTGTGTTGTATTTTCACCTGCCGGCAACACTGCCCTTTCGGGAAGCAGCGATACCACCGCGCGCTTATGGGACTTAGATGCAGGCACTGAAATACGTCAATTCAAAGGTCACAGCAACATCGTAACTTGCGTCGCCTTTGCCCCTGGTGGCGCACGTGTAGCAACAGGCAGTTATGATGGAACAGTCAGAATTTGGGACGCACTCACAGGAAAAGAACTGCAAAAACTTGGCGGCGACCTCGATGTGGTGAAGTGCATTGCATACTCCCCAGAAGGTGACATGCTGGTATCAGCAGGCAAAGACAAACTAATCACCCTATGGCGATTGAGAGATGGAACAGCGATCAGAAAGTTTTCGGGGCACCAAAAAGAAATTACTGGTATCGAGATATCTCCAGATGGTTCGAGAATTCTCTCCGTTAGTCGCGATCTGACTATTCGTCTTTGGGATTTGGGTTCCGGAGACGAACTCAAGTGCATGGTAGGCCACGGCAACTGGATTCAGAAAGCAGTCTTTCTGGGACTAGATAAAGCCATGAGCGGTGGGCTGGATAAGACGATTCGTGTGTGGAACCTGGACGAAGGCAAAGAGCTTCGTTCATTCACAATCGGAACTTACGGCATGTTTAGCCTGGACTTCAGTAAAGAAGGCGACAAAGCCCTTACCGGGAGCGATGACTTCGCCTTGCGCCTTTGGAAGGTCCACCCTTAGACGCCTTGATTGGCGGCTTCGTCTTTCCATCATTCGATTTCGACTGGGTATCTGCAACTTCTGGTCGATTATTTGCAGCTGAGTCAGGCAAGTCAAAATCGTTCACCCCAGGTGAAGGCGCCACCGGTGTCGCTCCAAGAATCAAGTCTTTGCCTTCCCATTTGCTCTTCATGATTGGATTTTGAAGAACTCCTCGATCTCTCAGGACTTCCCTCTGCACTTCTTCGTTAAGGTAAGAGAAGGCCTCTCCCAGTCTGGTGTATTTTCCGTTGCGCTTTAACCCGTCAATTAAATACTTTGTAAAGACGCTTCCTTCATAGCGCTTAGATTCCCAGCTGCGCTGTTCGGGACTGCTCGACGAAAGCACTAATTGACCCGTGCCTTGAACGATGACGTCAACGTCGACGTTGCCTTGTCTGGCCAACCCCTTCGTCGATGGAGCAACTGCGCCGCTGTGGCAGGCGTCGAGCACCATCATGATGCGGCTGCAATGCACACGACCTTTGATGATACGTGCAAGATCTTGCATGGCGATGCCTGACGTGTACAAATCATTCACGTCGGTGTCATACGCCACGAGATAATTGACACCACCAACGTCAAGGCTCGAAGGGCTTCCATGACCGGAGAAGTAGATCACTACCAAATCGTCCGGCTCTGCCACTCTGGGCAACCATTTGCTACCCAAAAGCGACAAAATATTGGCGCGAGTAGCATTGCCGTCAAGCAAAAGCTGCACGTGATCTTGAGCAAAACCCTTGTCTTTGATCAGAAACTCGTAGAAGTCTTTCGCATCCTTCGCCGCGTACTTCAGGTCATGATGGGGATCTTTGAAGTGGCTAATGCCAACCACCACTGCCCACTTATCGCGAATTGGTTTGTCGATAGCAACCTTTTGCTCGGGCGGCAATGCTGACGGTTCGTCAATTGTCTGATCATCTTTGGCAACGACAGGTCTCTTGTTTTGCTCATCCCTATCATTTTTCTTTTTCTGCTTGTACGAATCGATCGCACGTTCGGCCTTGCGTGCGAGTTCACCCGAGAATGCGCCCTCCGTCAACCCGGTGACCGCGCGAGCCATGCGAGTATCCATCAGAATCGCACCCGCTTCTTCTTGATTGGATGAAGAAATTAGAACGCGTGCGCATTCCTCAAGACCAAAAATTGCATACTTTTGAGATGAGTCCGAACGATCTTTGAGCCTCGTCAAAGCCGATCTAAACAAGGCTTCCGCCCTGAGCAGAGCATGCTTCTTCATTTGCACCCGACCCAAAAGGATCAAACCGTATGCGATTTTGGGATCGTTTTTGGTCAGACTTTTTTCTTGAATCTCGAGCGATTTTCTGGCCAGAGACTCTGCACTGTCGACATTGTTATCGACAAGGTCAAGAACCGCGAGCTGAGCCAAATACTGCGCATAAGCGAGGTCTTTTTCGCCTTTGCTTTCTCGTTTCGTCACGGCATCTGAAATGGCTTGTTGCTTTTGTTTTAAAGTTCCTGGATTGAGTGACTTCACTTCTTGAACATCTGCGATCGCCCCGCCGATATCTCCAAGCGCAATTCTCGTCATCGCCCGCGTTACTAAGCCATTGGGGCTCTTCTCAACAGCAAGGACTGTATCCAAATCTTTGCGCGCTTGATTGAAATCTCCATCCATAAACCGAGCTTCAGCACGATCGACAAGCGCTGTATAGAGTTTTGGATTGATCTTCAACGCTTCATCAAACTCTTTGATAGAACCCTTCGTATCGCCCTTGGCGAGAAGCAAATGCCCCAACTGATAGCGCGCATTTGCGTCGTTAGGCAATAGCTCGACACCGTTTTGTAAATCGCTGATTGCTTTATCTGGTTGTTCCAACTGTGCATACGTCAAACCACGCCTGATATAGTCAGCACCCTGCTTTTTCGACTTGCTCAGAGCTCGCGTGCAGGCTTCGATAACCACGCTGAAGTGCTCACCAGCTGAGACCTTATCGCCTTTTGCCATCAAGGCTTCAGCGAGATTGAACTCTAAGTGTTGAGTCTTCGATTTGTACTTCTTAAGCAGGTAGTTGTAGTCGTTAATCGCTGCATCAAAATCAAAGGCTTTCGCCAAACAATCTGCTCTGTCTTCTCTTATTGCAATGGAGTCCGGTTGAAACTTCAGCACGGAATTCAAGTCTTCAACAGCCTTTTTGAAGTCGCCACTTTTCTTCAGTGCTGCCGCACGCTTGGTCAACGCGACTACATCTTTGGGATTCAGACGCACGGCTGTAGTAAAATCGCCAATTGCAGTCTGAGGGTTGTTGAGCAACATGTTCAAGTCGCCGCGCTTGATGTAGCACTCAACGACATTTGGATTGATTTTGATAGCGGCATCGTAATCGCTCATTGCACCGTCTAAGTCTTTAATTTCGACGCGCGCGATACCTCGATTGAGATAAGCCTCATAAACGTTCGGACTGTCCTTCAAAACCTCCGTGAAGGACGCCACGGCACCTTCGAAATCCTTCTTGGACATTTGAATTCGGCCCTTCGACATATCCTGCTCATAGTCAGGCGTTTTACACCAAGACGGTAAACTCGTCGAACCAAAAGAGATTAGGCTCAACAGAATAATGCTCGAAGCAAGAGAATATTTGAAGTTCATCGCTTACACTCAGTGACGTGAAAAACTCGCAAGAGTCCGCCGGACATACATAGAATATCGCGTCCGGCCCCAAAAAGGATAGTCAGGCACCCGGGAGCTTGGAGCGGCAAATTGCAAACATTTATGGGATGGGACGCAAATACTTGGCAGCAGGCAATCGGTGTTTGTGTGTTCCTTTGCGTGGTATTCACTATTGGGCTCTGGTCCGCGGCTGTCGTTATCGGAATCCTCGCTAACCGTTTCTCAAAGAAACCGCATCGACCGCTCAAACGACGTGACAAAGTGGTCCTGGTTTTAGGATTTTTTGGCTTTTTGTGCATACTTTATGGCGCTTTTGTCGAGCCCTTTTGGCCCGAATTCACCAATATCAAGTTGACTTCAAACAAATTGGCTGCGGGCTGCAAACTGCGCATCGTGCACATCTCGGACGTTCACAGTGACCCATTTCCGCGACTGGAAGAACGATTACCGGATGAAATTGCAGCGCTTAAACCAAACATCATCGCCTTCTCAGGAGACGCAATAAATTGCGCGGAGGGTCTGCCGGTTTATCGCAAGTTTTTGACGCGACTGGCAAAGATCGCGCCAACCTTTGTCGTGAAAGGGAATTGGGATGCTTGGTATTTCAAAGAATTGGATCGTTTCGGTAATACGGGGGCGACAGAATTGGATGGAACAGCTCAAAAGGTCGCAGTGGGCGACTGTGCTGTTTGGGTTGGAGGATTGCCGGTAGGCACGCAAAAGAGCGTCAAGGAGGCGATGCAGAATGTTCCAGTGACGGACTATCGCGTGTTTCTCTTTCACTACCCCGACTTCATCGAGGAAATGGAACAGAACAAAATCGACTTGTACTTAGCAGGTCACACACACGGCGGACAGATCGCTTTGCCGTTGTATGGCGCCATCGTCACTTTGTCTTCTCGAGGAAAGCAATTCGAATCAGGATTGCACAACCTGAAGGAAACATATTTGTACGTAAATAGAGGCATCGGCATGGAAGGTGGCAAGGCACCACGTGTGCGCTTTTGTGCGAGACCGGAAGTGACGATCATAGATGTGTCCGGAGCTGGTTCAAATTAATGGTCCGAGGGAATGACAGTGTCACAACCTAATGGCGGGGCACCAACGCCAAAATGAGTCGTAGATGCACTCCTGAAAGTTTGCGATTGCAAGCTGTCACGCAATCATTGTTTAAGCCGACAAGCCTAGAATCGGCGATGAGAAAACTTGCATTTGTGCAAGCCGATCCGATCCGTTCGCCCTCGGCGGCACAGGACTTAATTCTTCGGCACAGAGTTCGCGGATATCGAGATGGTGACCTGGATCGATTCTATTCGTCACTCGACCTGGAAGAAGACTTTTTGTATGCATACGGATTTCTTCAAAGAGAAATTCGCCATCTCTTGTATCCACGGAAAATGCCTGCAATGACCAAACTAGATCGTCGCGTGCTCGAGGTCGTACGAGAGATCGGAGCGACTCACCCAAGCGCATTGGAAAAACACTGCGGCGGCGAGCGGGTAGTAAACGCCTGGGGCGGTTACTCGAAGGCGACAAAAAAATCTTTGGAACAACTTCACTATCGCGGTCTCTTGCGGATCGCACGGCGAGAGAAAGGAGTGCGCGTGTACGAGGTCGCACCGGATTTGGTGCAATCCATCTCTGCTGACGAACGTTGCCGTCGCCTCGCGATGGTGATTGCAGAGCTACTCTCTCCTGCGCCTCTGCGCAGCCTTCAAGAAACAGTGAACCGCCTGCGCTGGTCTTCTCCGGAAATTGGGAACACCAAAGACGCATTGCAACATCTCTTTCGAACGGGCGAATTAGAAAAAGACGACATTGATGGTGTCACCTATGTTTGGACGTCGTCATCCAAGAAAAAGAAGGAACTTCCGGAGACAGTACGCATTCTGGCACCGTTCGATCCGATAGTGTGGGACCGACGTCGATTCGAGCATCTCTTCGAATGGGCGTATCGATTCGAAGCTTATACTCCGCCAGCCAAACGCGTCAGAGGCTACTATGCGATGCCTCTTCTGTGGCGAGATCGAGTGATTGGATGGTGCAACGCGTCGATTGATGCGAAGTCTCTCGACATTGAGTTTGGCTTTGAAGGCAAGCGTCCGAAAGAGTCCGCATTTCGCAATGCCTTAGACGTCGAAGTCTGGCAGTTGGAAGAGTTTCTCAAAGGGCGAAGGTCTTAAGTCATTCACCATCGATCAGCCTTTTTCTCACGACGATTCTGAACAGTAATCTTCTTCCACCTCTTCCTTTCCTCCTGTGCAAGGCGTGAATCGAGCTTGCGTCTGTTGTATGCAGCTTCGCGTTCCATCTGCACGTAAACATCCAACTCTTCTTGCGGCAATTCGCCTCCATCAAGAGCACCTTGAACTGCGCAATC
Source organism: uncultured Candidatus Obscuribacterales bacterium (assembly GCA_964503045.1). Taxonomy (GTDB): domain Bacteria; phylum Cyanobacteriota; class Vampirovibrionia; order Obscuribacterales; family Obscuribacteraceae; genus CAYZJR01. Next base: position 62,717 of record CAZCZI010000010.1, read on the forward strand.
AGGCTCGCTCGTGTGTGAACAATCTCGAAACCTGCATTGAGAAGCAAACTGATTCACCGACGGCGCAACGGACTCCAAGTCAACTTCATCGGCTATCAGGCCAACTTCCCGAAGACCAGGCGTATCGATAATGATGCCGCCTTTTGGCATGAAGAAAAGCTGGCTCGCTGAAGTTGTGTGACGCCCCTTCTGAACGTCGTGTCGGATCTCCTTGGTTTTTTGCACATTCTGGCCGATCAAAATGTTCACGAGTGTCGACTTCCCGACACCGGATGAGCCTACAAACACCGCTGTCACACCCGATGTCAGCTTATCACTTACTGCTTCGATTCCAAACATATCGTGCGAGCTCGTAGCGAGAACGTCGATGCTGTGAAACTCGTTTTTGATTACTTCGACAAGCGAATCTCTAAGTTCATGATTTGCCGAATCGCTCAGCAAGTCAACCTTAGACAAGACTATCACCGCCCTTGCATTTCCATGCGCAGCAAGCAAGACGAATCGTCGTAGACGATTGATGTTGAAATCGCGCGATGCAGAAGTGACAATGAAGACAACATCAACGTTGGCAGCAAGAACCTGTTCACCACCGTCAGTGCCGCATCCCATGCGTGCAATTTTCGAACGTCTAGGCAAGACTTCGCATATCTGTGCAGCCTGCTCGTTGGTCTGATCTACAAATCGATCGCCAACAACACACCAGTCTCCAACCGCCGGCAATTCGCTATCAGCAAACGCCGAGTGAAACATTTTTCCGGGAAGATGACAGTTCAACAATTCTCCGCTTGTTGTTAAAGCGTGATAACTCGTTTTGTATCTTGCCGAAATTCGAACTAATCGTTGATCATGTTGAATTCTCGATTGTTCATCAAAAACGTGATGGTACCCAACTCTGGGCCATCCCAAAGCGTACTTGTCCACTGTTCTACACTCCTTCAGTGAAGACATATTCTTCAAACTAAAAGTGGCCGTGCAGGCTATGGATCAGTTATGTCTATTCTTGATCTTTTGCTTCTGTGTTAGGCGGCGAATGCCCGCACGGAGACCACTGCGCTCTCTCTTTTGATTTGCATAGGTGACCTCCTCTCACAGCGAAACTTTTTCAAGTCTAACCGAACAATGCGATCTTGGCAATCGCAAATTTCGGCAAAATACACAATTACGAACGAAGAACTATCTCTACTGTATCGCTAACAGTTTCTCTTGTGGGACTCGTTTGATCTTTTTGAATCCACCACCAAGATCGTGTTCATACACAAGAGTGAATCCAGATTGATCAGAATCTCCGTGCCCAGCGACTGCAATTTCGATTCTGCCTGGTTTTTTCCATTTGATGCAGCGGAAATAGAGATGATCGTTTTTGGTCAAGCTCTTTTTGTCTTGCTTGTCTTTGACAAAATCGGTGAGTTGTTCGCTTAGATCAATTGGGTTTTGCAAGTTATTGACAGAGAACAAGAGGGGCACCGCAATGTTGCTGCCCATCATATCGTTTACAACAAAGTGTTTACTGTCCGGAGCCCAAACTACTTCAACTGAGCGACCATACTCGTAAATCTTCTGGTCAGCCGCTTTCTTTTTCGATGCATTTTTCGCGCGGTGCAAATACAGCAAGTGGCATGGCTCTCCATCGCGTTGCGTGTCCTTATTCACGATGGTAAATTCGCCGTTGGGCGATACAAGCTTCGAAGGTGCCCCAGGAAACGACGCATTGTTGGACGCCGAGACCGCCACCGGTGAGTTGACAATCGTCGCGAGGCTTGCCACCAAAAGTAGTTTCCACGCTCTCGCCATAAGTCCTCCCAAGTAAACGATTGAAGTAAATCCTCAGTCCGGTAATTCTAGGGCATATGAAAATTAGATACCTGACAATAATTTGACATTAACCATGCGAAAATTAGGGGAGTTAAGGCGCTTAATTCCACGAACACCCTATAGCTGAATGGTTTGACTAGCATAGACCACCTTGGAAAAATTGAAAAAGAATCATTGGTCTGATTGGACTGTAATGCCCTCACCTACAATTGCATTTCTTGTTGGATTGGTTTCACTTCTTTGGGCATTAACACTTGAAAGTTGCACGCGCGCCGCGAGTTCCAATCGAATGACTATAGCAGTCGTGCCCATGGGTACGACCGATGAATATTGGAAAACGGTACACGCCGGCGCCATGAAAGCTGCGAAAGAACTCGATGTAGACATCTTATGGAAGGGTCCTCTGCGACGAGATGATAGAACTTCGCAAGTCGACATCGTAGAGAATATGATTATTCGCGAAGTGGCCGGAATCGTGTTGGCGCCAATCGACAGCACCGCGTTAAGAGGCGTGGTCGAGAATGCAAGCCGCTCCAATATTCCCACTGTAATTATTGATTCGGAACTCAAAAGCAAGCGCCCGCTAAGTTTCATCGCCACCAACAACTTCAAAGGCGGCGAAGTCGGTGCCAAGGGTTTGGCGAATCTTTTGCAAGGAAAAGGGCGAGTGATCATGCTTCGTTTCATCGAAGGCAACGCCAGCGCGAATAGTCGCGAAGAGGGATTTCTAACAGAGATCAAAAAATACAAAGACATCGAAGTTGTAAGCTCGAATCAACGAAGTGGTGGCACCACAGAAGAGGGCTATCGCGCCAGCGAAAATCTCTTGGCTCCCTTTAAGACGCAAGATGGAATCAACATCGATGGCATCTTCTGTCCCAATGAGTCGACCACCTTTTCGATGCTCAGAGCATTGGAAGCAAGCGGACTTGCAGGCAAAGTCAAGTTTGTCGGGTTTGACAGCTCTGCAAAATTGAACCAGGCACTATTTCAAGGGAAGATAAGTGCTCTTGTTGTTCAAGATCCGATGCAAATGGCATATCTTGGAGTTTACGCAATTGTCGATCACATAAAAGGGAAACAGGTCAAATCGCTCGTAGATACCGGAGTCGTTCTCGCGACACCCCAAAACGCTCGCGAAGGCAGGATTCATGAGCTCTTAGCCCCGGATCTCGAGAGGTGGCTAAAGTGACCACACAACATCGACTTGATATGAAAAACGTGAAGGTTCGATTTGGATCTACCATCGCACTCGATGGAGTCGATCTTAGCGTGGCACCATCGGAGGTGCACGCCATCTTAGGCGAAAACGGTGCCGGCAAAAGCACACTCATGAAAGTATTGGCTGGTGCTGTCAAAGCAAATGAAGGCACCATGCTGCTTGACGGCAATAGGTATGAGCCCCACGGACCCTCTGATGGTAGAGCCAAGGGCATTGCCATGATCTATCAGGAGTTAACGCTGACATCTCACCAAACAGTCGCCGAAAACATCTTTTTAGGTTCAGAGCTTTCAAAAGCGGGAATACTCGATCGGCGGCAGATGCGTCAAAAGGCTCAGCAAGCCCTTAAGGAACTTGGTCACGCAGACATTGATGTCGATGCTCGGGTTGCAACCTTGTCCATCTCGTCTCAGCAACTTGTAGAGATTGCTCGCTCTACGGTTTTAGGATGCAGCACTCTCATTCTCGACGAACCGACAAGCAGTCTCTCTTACGCTGATACACAGCAGCTGTTCAAACTAATCCACAAACTCAGATCGCAGGGTCTGTCGATCATTTACATTTCCCACTTTCTTGAAGAAGTAAGGGAAGTCTGTCAAAGCTACACGGTGTTGCGTGATGGAAAGTCCGTAGCAACTGGTTCTCTGGAGGGAACAAGCGATGATCAGCTAGTTTCACTCATGCTTGGCAAAAGCGTTCAAGAGTTGTATCCAAAAGCGAATCGCACCGCAGGTGATGCTGTTATCGAAATCAATTCATTGAATAGCGAAAAAATCAGGGAGATCAATCTATCCATTCACCGTGGCGAAGTGGTCGGAGTTGCGGGACTACTAGGAAGCGGCAGAACCGAGCTGGTGCGAGCCATCTTTGGACTGGATGCCGTTACAAGCGGGCGCGTGAAAGTTGCGACTTTGCAATCAGATCAGACAAAGCAGTTAGCAACGGGTCATCGAGATACTCCAAATGCTCGGTGGAAACAAGGAGTGGGAATTGTCAGCGAAAACCGAAAGGAGGAGGGACTCGCCCTGTCGATGACAATCGCGCAGAACATGACGCTGCCCAGTACGCAGATGTGCGAACGCTTTGGAATGATTGACGCAAGCAAGTTGAAGGAACTGTCGACAAAGTGGATCGAAAGGCTCTCAATTCGCTGCCGAGGTGCCGACGAAGCGGTAGGAAATCTGTCGGGAGGAAATCAGCAAAAAGTGGCACTGGCAAGACTTCTGTATCACGATGTGGATTTGTTCTTGCTTGACGAACCTACAAGAGGTATCGATGTAGGAAGCAAGATGCAAATCTACGGTTTGATCAATGAACTTGCCGCGCAAGGAAAGGCAGTGCTCATGATCAGCAGTTATCTGCCGGAATTACTCGGTGTCTGCGACCGCATCGCAGTCATGAGCCGCGGGCGATTGAAGAGAAGCCACCTCGCATCAGACACATCAGAACACGAGCTGCTACTGGAAGCAACTACAGGAAGCATCGAGGACGAAAGTGACCAGTAAGAAACCGCTCGAAATGATTTCGCAGCTAGGTCCTGCACTTGGTCTCATCCTCGTGTACATCCTGTTTATCGCAGTGGGACCGCCGAGTTTCGCCTCGCTCAAAAACATCGAGGCGATTGTCAGGCAGACGACCATTGTCGGAATTAGCGCGTTAGGAATGACGCTCGTCATCATATCCGGTGGCATAGATCTGTCAATCGGATCGATTGTCGCCTTGGTTTCCGTAGTAATCGCGCTGTGCTTGCAAGCGGGTTTGGATCCTCTTACAGCCTGCGTTGCAGCTCTTGTGACTGGTGTTGTCTGCGGCTCTCTTAATGGGTTGCTCATAACAAGATTGAAGCTAGTACCATTCATTGTTACGCTGGGAACGTTGTTGGTGTTTCGAGGCATAGGCAAGGGACTAGCAAACGAACAAAAAGTTGACGCACCGCTAAACTGGCTAAGTGAGCTGCTCGCAGTACTTCCTCCCGAAAGCAGTTGGATGCTTTTTCCGATAGGTGTTTGGATAATGATTGTGCTTGCGGTCTTGATGTTCTTCCTAATTCGACGCACAAGATTCGGACTTCACTCTGTTGCCGTCGGCTCAAACGAACAAACTGCTCGACTCTGCGGCATAGACGTGGAAATAGTCAAGGTTGCAGTCTATGCAATCAGCGGTTTGTGCGCTGGATTGTCAGGAATCATGCAATTCTCCAGACTCACCGTCGGCGATCCAACGGTGGCAGCGGGATTGGAACTCGATGCTATCGCAGCGGTTGTGATCGGGGGCGGCAGCTTATCAGGCGGGCAAGGTTCTGTGGGCGGCACCATTATCGGTGCCTTAATCATGACCGTAATACGCGCTGGATGCACCCAAATTGGAATTCCCAATTGGGTTCAGGAGATAGTAACCGGCACCATCATAGTCTTGGCGGTGCTTATCGACCGCCTGAGAGCAAGTGCCAGAACAAAAGCCTGATGCCCTTTCTAATCTTTCACAAACTGAATGCGATTCGACTCGGTTTTTCCACCTTCGTACCAGGAGTTGAGCGCGACCGTTCCACCTGAAGATGGTGTCTTTCCTGTTTCAAACCAGATTGTGTACAGTCCCTTATCTGGAAACCGAACATAGTCACAGATGTCGACGTCCCAATGTTTTTTCGCACCAGGCTCCATTGCAAACGGTTCCACCTCAGGCTTCCATTGCCCATAAAGCCGAACTTGTCCCTGTGGATTCATGACTGCCAAGACTGTTCCATTTGAAAAAGGCGCATATGCCATCCATGTTTGTGCGCTCTGATTTTCCAACTCGAATCTGAGGGTTGTTTTGGAACCGCTAAGCAACATGGAGATGTGTGCTTCAGCGCCGGATTTGGGCTGTCCGGCGGCTTCCTTTACCGCCTCTTTGGCAGATTCCTTTGTGGATTTAGAACTTTCAGTCTTAGGCTCCAAAACATCGCTGTCTGCGGTTGCTGCGCCGGCTGGTGTAGAGGACACTGGTGAAGAAGATGTTTCTGCACTTGGCGAAGTCTGCGAGGGCAGTACGGTAGGCTCTGGAGTCGCAGAATCGCCGTCGGCAGCTCTGACAGCAAGACCTGTCGCAATCGTGACAAGAATCACCGCAAATGCGGCACAGAGTATGGATTTGGGGCGGCTAGACATATCTTCTCCAATGAGCAAGGAAATATTTCTAGCACAAAAACAAAAAGACTGTGGATTTACACAGTGACTTTCGAAAATTCGGATCTATGCTAAAGAAGTTCAGGGGCGTCGGGAGGCGGAGCAAATGCTCCGCCACTCACGTTTTCAGAGCTTTTAATGTTTATGCGACTAACCGCTGGTTCGGGCTAATGTTTAAGAAATTAGCCACGTTGCCAAGGGGTGCGCATTTTTGCCTGTAATATCGCAACATCACCTTGTGTGGAACACTCGTAAAAATGCAAATCACAGTCGCGATGATGGTTCTTGGAGCCATCTTTGTTTTTCTCTCGTATAACTTCAGCAAACGAACATTCAGCTTCCCAGTGCTCTTCTTCGGATTGGCGATAATTTTCCTGTCTCGAACAACCAGTTCTGTGCTCGAAGGTATGACGCTAATAAACGCAGGACCGACTGTGGGCCTATGTATTCTTGGAATTCTCGGCGGAGCCAGCCTTATCTATGTGATGGCGCAACTTCTAGGCAACACAAATCCACACTCAACTAACTTCGGTCAATTCATGATGTTTGGCTGGCACAAGTGTGATGACTTTGCCGGAATGTTGCTCTTCGGAGTGGTGATCGTATTTCTTTCAGTAACCACATTGTGGGATCAGATGTTCAGATCATGGGAGTACGCACGCGCAAATGCTTCAGTGCAAGCGCTCGCAACTAACCCCAACAAAGCAAAAGAAACGAAGACTCAGTCAGCCAAAGCCGCTGATGGAAAGAAAACAGCCATCAAGCTACACAAGACAGCCAAGTTGCACAGCAGGGCTCACACAACCAACTAGAAGTTCGATGGAACAAAGACGCGATTTAAGGTTTTTGCAAAACCACGTTGAACATCATCTTTATGAATGTCGCCAGAGGCCCTGAGTTCTTCGTTGTTTTCGAACGCATCAAGGCGCCATGCCAACCGGCAAGAAAGAACTCAGCCAACTGATTAGCATCGAGTTTGGAATTAATCAGACCCTTCTGTTGTGCTTCTTTCATGGCTTTTGCAAAAGTGTTGCGCGTGCGAGTCAATGACTCTTCCAGACGTGCGCGCAGAACCTCGCTTTGATCGGCCATTTCTTGGCTCAGATTGCCAATCAAACAGCCTTTACGACATTCGTTTTCCTCGAACATCTTTTTTCCTTCGTTGCAATAAGCCTTCAAACGCTCTATGGGAGACAGAGACTTGTCGTCAAAGAACTTTTTCAGATACTCGGCATAGCTGGCGTCTTTGTAATCAATGACCTGAAGCGCGAAATCTTCCTTGCTGTCGAAGTAGTAGTAGAAAGATCCTTTGGGAACGCCGGTAGATTCAAGCACTTCCTGAATGCCGGTATTGGTGTAGCCCTTCTCAATCATGATTTGAGCGCCAGCCTCGAGCAATGCGTTTTTGGTTACTTCTTTCGTCCCTGCTTGTCTTGGCATAGCTGTTGTATAACCTCATATTCGATTCTTTCTATTGGGGAGCGCTTGCGATGTGGCTTCCCTTCGCTTCAAGGACAATATTAGACTAGTCGTCTACAACTGTCAATAAGGGTCCCGTTTAGTGGTGGTCCGAGGCTGTGAGCCGAAGGCGGAAGTCAGCCGGATCCTGGTTACAAACAAAAAAGAACCGCATGACGGCTCTTTTCATTATCTCAATTGTCGACGGGCGCCTTATGCGGCTTGCAATTGCACGTCGTACGTGAGTCTTACGAAGTCATATTCAACACGAATGGATACGGTATTGCTTGTTGCGAACTCAAGTCTGACTCTTCCTAGAGTGCTTGTACTGTATTCGCTCCAGTGGCGGGGAACTGAAACTATAACGTTTTCTGGGCCCCATTCTTCCACATAAGCTTTGAGCACCTGACAGAGCTTCTCTTCATCTCGCGGATCTTGAAACATACTCATTATGCTCACCTGTCTGAAACTGCTTGTTGCCTTGTCGGTGCCTGTCGTCCGATTCGTTGTCTAAATACTACGAAGAGCTCACTGTAACTACAATTGGGGGAAGTCCCACCAATTGCGTAGTATTCCCATCGGCTCAACTGGCACGTGCTGCGCATTTCGACGTGACAAGGGATTGCGAAAATCGATCGTTTCATCTGTCTTAGGCGATTCTACCGATAACGGTATAAACCACGCCTCGGCACAGACGGCAGGTCCTCATTTTGGAGAATTCAACACTGCGGCAACTTTAGAAAAGCCCCGAAAACGTGAGTGGCGGAGCATTTGCTCCGCCTCCCGACGCCCCTGAACTTCTTTAGCATAGATCCGAATTTTCGAAAGTCACTGTGTAAACCCACAGTCTTTTTCCAAAACGCCACGTTTAATGTATCGAAAGACACGATTTGTTGCTTTTGGGAACATTACTGCTGAGCCAAAAGTCTAAAATGGTTTGGCTCACGGGTAAGAAGTTCCCTTTCATGAAACGAAAAATCCTACTTTATCTAAGTCTTCTCCTATTCTGCTTAAGTGGATTTGTGTCCACTTATGCGGCATGTGGAGCTGCTTCGGTCGAGCAAGAGTGTATTTCGTCCACATGCTGCTCGGCGTCTCTTGAATGTTGCGGTTGCGACAAAAAGCCTGCCAGCGATGGCGCCATGTCTTCGACTGCCACAACTATCAGAAACGAACAGCAAGCCCCTATTGAAGGTGTGCGAACCGCCGACTCGAGCTCTTCAAGCGTATCGTCAGTCACTCACCAGCCAGAAGTTGCTCATTTTGACGGGTTCGCAAACGATCGTTCGACCCTGACCAAGCGTTATCTGCTTTTGCGAGTGCTGTTGATCTAAAGGTTTCCAGGTAACTCATCCGCTTGCGCGATTGAAAAAGGATCTCAACTCCGATTTCTTCAATTGCACGGCGTCAGACGTATACACAGAATTACCGGGAGATTTAAAAATGAAAAAACTACTTTTACTGACACTTATGCTCTTTGGGCTTTTGCTTGCGCTTTCACCCAAAGTCCTGGCTGAGTCGACCAACTCTCATTGCACTAAGTGCAAGTCTGTCTGCGAAGACACACTCAAGTACTGCAAGAAGAAAGGCGGCAAACATGCAGACCAAAAGCACATCAACGCTCTAAAAGATTGCATCAAAGCGTGTGATTTTACATCCGATCTAGGATCACGCAATTCAGCTCTTCACGCGAAAGCCGCAGCGGTTTGTGCCGAAGCATGCAACACATGCGCGGCTTCATGCGAAGCTTTCGATGATAAAAAAATGAAGGATTGCGCTGCCGAATGCCGCGCTTGTGCAAAAATGTGCGCAAGTGACGACAAGAATTGCTGCGATGCAGCTAGCGGTTCTGCCAAACAAAAGGATTGCTGCAAAGACGGACACCCCACTAAACAGGGTAAGGATGCAGCAAAAACCGACAGCAAGTAAGTAACTGCCCAAACGTGAGAAGACAACGAGCGTGTCTAACGACACGCTCGTTACTCATTTGTGCAGAAAATTTAAAAGGAGGAGAAGCTGATGTCGCACCCACTCGACACCAGCCCCTTCCCTACCCGGCGGCAAAACCCCTATTGCCTCAACTGCCGATGCTCATTCCTGTTCGCAAGTGGTGGCTCCTTGCAGATTGGCCCCAGCTGGAGAAAAAACTGTTTGGGTCATATGAAACTGCGGTGCCGTCTCTGTACATAATCACCTCTGTTCCATCCGGAAACCTGGTCACTATGTCTCCATTTGGCAGGTGCACTACCAGATTGCCTTCCGGCGTTTGGCTAATTGCAGCTCGGCGTTGGTTGTCCATTTTGGTTCGATCCGTATTCGTGGTTGGTCGATGCGTACAGAATAAATTTCGAATTTGAAATTGTTTTGAAAATTTGGACGGCAAAAACAAAAATGGTTCTTTTTCTTGGGGAACAGTTGGTATGGGCGAACTCTACCGGGTAGAAACAGAGAAGCAGGCTCGAGACGACATTAATGCCAAAAATCCTTGTTGTCGAAGATGACAAAAACCTATTAGATCAACTCGACCAGTTCCTCACCCATGAAAGGTACGAGGTCGAAACAGTGACGGATGGGCAAGAAGCCGCAGACCGGCTGAAGCTGTATCAATACGATGTCGTCGTTCTGGATTGGAACCTCCCGTCTCGCTCAGGAATAGATGTATGCAAGGAATATCGAGACCGAAGCGGTCTGGCTAAGGTTTTGATGCTGACTGGAAAAGGCGATGTTTCAGAGAAAGAAGCAGGGCTGGACGCCGGGGCTGATGATTATCTGACGAAACCGTTTCATTTATTGGAACTTGGTGCACGGGTGCGCGCTCTTTTGCGGCGCCCATCTAAGATCTTCAGCGCGAAGCTTACGGCTGGCGCTCTGGAGTTGGATCCACAAACACACACTGCAACCACCAATGGAAAGCCATTGGACCTTTTGCCAAAAGAATTTTCCATGCTCGAGTTTTTTATGAAGAACCCAAATGAGGTGTTCAGTCAGGAAGCATTATTGGATCGAGTTTGGAACTCTGAGTCAGATTCGTCGGTAAGCACTGTATACACGCATGTAAAAACGCTGCGCAAGAAACTGGCGGCGGCTGGCTGCGATGAGCTGATCAAGACAGTTCACGGCTTGGGATACAAACTTACGATGCCCGCGGAGTGAGTTCCCGCAGAGAAACGTGGAGTGGAGTGCAACGCACCCCACCGGACAGGCAGCAGTGCTCCGCGATCAGCGAAATCATCGAAGGAACCGCTCGGCTTCGATTGCTTCTTGGTTTTTCCCTTGTCGCCTGCACATCTCTGCCAATTTGAGGACTGCGGTCTTTGTTCTCTCATCGCCGGGACGATTGATCTTTATATAGATGTGCAAAATCTGCCTGTATAAAAGTTCCGCTCGCTTAAGCTCGCCTAGACTTTCGCAAACATTGGCTAGCTTGATGCGATCGTCAGCGAACCTGCGCTTTCGCTTCGGGTGTCCTGAAAGTATATTGCAGGCGCGACCTGCGGCTCCGCGTGCTTCCACGTCGCGATTGAGTTCGTGCAGGATTGAAGCGATTGTCGTGAGCGTTTCTGCAACGTGCCAATCATCGGCGCCGAAAACTCGCTTCCTTAAACTGAGTTTGAGCATCTGTATCTTCAAACGTTGCTCGGGAGCAGTTACGAAATTGCTGTAGACATTGAGAACCCAGTCAAAATCGTTGGCGGCAAGCCCAGTCAGCGTGTCAATCTTGTAAGTCATTGCGTGTTGAACCACGCCGATAAAGTCATCAGTTCGATTTTGCTGTTTGTAGACTTGGCAAAGTCTTTTCATCGAACGCATTGACTTCCGCACCGAGAGCGGTACCAACTTTTCGGCATCCACCAGGCTCTGCTTGTACGCTTGTTCAGCGGTTTGGAGATCGCCAGCGGTTAGCGCCTTTTCGCCTTCCGCAAAGTGTTTCGACCATGCACTCTCATCAACCGCCCATGGGTCCGGCCGACCGAGGGCTTTCAACACCTCTCTATATGCGTCTCGAATAGAAGTTACTTCGTCCAGGCTGCAAGCTGATTCGCGCGCAACTCGCAAAGCCTCACTGTACTTCGATGCGGCGTCTTCCATGCGACCTTGCTTTACTGACGCATATGCAGAAAGGGTTATGATTTTCGCCAATTGTTGCCCGGCAAGCACGTCGCCTTCCGCTTCGGGAGTCGGTTTCCAACTCTCCTTTTCCAACTTGCTTGCAGAGTCCAGCAATTTTTTTGAAGGTTCGAGGTCTTTTGAAAGCCGTTCGATCTGCATGTTTGCCACACCCAGCAAACTGCCTGCAAGATCGTGCCGCAATAGGCGCTGGCTGAGCGGGTCCTTGCTTGCGTCAATGCATTTCTGCAAAATGTCTACAGCTTTGCTATATGACTCCTCAGCTTTGCTCCACTCCTTTTTCAATTTGTAAATGAGTCCGATTTCGTTATATGTGATTCCGGTACGATAATCAGGCACGGTCAGTCCACCTAAGCCTTGAGACTCTGCCAGAGCCTGTTTTTGAAAGTCGAGTGCTTCATCCAGTTGTTTTCTCAAGAAGGCAATTTCCGCGTTATGGCGCGCGTGTTGCCATGCACGCAGGCGATATTCGCGTTCCCACGGCACCACACCTGAACATCCTGAAAGTAGCGAGCCCACTAGCGCCGCCGCAAGCACCATCTGTCCAACTAGACGACGAGAATTGCGTGGATCTCTTCTTGTCACGGTCAGTCGCTCCGCTTTTCTCGTGGTATGCGAAACCAGAACGTGCTTCCCTGACCAGGTTCGCTCTCCACTCCAATCTTGCCGCCATGCGCCTCGACAATCGCCTTACAAATCGGCAATCCCAAACCTGTTCCCTTTTTTTCTTTTGAGTCTGAAATGTCGACTTGTTGAAACCGCTGAAAAATTGCTTCTTTAAACTTGGCAGGAACACCTCTGCCTTGATCTATGATGCGCACCTCGATCATGGGACCGACCCCTGCTATAGTTTCGATTGTCACCACACCATCTTCCGGCGAATACTTGATGGCGTTGGACAAGAGATTCACCAAGACCTGAACCAAGCGATCGCCGTCTGCGTGCAAACGTGCATCGGTTGGCTTCACATCTATTGAAACCTTGCGCTGATGCGCAAACTCCTCAACCGCCTCGACGCCGCTCTGAATGACGGGAGCCAGCTCGATATCGCTTGGATCCATTTGCATCTTGCCGGCTTCCAATTTTTCGATATCGAGCAAATCGTTAATCAACGAAATCAATCGACTCGAACTCTTCTCGGCTACATCCACCTGCTTGACCGCCTTTTCGGGCAGCTCACCGAGAATACCGAGACTCATCAAACTGAGAGATGCTTGAATCGAAGTAAGAGGAGTTCTCAGATCGTGCGCCACCATTTGCATGAGTTCTTGCTTGCGCGCAGCAGCGTCTGCCAGTTCATCAGCCATCTGATGGAAGACGCCGTCGAGGCGGCCAATCTCATCGGTTCCACCGATTGGTTTGTGCAGTTGTCCACCAAAAGACAACAACATGGTGTTGTCCATCAACACCTTCAACCTGTTAGTGGCGCCACGATTGAACAAAAACGCCAGCGCCAGGGCAACCGCAATGTTTCCAAAAACCATCAGACAAATCAAAATGAGGAACGCTTTTCGTGCATCGGTTGCTTTTTTCGGATCAAGGGCTTCTGCTTTCTCTTGTTCTTTAATGAAAGTGTTGATGTTCGCAAAAAGCTCTTGCGTGACCGAATTCAGCTCCGATCGGCGACTGCCCCACTCGCCGCCCTCTTTTCCTTCGTTAACGACTTCGACAGTTTCTTCCAGCAGTCGCAATCCGTCATTGCCGACTTTCTCCACACGATCGAAAGCCTCAGAGGGTCGAGCGCTATCTCTCAGCAAAACACGAAGTGATTCGAGGCGCACACGAATTCTATGTGCCAGTTCGCGATACCTGTTGATGTATGTATCGCTTTCGGTCATTTGATAAAGATGAATGTTGAGCCCGGCATTCATGAAATCGTTGACCAGCAAATTCGATTCGTAGTTGATCTCTTTGTACAGCCCCTCTCGGCGGGTCTCGACCTCTGCCCAATTGAGAAGAAATCCCAACGCACCAACAAAGAAAAGTTGACACACCAAAGGAACAGCCACCAATATTAGTGCCCATTGCGATAGTTTGAAATCAAGTTTGAAAACCGGGTGGATTTGTCTTTTTCACCTCGGTTGACAGTTCTGAGTTACCTTCTTGAGGGCTGCATCGAGCGTTGCGTTATAGCGATGGCACTCGCGCAAAACATTTGTTGCCGCATCCACATCAAGCGAACCAACTTCGACCATCGCGACGATTTGAAGGGCAGCTTGAAACAGCTTTTTATCTAGGGCCAAACCCTGCGTTGCGGTGACGGGCTGAAGCGGATCGTCCGGTTCAAAATCGACATAATCGGAAGCTCGGTTGATCTCGGCCTGAGAGACAACACCTGCACGTTTCAACAAGTAGAGAACGCGTGTTCTGATTCGCTTCTGTTCTTCAAGAGCGTCTTGAACTGAACCTCCCGAGGTCACGACCGCCTTCAACAGCTCTTGGGCTTGGCGAGTCGAAATAGAAGACTTTTCAACCAGCTCCAAAATTTCTTGCGCTTGGGCGAGTGCTGTTTCCGAAACGTATTGGTGTTCCACCAAAATTCTTTTGAAGTCCGTATTCTCTTCAATCGCCCATTCAACCGCACTCAAAAGATTCATTTCACTCAACAGCTGGCAGCAAATGAGAAGTTGCGAGAGCTTCAGATCGCCACTTTCAAAAGACAACGGCATCAAGGATGAAACGTAGTCTTGAGATGGCGGGCGTTGAAGGCTTCTCTTCAGGGTTTCCGAGAATTCTTTGATCGACATGACGCCGGTTCTGACCGCGTTCAATCCGTCCAAAACGACCTTGAGCGCGGCTGCCGTCAGTTTGCCTTCGCGAATTAAGCACCGACCAACAGACATTCCGGTACGAAGGCTTTCCTTCTTTGCTTGAGCAAGATCCTTTTGCGTCACGATGCGCGCGCGATCGAGAACTTCACACAGTTGGCTGGCTGAAAATGGCTGGCTGCGGTGCAGATCAAGTGCGTGCAATGCATCATCGAGCACCACAAAGTTTTGCGACGAATACTTCAAAGCGCGGATAGCGAAATGAATGTTCATCACGTCGTCTTTGATTAGCTTCTCTGCTTGCTTCGCCGAAACCACGTCTGCGCGTGCCGCTTTGCCCGCGCTTACGAGCACGTCGCCTATATCACTTGGAACTCTCTCTGCTATCTCCACCGCTTGGACAACCACCTGTGGTGCTACCACATCAGCAGATACAAGGAGCTGGCCAAGTAGCGGCATGCTCTTCGCAACAGCCGGACCAGCGGCGCAGCCGCCATTTGCAGTCAATTCTTCTTTAAAGAGATTTGTCAGTTGGTGAGCCTGAACAGGATGCATTGAAAAAACCCCAGGGGCATACCCAAAACTATGCACAAAAAATCGTTTGTGTGCCTGTAGTAAAAGTTAAGAGAAACGCAGCGCGCAAGGCACGTTTAGGTGGCATTTGCCATCTGCAATTGCGATTGGGCTTTTCAGTAGGCCGTCAAGGAATGAATTGGGAATCGCGAGTCGTGCTTGATACCGGGCCAGGCTGTGCACCCTTAGGTGGGCACACCTCTCCTGAATCATTACTATCGGCTTCTTGGCGAGAGATGTCAAGACAACCCCTTACGTAAGAATACGTATTGTTTCGGGATTGTGAGAATAAATGAATGGGTTTGGGTGTTAGGCGAGCCGCGTGGCGTCGAGATGACGCCTGCTTTCATTACAAAGGAAGGTCCGTCTTCGAACAGATCGTCCGCTTTTGATGATCCAACCAAATCAACCGTCTCCTGAGCTTGGGCCATTCAACTGAAAACCAAAGTCTCAAGTGTTGGTCGGTTCCCGGTTCGATGGTAAACAGGGTTTCGGAAGCCTCCATGTCATCGGGGCCGCCGACCAAGGCTTGTCTGTTGCCGTTGCTGTCCTCGAGGAACAGATCTATAGATTTGAAGCGCCGTTCTGTTTGATTGGATATGTTGACGTCGAGCCTCAAGAGATGGCCGCCGAGACCATCTTTCAGGAGCTTGGATTTCTCGATTTCAATCTTGAAACCCTCCATTTCAGCAGGCGTCTGCGGCTTCTTGGCGGTGGCTTCGACTGCTGCGGGCAAAAGAAGATCGGCGTCGATTTGGAGGTTCAAGTCGTCACCGGGCTCGAGCGTGGCTTTAGGTCCTTTTTCCATGCACGCATAACCGGTAGCCAGAAGAGCGCCTACTGCAGCCCCGCCAGCCACGTTATAACCATGCATGGCTACTGTGTTTTCCATTCCGCCCGAGAGTTGATAGGCAACAAGCGCGCCGACGAGTGCACCGCCGGCGGTGCGAGCCGCGATGCGGCCAAATCCTCTGGCTTTGCTCTTCCATGTGGAAGTCTTGTAATTGTCTGCGCGAGCAGTAAAACTGAATTTTCTTCCGTCCGGCAAATCGAATTGCGTGAAAGCAATCTCGAGCGAACCAGCTCGATAAAATCGTCTCGGCGGCAGGATTTTCACGACCTTACCGTGAAACAGGGTGCCTTCCGGAATCACTTTGTTGTCGTCGACGTAGATGTCTTCGCTTATTTTTGCAGTGATCTTTTGCCCGACTTTGGCAGGCAACAGGTTGCCGTCGAGATCTCGACTAAGCAAGTTGAGCCCGTAGGTGGGAACGGAGGCCAGCTTTAGCTTGAGTCCGGTGCCTTTGGGAACACAGAACGTGACGCCGCCTTTCAAAACCGTAGAAGAAGCAGGCGCTTGCGCGGGCGACTCTTGAGCCGACTTGTTGTTGTTGTCTTGGTTGTTGAAGACGGGTGACCGGGCGATTGAACCAGTACACGAAAGCGCCATGGCGCTCAACAATGTGGCTGCTAGGGCGATTTTCTTGGTTTGAATTGCGAACATCACTACTCCGAAAGCAACGCCCACGAGTATAGCAACCCGTTCCAGGTTCTAAAGGAGTGGGGTCTCATGCACCCGGAAGTCAAGCACCCCATTCCCCAGAAGTGGACCGGCATCATTGTTGTAAGCGGTTGTACCGATATCGGTATCGACCATGACTCGGCCGAGTCCAAAAAGTCGGGCTCACATTAGTTTTAGACAGTTTCATTTGAGCTTCTTTACGACAGATTTAAAGATAGTTTGACTGTATATCCTTGCGGGAACAGGGGATAAGGAGTCCCCAAAAGTATCGGCCAACGAAGTGAAAAGACGCAGATGGTAGTAGATCCCGCTCAAGTTATTACGGCCCAACTTGGCCGCGACCAGACAGACGACAACGTCAAAGTTCTCAAATTCGACCATGATTTGCTCACCAAGCTGAATCAGCTGGCTGATAACAACCACTTGTTTGACGCAGTGCTCATTGATGCCACATTATGCGGCTATCTCTTTCCAGCGGAGGTTTTGATCGAAGCGGGCCGCCTATCCGACAACCTTTTGGCTGTGCATGGCGCTCTGATTTTCTTAAAGCGCGACAAAGCCGTAGCTATTGTCAGAGATTCTTTGACCGGGGTTCAATCGCTCCATGTTTTCGACAACCACGCCGAACTTTACGACTACTCACCGTCTTTGACCAAGCACATCAAGGCGGCATTGGGGAAATCCTCCGATTTTCACGAGGAAAGTACCGACCTGTCTCAGCAAGTGCTGATGTCTTCGATTCCGGTGCTCACTGCAGTTGGTATCAAACTTAAAGGACAGTTGACCGAGCCAAATAAGCGCAACATGGTACTGGCTGCCATCGACAATTATTCACCAATCGTGACGATTGCGCACAAACTTACCGAGCGAATAACCGAAAAAGAACTGCTTGAAGAGCTCAAGCAACTCGAACAAGCCAAGGCGATTCATGCCATTTTTCCTAAAGTTCCATTCCTGGTCAACTGCTTCAAAAACAAAACGCCGTTCACCTTGAAGGATTACCTCGTACAGTCCAAGCTGATTTCTGCAAGCCAGCTTGATGAGTTGCTCTTGGAGATCAATAGTCAGCCACTCAAGCAAAGAGCGAGCCTGGGCGCACTCGCCGTTAAGCGCGACATCATGACGGCGCGCCAACTAGAGATCGCCGTGCAAGACCAGGCTTTCTACGGGCAAGAAGGCGATTCGCAAAAGGTCAAAGTCAATGCGGCAGATGACGCGAGAGTTCAATCCCTGGTCGGACATTTGGGCACGACAGATCCTTCCAACCTCCTGCAAAACCTTGTCACCAACCGCGAAACAGGCGTGCTGTCAGTTGAATACAGAGACATGCAATTCCGTGCACAGTTTGAAGTCGGGAAGCTGACACATGCCAAAGTCGGTAAGGTTTCCGGTCACGCTGCCGTAATCGAATTCTGCTCTGCTTGGAAGCAAGGAATCTTCGTATTCATTCAACGCACTCCGCCTCCTGATCTCGCGAAGGATTCCTGTAAAGTCACGAAAGCTCTCGACAAGATGCTTCTCGATGCTGCTTTGGCAAAAGACAACATGGACGTCGTTTGGAAGAAGCTGCCTAAAGGAGTTGATTCGGTTCTCGAGAAACTGTCTGACACAGACGATCTTCTCAACAGCGGCACCATGGTAGATCCGCAAGAAAAGCACAAACTTTCGGAAAAAGACGTGGAGTTGATGCGGCGTTGTTGGTCATCATTGGATGGCTTGACGCCTCTATCGATGTTGATCAAGCAGATGGGAGATGTCACAACTTCTGATGCCGGTATTGCAATCGGGCGACTTCTGCACTACGGCTTGATCAATATTCCAAACATCGAGCTTGGCGGGCCGATGGGCAAGTTTCAGATGTTGGTCAAAAACATCAAAGATCACGTTGGCGGTCAGAGAGTGGAGGCGTTCTTGCGGCTCAGTATGCGCGATACGATGGGCTTTTCCGGGCGAGCACGCGTGTTTATTCTCGGACGAGAGGGTGAAGTGGGAGTGGATATGGCGGCGGCGCGTTCGGCAAACACGTCATTGTCAGCCGTTCTTCAAGACCTCGACAACTGGCAAGTGAAGTTTATCGAGTATGTCAGTCAAGATCTCGATCGCAACTTGCTTCTGTCTATCATCAGAGAGATACATGAGGCTGGTTAGACGCCCCAGCGCCCCAACTACTGACAACAATACATAGAAATACTGAATAACCGCTCTCAAATAGGCAGATATAATTGCCTCTTAGTCTTTTGTTTCTTTCCGATTCCAACAAAAAGGGGAGCCGAGGAAAGCTATGTCTTGTCATTCAAAAATTCTTTTAGCGTCTTGTCAGCTGGCCGCCGTTTACATGTGTTTGAGTTTGCCACTCCAGTTGGCCCTTCCACATAATGGCAACGCAGCACTGGCTCAGGCGGACCTTTTCAGTGGTCCCGCGCAGAGGGTCAACGCGCAGGTAAACAGCGGTCCGACACAACCTGTGAGATTGGCGGTGGCCTCAAATCCGAAGACGCCTCAAGACCTTCTTGCGAAACTGGCAAAAGACCCCAGCGATCAAATCAGGCAAGCGGTGGCCTCCAATCCGGCAACTCCTGAAGAAGCCAGGGCAAAACTGGCTGAAGACAGCGATCAGCTCGTTTTGGAAGCGCTGATGCGGAATCCGAAGATGGTCTCCAGTGGAATCTTGCACGCGATGATTAGACGCGGGCAGCCGAAAATTTGCGAATCGATTGCTGCAAATCCGCGCACGCCTTCTGACGTGCTTTTGAAGCTCGCCCATGGTCCGGTGCAAACTGAGTACCTTCTTTTGTCATTGGCAAGAAACCCCAACGTCTCTAACGACGTGGTCATGCGGCTTGTGAAGATTGGAGATCGCCTGGTTAGAACCTTTCTGGCTCGCCAACCGAGGATAGGGGCGGAAGCGCTCACAGTCCTTTCCAACGACGGCGACCTCGGTGTTCGTTCGATGGTTGCCATCAACCCTGGTGCCGCCAAAGAGAATCTATCTGCGCTATCAAAAGACACGCACATGGTGGTGCGCGAAGGTGTGGCAGGCAATCAAAACTGCCCTGAGGAAGCCTTGTCGCGCCTTGCTCAAGATGAGTCGTGGGAAGTGCGCATGGAAGTAGCACTCAATCCGAAAACACCTCAAGCTACGCTTGGCTCTTTGGCAAAGGACAAAGACCCCAAAGTTCGTTGGGGAGTTGCCGCGAATCCTGTTGCCGCCAAAGATTTGTTGGCTTCGTTGGTGAAGGATCCGTCCGTAAGAGTACGAGCCGGAATAGCGTTCAATCAAAACGCCGCAACCGATGTTGTCGATACATTAGCCGGTGACGACTCAATTTCAGTCCTACAGCTAGTGGCGGCACGCAATGATTTGAGTGCCGCATCATTTGCAAAATTGAGCAAGCACGCCTCGCCAATCGTGCGGTATGTAGTTGCAGCCAACCCAAAATTGCCTGCTCAACAAGCGGCTGACATGGCAGGCGACGCTTATTACGCAGTAAGAGCAGCGCTTGCCGCAAACACATTCACTGTATTTGCTCCGCAAAAGCCTGATACCGCCAAAGATCCCACACCCAAAGGCGACTACTCCTCATTGTTCAGCAAACTGAATCAAGACAAGGATGAGACCATTCGCCAGTCGCTGGCGGCAAACCCAATGGTCACACCTGCCGTACTGGCATCGCTTGGACACGATCAGTGCTGCTCGGTTTTGCGAGGGCTGGCCTCCAATCCATCAACGCCTAATGACACACTTTTGGTCTTGGCACAGTGTCAGGATTTAGGGGTGAGACAGCAGCTCCTGCTGCGCAAACAGCCACCTTCAGAGATAATTTCCCGCCTGGCGGATGATGCCGACACGCTTTTAAAGTTAAACCTTGCCTCCAGCCCGCAGACACCGGATGCGGTGCTCGAGAGATTGGCGCAAGACTCTGATCCGACCGTCCGCGCAACACTAGCCGGCAACTCACAACTGCCGAAGGACGCCGTCGCGCAACTCCTGAAGGACGAAAGCCAAATCGTGCGATCGGCGGCTGCGCTGTCAAGAAATGCATCACCGGCGGATCTCACAAAACTCAGCAAAGATGATGAAGACCGCGTTAGAACTTCAGTCGCCGCAAACGGACAAACCCCCACGGAGGTGCTGACTGAACTGTCGAAAGACAAGCGTCCGGAAGTTCGTCAGGCTGTTGCTGCCAACCCTTCCTCCACGCCGGATATTCTCAAAACCCTGGCAGACGATGACGCCAGCTGGTTGGGATCGCCTGAAGGCAGAATCAGATAGGCGCACCGAACTAAATTAAAAGGAATCGGCGAAATCTCAATCGGAATCAGAAGGAACCAAAATGACGGAAGCTGTAATCGTAGATGCCCTTAGAACCCCAATCGGTCGCTATGGCGGGGCACTCAAGGAGGTGCGACCCGATGACCTCGCGGCCATAGTCATCTCCGAAATCGTGAAGCGCAATAATGTTCCGGCCATTGAAATTGAAGACGTCATTCTCGGTTGCGCCAACCAAGCAGGCGAGGACAATCGCAACGTTGCACGCATGGCGGCTCTTCTAGCCGGTCTTCCGGTTGAGGTCGCAGGCGCCACGGTCAACCGTCTGTGCGGTTCGGGATTGATGGCTGTCAACGACGCGGTCAGAGCAATTCAAGCAGGCGAGGGGGAAATATTCATCGCCGGTGGTGTCGAGTCGATGACCCGATCGCCGTTTGTAATGGGCAAGCCTGAAGCAGAGTTTCCGCGCGGCGATATGAAGCTCATCGACACGACTCTCGGCTGGCGTTTCATCAATAAAAAACTTTCTGAGATGCACCATCCCTACTCCATGGGCGAAACAGCCGAGAATGTGGCGCAGAAATGGAACATCGACAGAGAGGCGCAAGATCAGTTTGCGGTTTCGAGCCAGAGTAAATATGGCGCAGCGCATGAAGCCGGCCACTTCAAACGCGAGTTGGTGCCGGTTACGCTCGTCAAAAAGAAGGGCATGACCGAAGCGCCAGTCTTCGACACCGATGAACATCCGCGCCCCAAGACGTCAATGGCAGATCTGACCAGGCTCAAACCAGCCTTTAGAGAGAATGGAACAGTCACCGCCGGCAATGCCTCGGGAATTAATGACGGTGCTGCCTGCGTGCTAGTGATGTCCGGCAAGAAGGCGGACGAGTTGGGCTTGAAGCCGCTGGCAAGGTTCGTGTCATCGGCGGTGGCAGGGGTCGATCCGGCATACATGGGTGTCGGGCCCGTTCCGGCGACTAGAAAGGCACTATCGCGCGCATCGCTTACTATCGACGACATAGATTTGGTCGAACTCAATGAAGCGTTCGCCGCGCAAGTATTGGCCTGTGTCAAGGACTTGAATTTGAACCTAGACAAGCTCAACGTCAATGGTGGCGCCATTGCGCTCGGCCATCCGTTGGGCGCAAGCGGTGCCCGCTTGTTGACTACTCTGGTGCACGAGATGACCAGACGCCAGTCGCGCTATGGTCTGGCCACAATGTGCATTGGCGTAGGTCAGGGCATAGCAACGATCATCGAGCGCATATAAAACTAGATCTTTGTGATGTAATGAGGTCGACAACGGCCTCTTTGAGTGTAAAATCATCGAAAGTACTAGAGTTTTCGAGGTTTTCAGTAACTTTACATGGCGGTCGAAATGCGTCGCTTCAGCTTTTTGCAGATGTCGGACGTTCATCTTGACTCTATTCTCAATCGGGGCAAACTGACACTGTCCGAGTCTCAGCGCGCCGATCGATCTCGTGAGCTTTTAGAAACGGTTTTGCAAGCCTTGGCCATGGCCAAAACCAACGCGGTCGATGCAGTCCTCATTCCCGGCGGTCTCTGGGACACGGAAACAATATCTGCCGAAACCGCTTTGCGATTCATCGAAGCGTGCGCGATGATCGATCCGATTCCGATTTTTATTGCACCCGGCGACAGCGACTATCTTTCCTTTGACTCGCTGTACAGGTCAAAAGTCTTGCACGCCAGAGGATTCAGAAGCTGGTCGAAGAACGTTCACATCTTCGACACTGACGAGTTCAAAACAATCAAGCTCCCAACTCGCCCCGACGTGGCAATCACCGGACGCGCTTTCGTATCAACCGCAAAAGTCGAACACCGCCTCTTAGAAAACCCGATACCGAAAGACCAGGAAGCAACGCTAAACATTCTTCTTTACCATGGTGCCCTCGAATCGTACAGAGGAGCCGACGCCGCAAACCCTGAAAAATACAATGCCAGAGTCTCAGACGAGGAGCTGGCGGCGCAAGAATTTGACTATACCGCTCTCGGTCACTTTCACGACTTTCACGAAGTACGAACGGCAGAGAACCGCTTGGTGGGCGCCTATTCAGGTTGCCTGGTCGGCCGCACATTCGAAGAATTAGGCCCTCGTTGTGCTCTTTTGGGAACAATCGAACCCGATGCCGAAATCGGAAAACCATCGATAATGATCGAACCCATCGAACTGCAACCACGCCGAATGATGATGGTGGCAGTGGACATCTCCGGGCTCCACAAAGAAGACATGCTCGAAGAAATTCTGGTGCATGTACAAGACTACGGAATTCGTGCAGACGCCGACATGGTGCTTCTTGTTTTGGAAGGCCGATATCGAGCCGGCGTTAATGCTGAGGAAGTAACCGAACTTTTGCGCGAGCAGTTCTACAATTTGACGATCCTAGATAATGGGCGCCCGGATTATCTTTCCGAGCACTACGATGAACGCACCACGGAGTGGAAGTTTATCGAATCAATGCTGGAAATGAAAAAAAGTGCGGAACAGAAAAAATCGTCGCAATCACCCGGCGATAGCTTGACCGGTATGCTAAGCGCAACATTATCGGGACGAACCATTGAAGACGCGCTCTATTACGGACTCGACGCCCTCAAGGTGAAAAAGGTGATGGTGCGTCATGTGGATTGAGCAAGTAGAATTCATCGGTTTTGGCAATATTCAAAATGAGAAGATAGACTTCTCGGACTCAAAACTCAACCTCGTCGTCGAATCGAATGAGTACGGGAAGACGACCATGGCAGAAGCGATTTGGTCGGTGCTTTTTGACTTTCCGGATTCGGCTCCATCTAGTGCTGCGCAGGCTCAAGAAAACGACTCTCGGAGCATGAGTGCTCGCGATGTGAGACGCCCACGAGTTCCGGGTATCTCTTACGCTGCGCGGCTTCAAGTAAACATAAACGATACTACTCTTATCATTCAGCGTGACTTCGCCAATCGCACGGTGGAAGTTTTCGATCTGACCCACGGAATTGATATAACCCCTGAGTTCATCGGTCAAGACGGAGAAGACGAAGTCGGATTCAAGCTTACGGGCATGACACGCCAAATGTTTTGCTCGACGTGCTTCGTCGGTCAAAGAGAACTGGACGAACATGCTTTTGGCGGCGTCGCCGATAATGTATCGCTGTCAACACTGTTTCAAGGTATTGCCGACTCGGCCAATCCCGCCTCCACAAGCACGCAAGCGGTTGCAGCCTTAAACGATGCACTCAGTCGATTCCCGCTTTTGGGTCGGCAACTGAAAATAGATCAAGTGCTGCGCGAAATCGAAGATCAAAAACAAGAGCGCCAGACAAAGCTCAACGAGCTCTTTTCGACGCGGGCAGAAAGCGAGCATGATCTCAATAATTTATATGAAATCGAAGCCAATCTCGAGGCATCGGGGCAGGCGAACTTCGTTGCCGAGTACTTCGAAATGGCAATGAAAGTGCAGGATTTGGATGTTCGAATTAACCGAATGCACGATCGCCTCGCTCGAAGCGTTCAACTTAAAGAAGAGATCGAACAGATAAATCTTCGACAGAACTTTCCGTTTCACCTGCAGCGTCCTTTGGATGAACTCTGGACTCGCCGAAAATCCAGACAGGAAGATCACGCTCGGCTGGCACAAGAACTGTCCCCCAAAGAAAGCGAGTTTCAGACCTTTGCAAAAGGTCTCAAAGACAGGTGGAAAGGTCTCGAAGGTTTCACTCAGGACGACTCGCATCTCCTCTCCAAACTGGCAACCACTTTCAGCAACGTTCAGACAGAACTAGACACCTTAATCACACGGCGACTCACCGAAGGGGGCAGCGAGAGCGGCTCTGGAGAGTGGAAGTCCGTAAATACATTGGAGACGAAAGACATTGAAGATGCTCGTTCATTTTCATCGCTTCTTGAAGCGTTCAAAGATCAAATCACCGACGCAGAAAAGTCTATAGAGCAAGCTAATGCACAAAGGCTAGAGATTGAGCACGCTCGCAAGGGCAAACAAGGAGAAAATCGAATCACGGTAGCGGTTTTGATCCTGATTGCAATCGCATGTGCTGCGGGAGCCTTCTTTCTTTCATCGCTCAAACTCTCCGCCGTTTTTGTTGGATTGTGTGGAGCCGGCGCTGCAATCTCTGTGATCGCAGCAGGCGTTTTCTTCTTCCTTTCCATGAAGCCTGACTACTACCAACGCGACAAAATGGAATCGATCAAAGATGAGCTTGGGAAACACACCGGCATAATTAGCGAGCGGCGCAATAAGATTGGCGCGCTCGAGGTCAAACTCGACAACATCGCCAGAAAAATAGGAGTGTCAGAAACTAGCGACCTCGTTCGCCAGCTCAACACCCTTGCATCGATTGCGACAAAATCGCGAGACTTGGATCTTCTCAATCAATTGATTTCAGAGAAGGAGAAGAACATCGCTAAGTTGAAGAAGGAGATCGAACCGTTCTTCCAACGCGCCAACCGTCTCAATCTGGAGATCAATGCAACAAATTCGCAGGAGCTTTTCGAATCGGTTGCCAAATGCCTCGAAGAGACGATGTCGCTTAACTCGAGTTTCCAATCTATTAAAAACGCCCGGAAACAGTTGGATTTCTTGACGGCCGAGATTGAGGAGGCCGATAAGCACATCAAAGAAATTCTGATTGATTCAAACGTCGAATCGGTAGATGTTGAAGCCGGCTACGAAGAGTTCAGAAAGTGCTCGCAAGAGTTCCAGAAGCTGTCGATTCTGCAAGATGAGTACGAGAGGCTCGATGCCGACCAAGACTTCACTACTCAAGAACTTCCAAACGCGATCACCAGATTCGAACAAGATCGTCAATACCTTTACGAGCGAATGGAAGTACTGATTGACCAGCACCCCGAACTGGCCGAGATGACTCCCGAATCAAGGCCGGTACTGCCCTGGGGCGAAAACACAGACATCGAAGAGTTGAGGGAAAGACGCGATCAACTGCTCGTGAAGATTCGCACCACATATAGTTATCTCGACGAGCACTGCCAACCGCTCATGGAGGAGATTGCCGAGCTCGAGCGTAAGTATTCAAATGCAAAACGGGCGCAACTGGCAATAGAGCTCGCTCGCGACACGATGCAGAAGCTGGCTGGTGAGACTTATGTCAGCTGGTCAAAACAACTCAATGAGATTGCCGCTGAAATGCTCAATCGAACCGGAATGGACTTTGAAGATTTCCGATTCGACGAGAACCTCAACCTGATTGCTGTGAGGCATGGCGAAGAGATCGAGCCAAGCCGGATCAGGAGCCAACTTTCTACCGGCACGAAAGAGCAGCTTCACTGGCTTGCGCGCATGGTGGTATCGAGATATCTCTCCAAAGATAATCCACTGCCGATCATATTGGATGAGCCCTTCAGTGAGTCAGATGACTCGCGCTTTTTAGCAATCATGCAGTTTCTCTTGGATGTGCTCGCGGCACAAAATCAAATAATCATGTTTAGCTGCCACCAGCAGCGCCACAGTTGGCTTCAAACACAACTCAACCAGTCGCAGAAAGAGAATTTGCAACTCTGCCATCGCGGTGCAGTCAACCACGCTGTGGAAGAAAGCAGTCCCGCGTATTAGAGACTTCAACGTATTAGATTGCGACTTAAGTCAGTGTTGATGCCGGCGCCTATAACCATCACAGGCAACCGGTTTGAGAATTTCGTTCGCGTTGAAGCGTTTTCTGATGCGGTGAGCTAGAAAATAAGTTAATGGTCTTCTGCCTGGATTGCACCTCTGATCCAAAAGCAGATGGGTCAGAATTGATAGTGTAATACCGACTCGATACGGCTGCCGGCGCGGTCCTCGGAAGAGAAGAAAAAAGAGTGCCACCAGTTCAAACGAGTGAAGCGGCAAATACAACTTCCCGCTGTACTCTTCATGTTTAGCCTCTGCAAACCGTTGCCAGTTCAAACGCCAACCATGAGCCCGCACATAATCAACAATGTGATCGAGATCGATGAGACATCCGGCCAAAAAGCTGGCAAGTGCAGCCGGTCTGGAGCGATATCTCCAATAGCTCGCCAAGCCGACGCCTGCCGAAGTGATGATATGACCAACAGTACGCATGTTTTGTGGGTTTCCTATCTAGTAAAAAACTTCAACGTTTATGGCGGCAGAAGCGGTGGTTTTAATGATTTGAGGACGAAAGTATTGAACAATCACTTATATACCCTCACGGTGGACATTTTCACGACTTCGCTATCAAAGAAGAGTGACGTAGGTCCCGCCCATTCGGTTTCTTGCGCCCCAGCCTGGGGACCCCGGATACCAAAACGCAGAGCTGAAGCTGAATTAGGAGTGCCCGAACTGATGAAACGTGCTGTTGTTTCCAGGCTGATGATTATTGCGACCACACTTTCATTGGTCCAAGTTCCGTTTGTTGGCCCAGCCTATTCTCAATCGAGTCCGCAGGCTGTGGCCATGTACAATCTCGGACTGAACGCCTACAAACAAGGCTCAAGCGAAGCCGCCATTATCTTCTTTCGGCGGGCCGCAGACATCGACCCCAACCTGGCGGATGCCCAATACAACCTCGGGGTGCTTTATCAGACTCAAAGGCGCTGGAAGGAAGCCCTGCCTAGATTTCAGGAAGTTCTCAGGGTAAAACCCAATGACCCTGACGCTCATTACCAAATGGCTTTGGCTTTGATGGACTTGTCACGTTTTAGCGAGGCCAAGCAACACCTTACAGCCGTTCCCCCCAATAGCCCTCACTTTCCTGACGCACAAAAACGTATGGGGATTTGCGACGGGCAGTTAACAGGAGCGGCCGCACCAACCGCCATGGGCAGCCAAGACCCACCGCCTCTGACCAACGTTCAAACCGACATGGCCGGTTCGAGATCGCTTGGTTACACGTCCCAGTCAGGCTCGGTCCCTTCCTATAGTGCGCCTCAGCCGGTGACTCAACCTCAGTACCAACCGCCAGCGACGACCTACGTCCCTCCGACGCAACCGCCGCCGGTGTATCAGCCTCCGGTACAGCCGAGCTATCAGGCTGCCGTGCCGCCTCAAATTGCCTCGATTCAACCTGTCGAACCGCCTGCGGTCACGGCTCCAGTGCCGCCACAGCAGCCTCTTTCAAGTCCAGGACCAACGCCCGTTTTGCCAAACTCGCAGGTTCGCATAATTGCCACCGGATTCAACGCACCTTCCGGATTGACGTTCGATCGTCTCGGCAATTTGTACGTGGCAAACTTTTTGAGCAACTCGGTTGATCGCATTGCAATGGATGGAACCAAAACATCGTTTGCCACAGGCATCAATCTAAAAGGTCCAATCGGACTCGTCTGCGATGAGTCAGGCAACGTTTACGTCGCCAATTACATTGGCGGAACGATTGCCAAAATCACTCCAGCAGGAGTTGCCACGATTATTGCAGCCGGCTTCAAGAAGCCGTATTACCTGACCTTGGATAAAGACGGCAACTTGTTTGTGACGCAGCAAGAAGATAATTCGATTGTGCGAGTGACTCTGCCGCGCTCCATGGCGCAAAGAACACCGACTCCTTAAATCGGCAATTGCCTACGTTATAGCCGCGAAAACTCCAAACCGTCGTGGCGGCGCCGGTTTTGGTGGAGGTTTCTGCCGATATCGGTTGAAGAGCCTATATCTAATGTAGGGTTCAAAATCTCAAAAAGAGAGAGCCGCGATCTCGGAAATCGAGTCGCGGCTCCCTTGTAGATTCGGCTTTATGAGCGGCTCACGCGGGGACGTTGAAGCTGCCTTCTCCGATTGGAGGATAGATATCTTCTTCTTCCTCTTCTTCTTCTTGGGGCATGGCGTGTCCTTGGAAGCCGGTTCCGGCAGGGATGAGGCGTCCAATGATGACGTTCTCCTTCAAGCCGCGCAACCAATCTTTCTTCCCTTCAACTGCGGCTTCGGTCAAGATTCTCGTAGTTTCTTGGAATGATGCTGCAGAGATGAAGCTTTCGGTGTTCAAGCTGGCCTTTGTGATACCGAGGAGCACTTCGGTGAAGGTAGCCGGTTCGATGCCGGTTTGCTTCGCCTTTTCGTTCTCGACGTCGAGATCGTAGCGCTCCATCAATTCACCAGGAAGCATGATCGTTTCTTTTGGATCTTCGACGCGCACCTTGCGAGTCATCTGTCTGACAATGACTTCAATGTGTTTGTCGGCGATTTCCACACCTTGCGAACGGTATACGGACTGCACTTCATCTACCAGATATTTCTGAGCAGCTTCGATGCCCATGAGTCTGACGATGTCGTGCGGGTTCGGTGGTCCATCGGTCAATGCCTTGCCTTTGGTGATTTCCTCGCCGTCTTCGACGATCACGTTGAGGCCTTGCGGCACGATGATTTCTTCTTCGGAGCCGTCTGAGAACACCAGGAATAGGCGAGTGACGTCGTCTTCGGTGGTCAGCTTGGCTCTTCCGTTTCGCTCGGAGAGAATGGCGCATTCTTTGGGTTTGCGCGCTTCGAGCAGTTCTTCAACCCTGGGAAGACCCTGGACGATGTCTCCGGTTTTCTGGCGTTCGAAGATAAGCGTAGCGAGCAGGTCACCACGCTGCACCAGAGCGCCGTCTTCGCATTGAAGCTGTGTGTTTCCGGAAATCAGGTATGGACGACCTCTTCTTACGATCACATCGGTGCCGTCAATCTTGACCACTTGTCCGGAGTGCGACCCAATCGTCGACTTGGAAATCGGGTCGGAGACGCGAACGAGATCGCCTTCTTTGACCGAGATTGCACCTTTGGTCTTTTGATGGACTTGTTGTTCTTCGGTGATGAGAAGAATTCTGCGATCGTCTGCTTTGGACAGTTGAACGCGCGCTGAAGTCTTCGTCAAAACTTGAGTGGTGGCAACCGGTGCTTTGGCTTCGACCATGTCACCGTGCTGCACTGACAGCAACGTGACGTTGAGGTCTTGCTCGCGGCGCAACAAGATGTTTTCTTGTACGACGATGTTTAAGTCGTCGTCGATTTCTACGATGCCCTTGAGACCCGCCAGGTGACCTTGCATCTGCAGAACGAGAGAGGTTCTGGTGAGTTGGGCGCCTTGGATGTTGCGGACTTTTTCGCGATCGCGGAAAAGAAGCTGGGTGACTGAGCGCAAGCTGATTTTGTCGTCGGTCGCGCGGTGGCGGAACTTCGTTTCTCTCGGCTCTACCCAGTACTCTTCGACTGGACGAACCAGAGCTTGGAAGGCGCCGTCTTCGCGCTCGAAGATGTTGACCATCTTGCGATCTTTATAGGTGTAGCCTTCGACTATCTCTGTTCCGGGCTCGACGATTTGAGCTTCTTGAACTTTGAGCTCTGACGGATCGCCCAGTGGAATCAATTCGCCTGGGCGAATGATCACTTCGTGAATGATGTCATTGTCGGCAACGATTTCAATCACACCGTCCATGTGAGCGAAGACGTCTTTGACGACTTCTTGACCGGCGGTTACAAACTCGCCGGTTTCAGCCATCTTCAAGCTGGAATCTTTCGAGATGAAGTGCACTTCTTCAGGAACGAAGAGCACCTTCCCGGCTTTGGTCACTACGCGGCGATCGTCGATTTCGACGCCGTCGTAGATAATTTCTCCGCCGGAGGTAACGGCACAGGTTCCATCTTCGACGAGTTCAGCGATGATTTTGCCGTTCTCAACGACTTCATCATTGACGACTTTGATCGCGTAGGCTTCTTTAGCCTTCGAGACACGCCAGATGCTTCCTTTCTGACCGGCTTCCAACTTGGCGTTGGAGGCACCGACAGAGGAGATGATGATGTTGATTTCTTTTCCTTTGACCAGGCGAGTGACGGATTTGCGTCCGGACTTCACCACTTCGGTTTCAATTTCAGGTCCGAATCTCACTTCGCCACCATGTTCGGTGGTGATGTGAATTTCTGCAAGAACATCAAGTGCGTTCACTTCTTGTCCGTCTTTTACGACGACATGAGCGCCCGACGGCAAGTTGTATACGTCACCTTCAAGTACCCAGATGATGCCTGCGCGGTTGGCGGTGCGCGAAATGTTGCCTTGGCGATCGCGTTTTTCGTCGGCTTGGAAGCCTTGGAAATTGACACGACCGGAGATGTCGGCGGTGATGTCTTTGCTGGCGCGTTCGGTCAAATTTTTCTTTTGACCTGGTGGATCGAACTCTGCAAGCACCTGTCCTGCCGTTACTTCGGAGCCACTCTTCACTTGAATGAGAGCGCCTATCGGCAGGGTCAAGTTATGCTCTTTAGAGCCGGCTTCCAATTTGATCGAGCCATCACGCGTGGTTTGATCGACCACATCACCATAGGCGGTGCGGACTGATTTGCTTTGAATCTTGTAGGTGATGGTTCCTGCTGCAGGTGCTTTCAGTTGTTGGCGGCTCTTTCCGCCAGCAACCGCGCCGCCTGTGTGGAATGTTCTCATTGTCAGCTGTGTTCCGGGCTCCCCGATTGATTGGGCTGCAATAATTCCGATTGCTTCGCCGGTGTCGACCAATCTGTTGTTGGTCAATGACCAGCCGTAGCAAGCTTGGCAAACGCCGTATTGGCTTTCGCAAGTAAGAGGCGATCTGACAAGTACTTTCTTCGGCTTCGGAAGAACGGTGTCGACTTTGATTGCCAGTTTGCGGTTGAGCACTTCGCCCCTTTTGGCGAGCACTTCACCGGTTGCCGGATCGACTACGTCTTCATTGACTGTTCTTCCGAACACGCGCTCCTGCAGCTTGACCATGTCCTTGTCGCCTTCGGAGATGGGTTGCATGTAAATGCCGCGGAAAGTTTTGCAATCGAGTTCGCGAACGATGACGTCTTGTGCGACGTCGACGAGACGTCGGGTCAGGTATCCGGAGTCGGCTGTCTTGAGCGCCGTATCTACAAGTCCCTTTCTGGCGCCGTAACTGGAGATGATGTACTCGGTTACGTTTAGCCCTTCGCGGAAGTTGGCTTTAATCGGCAAGTCGATAATCTGACCTTGGGAGTCAGCCATCAATCCGCGCATTCCAACCAACTGACGAACTTGCGAGATGTTACCTCTGGCGCCGGAGAACGCCATCATGTAAACAGGGTTCAAGCGGTCGAAGTTGTCGACTACTTCTTTTGTCAATTGGTCGGTGGTGGCAGACCACGTATCGATAACTTTGTTGTAGCGTTCGACTTCTGTGATGTCGCCGCGCTCGTAACGACGCTGCGCTTCTTCGATTTCCTTTTCGGCTGCCGAGATGAGCTCGCGCTTCGATTCAGGAACATCCAAGTCATCGATCGAGATTGTCACACCCGCTTTGGTGGCGAATTTGAAACCAAGATCTTTGAGCGCGTTGGCTAGTTCCGCCGAACGAGCAGTTCCAAATTTTTCGTACACTTCCGATAGAAGAGCGCCTAGCTTCTTCTTATCGACAGTGACGTTGATGAAGTCCATCATTTCTTCTTTTTTGTTGCTGACCATAGGTCCCTCTTCTGAAAGCTATTTGCTTCTGTGTTCGGTTTAAAAAGAATTGACTGCTCCTTGAGCAATTTTTGCTCACTTGAGCAATTGGTGATTTAGCCCACTTGAGCGATGGCCCCACGCACTACTTCGTTGAAGATAATGCGTCCGGGAGTGGTTTCAAGCACGGTGCCATTGGCATCGCGGACTTTGATCTTGGCGTGAAGATCGACGACGCCGGCTTCATAGGCCGAACGTGCATCAGCCAAGCTGACGAAGCGCATACCGGCGCCGCGGCACTTCTTCGGATCATCGGAGCCCGGCTTTTCAATGGTGAGGTAATAGATACCGAGCACCATGTCTTGCGTAGGCGTAATCGTCGGACGTCCCGTTGCAGGAAGCAAAATGTTGTTGGAAGCGAGCATGAGCATATGAGCTTCAGCTTGAGCTTCTACAGAAAGTGGAACGTGCACGGCCATTTGGTCACCGTCGAAGTCGGCGTTGAATGCCGAGCAAACGAGTGGGTGAAGTTGAATGGCGCGACCTTCTACCAACACCGGCTCGAAGGCTTGAATGCCGAGTCTGTGAAGTGTAGGAGCGCGGTTGAGGAGCACCGGGTGACCTTGAATGACTTCTTCCAAGATTTCCCAAACTACCGCCGAGCCTCTTTCAATTTGCTTTTTAGCTGATTTGATGTTCTGCACGATTTGACGTTCGATCAACTTGTTTATGACGAACGGCTTGAACAGTTCAAGCGCCATTTCGCGAGGCAATCCGCATTGGTGCAACTTGAGCGTCGGTCCAACCACGATAACAGAACGACCGGAGTAGTCGACGCGTTTTCCGAGGAGGTTTTGACGGAATCTTCCTTGCTTACCTTCAATGATGTTTGACAAAGATTTGAGCGGACGATTGTTAGGACCGACCACCACTCTGCCTCTTCTGCCGTTGTCGATTAAGGCATCAACGGCTTCTTGCAACATACGCTTTTCGTTTCTCACGATAATTTCCGGCGCGCCCATTTCCAGAAGACGGGCAAGACGGTTGTTGCGGTTGATCACGCGGCGATAGAGATCGTTCAAATCGGAGGTGGCGAATCGTCCCCCATCCAACTGCACCATCGGCCGCAAGTCGGGCGGTGTCACCGGCAGATTGTCGAGCACGACCCAAGTGGGATCGGTGTGCGAGTTGATCAACGCTTCAACCAGTCTCAAGCGCTTGATGATTTTTGCCCGTTTTTGTTGCGAACCACCGGCAGTGGCGAGCTCTTCGCGCAGTTGCTTGGAGAGTTCTTTCAAGCCTGGCACGTCTAAAAGACGACCGCGATCTTCCTTGTTGTCTGGTCTTTCATAGGTCGGTCTCGCCAGTTCATGCAAAAGATGCTTGATCGCTTCGGCGCCGATGCCTACGTCGAATTGCAGGTTGGGATCATCAAGGTTCTTTTCGTATTCTTCTTCGGAAAGAAGTTGATACTTATGGAGTTCAGGCGCGTTGCCAGGGCTTGTGACGATGTAGGCGTTGAAATACACCACTTGCTCCAAGTCACGCAACGGCAGATCCAAAAGCAATCCTATATATGTAGGGATGCCTTTGAGGAACCAAATATGCGTAACGGGCGAAGCCAATTTGATATGGCCCATGCGATGGCGGCGAACTTTGGAGTCGGTAACTTCGACGCCGCAACGTTCGCAAGTGATACCTCGGTGGCGCACGCGTTTGTACTTACCGCAGTAGCACTCCCAGTCTTTGGATGGTCCAAAGATACGCTCGCAGAACAAACCGTCTTTTTCCGGTTTGAGGGTTCTGTAATTGATCGTTTCAGGCTTCGTCACTTCACCGTGCGACCAGCTGAGGATGCGCTCGGGAGAAGCTACCCCGATCTTTATGTAATCAAAGCGATCAATGCTAGTTGGCATGTTGGATCGTTAGACCTCCAAAATAGGGCGTTCAGCCCTCCGTATGTTGCAAGCGCTTTTGGCGCCAATTGTGGATTTGAAAGAAGCTCTATTCGGGATTAGCCGTTTCGAGCTTTACTTCAAATCCGTAAATTCGATGCTCCCACACAACTATTCGTCATCGGCGGCATCATCACCCAAATCATCTTCGAGTCCCAATTCAACCGAATCCGTGTCGGAATCCGCTGGAGCATCAGGAGTCTCTCTTACAGTCAGTCCGCCGGTTTCTTCCGTCTCCGAATCAGAGTCGGAATCACTGTAGTCGTCTCCACCACCGCCGCCGCCGACCGCGACAGCTGTTGGTGATACGGACTGCCTGAGTTCAGCCAGTTCGGACTCGATGCCGATCTCGCCAAACGGGCTGAGTCTGCGCAATCCTCTCGGACGCGCTTCTTCTACTTCCGTCATCAGATCGACTTCGATTTCCGTTCCTTCGCGTGTGCGTTTTGCTACAGACACATCAAGACCGATTGACTGCAGTTCGCGCACCAACACCTTGAAGGACTCAGGAATTCCAGGACGTTTGAGGTTCTCACCTTTGACGATCGATTCATAGGCTTTTGACCGGCCGTTGACGTCGTCAGATTTAATGGTGAGCATCTCTTGCAGAGAGTAGCCGGCGCCGAACGCTTCAAGTGCCCAGCATTCCATTTCTCCCAGCCTCTGTCCGCCGAACTGAGCTTTTCCGCCCAGTGGTTGTTGCGTAACCAGTGAGTATGGTCCGGTTGAACGAGCGTGAATCTTGTCGTCAACCAAGTGAACCAGCTTCATCATGTAGATCTTGCCGACAGTAACCGGATTGTCGAACGCATCGCCGGAGCGACCGTCATACAGGGTTACTTTGCCGTCGTTTCCGACCCACTCGACTGTTCCGGCCTTCTCGCCTGTGTCTTTGCCTTTCTTGATCTCGTCATGGACCAAGAAGCTAGAAGCTTCCTTGGCATACATTTCATCGAATGGAGGAACTTCATAACGATGACCAGTCAGCATTGCTGCCAGACCAAGCAAAGTCTCAAACGTTTGTCCGACGTTCATACGGCTTGGCACACCGAGCGGATTGAGCACGATGTCTACCGCAGTCCCGTCTGGAAGGAACGGCATATCTTCTACAGGAAGAATCTTGGCCACAATACCCTTGTTGCCGTGGCGTCCGGCAACCTTGTCGCCGACTGAGATCTTGCGTTTCTGTGCAATGTAGACACGCACGACTTTGTTTGCAACAGGTGGAAGTTCGTCGCCTTTTTCACGGTCGAATACTTTCACGTCGACGACGCGGCCGCCTTCACCGTGTGGAACTCTCAAGGAGTTGTCGCGAACGTCTCTGGCCTTTTCACCGAAGATTGCTCGTAAGAGTTTTTCTTCCGGTGGGTGTTCGGATTCGCCTTTAGGTGTGATTTTGCCGACCAGAATGTCGTCAGGATAAACACGCGAACCGACTCTCACGATGCCGTTTTCGTCCAAGTGTCTCAAAGACTCTTCCGAAACGTTCGGCACTTCGCGAGTGATTTCTTCAGGACCAAGTTTTGTCGAGCGTGCATCGATTTCCAATTTTTCAATGTGAATCGATGTCATCACATCGTCGAAAACGAGGCGTTGACTGATGAGAATCGCATCTTCGAAGTTGTAGCCTTCCCATGGCATGAAGGAAACCAGAAGGTTTCTTCCTACCGCCAGTTCACCAGTGTTGGTGGCGGCACCATCGGCGATGACCTGACCGGGCTTGACGTTTTCGCCAACAGTGACGATTGGTTTCTGGTTGAGGCAGGTATCTTGGTTGGAACGTTGGAACTTGGAGAGGCGATATTTGACCAGACGCTTATCCTTGGTGCGAACGTGCACTGCGTTTGCAGTTACGTATTCGACCTTGCCTTCTACGTCGGCCACGACCACCATGCCGGAGTCGCGAGCAGCTTGCTTTTCGATGCCGGTGGTGACGAGCGCGCGCTCGGTTTGAATGAGCGGCACCGATTGACGCTGCATGTTCGAACCCATAAGGGCGCGGTTAGCGTCATCGTGCTCGAGAAACGGAATCAGTGCCGTTCCTACCGAAACGATTTGAATTGGGCTGACGCCGACATAGTCGACTTGATCGGGCGTGGTTTCGATGAACTCCGCTTTGTAGCGCACCGGAATCAGCGCGTTGACGAAGGCACCGTCTTTATGAATCGGCACATCACCAGGAGCTACGCGGAATCTGTCTTCTTCATCGGCTGTGAGGTAGTCGATTTGCTCGAGCGATACCTTGCCGTTTTCCACTTTGCGATAAGGTGTTTCAATGAATCCGTATGCATTCACGCGAGCGTGAGTGGCAAGAGATCCAATCAAACCGGCGTTCGGACCTTCAGGAGTTTCCACCGGACAGATGCGTCCGTAGTGGCTAGGGTGAATATCGCGAACCGCGAATCCTGCTCTTTCTCTTGAAAGACCGCCTGGTCCCAGGGCTGAGAGTCTGCGTTTGTGAGTCAGTTCTGCCAGCGGGTTGGTTTGATCCATAAACTGGGACAACTGAGACGATCCGAAGAACTCTCTTATAGCTGCAACCAACGGCTTGGTGTTGAGCAGGTTTGCCGGAGTCAATGTATCGGCATCTTGCAATGTCATGCGCTCTCGAACGATACGCTCGAGACGGGTCAAGCCGATTCTGAATTGGTTTTGCAAAAGTTCGCCGACCGAACGGATGCGGCGGTTGCCCAAGTGATCGATGTCGTCCACGTGACCTTCGTCGTAGTGCAAGCCAATCAAATAGTCGATGGCGGCAACGATGTCTTCTCTAGTCAGCGTGCGTTGAGTCTCAGGAATCGAGAGGCTGAGCTTCTTGTTGAGCTTGTAACGCCCCACGCGACCGAGGTCATAGCGTTTGTCGTCGAAGAATCGGCTGTCGAGGATGCTTTGACCACCAGCCACCGACGGCGGGTCGCCCGGACGCAACTTTCGATATACCTCTATAAGCGAATCTTCTCGGGACTTGGTGCTGTCCTTGTCGAGGGTTTTCTTCAAGAAGTCGCGATGCCGGAAAAGACTTTCCATTTCCTGGTCGGAATAGTTGAGAGCGCGCAAAAGGGTCGTTGCCGGCAGCTTGCGGTTCTTGTCAATCTTTACGTAAATGATGTCGTTAACATCGGTTTCGAACTTCAGCCAGGCGCCACGGTTGGGTATGAGGGTGGCCGAGAACGTTCTTTTACCGTTGGTGTCTACTTCACGCTTGTAGTAGATGCCGGGGCTGCGAACGATTTGGCTGACGATAACCCGCTCTGCACCATTAATAATGAATGTACCGCGGTCGGTCATCATCGGAATATCGCCGACGTAGATCTCCTGCTCCTTGATTTCCCCCATTTCGCGGTTAACAAGGCGCATTTGAATACGCAGCTTCTTTGTGAAGCTGGCGTCAAGGGCCCTTGCTTCCTCGGGAGTTTTTGGTTTATTGGGCTCAGTGTGGTCTTCAAACGAATAGTTTGTGAGGAAATGCAGCTCGAGCCGGCCCGTGTAGTCCTTAATTGGACTAAAGGCACGCAGCTCTTCAGCTAGCCCTTCCTCGATGAACCACTTAAACGAACTCTTCTGAATCTCGGCGAGATCGGGAAGATCGGCGATGCGCGAAGCACCGACCCCGAAGGTTCGGACGCGCTCGGACAACTCTAAAGCCATCGGCTACCTCTGGTTTTATGGCGACAAGAAACGAAAGTTGCAACGAAGTGAAGGCAAATCCTGCAAAAATCCTGCAGGCACAGGGGAGCAACTATACGTAGCTTCTTATTTTATTGTCAAACCATATGTATGAAAGGAGAAGAGGCTAACCAAGTCGCCAAAATCAATTAAATCAAACTTATTTTTTAAAAAACCCCATCAAATGGCGACTGCTTAAAACTTAAACGTACTTAATATATTACAATCAGGTGTTCATGATTCCTTAATGAGTATAAGAGAACTGTTACTCAACCCGGGGGATTTGACATGAAGGTTCCTTCTCGCCTCGCATCGGTCTTGGCTTCCGCGACAATCTTGGCGGCAAACGGCAGCTCCAGCCCCAATAACGCCGCCCTTGCCCTCAACAATGAGGAGGTGAGGTCGTACTACACCACCCGCCTCGACATCGAGGAAATCAGAAAGAAATTTCAGAAAGACCCTGCCTTTTCGAAACTCACTGACTCTGACTTGATGAGTCTCAACCAGTTGGGGCGGCGAAGCGCCAACGACAAAATGATGACGCCCCGAGTCAAGGCACTTCTAAAGTCGAAAGAGACCGGCGAGCTGGCCAAAGCAATTATGGCCGAGGCGCGTCTCAATGCCAGTTATGGCTTCCGTCTTTTGAGCGAACAAGACAAAGAAACGCTCAGACAGAAGGAAATGGGCAAAAAGGTAGACCCCAATAAAGTACAGGAAGCCAACAACTCGCTGGAGAAGCTCAGAGACACCGTAGACAAAGAAGTGGCTCAAGACAAAGCCAAAAAAGACATCAAGTCTGAATTCGTCTGCGAAGCCTGCGGTCGCGGTTAACCCTGACTTCCATACCTGGCCGATTCTCGCAAAAGGATGCCCGGCGTACCGTGTGATAGTGGTTTATACCGATATCGGTACAACCATCTAAAAGAAATAGATAAGCAGAGATTGAGTGCCTGCGGTACGGACACTTAGATGCGCGGGTGCCTTGATGGTGCAATAAAGCAGGAAAAGGTGGGCTTCGACTCGATCACGAGTTCAACCTGGCTTGGCTTGGCTTGGGTTTGGTGGAGGGAAAGAACTTACGGGGATACGTGGGAATCGAACCCACCTGGGACAGCATTACTGCCCCACAACGGTTTTGAAGACCGCACGCCACACCAGCGACGCTCTATCCCCATTGAAATTATTGTACCCTCCGAAAAAGCCTTATCGATTTGGCGCGCCACCGTTTTTGGTGTCACTAACCGCTAAATTGTGCGCAACGGCACGACTCACTCATCGAAATTTCGAAACTCCAAAATTGGATCGCACCATATGCGGTTTCGGTCGATTTAGATCTTGAAATCGGATCACCGGTTTTCATGAGCTGATCCGTAGATCAAGTTTTTTTATCAATTTTGATAAAAGGGACTTTACAAAGCTTGTCAATTTCTCATAATAAGTTCGGACGGCAATGACTCAACTAGAAAGACGGTCACGGTGAACGCCCAAAATGGAGCTATGGTCTGGCTGGACCAGTTTGCGGGTTATCTGGAGCTTGAGAGAAACTACTCTTCGCACACGATAAGAGCGTATCTCAACGACTTAAGACAGCTGCTGACAAGCGACACATCTTCCACAATGACAGACAACGGTCATGCAGTAGTGCAAGATTTTGCACCCACTGCAGTAGCAGAAACCTGTCAACAAACGTCAGGTAGCTGGCTTGAAGTAGAAGGTCTCAAGTCGTACATTCGGCAGATTCAAGAACAATACAGTCGCCCGACTGTAGCAAGAAAGATCTCTGCGATTCGCAGTTTCTATCGCTATCTCCGAAGAGAACAGCTGATTGAAGATGATCCTTCGAAAATGGTTCGTGGTCCCAAACTTACCAGACGACTTCCATCGTGTCTTGACAGGGAAGAGGTGGTCAGACTATTGATGACACCCGATCAATCGATTCTCGGAGTTAGAGATCGGGCGCTCATGGAAGTGCTTTATGCAACCGGCATGCGGGTGAGCGAGCTGTGCGCGCTTCGCGTTCAAGACTACAATCCTGAAGCCATGGAAATGCGCGTGATGGGCAAGGGTTCGAAAGAACGCGTTGTATTGCTCAATCAAAGCGCCAGCGAGTGGCTGCAAAAGTATCTCAACGAGTACTGGTCCAAGTTAGCTGGTGGAAGAACTCCTCAGCCTGACAGCCCCTTGTTTGTAAGCAGGCAAGCAACGAGACTGTCTTCGAGATCGGTGCACCGCATCGTTCTCAAGTATGCTGTGAAAGCTAGAATCAACAAGGCAATCACACCGCATACACTGCGTCACACGTTCGCTACCCACCTCCTTGAAGGCGGAGCCGATTTGCGTGTGGTGCAAGACTTGCTTGGACACACGACCATCAACACGACTCAAATCTACACGCATGTAAGTCTTGAGCGCCTGCGCAGGATTTATATGACCTCTCATCCGAGAGCCTAGTAGGTAGATTGGAGACGCCGTTCGTAATTCGTTACGCTCGGACTCTAGTGCAAAAGAAATCGCACGGTCGCCTTGCGCTTGCAAAGCGACCGTGCAATTTAAACGACATGTTTTGACGAGCTGGTCATCTGACACTGAGCGGAATCTGGTTTGCCTTGCAGTTTGAAGTGCTTGACCGTCGATAACGCACATCTAACGCCTTGAAGGCACTGCGCGCCAGGCCTAGGCTATAATGACATCACTTAGGACATGTCGCAGTTCTGTTTCGTTGAAAGACCGATACTAAAGCTAAGTAGGAGTGCCATTTGGCAACTCGTCGTTCAAAATCCAGAAAAAAGAAGTCGGGCGGATTTTTCGGATTCATCATCGGCCTGATCAAATGGTGCTTCGTCGGTGGTTGCATCGCTGGTGCCGTCGTCGGCGGGTACCTTGGCGCTTCATTGTGGAAACAATTACAAGACCTGCCCGACGTAACGCTGGTTGAACGTTATGAACCGATCGAAGCCATTCAACTTTTCGATCGAAACGATCGCATGATTTGCACGGTTGAAGGTGACGAAGATCGTCGAGTGGTTCCCTTGAATCAAGTATCGACGCAGATGCAGCAAGCAATTTTGGCTGCTGAAGATCATCACTTCTACGAGCACAAAGGCGTCAACTTCATGAGTATCGGTCGTGCCACTCTAGCCAACCTTCAAGCCGGCCACGTGGTAGAAGGCGGTTCGACGATCACACAGCAGCTCGTGAAGAACTTGTTCTTTTCGGAAGCCGGACGAACCTTCGACAGAAAAATCAAAGAAGGGTACATGGCTTGGCAGATCGAAGAGAGATACGCCAAAGAGCGAATTCTCGAGATGTATCTAAACCAAGTCTATTTCGGCAATACGGCATACGGCATCGAACGCGCCGCCTCTCGATACTTTGACAAAACAGCTGCAGGTCTGACTCTTGCTGAGTCTGCATTTCTTGCAGGTCTTGTGAAAGCGCCTTCGGAATTGGGCTCGCCCGAAGGTAGAGGACGCGCTCAAGTTCGCCAAAGAGAAATTCTCGACAAGATGATCGAGTACGGCTATATCACAAAGAAACAAGCCGACGTAGCTAAAAAGCAAAAGCTCGCATTTAAAAAAGGAAGCAATCCCCTCCAGAAGTATCCTTATTATGTGAGTTATGTTTTGGAGATGCTTCGAGATAGGTTCAGTCAGTCTGAGCTTAGGAGGCAAGGTCTAAAGGTATACACAAACCTCGATCCGGTCGCCCAGGAACTTGCCGAAAAGACACTTGCAGCCGGTATCAGCAAAGCGCCGAAGGGAGTGACCCAAGGGGCGATGGTATCGGTTTTGGTGCAAGATGGTTCTGTAATTTCGATGGTCGGAGGTGTCGGCGACTATTGGAAAAACCAGTTTAACCGGGCAACGAACCCGCACTCCGCGGGTTCCTCATTCAAGCCTTTTGTCTATCTTTCAGCTTTCGTGAAGGGCGTGCTAACCCCGGACTCGCTTATCGAAGACACTCCACTTGTAATCAAACAACCGTACGGCTTGCCAGACTATGCGCCAAAAAACTTCGACCGCAAGTTTATGGGAAAAATCACAGTCAGAAGAGC
Organism: uncultured Candidatus Obscuribacterales bacterium; assembly: GCA_964503045.1. Classification (GTDB taxonomy): domain Bacteria; phylum Cyanobacteriota; class Vampirovibrionia; order Obscuribacterales; family Obscuribacteraceae; genus CAYZJR01. Next base: position 104,679 of record CAZCZI010000010.1, read on the forward strand.
CCTCGCGCTTTCTCGCAACATTCCATCCGTAAGAGTCGCTCAATTGACTGGTGTCGATAACATCGTCGAAACCGCGAGAATGGCGGGCATCTCGACAAAATTGGATGCCAACTTGTCACTCGCGCTTGGAAGTTCGGCTGTATCACCCCTCGATATGGCGGGAGCATACGCTACTTTCGCAAGAGCCGGAGTATTCATCAAGCCGCAAGTGCTGAGGAAGATCGAAAACAACCGCGGCGCTGTGATTGAAGTGTTCGAACAAAAGGTAGATAGAGCATTCCCTGTAGAGCCTGTCGCAAGACTTGTAGACGTTATGCAAGATGTTGTGAAATACGGCACCGGTACCGGGGCCAAACTGGAAGAAAGACCAGTCGCCGGTAAAACAGGCACCGCCGATGAAGGCAGAGACATTTGGTTCATCGGCTTCACACCGGATTTGGTGACTGCTCTTTGGGGCGGAAACGACGAACACCTTGCGATTCCGGGTCAAAACGTGACCGGCGGTGTGGTTATGGCGAAGATCTGGAAAGAGTTCAACAAAGCATACTACTCAACTCATCCAACACCACCAGGCATGTTCATACCTCCCAATTTAGATATGGACAAGGACAAACCTAAGAAGGAAGACAGCAACAAAGAAGGCGAGCAGCTTGCAGGCAGCACGCCAGATGCACTGCCGAATCCGGACGCTAACGATGTTCCTATGCGCACCACCGGCACTCGCGACGATCAGAAACCACAAGAAGGTCAGCCTGACGGCACAACTAAGACTGAGCCGCCAGTCGCGCCCGATCTGACTCCGGCCCCGACTATCGCCCCTCAGACGGCACCGCCTCCGACCAATATTACCAATCCAGCGACCACCCCGACAGAGACGAGCCCTCCGCCAACTGCTCCAGCTCCAGGTTTCATTCCGACTCCTCAATCGAGGCGCTTCGTACCATACACACCGCAGCCGGCATTCGCCCCAGGGACTTCTGATTCCCGAAATCGCGACGTCGACGACGACTAAACATAACTACTAAAGTAGGGACCGATTTGTGCGATTCACTGGCTGTGGATGGTGCCGGTCGTGGTTGTAACCGATATCGGTACAACCACCTATATTTAGTGTAACTTCCCGACTTTTTGATTTCACAGGACGTGGATGGTGCCGGTCGTGCTTGATACCGATATCGGTACAACCACTTATATGTAGTGTAACTTCCCGACTTTTTGATTCAAAGACTATTCTCCGTCGCCAGCCGACTCCCGCCAATGTATATCCATATATCACGCCAAGAACCGCCGAGCCTAGTACCATATACGAGTCTCGCGCACTGGTTGTCAGCATGACTGCTGAAAGACTGAGGTATCGCAATGGAAAAGTTGATTGGGCTACTCGGCATTGCGTTGATCTTCGGTACTGCGTACCTCATGTCGAACAACCGCAAGAAAATCAATTACAGACTTGTCGGATGCGGTCTCGCTTTTCAGCTTTTGCTGGCAATATTTGTTCTCAAAGTTGAATTCGGGCAACAACTGTTTCGCCAAATTGGTGACGGAATCACAGCGCTACTGCACTGTTCGGACGCAGGAGCAGGTTTTGTCTTTGGACCATTGGTGAAGAAGCCCGATGAAATGCTAAAGCTATTCGGACCAGGCGCCGACTACATCTTCGCATTTCGTGTGATACCAACAATCATTTTTGTTTCGAGCCTTGTGAGCATTTCCTACTATCTGGGCATCATGCAGAAGTGCGTTCAGGTGGTAGCAAAAGTGGTATCAGTCATTATGGGAGCAAGCGGAAGCGAAGCGCTCTCAAACGCTGCCAGCGTCTTTGTCGGGCAAGTGGAAGCGCAGCTCTTGATTCGCCCCTACGTGCCAACCATGACCATGTCTGAACTTTTGGCATCCATGTCCGGTTCTATGGCTTGCGTGTCCGGCGGCGTGCTGGCAGTTTATATCGGATTGGGAATCAAAGCTTCTTATCTGCTCACGGCAAGCATTATGGCGGCTCCCGGCGCGCTTGTTATATCGAAAATTGTATGGCCTGAGACCGAGGAGTCGAAAACAAAAGGTAAAGTTCAAATCGAAGTAAAACGAACTCAGGCAAACCTGATTGATGCCGCCGCCCATGGTGCCTCGGACGGATTGAGAATCGGATTAAATGTTGTCGGTATGCTGATTGCATTCATTGCACTGATCGCACTTTGCGACAATGTTATCGGAGCAGTGGCATCTTGGTTCCACAGTTTGGGAATGCGATTGGACTTTATAGGATTGGATCTCGCACACCTCAAGCTGCAAGATATTTTTGGTGCCGTGTTCGGACCGATCGCATTTCTTCTAGGTGTTCCGTGGGCGGATGCCAACACCGTAGGCGGACTAATGGGCGAGAAGTTAGTGATCAATGAATTCGTCGCTTACACGGATCTCTCTTCAATGCTGAAAGGAACCGATGTAAAAGCGCTGAGCCCGCAGGCGGAGACAATCGCCACTTTTGCTCTTTGTGGATTTGCAAACTTCTCTTCAGTAGCGATGCAAATTGGCGGCATCGGTGAAATCGCACCAAACCGCCGAGAAGATTTAGCACGGCTGGGCATCAAAGCACTGATATGCGGAACCATGGCAAGCTATCTGTCAGCCACTTTGGCAGGTCTTCTCGTATAGGATGAGGGCTTCTCTTGTGACGACAAAAGTAGCGAAGGCGCGCACAGTGTTTATCTGGGGAGCAATAAGCATTCTGGGCGCGGTAGCACTGGCGGTGATTGCCCTGACGCGCAACGAGCCAGTGAATGCGGTCTGGTTGCTTGCCGCAGCCTCATGCGTGTTTGCAGTTGGGTATCGCTTTTACAGTAAGTTCATTGCTGAGCGCGTGTTCGAACTAGACGATTCGCAAACGACGCCGGCGCAGACTGTAGATGACGGGAAGGATTTCGTTGCCACGCACAAGTGGGTTTTGTTCGGTCACCACTTCGCTGCCATAGCGGGCGCCGGCCCATTGGTCGGCCCAATTTTGGCCTGTCAGTTCGGATATCTTCCTGGAACATTGTGGATTATCGTCGGCGTCGTCTTAGCCGGTGCCGTTCAAGATTTCGTCATACTCTGCTCTTCCATGCGCCGAGGAGGGAAATCTCTTGGACAGATGGCAAAGGATGAGATTAGTCCGCTTGCAGGCATCATTGCATTGACTGCGATCTTACTAATTATGATGATACTGATGGCGGTGCTGGCCCTGGTTATCGTCAACGCCCTCAAAGCCAGCCCATGGGGCGCATTTACATTGTTGATGACCATACCGATTGCCATGCTGGTCGGTATCTACATGAAGAAGATTCGGCCGGGCAGAGTTCTGGAAGGTTCTGTCATCGGCGTAGCGCTGACACTACTGGCGGTGGTGGCCGGGAAGTGGATTGCCCAGTACCCACCGACAGCGGCATTCTTTACCCTGAGCGGCACTCAGCTATCCGTGTCGGTCATGATATATGGATTTATCGCCTCTGTTTTACCAGTTTGGATTTTGCTTGCTCCTCGCGACTATCTCTCGGCGTTCCTCAAAATTGGAATTATATTGCTGTTGGCAGTGGGCATTTTGTGTCTGCATCCGACTCTGCAAATGCCTGCTCTGACCGTATTTACAAATGGACAAGGGCCTTTGTTTACAGGCGATGTATTTCCGTTTTGTTTCATCACCATTGCCTGTGGAGCAATCTCGGGGTTTCACTCATTGGTATCATCGGGTACCACACCAAAGATGATTTCTCGCGAAACGCACGCGCGGCCGATTGGTTACGCGAGCATGCTGTGTGAGGCATCAGTCGCGATTATGGCGATTATCGCCGCTTGCGTTTTGCAACCAGGAACTTACTTTGGAATAAACAGCCCTAAAGGAGTCGTGGGGACCGATCCGGTTCAAGCTTGTTCCATGATTTCCAGTTGGGGTTATGCAGTCACGCCCGAGCAAATGCAAAGCTTGGCCAAAGCAGTCGGCGAAGAGTCGCTCTGGGGGCGCACAGGCGGAGGACCCACCCTGGCAGTGGGAATGGCACATATTTTTGCAAATGCTCTAGGTCACGGTGCACAAGAACAAATGGTGTCATTCTGGTATCACTTCGCAATCATGTTCGAGGCGCTATTCATACTCACTTGTTTGGACGCTGGCACTCGCGTTGGGCGTTTTCTACTGCAGGATTTCCTCAAGTTGATTTACAAGCCGTTGGGTGAGACGAGTTGGTATCCCGCAGTAATTCTTAGTTCCTTTCTTGTGGTCGCCGGCTGGGGATATTTCCTCTACCAGGGTGTAATCGACCCTCTAGGCGGCATAAACAGCCTCTGGCCGCTGTTTGGTATCTCCAACCAACTTCTGGCTGTGGTTGCACTCTGCGTCGCGACGACGGTAATTGTGCGCATGGGCAAAGCGCGATTTGCCTGGATCACGATTGCTCCTTTGTGCTGGCTTTTGACTGTAACTCTGACTGCAGGAACGCTCAAAATCTTTTCGAGCAATCCCAAACTTGGCTTTCTTGCCCACGCCAAATCGCTCACTGAAAAGCTAGCGGCCGGAACCGGCGACACAACCACTCAGGTGCTCATTTTCAACGACTATCTAGACGCTGCGCTCGGCGGTGTGTTCATTGTTTTGGTTCTGATAATTGTTGTGGAGGCGATTCGCGCCTGGTTTAAACCGCAACCCAAATTGCAAGCACCGAACAAGGTGGAGGCAATCGCCTCAGCGCCCGATCGCCCAGAAGAACCAGAGGGTGGACCTTTGCGGTGTTGTTAGTGAAATGGAAAGCATATATCTAATAGCTTAAGTAGTTTTCTTTACGGGTACGTAGGAAGCGCAGGCGGGAGTACGCAAAATGACAACATCAGACACCGAACCAACTGCTGGACAAGGACAGCAACAGGTATCAGGGCCTCAACCTCCGGAAACGGTATCCTCGCGAAACACCACAAATGTCTATGTCTTGCTCGCGATTATCTTTGGCATCTTTACGTATCTCAGTTTTACGCCACCAATAGACAAACTTCAGTGGCCGACTACTAGAGGAATGGTGACCAACATCAGCTACGAGCAAAGTTCAGGCACACCTACAGTCCACTACGAATACTCAGTCAACGAGCAAAAATACACCAGAAGCGAGCCACTGCCGGCGTGGCTGACGACAACCATTGTTGACCAACAGCCCCTAGTCGTCATCTATTCTCCAACCGATCCCAAAAACTCAGAGTTTCTACCTGGAATAAATCCGGCTACTTATCTGCTTGGTTCAGTTTCATTGGTCTTGCTTGTCATGTCCTTTATCGCCGTGATGAAGACCATGTCACAAGAAGCTTCGGAGCAAACTGCCGATGCTGCCAGCAGTACGGTTTCCGCATCAAGCTCCAGTGAAAGCGGATCTGGTGAAAACAAATCTGATGAAAGCAAGTCTGGCGAGAGCACACAGGAAAAAAGGGAATCGACGTGATGACAGACAATGACGGCGCAAAAGATGATGGAACAAACGGAACACCGAAGGAAGCGACAAAACCAGTCAAGCCGAGCCGCCTGAAGGAGTACGTACTTTTTGGTTCGATCTTGGTTGTTGTAATTGGTTCTATTTGTGTTGTCCTAGGCGGACAAATGCAGGGCATCCTCGCTGCCAGATTCGCTCCCGTATTCATGAAACAAGCAACACTTACAATCAAGGAATTGCCCGCCGGTTCGGGACTCTACGCGGCGCGCGACATCGCCAAGTCTACAGTGATCACCAGAGATGATATCGGTGGCATCTCCCGGCTTCCTCAAGACAAACCACCGGCCGGAACTCCACTCCCCTTCGCCAAGCTTGACGGGAAGCCGGCCAAGCAAGACATTCACACTGGTGATTACTTCACTTCAGAAAACGCCGGGGACTGATTTCTGAGTGTTCAAACTCACATCGCCTGAGGCAGGCTCAGTTTTTCCCGTTTTCGAACTTTCATCAGACTTCGTATCGGTGCCGGTTTGCTTCAATAAATCGATCTCTGTCTCTGGTTTCGAATCGTTTGAATCAGCTGCATTCTGTGTATCTTGTGCCGTCTTCACATCAATGTCGGCAATCCAATCGGAAATAACATTGCTTATATCTCCGCCTGGCTTTTGACACTCGAGAATCAGATGCCCAGTGCCTGGAAGAACACGGAAATCAACGCGTTTCGAACCCATTCGCTTTATTACCTCGTTGAGAGATTTGGTTTTGAACAACCCGTCATTTTCACCGGACAAAAGTAAAATCGGTAAGTTCGCCGGGAGTTTCTCGATCTCTTTCAACGCTATGCGGTTGGTCAGCTGACCTTTTACGAGCGTCACGACACTAAGTTCATGAGAGATCGAAGGGTCTTTTAGATAACTTTCCGTCACTTGAGGGTCTGTCGACAGCGATGGTTTGACATACGGCGTCAATTTCATTGGAGCGTTGGGCATAACAAATCCGCTGGGAACATCCGCGATCCATCGCCAACGAGGATGGATGCGGGTCTTGTAACAAAGAGCACTCAAAACCAATCCGTCTGCAAGTTGCGGACTTTGAGATGCGAGCCATAACGAGAGATTTGCACCAAGGCTCTCGCCCATCAAATAGAGCTTGCTGTCGGGAAAAGTTTCGCGCAGGGTTCGAGAGACGCGAATTAAATCGCGCCGGATGAATTCATAGTTAACCTTGCCTGGATCGTTGAATTTCTCGGCTTCTTCTTTCCAACGACCGAAACCTCGCATGTCGAAAGCGTAAACCGTAAAACCTTTTTGTGTCAGTTCACGTGCCGTTACATCGAATGAGTCGCCACAAAGAGTCAAACCATGCACGGCAAGGATGATGCCTTTTTGGGGAACGGCGGAGTCCCACCACTTGGCAACGGGAACCTTAACAGTGTCGGCGATTTCGGGGTTTCTCGTGTATTCGGGGTAGGCGAAAGCGGCCTGTGCAAAAGTCACTGCAATCAGGCAGCTCACAAAGGCTTGGAGTTTGAGAATCGAAGGTTTCACCACGAAGCGGAATATCCTTTACTGGAAATCAATGCAAGTCCGCGTCCGAAGCCACAAGGGGCGCACAACATCCATAACAAAGCGACGACGCTAGATAGACTAAATTATAGAAGACCTGGCGCCGATTTTGCCTTAGTAGCCCTGCGAATCATTTCTTGAAATTCAGCAGAAAGCAAGCTATCGCTGAACCTGTGGCTGACTCGGCGCCCGAGACTGTCCAACCTGTCTTGTGGCGGAGGCTCCTTATGCAGTTCTTCGATTCTCGCGGCAAGCGCACCGGGCTGACTGATGTCTCGCATCCAATAGTCATCTTCAAGAATGAACTTGGCGCCGCCGTGCGGGTGCGAAATTATTGGTTTGCCCAATAGAGCGGCTTCAATTAGAGCATTGCCCAAACCTTCATTTAAGCTTGGAAGCACAAACAGGTCGGCATCAGCCACGATTGATGAAACATCGTTTGGCGCCACGGTCAACCACCGTATACGGTGCCCAAGCAATTTCTCGCCCAATTCTTGAAGGTGAGCGGTATCCGCTTCAGGCATACCGCATAAAAGCAGTTTTACAGACTCATCTTTGACTTTGGAAACTTCTTCGATGAGATAGTCGATGCGCTTGTGATAGCGGTTCCATGCCGCAGTGCAAACCACCACATAATCAGTTGGAGCAAAGTTGAGTTCGGCACGAATGTCTCGCTTCTCGATTGCCCTGAAACTGCCGGAATCGATGCAGTTAGTAATCACATCCATTCTTTCCGCGGGAATTCCATACGCCAATGCTTCTTTAAAGCCGTCAGGATGCAGTTGTTGAATTCGGTCGAAATACCAATAACTCTTCGGTCTCAGCGCACCACCGTTAGCGAAGATTACCTGGTATTGGAACGGCATTATGTACTTGGCCGCCAGAATCAAATGAGCGAGCGGCACATCCTTAACCCACACAGCATCGGGCTTCAGGCGTGCCAACTCGGCAAGCATGCCCGGAAAGAATGTGAACTGCTCGATGCCATAGCTCATTTCACATCGCTGCTGTTCACTCATGAACGGAACGTACTCAACAAATTTCAACCAGTTGCTTTTTCGACAAAGTGTGGGGACCACTTTTGATTCGGGGTAGGGACCACCCGAAATTAAGTGCACACTCAAATCTGTGTGTTTCTTCAGCGCCGAAAACCAGCGGGCTGTAGACACTTCGAAACCACGTTCGATATTGCCTAGCCCGCTGCAAACTAATGCGACAACTTTTCCAGAAGAATTTCGGTTGCGCACCGAATGTGATGTCACTTCAGACTTCATATGACTTTATCAGCCACTCCTTTCCACTTAGATGGAGAATTGAGCCTGAGCGCATCACAACGCTGCTTTCATCTCTTCAAAGCGTATCACCTTGAAATATTGTTCCCTATCGGATGAGACCTTTACCGGCCATTCTTGGTCCTGACATCGCATCACTGACTTGAGCATTAAATACATTGAGTCGTCTTTCGAGACTGTCAGCCATTGCTTGATCGCCACCTCTGGCTTGCATTTCGGATTCAAGGTTCACAAGAGATACTTGCTCGGACATGAATGACTGCGCTTCGTCGCTTGTGAGATATCCCTTTGCCCTACTGTCGTCAATCCAATCTCTCAGGTGCAGTTTCAATGACCGTCGCCGGGTCAGTAATAACCGTCACGCTATCAGCCCACGCTGGAACGCTCAACAGTAGCGATCCGCCGATTCCTAATAAGGATAAAGACGTTGCATTTAACCAAGTACTCATAAGAAAGCTCCTCTTCTCTGCCAGCGTTTTTGTGCATAGGCAGAATGAAAAGGAGCCGGTTCCCAATTGCACTATGCGGATATCAATCGAAGGTTGGAACTAATCGAAAAGCCCGAATGGATCTAAGAAACGGCGAATCGGTTCTGGCGGACTCGGAAGCGCTTCGACGAGATCGTTGATGGCATCGACTGGTGTCGGGATATCATCCAATGCGTCGCCGATTGCGCCTACTGCTGAGCCGATAACCTCATGCGGAGCAGGAATGGCGTGCAGAGCTTTGCCGACTGCACCCACTGCATCGCCAATTACCTCATGCGGAGCAGGAATCGAGTGCAGAGCTTTGCCGACTGAACCCACTGCATCGCCGATTACCTCATGCGGAGCAGGAATCGAATGGGCGACGCGGTCGAGCGCATCAATAGGAGTCGAAATAGAAGGAATTGATTTCGCAAACTTGGCAAATGCCTTATCGGGTGGACAAAATGATACTGTCGGGACGTCGTCCGCAAATCCAATAAGTGGAGAACGGGGATCTCCAGGAAACTCTCTGAAGAGATCGTCAATGCTTACGTTGAGTCCGGTCCGTGACGCATAAAGGCTTTCGGCTCGATCTCCCAAGTCGCGCAGGAATGGCGGTTCTGGGAAACCAGGAGGAGCGATATCTTCTAATGCATTTTGGATGGAATCGAAGAATCCGCCACTGCCTCCTGGTGTACGATCTCCGAGTGTACTGTTCGCCTTTTTCAATTCGGCAACACTGTATTGATCGTTAAACAGATCTTCAAACTCAAATGTCAACGCATCAGTTCGGACAGCAGAGGTGATACTACGGGAAGTATCACTCCACGGTTCAGGTTGACTACGCAGAGTCTCAAAAACCTGGCTGAACATCGCAGTAGAAGCTTCATGCACTGCCTTTACTTCTGGTCTGCTAAAAGGCAAATCGAGCGGATTAGTCATTAGTCCTCCAGAGTCTCGCGCGCTAGCTGCCATGCCTGCAGCATAGTGCTCAGCGCCGAGACGGTGTGAGTTGAATAGGTTAGGATTGCGCGAGTAATTAGTGTGTACTTTGAACAGCTACCAGTTGCCCGAAGGAAAAACTGGCAGTCGCATTCTCTGAGGAACGCGTCGGAGGGCTGAGTTCACGATCCATTCGTCAGACCAGTTTGTAGTCGAGTCGAGAGAAAACTCACAGGTCGTCGCAGCATGATATGACAACCACCGTGAAGGAATTGTGAACCGGCTCAACAGACTTTTTTTCTTCGAATCATGCCTCTTTTTACGACTTTTTTACCGTTGTCTCTTCTCAAATTAGTGAGGAAGTATTGCCGATGGTATCACCAATTTTTGCTTGATTTACTGCGTAGTGTTGGACCCAATCAACGCGTTGATGGCCAATAGGACATGCGCCACAAACGACAGTATGACAACCGCGACAGGAGGTTGTGAGTCGAACAAACTATTCAGTGTAAAGAAGTGGTCGGGACGACAGGATTTGAACCTGCGACCTATTGCTCCCAAAGCAACCGCGCTACCAAGCTGCGCCACGTCCCGTGGTTTCCATAAATATAGCATGAGAAATGACGGGTAACAGTAACAGAAGATTGAGAAATGACTCCATAAGGGAGTGTAGGGGCTACTTCTCGGTCTTCTCAAGCACGTGCCTTAATCGCTCGTCAAGAATCTTTAGAACCACGTCATAGTGAGTACTTTCGTCTAATTTCTTAAAGGGAACCTGCAGCTGAATGTCTCTGTACTTCTGCTCCCGAACTCCGAAGATTCGTTTCGTCTCAGCAAGAAAGTCAACATATTTTTTCTCAATCACCGCATATGGTGCCGTCTTTTCCAGAGCAAGCACTTCTTTCCACATCTTGGAGCAAACTCTATTTTGAATTGGTCGGGATGGAAGGATTTGAACCTCCGACCCACTGGTTCCAAACCAGTCACGCTGACCAAGCTGCGCTACATCCCGATTACAACCAATGTAATTGACGCGGAAGCAATCATCAACGCACTTGACTGAACCAGGAGTGTTCAGTTATGAAACTAAATTGAATTAGTAATGCTTTTCGAAAAGCCAAAACATACGGGCTCGAGACTCTCTAGGGAGTTCTGGAGGGAGTTACCGAAACTGCTCCTTGAGTCGAAATCGGGGTCGTGGGAGCCGTCGGACGCCACACTTCAGCGGTGGTGTTACCAGTCGAAACGTATTGAAGTTGGAGAGTCTGATACCAACTCTGGAAATTCTGCCAGCTCGAAGTGACGGCATCGGGGAAACCCATTCCTTGAGTAAATGCGACGTTCAGCATAGCTCGTTGAACGTCCCTGAGTTCCGCTTTTTCTCCAATGGTTGCAACATTGACCGTCTGTTTAATTGAGATCTCTTGTCCAGGATCAATGACGTAGGATGTGGAATTACCGGTGTTGTCCGAAGCGTTGAAAGACTCGAGCTGATTCAGCATTCCATTGGTCGATTCCACCAGACGGACTCCGACAAAGTTCACATCGTATGGGCGATACATGCTTCGTGACCCATCAGCATTATCAACTCTCACCAATGTTCCGCGCCCCAGCGACACTTGCATGAGGAAGGCGCCATTGCCCTGAGGGTCTTTGACGAGCATGTAGCTGACAGTGCTGCCAGGATTTACGTTTACCGGTTGATTTTCGGAAAGATTCCAATCTATTTTGCCATTGTCATCTAAAGTGATGCCGGGGGGCAGTCCGTTGAAGGTTTTGGCGAGACTGGTAAGAGTGCCGTAGCCGGTCAACCCTTCAGGATGTTCCACCGCTCTTGATGCAGAGACGTTGAGACGAGCAGCTCTTCCGACGAAGGGGATTTCTTTGAGTCCTGGGAAGCTGGACAAGTTGACGAAAGGTCCGACATCAAAGGTGCAGTTTGTAGAGTATTCGTAGACTTTCTTGGCTGTGTCGATAGGTGCCGGAACTGGTGTGTTAGGTCCGATAGTGCGCGAAGTACCGGAAGCAGAGGTATCTCTTTCTTCGACATAGAGATTTACTCCACTGGCTGCGAATCCGCCGACTGGTTGCATCTTTACCCAACTTCCGAAGCCGGATTTCGCCAGTTTCGTGCACTCTTGCATGGCGGTAGCCAAAGCTTGATCGTAACTGGTTTGAGTGCATGCCTGCACTGCGCTGTAGGTAGCGATGAAGTATGCACCGGCCACACTGGCTGCAATCATGGTCAGGTTGATGAGACTAAATACGACTATGAACACTGCCAATAGACTAAGTGCGAACTCGACAATCGAGCTTCCACGTTGATTTCTTCTTCTGGGGGTGTATGGCATTTCTAGAGACTCGAAGCGGGGATGCTTCTAATCTAAGATTTAGCCTGTGAAGTATGCATGACTTCGTTGTGATGTTTTCGTGAGCTCAAAGCGGCAAACATTTCGTTATGGAACGAATTGAGGTGGCTCAGAAGTCTCAGGTTCCTTTTTCTTTGAGGAACCGCGGCCGCTACTTGAAGCGACGCGATGGCGTGAGCGGCGTCGTTCTTCACGAGAAGAAGACGACGAAACCGTAGGGGTGGCGGTTGTTGAAGAAGTTGTCGAGACGAAACTGCTATTGAGATAGCCCTCGACCCCATTGACGCGCACGCGGTACCAACCATTCTTCTTGCCGAGAAACTCTATTTTGTCTCCGGCTGAAGCCTCAGTTAGTGTGCGGTATTCCATACTCGGTCCTCTTCGGACGCGCACATGATTTCCGGAAAGTGATTGCGAAACTTGCGCACTCTCAGAACTGCTCACGTGTTCTTCGTCAGGCGGTGGTGGTTTTGCCGAACCACGAGATCGAGTTGGGGTGCTCGCTTGCGTGCTTGATTCCGGCGATGCCGAAGCCACCTTCCTAGTCGGAGTTTCGGGCTGTTTCTCTGGTTCATTTACGACTTTTACGGCGGGCTTTTCTTTGACAGGCTCTTCGGCTTTCTTGGTGGTCTCACCCGCCTTTTCTTTGCCTACGGCTTCAACATATTGATCGATCGTTTTGATCGTTACTTTGCCTTGAGTTCCATCCACTGTAACTCCTGATGGTTTCGGAGTTTGCGGTGCAGCTGTAGTGGTGACAGGAGTTTGCGGAGTCGACTGCGCGATCGCTGCGGCTTCGTTTAAATCTTTCAGATTTGCGTTGGCAACTACCCAGTATGACTTCTGTTGCAATTCGACTTCAATTGCCTTTTGCGCGTTTGTAAGGATGTAGACTTCGCGACCATCCGAGCGTTTTCTGCGTCCTCTGCGACCGCTCGGTGATTGTGCTTTGACAATCGAAAATTCTGGACGAGTGAAGGGTTGCTTTGCGGTAAGTTCTTTCACTAAGGCAAGTCCGGACTGACCAATATATGGTTCGTACTTCGCGGCTTCAGCGGGTTTCGTAAGTGACATCGCCATCGCATATAGTGGCATCAACTTGCCCTGAGGTTGACCCTGACGAAGGATATATTTGTGATCTTTCCAATCGAGTAGGTATCGAACGGTTTCGTCTTGCACGACAGGATTCGGGTTGGAACTCGTAAACAAGCCCTCTGCCACACCTTGCGAGTACAAGGAAACGTCAACTTGCAAGTCACGATCGTTCTTCAAAAATATGGCAGCGCCATCGCCTTTGATTTCAGGCACCGATTGCTGCGACCGATCAGATATATCATCAGGCATTAAAGCAAGAACTTTGATTTGAGGACGTCGTGCCGCTTGCCCGGAAGAGTGACCGATGAGCACCAGACTTGGTGCCGCACCTTCTGTGATGATCTTGCCGTTCTCGAACACTTCAAGTCCGTCGACAGGGAAGGTCTTAACACCGCTCTTTGCCTTCATTACGAGATAGTCTGACGCCTGCAATACCGTATCGACTTCAACGAGTCTGAGGGCGCGAGGCAAGTCACTGACGTGAACTTCGAAGGCCGACGAAGGCAGACGTTTCTGCAAAATCTCCATGAGCTCAGGCAGCGGCCGATCACCGTGCTTATCGAGAACCGCAAACACTGCATGGTCCAGGTCGGACTTCAATCGTTTCGCATCAGACCCATTTTTCGGGCCTGCTATTACTTCTTTAGCGACGCGTTCAAGAGCAAGTTCCGGATCTGTGTATTTCGGTACCAGCGCAGATGCGACTCCCCAAACTGCGACAGCAGCAACCAAAACGCCTGCACCAATTTTGACGGGCAATGCTATTGGTTTGCGCGGAAATTTGTGCCCACAAGCTTTGCACTTGCATGCCGCGACTGAATTTCTGATTTCACATTCCGGACAACGCATAAGTTAGCTGGATCCGAAGGGTCCCTGAGGTCGTATTGTAACCCAACCTCTTGACATGCAGGCTTGGCCTGCCCTGTCCTGCTAAAACAGGAAGACAAGAATAGCAGTCTACTGGATATAATATCGAGGTACTAGTATTTATTCATAATTGTCATTCATCCTTTGAGCGTTCATTTAGACCCCAAAAGCATAGAGAAAAGCGAGCAAAAAGCCCGCCAGGACCTGGTTGAGGTCGCTCGCCTTTGTTACAGTCGAGGGTACATTTGCGGTATCGAAGGTAACTTCAGTATTAGATTCGCTGAAGATAAAGTGCTGACGACACCCAGAGGAACCTGCAAGGCTCGTATCGAACCGGCCGATCTCATCGTCTGCGACCTCAAGGGCAATGTGGTTGGCCAATCGTCCACGAAACCCTCGACCGAACTGCAAATGCATTTGACCGCGTACGAGGAACGTCCCGATGCTCGCGCGGTCGTTCACGCCCACCCTACAGTTGCTGTAGGCTTCACCGTTGCCGGTGTTTCGCTATCAAAATGCATTCTGCCTGAAGTTGTCTGCACGTTGGGACATGTCCCCGTCGCACCATATGCGACACCGAGCACTGACGAAGTGTCGAACAGTATTCGAGACGTGATAAGAACCCATGACGCCCTTGTACTAGACCATCACGGCGCTTTGACGGTTGGTTCGGATATTTGGGACGCGTATTACAAATTGGAAACAATTGAACATCATGCCCAGACTTTATTAGTCGCTCACATGCTTGGTGGGCCGAAACCTTTAATGTCATCGCAAGTTCAAAATCTTCTTGATATCTGCGGCATCTATGGCGTGAAGCCACCAGCCGACGCACATTTGCTGACCGGCCCGGAGATGAGCCGCTCGGATTCGGAGACGTCGGCGTGACGGAAACACTGCACCCCGAAGAAAGCATCACCTCGTTTTTGCTTATCAGACATGGACACACAAAGCAAACCGAGGAAGGAAAACTCTACACCGACCCCACCGTTGAATTGACGGAACAGGGCATCGCGCAAGCGAAGTCACTTGGGGGTTGGTTGAGTAGGCACACGCCTGACAAAATTCTTTCAAGCACTGCAAAAAGAGTGGTATCAACTGCGGAGCTTGTTTCATCAGCACTGAATATGGTGCCAGTGCCGATCGAAGGATTGGACGAGTGGAGCGTTGGAGCTTGGGAAGGGCGCTCCTATCTCGATATTAAGAAGAATGATCCGGACCTCTATAAGAGATGGTCATCGGATCCAATTCGCAATGCGCCACCAGATGGAGAGTCAATTGCCGATCTTTGCATTCGCATCGATAAGAAGTTGGATGAAATGATCGAAAAGTATGACGGTCAGCGCTTGGCACTTATCACTCACTCCGGCGTCATCCGAGCAATTCTCGTGCGCGCCCTCGCCATGCCACTCGACAATTTTTGGCGAATCTCCATTCCAGTGGGTTCTATCACTCGCGTCGACTTCAGCCCCAACTTCGCAACCGTGCATTACACTGCCCTTCGACCGGGGTCGGCAGATGGGTTGGATGCGCCAGGTTGAATCCAGTTGAATTCGGATTGAATTCGGATTGAACTCGTGTTGAATATCCGTTAATCGGAACCTTTGTCTAGTCTGGTAACAGCTTCCTCTCCGGCTAACTCAACTAAACTGGAGCGATCTTTTTGAAGTTTCAGGGTGAGTTCCGCTCTCGTCTTTTCGTCTGCTTCCGCAAGAGCTGATGCCAGGTTCCTTAGATCTCGTTTGTAAGTTCGATACAGCTCCACCAGCCTGTCTGCATGCCTTCGAACAAAGTCAAAAAGCATGATCGCCTCAGTCTGCGATAGTCCCTCAAGTTTAGGCAATGAGTTCTTTGCGATGTAATCCCTAAAAAATGCAGTTTCAGCAAACAACTCAGGCGGTGGTGGATATACGTAACTAAGGAATATTTCTGGCGATGTCCGAAGTACCGCTGGCTCTCCAATTACGCGAGTCAAAGCCTTCTCTCGCATTGCTTGATCTTGCTTAGATGTGCTGCATTTTCCGATGACAAACTGAATATCGGGGCTTCTTTCACAGACCGAGGTCCAGAGTTTGAGCAAGTCCGCTCGTTCAACACTTGCGCTGAAACGCTCGTCCAGGTCGTTTACAACCTTCTCTCCAGCCATCTCGACTAGTCTTGCTCTTACTTCCTGAACCTTGTTTCGTGCCTCAACTCTTGTGCGTTCATCGTCTAAATCAACCGATGAAATGAGCTTCCTATTGCGCCAATACTCTCTATACAGCTCCACAACTTTGTCAGCATTTCTTCGAACCAAGTCGTAAAGCATGATCGCCTCAGTTTGTGTGATTGAACCAGGTATTCTGACAGAGGGTCCGCACCTGCCGGTGAATAAAAAGGAAGGCCGACCCATCGCACTATCCAATGCTCTCGACAGAAAGTTTTCGCCGAATGGCGGCTGGTTCAAAGACTTTTCTTTCAACTTCTCCGTGGCGAACTGTATGTCGGGGCTTTTCTCGCAGACCGCTGACCAAAGGCTTCTCAAATCCTCTAGCTCGGCATTCTGAATCCGATCCAGTTCTTCTTGCGATACGGAAAAGAATGCCAACGGCATCACCGACTTGTTCGAATCGTTTTCAGCCCAACAGGGAACCTGAGGCATCAACACGCACATGCTCAGCGTGGCAAAGAACGCACAAGTGAAGTTCAGTCGCTTCATAGCAAACGTGAAAGACTTATTCAGTCGGCGGCATCTTAGGATTCTTGTCGCGCTCCTGAATCAACTGAACGAGCCTTTGCTTCTGTTCAGGAGTCATCAAACCGCGAATCTTCAGCATGAGCTTCACGCGATCCGTTGCCATCTCTGAATGAACTTTGTTGATGTCATCCTGCTTCGAGAGAACCTTCTTCTCATCAGGGTCGGCTTCGAGTTGCAGTGCTTTCATGTCCTTCAGCAATGTCGCCATCAACTTCAATCTGACACCTTGCATGTCTTCGAAGTCTTTTGCCATCTGCCTGATCTTGCCTTCTTGCTCTTTGTTGATTCCGGCTTCAACGTAGACGGCTACGGGATCTTTCGAGAAGATGCTTCGAATCTGGCGATCCTTTTCGTCGGGAGCAGCCCAGGCCGTATTGCACGCAGATAAAGCACATGCACCCAAGACCAAAAGTCGCGCCAATTTTGTCCAGCCAGCCATGATTCAACTCCTCCCACGAAGCCCGCGAGAACTCTCAGTGTTTATTAGAACATGTCTTTTAAAACCAAGCTTGAAAGCGAGCAAAGAATGAGTGAGTTACAACGTCCTCACGTCAACATCCCACAATGTTATATAGGAAATGAATTAGTTGTCAAAGTTTTTCAGATTTGACACTTCGCTGGCGAGAAGAAAGTGGTATTGAGGGTTCCCTGAATTCTCGCATCACTGCATGAAACATTGCTCTTGTGACTGACTCACCATCAATAACAGCTATAAAAGATCTCGACTTCTTACAATAGTTCATTCTCGGCAGACCATGCAATGATTTCGATAGCAGCAACACCTGTAGCAAATAAACGTCGTTTCCCTTCTGCCACCACGCATCTACCGTGAAACAGTCATTCGGCCTAAGTCCAAGCTGATCAAGTGTTTCTCTATCGTCACCAAACGGATGTATAGGTATGAAGCGGTCACCGAACTCATTGACGCAGACACTCGAAGGCACATGACGACAATGGCGCTCGAAGTCTCTCAGCCGGCCTCTGCGCATCCTGTTGCTTGCTGTCATCAGAAATTCCTATGCGAGAGGTTCCCAAACCTAGTCGACACCCATATGGATAAACGGCGCCCAGGCGTGAATCGGCTGACCTTGCTTGAGTGCTTTGCATTGAGCTTGACGTAACGCTTCGGCAATTGAAACTTTTCCTGCGCTCCAGAATTCATGGAAATCTTGCATTAGATTGGCTGTGGAACGGTCGGCAACCTCCCACAAGCTCAGAACAAGGTTCGGCATGCCTGCATACATCAACGCGCGTGCCAAACCAAGTATCTCACCACCGGCGGTGACCAGGTTTACCCCAGTCTGACAAGCAGACAGAACAAGAAGCTTGCCACAAGTGGTTCTCAAAGAATTCGCCTGGAGAATGGAGGCGGCGGTAAGAATGGTTCCATCCGAAAGCACCAGACCCGATGCCAGCGGTTCATCAGGATTGAAAACAGCGTGACCGGCAAAGTGAACGACTGGATAATTGCCAAACATCTGCGGCAGCGAGTCTTTCACTTCGGAGTTTGTAAGCAATCTCACTTCAGGAACATGCTTAGCTCCGAGATCGTAAATGTTTTGAGCCTCTTCCATTGTATAACTCAAGTCATCGAGCCCTGCGGCAGATCTCAGTCGAGAGCTCAACACAAGCCCTTCTTTGCGTGTCGCCGAATAATCGCTTATGGCCGAAACTAAATACTTCGGACTCACTTCTTTTGCAACTGTTTCCTTCTTTTGGCGAGCAAGAACCGGAATCAAACTTGTCGTCGGCAAACAGCTCACTGCATAGCTTTCGCAGAGGTAACCGGTTCCATCATGCAGTCCACTAAATGGAAGGTGATAGAGTTCGCCGTGCGGAACTAGAATCAACCGGTCAATGTTCTTCGGCAACCCGGTCAAAAGCGATGCGAAGAGCGCTTCATACAAGCGTTTGCACAAAGTGACTGGAACTTCCCATCCTTCAGTCGCAGACATCTCAAGAAACATCGCCAGGTCAGATCGCAGCGCTTCCATTTTTTCGTTGTCTGATTCAACATGCAGAACCGGCTCCTTGACTCCAGCATACACAGCTGCCGTAATCAAGAATTGATCCGTCCAATAGAATTCGATAATCGCTGCGTTCTTATCCAGATGAGCAGATGACTCATTCGATTCATCCCAAAGCGATAGAATTTCTCTGTAATCCAGTGTTGTAGCCGAAATCAAGCTGGCATAGTTTGGATGTCTTCGCTTCAGTTGATTCACGACATCGCGCCATTCGCCGTAGATCTTTTGGCTGTCTTCCGGGCTGACTACCGCACCTCTAGTCCCTTCCGATGATGCCGGAGGTCCTTGCCAGAAGAGGCGTTCGAAGTGTGCGATCTGGGTGCGCAACTCTGCTTCTCGACGAATCAGGCGGCGAAGAGACTCATCCCCTTCGTCGGCCAACTGGCTAATATCGATTGGAGAATTGCTGAGAAGATCCAGAAGGGCACGCGATTTCGCGCGTCCAACATATTCTAGTGCTTCGGTTCGCTTGCCCATCGACAGGCAAAGTTTGACCATGTCGCGATACAGTTCCTGACCACGGTTCGCAAAACTAGTCTTGAGATCATCGGCTTTTATTGCCGATCTCTGCGCATCAAAAAGATCTATGGCACGGCTCAAGAAATCAAATGCGGGTTTCAACTGTCCCATCTGCTGACTTACTTTGCCAAGGTTTGTAAGGTAAATCCGCTGCCCTTGCCGGTCTTGAATCTCATTGGATAGTGCCAGCGCTTCCTGATATTTTTCCTCTGCTAATTTGAGATCACCAGATTGTGCGAAACAATCTCCGAGACTGTCTAGATGAGCTGCTTCCGACTGACGATCATCAAGCTGCCTGGCGATTTCCACTGCTTTGGAACAATATTCGATCGCCTTTTGAGTGTCGTTGAGCTTGAGCCAGGTGGTTCCAATGTTTCCAAACCAGATACCTTCGCGCCTGCCATCACCTGCGGCATTCGAGAGCCGGTGCGCTTCTTCGTAGCAAACAACTGCATTTTCGTACTGTGCGATTTCAAACAGCACATTGCCCTCGCTGCCTTTGCAAATTGCACGAGTTTTGATGTCACCTAGAAGTTCTGCCTCGAGATATGCCTGATTGTAGAAGTTGATTGCTTGGTCATACTGCCCGAGTTCTGCCAGGGCCAACCCCATGCTTCCCAACCAAGATGCTTTGTTTGGAGTGTCATCGCGCAGATCGAGTGCTTGCCTGAAACACTCCGACGCTTGCTCCGCCCATCCTCTCTCCAAATAAATCTTTCCGAGATTACCCAGCGAGATCTCCATTGCCGCCAGATCTTCGCAAGCAAACGACGATTCCAATGCTTCCAAAAACTGGTACATCGCATCTTCGGACATTCCGGCTTCAGAAAGCAGCTCTCCTAAAAGCAGCCTGCCATGCGCTTCAATCTTCAATAGCCCATACTCTCTGGCAATGGCTATTGAAGCTTGGAGATCTTGTTGAGCCTCTTGAGCTTTCCCCTGACCTTGTTTCGAGACACCTAAGTAACTAAGAAAAATGGCTTCTGCGCCTTTGTCCGAAACTTTCTGCGCCAGTTCGACCGCCTTCGAATAGGCTTTTTCCGCCTTGAGATATTGGTTTTCGGCAAGCGCCTTCCAACCCTCTTCGGCTTTTCGCTCCATCGAGGCGCGGTCGTCTTTTGGTTTTTGGGGTCGGCTTCCCATGTCAGGCCTCAAAGCAGCTCCATAAATCCAACATTGATGATATGCCAGATTTAGCATCTCACAACTAGAATTTCCTATTTTCAAGCACCTGGCTGCTTCCCCAGGTCATTACCTCTTTCCATTTTTTCGCCCTGCCTGCGTTTCCAGTGATTTTCAGCCAGTGCGATGTAAGCGTATTTATCCGTGAGCGCGAGTTTTTCGACAAATGACGGGCATACCCCTGAGATTGTTACGCGTTATAGCTCTGTTAGAACATTCCGGTAGTTGTGTCTCGTTCCAAACCAAACCAAACCAAACCATAGGAGAACGAGAGATGAGTGGAACGTTCGACGCCAAGGTTGCAGCCCACAATATCGAAGAGGCGGGTAAAACCTTGCTTCACGGTGACGCGGTTGGAGTCTCCTTTGCTGCTCTATTAGGGGATATGGGGAAGTTGAACCCTCAACAAGCCAACGAACTCACTAAACAGATTCAGTGGGACAACATGAAACCCAACGGGCTGCCGAATGTCGACGTGTCTCTTGGCGTTGATGGCCAAATCACAGGATTTACCTTCACTCCGGCATTGAGCGACGTCTGTCCGAATGTCTCCCCATTCATTATGGTAGGGTCAGGTCATAAGGATTCAGGCGTTCCAGCCCCTAGCCTCGAGCCTGCGCCTCACAAAAAACACCAGAAGCGCCCCGAGTTTCAGCACTAGTTTCGCTGAAGCCGTATCAAAAAAGGCTAATAGCCAATCTTCGGCTGGCTGTGATAGACGCCGTAGGTTGCGACGTAGACGGGCGATATAATCTGCGGCTTCTTCGGAGCAATATTGTTCTTCTTCGTGCCTTTCTTGGCCAGTCTTGTCGAGCGCTGAGCAGCTTGCTGATGGGCGGCTGCAATGTGCACTTGGCTATATTGGGTGAAGTTGCAATTAGTGCTCGAGCGTCCGGGATGCAGATAGCTCTTGAATCCTGACGCCGGCAGTTGCCTCAAACCATCATTGTGCCAGGAGCCAAAATACTGTTTAGGCGCGTTTGTGCGAGCAGCGATGCTGCGGCTTCCGCCGCTGACGAAATCTTTGAGTGCCGCCTCTGGAAAGAGGTTGAGTGGAAACGGCGGAGGTCCAACGTCAGAACGGCCGCCAGAAGACGGGGGGGCAAATGAAAGATTTCCATTTCCGCCGTCCATCATTTGAGGCGCATTCGCGCAGCCGTTGAGGCTAGCCAGATCAGCTTCTGTGATTTTGCCTTGACGCAGAAGTTCAACTGCCTGATCGATAGTGGCTTGGCTTTCTTGCGATGCTATTGGCTGTGGATTGAAATCTTGCCAGTTAGGTTGAGCGCACTGCATTTGTTGCATCAGTTGCGGCTGAACCTGTTGTGGTTGCGGCATCGCCTGCATTGGCTGCTGCTGCACTTGCGGCTCTGGCGCCTGAATCGCGGGTCGCTCAGCGCACGGGAAGCCAACTTGCCCTGGTACCACCGGCATTTGATTCGGTGCTACGCGAGAAGCAGCGGCGCGTTGCTTGATGTAGGCGGAAAGATTGGTGACGGCACTGACTGTTCGCGCCGAAGACTTCTTTGCGACAGGAACCACATGATGCGCAACAGAAGCCGGAGTCGGTTGGAATGTGTTGGTTACGACAGAACTGTATTGCGAAACACCACCACTCAACACGTTGCTTTGCGGCACTACCATCATCGGAGTTTGAGCAACCAGCTCGATTTCACCCTTACGTGGCAGTTTGCGATTGGCGACGAATGGTCGCAGTTTGACGCCTTCATAGCTGATCAGACTACTCTTGTCAGGCGGCGTCGCAGCCGGATCAACAACCTTGAGCCGTTTGGTTTTGGCTTTGGACGCAGATTTAGACGTGACAGAAGCCTTTGCAGCTTCAGGCGCGGCCGCGAGGCTAGCCTTCAAGAAATCGGCTGTATCTTTGCCGTTTCCTTCTTCTGCCTTCGCTTGTGCGCTGGCAACTATGGGTAACGTTGCCGCAAGATTTACACTGACCAGGATCGCCGATAACTTCATTAATGAACTTCCCGCCAAAGGGTGATGATTCCGAAAACAGAACAGCCTAATACAGCGCAGGGGACGGAGGCGCTTCGGCAATTCGGTTAGCTAATGTACAAAGTGTAGGTTGGGCCCCAAGGTGTGTCACTGGGAATCCTACGCATCAGATCGTCTCGAAACCCGGACCTAGTGAGAAGAGTGGGGAAACTCCCATCTTGACATCCAATGGGTTTTGGAACGGTAAAAACGTTGGTCCTAATCCCAAACCAAACGGTAGCCGACACCACGCACCGTAAGGATATGTTTTGGCTGGCTGGGGTTACTTTCCAGTTTCTCTCTCAGATATCTTATATGCACATCCACCGTTCGACTTTCACCCAAGAAGTCCGAACCCCACACCTGTGCAAACAGTTGATCTCTGGAGAACACACGATTTGGCTGCTTGGCCATGGCCAACAGCAGTTCAAACTCTTTGAAGGTCAAATCTACTTGTTGATTGTTGACCGTGACTGTGCGGCTGTCGGTATCTATTTGCAGGGTTCCCAACCGAATTCCTCGGCTTGGGGCTTGCACGCCAGGGGATTCTCTCAAATGTGCCTTGACCCGCGCCACCAACTCTCTGAGCCTCACGGGCTTTGAGATGTAGTCGTTTGCACCGAGCTCTAAACCAACTACGGTATCAATTTCTGATGTTCGCGCCGTAAGCATCAGTATCGGCGTCTTTTTGTCGCCGGCGCGAACCCTTCGACACACCTCGTAACCATCGAGCCCGGGCATCATCAAATCAAGAATGATCAGATCGGGCTTTTCGTTTTCAATCAGCTGCATCGCCTTAAGCCCGTCATGCGCAAGCAGAGTGGAAAATCCCTCTTGATTGAGCACATATTGAATAGAATTTGCGATGTCTACTTCGTCGTCTACTATGAGTAACTTTTTCATATCCCTAGTTCTTTTGAATTCACCGCACTTTTTTGCCAAGCGTTCATAGTATCATCGACAATGAGTCAACATCACGCAGGGTTTTTTAGCTTTGATGAGGACATTGGCTAACTGCCTCGTTATTGCAGCACTTCTACTTTTGTTCAGCAATTTGCTTGAAGCAACTGCCAAGGAAGCAAAGAAGTCGCCGGCAACTCAGCTTGCATCAAGCCAGTTTCAGCACTACGTACCATATCCACCGATGATTCATCCGGTGCGCATTGGTATAGCCAATCGCGCATCAAAGATAGCAGCAGCGGTTTGGGCTGCCGGAGCGCTTTTCATCGATGGGCGTCCTGTTTTTCCTCTCAATGCAGGCATGATTTACATAATTCAAGGTGGTCGCATTACAGAAGCGGCGACTGGGCGAACTTTTGTACTGCCTGAAGACCGACGGGCACATTTGTCATCACGCGATTTTCGCATCTGGGTCAACCCCAACGGTCGCTGGTATCGCGGATGTATGGAGCTGATTTCTTACGGCAACAAAGTAACTCTTATAAATCTGTTGGATATGGAAGATTACCTTTTGGGCGTAGTGCCTTCAGAGATGCCTGCCAGCTGGCATTTAGAAGCGCTCAAATCACAGGCGGTCGCGGCTAGGAGCTATGCCTGGGCGCATTTGGGCAAAGGTTCTAAATGGAACAATTCAGAAGGCTACGATTTGGTTCCTGACGTCAGAGACCAAGCATATAAGGGATTGGCGGCAGAGGCCAACTCGACGTTTTTGGCGGTGCAGCAGACTCGCGGCATCATTCTCAAAGACTCGGGACGCGTGAAACCTGGCTTCTATAGAGCAACGGTCGGAGACAATCAATTTGAGAACCTGAACATACGCAAGGCGCGCGTGAAGACATCAACGCTTCAGAGCATAACTGGCGTACCCGACATTTTGGGTGTGACCGTAAAGCAATGGGACATTAACGGAAACGCGCACAGCGTGCAGGTCATGGGTCGCGCCAAGACGAAAGAAGTTTATGGTGTCGCGCTTGCAAAAATGCTCAACTTCTCCACTGCCGGAATTTTGGATGTGCATGAAGACGGGGATTCATGGGAGTTTACCTACCGAGGTCCGGGCAACGGCGCCCGTGGTTTGAGTCAGCATGGTGCCAATATGTTTGCAAAAAACGGCTGGCGTTTCGATCAAATCCTGCAGCAGTACTACCAAGATCCTGATGGCAAGCTGAGATTAGACTACATCGATCACTATAGAGCACCGACACCGGTGAAGCATGCGACGAAGTCTACTGCAGACGAGACTCCGACTGAGTAGTTTTAGACGAGGGTCCGACCGAGCGCGTCCAAACCAGTCCAATTCACTAAAGAGGAACCGGTGCTCAGCCGACGGTCTTGAATCCGCTTAAAACAGGCAAGGTGCCTGTGGAATCGGCGAATCGCAGAATGTGGGTGAGAAACGAATTGTCTTCACCGCTGCCTGACGAGCCGTCTCGAGTTGAGAAGCCAGCTGTGGTGGCACAGAGCTGACGGAACCGATTTCCTCGTCAAACCGGGTCGGCTGTCCCTGCGTCTTGAGTTGTTCCGGCTGGCGTTGCTCTTGCGGCTGGCGTTGCTCTTGCAGTTGGCGTTGCTCTTGTAGCAGTTCTCGTTGTTGTGACTGCTGCTGCGGCTGCTGTGATAGATGTGACACTACCTGTGATACCTGTGGTTGCTGCCGAAAGGCAAACTCGTGGGTTGAATAAACGGACTCATGAACTTCAGAAATGGCTCTGTACGGTGGTTTTAAAGTCTCGGTCCGAAGCGAATGCTCCGTGGTGCGCATTTGTCTTTGCTGGGCGGCGCGAGCATTTTGCTGTTCACCTTGAACCTGAGCCAGCTTGGAAGCAACACTACGAAGCTGAGTCGTGTTCTCTCCATATGCACGTTGATAGATTCCTACAACACGCTTGTAGAGCGGCTCGGCGTCTTCCAGCAGGTTGACCTTGGCCAAAAGTTCCGCAAGACGCAAAAGACAACTTGCCACACTTAGATTGTCCGGTCCGTGAACTTTCTCTAGTATGCACAACTGCCGAGCCGTGGTCATTGCTGAGAGATCGAGTTTGTCGAGTTCTTGATAAACAGCGGACAGATCAACCATGATGGGGCTGAGTTCGATTGAGTTTGGACCGAAGATCGACTCTTGAACTTTGAGTGCAAATTCAAACAAACTCTCAGCGGCTCTAAAGTCACGCTGCCTGCAATAGCATCGCGCCAGACGTTCTGTCGTGATCGCAACGCAAACAGACTGTCTTCCAAAAGACTCTTCTTGTCGCGACATGAGAAACTTGTACACAGCCTCGGATTGGCGAATATTGCCGTTTCCCTCATAGATCAATGCCAGATCATCGACTGTTTTTATCAACAGCGGATCGTTGGCAACGAGTGTGCGAAAACGAATCGTGAGCAACCGTTCCATCAATGGTTGAGCTTGCTGGTACTTCGCACGCGTGATGTAAAAACTGGATAGTTCATCGAGTTGCCGCTCGAGTGTTTCGTGCTTTTCACCAAGGCTTCGCTCTGCGACTTCAAGCGCTTGAATGTATAGTTTTTCTGCTTCCTTGGCGCGACCTTGCTGCATGTATTGCTTAGCCAGTTGCGAGTAATCGATGAGGTCGCTCATCGACAGTTGTGAAATTTCCTGTGTCAACTCTTGGGTTGGAGCAACGTGTCGGCTCCCGCACATATTTCCGGTGTTTCGTCTGCTGGTGACCGGCCTTACAACAGGAACATGCGCATAAGCCCCGCTATCGGAAACCGGGTCGACACCACTGGTGGTTATGCTGTGAACATTGGACGACGCTCTCGCCTTTTCGTTGCCCGAATCGGATTCAGAAAACGTCTGTTGATAGTTGCCCATCAAAACTTCGACCACTACTTCACTCCTGCGAACCGCGGACCTAAATAATGCCGGACATATTAGGTGATCAAATAGTAGCTTTGCCACATAAGGTAATCAACCTGAAATTTCGCCAGCAATTGGAAAACTGAGTCACCGAGCCAATTATCAACAACAATACAGGTCGTAATAAATCAAAATTACATTCTAGTAATCCGTAAAATGACCTATAAACAGCGTTTTTCCAACAGGCTGGCAGGAAAGATATCGCCTGGCGCGCACCGCATATCCGTTACCGATGTTTGCGCATTAGAGCATTGCTACCGGCGCATAGCGACTTGATTCAACTAGACCCATTCACTGCGAATAGGCACTTCGGCCGCTGGGTAAAAACATAAAGGACCAGCCCAAGACAATCAAATTCATTTATCACAAAACCAAACAATGTCACACAGTTGCGGCGATTCGAGACTTACTTGCACAGATTGCAGCTCGCAAATCTGTCCGAGCTGCTTCGTGCAGTGCGCCGTTGGGAATCGTTGCAAAAAATGCGCATCGAGATTCACAAGCCATGTGTTGCAGGTGTCGAAAGCGGTCATCGCAAAGGCATCGGCAGCTGCCGCAGCAGCCGGGTTTGCCTTCGGATACGTGTTGCAAAACTTAGGAACCTGCGGCTGGATGCCTCTTATTCTCTCGTTTGGAGCCGGTGTGGTGTGCGGCAGAGTCACGCATAAAGTCGCTTCCTACAAACTCGGCAAGGCGCTCGCCATTTGTGTCTTCATATGTTCTCTTTCCGGCTTTATGTTTAGCCCAATCGGTTCAATCTTACTTACGTACGCTTTGTCGACTTTGCAAATTGGAGCCAGCGATGAGGCTGCCGTAGCTTCAGCATGCTCATTTTCGTCCCGCTTGCTGCTTGCACTGGGATTGTTTCTAACCGGGCTGATGATGCCGTTTCTAAAGCGCAGTTGATGCATTGCCAATGATAACTTACGAAGTAAATCTCGAAGTCGACCACGAAATCACTGAGGCGTTTCGCTCATGGTTGCCTGAGCATATAAAGCAAGTTCTTTCCAACAAAGGCTTTTGCAGCGCTCAGTGGTGGTGTCGCAATGCCGAGGATGAAGGCGGTTCACCGGACAACAAGACGCTTTGGACAATTCACTACGCAATAGAAGATCGCGCCTGTTTGAATGCCTATCTCGAACATCAAGCGCCAAAAATGCGACAAGCGACGCTCGAGCAGTTTGGCGACGGGTTTAGCGCAAAACGGCGAATTCTTGAGCTGTTGACGTCCTTCTCGAACCCGTAACGCGGATACCGTCTTTAAGGGACTTTGCCCGACCTTTTGTCATCCGGCAGAAATGGAAGCCTTAACTTCGCTAGAATAGTTTCACCTGCGTTCATCACTTAGCTTCAGGAACCGCCAATGAGCAATGACCCAAACAAGCTACCTTCAGTCAACAAGCCCAAAAAAGACGAGGGTCCAAGCCTGGACTACAAACAACGCTTCCTAGGCAACGTCAGCCAACGCTTCACGGGCGAGGAAACTTCACGCTGGCTGAATGCCCTCAACGATGCAGAACGGCTCGTGGAGGAGTCATCAGTCAAAACCAAAGACGGCTCGGCAGCTGGCAAACTCACTGTATTCGCCTTGATTGATCGGCTTTTCGACAATTTCCAACGCTACTCATATGAGTTCAACAAGAACTGCCAAGGCACTAAATATGCAGTTAGTGTGGAACGTCCAGGAGCTGTAAAAGAGAAACGCACTTGGGGCACAGACCACGTAGACCGTTTCACTGTGGGCAGATTGGCTGCTATGGAGTGGGGTCTTTTGGTTTTTGGAACCGATGAAATAGTCACGGCTTATGTGATGAAAACCAAGTACTTGCTCAGTTTCAACCCCGAGCAATCAGACTTTGCGCCATATATGACAATCGAAGGAGACAAGAAAGGCTGGACGATTGATGGTCAGCCAGTCGCCGCTGACAGCATACCCAGTATTGCTCGCTGCCTCTTTTCGTTTTTAGTTATGGTGGCGCGGGGTGAAGCAGGACCGGCAGAAAGATTCAGCCTGGCGAAAGTAGAAACAGCGCCGATTCCCGCAGGAGCTGCAGCGCATCCTTTCCTGCGTGAACGCGCCAAGGAGGAAGAGGGGTTCTCGCTGCAAAAAGAAAAAGATGAAGTAGTCCAAGAACGCCCAAGACCAACTGCCGACATGCATTTAGAGCGGTCACTGCAAGGTGAACGCGTCGAAAGAATGGAAGCGGCGGTGACCTCGCAATCGCTGTCGAAGCATACTGCAGCCAGCGGACTCGACGAAAACAACAATGTGGTTGGAGCCAATGTCACGCAACTGATAGCCGCCATCGACCATCAGCTGGAGGTTTTGCCGGAGATAAGCGCTCAAGCTATGCGAAGCCAAGACATGGTCGGTGTCGTTCAGTGCATGAAACGCAGTCAGGCGCTGACGAATCTGAAAGCAAAGCTCATGGAATTCAAAGACGAATGGATGGCAATCCTTAAAGAACGCAATTAACCAATTTCGACCGTATCAATACATATACGCATGTGTACCGATATCGGTATAAACCACGACCGTCACGGGCGCCAAACGCAACAAAAAACGACATGGTTGTCATGTCGTCAATTCGTTCTCTTAGAGATTCGGAGAGGGAGGGATTCGAACCCTCGGTGCAGTTTTTGACCACACAACTTCTTAGCAGGAAGCCGCTTTCGACCACTCAGCCACCTCTCCGCGAGGTGAACCAGAAATATATCATAGCCTATCGAGCGGCTGCCGCAAAGAGTTGTCAGGTTCCAAAATCTCTACACTTGCATTACCGCATCGGGTAATAACGCGGTGGCGGCTGACGATACGGCGGCTGGCGGTAATAGTTGTCTTGGCAGGGATAGAAGACTTTACCTACCGGTATCATCACTTCCTGCCAGGTCATGCCGCCACGCCAACGATCATATGTAGGCACCATTCCGCGTACGCATACATCATAACGATCGCCGTCGTATCTGAAGGTTTGTATGCTGCGATCAGGGACTAGAACTAGATCGGCACCATAGCCGTTCCATTCCATTCTATTGGTCCTATCTACGAGCTGACGAAATTCATCGGGCCGCAGATTTTGATAGTCTTGGCGCAGCATCCATGCTGCATCTTGCACGTTCCCATTGTCGAGCATTTGGGCTCTGTCTTGAGCCATCCAGTTAAGGTCTCTAAAGTTATTGCCGTGAGACATAACCTCTTATTGCACCTCTATGTAATTTTGCTACTCCAAACTGTCATCAGTGGGGAAAGGGGTCTGATGCGGCATGCGCCACTATAGATATTGGCATCAATATAAAAAGTGCACATCGGTAGAAACACGTATGAGATTAGAAGTGTCCGAACACTACTACGATCACCCAGTAATAGCAGATGGCGCCTCCGAAAAGCATGCTGTCACCGCGATCGAGAAAGCCACCGTGACCCGGAATCGAATTGCCCGAATCTTTTAGACCTGCGTCGCGCTTCAAAAGTGATTCACACAAGTCACCCAGTTGTGCTCCAACCGAGACAACAAGCCCCATCAAAGGTGCCAGCATTATCTTGCCTTGAAATGGACAAGACTTCACAAATAAGTAGTTGTCTGCAAGATAAACAACGACAGTAGCCCAGAAAATTGCTGAAATCAGCCCACCGACTGCTCCTTCTACGGTTTTCTTTGGAGAAATCGAGGGATATAGCAGATGTTTTCCAAACTTCTTTCCGAAGACATAAGCGAAAACATCGGTCGCCCAAATAATAAATAAGCTCGCCCACATGTATGCTAGTCCCGGCTGCTGCAGCGGGTTTGCAATAGTCTCGACACCTTCAGGATAAACATTTCTCAAAAGCACCATGTGAGCAGGCAACCAACCCACATAGATAAACCCCAAGATTGTCGAAGAGATGTCGGCGATAGTTGCCGGTGGGTGCTCATTGCGAAACAGCAGGCGAAAAAATGAGAGGAACAGTCCAATCGTAAGAACAATCGGAAAGTGCTGGATCCCCCAGTCACGAGGCAAATTCAGCTCTTGCACGCCCGGTAATCCAGCGATTACGAAAAACGCGATAATCATGCCAACCACGATTCGCGATGAGGGCTTGATGCCTTTCGCTCTTGCCATGCCGACGAATTCCATTCCGCCGATGCAGCAAGCCGTTCCCAAAATAATCGGAAAACACACTCCGCCAAACATGATGCTGACGACAGCGGTTCCAGCAAGGATAAATCCGAAAAGAACTCTCATTCAGTATTTGCGGTCTTTGTAGTCTGTGCCATCAAGCGGGAAGCCGCTAGTGCGGTGAGCGGGATGGTACACACGAGGCCCAAGCTCCCAGTTAAGGCCGAAGCGACTTCGGTCGCTACCAGGTCTAGATTCAATAACTTAGCCGATGGTATTTGCGAGGTCAACAGCAGAAGAGGAAGTGCGCTGCCTGTATAGGCAAGAATGAGGGTGTTGGTCATGGTTCCCATGATGTCGCGACCGACATTCATGCCGGATTCGTACAGACGCTTCGTGGAAAGCGTTGCATCCGTCTTGGCTACTTCCGAGACTGACGACGCTATCGAGATGCCAACATCCATGATCACGCCAAGGGCACCGATGAGCATCGCCGCTGCCAGCAAACCACTGAAAAACTCAGGCGGCTGATGCAAGACCGACCCCCGGAGAATCTGCGCCTCTTCACTCGACAGCCCAGTTAGGGGCGACAATTGGATGACAATTTGAGCTGCGACCCCAGAAACAATCACACCACCTACGGTGCCGCAGATTGCAGCTGCGGATTTTTTCGTCATCCCGGCCACGAACACGATGCTCGTCGTAAGAGCAGCAAGACAAATGCCGACCGAAGTAAACAGCGGACTTACACCGTTGAGACTGAGTGGAAGCAAAACCAATCCGATCAGTGCGACAGTGACTACTAATCCGGCAAGAGATTTCACGCCCTGCTTGCCGCCGAACACGAGAAAGACAGCGATAAACAGGATGAACAGCCACATAAGAACCGGTGCTCGATGGTAGTCTGCGATGTTAATTTCCGGCTTTGTCCCCTTCTCCGTCACCACCGATACGACTACTTCCTGATTTGGTTTGGCAGTAACGTTGTATGCAGGGTTATCGGTGATCTCGTTGGGAACACGGAATACTTGCCCCTTCAGAGGTCCCTCCATCACTTCCAATTCGACGAACTGGCGATTGCTTACCATTCCGGTTCGCGCGAGCAGATCTTGATTCACTTCCGGTTTCGTCACACTCAAGATTTTCGCCACGGCAAACTCTTCGTCGATCGGGGCAGGTTTCTCCTGCGGGTCTTGAGTCCCCCGATTGGCCATCACATTTGGTGTCAACACCAAAAGCGCAAATAGTGACAAAAGCAACGCTGAAGCTGAGATGCGGGCGTTAAACGCCATCTCCGGGCTCCTGATCTGGTTGGTTGTCCAATTGGTCGGAAGCTCCGAGCTGATTTCCGAGCAAATCGAGACTGAGTTGAAGTGCTCCTTGTCCTTGCCGCTTGAGGTGAGTGTACGCAGCCGGGGTCGCCACTCTGCCTCGTGGAGTGCGCTGTATAAAACCACGCTGAATCAAGAACGGTTCGTACACATCTTCGAGGGTATCGCTGTCTTCGCCGAGAGTCGCGGCAATCGTATCGATGCCCACCGGCCCGCCGGCGTAGTTATCGATGAGAATTTCGAGCATGCGCCTATCGGTATTGTCGAGTCCTGATGCATCGACTTGATACGACTCCAATGCTTCTACAGCCAAAGGTCCATCAATCAAATTCTTTCCGCGGAACTGGCTGAAATCGCGCACCAGCCTGACCAGTCGGTTGGCAATTCGTGGTGTTCCTCTAGATCGAGATGCCACCACTTTCACGGCATCGTCGGTTACTTCCACCGAAAATATTCCGGCAGTTCTTTTTACGATCAAACTCAACTCTTCGATTGTGTAAAACTCGAGACGGCAAACAAAACCAAACCTGTCGCGCAGTGCGTTCGAGATCATGCCTGCTTTAGTGGTGGCGCCGATGAGCGTGAATTTCGGCAGCGGCAAACGCATGGTCCGCGTAGCATGACCCTTTCCGGAGGTCAGATCGATAACGAAATCTTCAATCGCCGGATACAAGAGTTCTTCGGCAACACGACTCAATCTGTGAATTTCATCAATGAAAAGTACGTCATGTTCTTCAAGTTGGTGGACGAGCCCGATTATGTCTCGTGGTCTCTCCAGGCTTGGTCCCGAAGTCATATGAATACGGGCACCCATCTCATTGGCAATCACTCTGGCGAGCGTAGTTTTGCCCAGTCCCGGAGGTCCGTAGAACAAAACGTGATCGAGTGCTTCCCCGCGATTTTTGGCTGCACCGATAGACATCGAAAGCATAGATTTGAGCTGCGACTGCCCGATGTACTCCTCAATCGATTGCGGGCGAACTGCTTGCTCCGATCGCATATCCGACGGTGTCTCTTTAGCGGACAAGGCCTCCGCTCTTATAGACTTTTGACCCCTTCCCGCCCCTGACAAAGTTGAACTCGATGGAGCGCTTGAGTCCGCAGCCTTTGCTTTCGGCGGCTGAGGAGCGACTTCGGCTGGATTGCTCTGCCGCGTTTGCTTCTCTGATTCTTTATTTAGAGGCCGGTTGGTGCCGTGGCTTGGAATTATGGTCATCGTCATAATTATGTCAAAGGACTGAAGCACCAGAGTCTTTTTTCAAAAGCTCTGAGCCTGTTACATGATGAAAAGAACTGAAGGAAGCTCGGGGTAATCATGGGGCATAATAGCGCCCATGCAAGATACTAACCCTAGTGCGGGCACGCAAGCACCCCCATACATGACCCTCGACACGAATGCCGGGACATTTCAAGCAGTGCCCGAGTCCGGACCTCATGCAGTTGCTCATGCCGGTGCACATGTTGCAGTTGCTCATGCCGGTGGTCATGTTACCGGATTGCCATCTCACGACTTGGATTGTGCCCAGCTTCTGCCGAGCGTTGCAGTACTTGATGCCGCCAATACAAGATTGCCCTTCAAGTCGCGCCCAAAAATTTCAGTGGTGATTCCGGTCTTCAATGAAGAAGACAACATTAATTTGATGTATGAAAAGGTCGTTACGGCACTTGATGCAATCGGCACGACCTGGGAAGTGATCTTCATTGATGACGGCTCACACGATTCTTCATACGCAAAACTGGAATTGATTGCAAAAAGAAACACATCGATAAAGGTCGTGCGTTTCGTTCGCAACTTCGGTCAAACAGCAGCACTGGCAGCGGGAATCGATCATGCGCAAGGCGACGTGATTATTCCAATGGATGCCGATTTGCAAAACGATCCTGCCGACATCAAGCTCTTGCTTGCCAAACTCGATGAAGGCTTCGACGTGGTGAGCGGTTGGCGCAAACAAAGGCAAGACGAGCTGTTCACGCGATTGATTCCATCATGGACAGCCAACAAAATTATCTCGGTAATAAGTGGCGTACGCTTGCATGATTATGGATGTTCCCTCAAAGCTTATAGGCGAGAGGTGATCAAAGACATCCGGTTGTATGGAGAAATGCATCGCTTCGTGCCGATATATGCCACCTGGCATGGTGCCAAGGTCACTGAAATACCGGTCTCGCACTATGCCCGCCAGTTCGGTCAATCCAAGTACGGCATATCAAGAACGTTCAAGGTCGTACTCGATCTTTTGACTGTGAAATTCATGGCTCAATACTTCACAAAACCGATTTACGTGTTTGGTTCTGCCGGCATCTGGTCGATTTGTTTTTCGTTCCTTTTGTTTGGTCTGATGCTATATCTCAAGTATGGCGGACCTCACAAAACATTCGTCGATACACCATTACCGACACTAGTAGTGATGTTCTTCATGATTGGCGTGCAATTTGTTTTGATGGGGCTGATGGCCGAGATTCTCATGCGCACATACCACGAGTCGCAAGACAAGCGGATCTACAGCGTCAAGAGTTCTGTCAACGTAGACGCACCAAACTAGTAACGTTGATTTTTTTCCCACTTGTACGCAGTTTCGACGATGCGTCGAAGATCGTACTCGGGTTTCCAACCTAATAGTTGCTGTGCTTTTTCGCAATTTGCAAATAACTTTACTGCGTCTCCGGGCCTACGTTTTGCCATGTTTACGGGAACTTCCTTACCGGTCACCTCACGACAAACATCAATCACTTGCTTCACCGATGCACCGTGAGTGGTGCCGAGATTGATTTCATAGGCAATCGGCTTTGTCCCGTTCATTTTCTCAAGAGCCAGACAGTGAGCTTCTGCCAGGTCATTTACATGCACGTAATCGCGAATGCAGGTTCCATCCGGTGTATCGTAGTCGCCTCCAAAAACCTGGAGCTCTTTGATTTTTCCAAGTGCAGCTTTAAGAGCAAGAGGAATCAAATGCGTCTCCGGATCATGACTTTCGCCGATATCGCCGGCATCATCTGCGCCGGCGGCGTTGAAATATCTCAGACTGGCATAAGACCATCCTTGTGCCAGATGCAAGGCTTTAAGCGCTTCTTCCACCATCAACTTGGTCGAACCATACACGCTCAATGGCTTTTGCGTATGTTTTTCGTCAATCGGAAGATAATCGGGATCTCCATAAGTAGCGCATGACGATGAAAACACCATCTTTTTGACGCCGAGTTTGTCGAGCATCTTCAACATTTCAATTGTGCCGATGACGTTATTTTCGAAATATTTGAAGGGATTTTGCTGGGACTCACCGACGTATGCATAGGCGGCAAAGTGCACGACAGCATCTATAGGATACTTAGCCAGAGCATTTGAAAGGGCTTCAGTGTCATGAATTCGGCTTTGAATGAAGTGCACTCTTTCAGCCGGCAATGACTCGATATGTCCGACAGAGAGGTCATCAACCGCTACGACCTCACTGGAGTTCGGTTTCGCAAGATAACGCCTGACGAAATGACTGCCAATGTAGCCGGCGGCGCCCGTAATCAAAATCATGTCTGCCTCTTCAAGCCTGGCTGCAACTTATTAGACGGTAACAAGAGATCAAACCGCTATAAATCCCACAAGCACAAGCCTATAAGGCTACCACGGCACTCAAATTCCAATGGTCAAGGGTTCTTTAATGACCAATAAATCGCCAATGACACGAAGATTCAGGCACCACTGTTTCTTAACGTATATATAAGCGCTAAGATGTATTAATTAGGAACGTTGTAAAAGTCATTTGTGATCAAAAAGTGTTTGCCAGATCATGCAGGCGTTAAGGCGACCAGTAGGTTATGAGCCAGGAGACTAAAAACTTCGCGACAAAGCCGAAGAACGGAAGCAACAAAACAGCTGTTGTGTATCATCCGGAAGCGCATTACGAAATCTTCCCCACAGGTAGAGATTTCATCAGCTGGATGGGCGTCGGCATATCCGGATTTATCTGCCTGTTCGTGGCTTTGAATGGACACTACATCCTCAATCCGGGACTTAAGGTCGGAGACGTTGCCGATCGCAACCTGGTTGCGCCTTACGCGACGATGGTGGTCGACGAGCAACTCACCAAGCAGGCCACTGAAAAGGCGCGGCAGACACTGCTTCCTGTGTTCAACGTAGATGCCACCTTGGCACAAGCGGCGCTCAGTCAGGTTTCGCAGCTATTGCAGGGAATAGAAAAGTTGCAGGCCGCCGGTGTTAAGCCGACCCAACCCAGATTGAAGGCATCGACAATACTTCAATACGTCCAAGCTCCAGACTCAGCACCTCCGCCTGTGTCTGTCTCGGCGGGTTCTCTTCTAGCCGTTACGCCAAAACCGGCGTTGCCTACGGCAAGGCCGGCATCGAAGCAGCAATCGAAACACCCGCAATCTACCGGTCCTCCACCTGCAAGTCTAGTGCGACCCGATTCAAGGTCCCAAGCGGAAACACTTGTGACACTCAAAAAGGCGATCAAGAGCTACGTCAGCATGCATCCTGAGACGACTAGAGAGCAGATACTAATCGCTCTTTCGGTGACGCCGGATGAGTGGCCCGCCTTCAAAGCCGAGCTCGATCGGCGCGTGCATAAGATGAATGCGGGTTTTCCGAGATATCCGGTGCGGGACAAGAAAGAATGGAAGAGCACGGTCGTAGAGTATCTACCTGAAGACTGGAATCCTGAGCTACTCGAAAGCTCCGCCCTTCTAGTATCGAGCATTCTCGAGCCCAATATCGTCATCGATCCTCAAGCCACTCAGCAAAAAGCAAAAGAGGCGGCCGCTTCGGTGAAACCGATCATGCGCCAAGTCAATGCCGGTGACCTGATTGTTCCAAGAGGCAGCGTGATTACAAAAGAATCGCTCGAAGTTTTGGAATCGGTAGGCATCACCGAAGTCAACCAGTGGCCGATGATTCTCAGCTTGACCTTGTCTTTGGCAGCGGCGATGTTGTTGGTTTTCTTGTTTCTCTATACTTTCGAACCGAAGCATCTTTTCTCGACACATTCAATTGCCTTGATGTTCACCCTTACGGTGATCACGACAACAGTCGCGTCTGCAATCGGCAAGACTTTTCCACATTTCGTTCCCTTGCCTGCAGTCGCATTGATATTCGTCATATTCTTCGGACCTCGTGTGGCTGTGGCTTTGACGGCTCCGCTTCTGATTTTGATGTCGGTTGACAGAATGGTCGACATCACACACCTGATTGCACTTGGCACTGCATCCGGTGGCGCCATCGGAACCTATTCAAAGCGCCGCAACGCCCTCATGTTCACAGGATTAATCATAGGAGTGATGCAAGCGCTGGGTTACCTCGCCGCATCGGCGATGGGTCAAAATGTGCATTCCTTGACCAGTCTCGGCACCGGCATGGCAACCGAAATGCTTGGCGGAGTTGCATCTGCCGTGATTGCGATTGGCTCACTGCCGTTTCTCGAAAATATCTTCGGCATGATCACTCCATTTCGACTGGCTGAAATCACGGATGCAGATCAGCCTTTATTGCGGAAGTTGGAAGAAAACGCGCCAGGAACGTATCAGCACAGCCTCGCAGTAGCCAACCTTGGTGAAGCGGGGGCGAGGGCAATTGGCGCTGATGTAAACCTGGTTAGAGCAGGAGCGCTTTATCACGACATCGGCAAAATGGTGAGACCGAAGTTTTTCATCGAGAACCAACTGGGCGACACAAACCCACATGATTCAATGAAACCGGAAGACAGCCGCGACCGAGTTCTCGCGCACGTCACAGACGGCATCGCACTTGCGCAGAAATACTCGCTGCCCAAAGCTGTGCAGGACTTCATTCCCATGCACCAGGGAACATCACTCATGGCGTACTTCTATCACAAAGCATGCGTCAGAGACGGTGTCGAAAACGTCGATCAAAGTTATTATCGCTATCCAGGTCCGAAGCCTCAGTCCAAGGAAACAGCCATCGTGATGCTGGCAGACGTTTCCGAG
>CAZCZI010000011.1:0-142131 GCA_964503045.1 uncultured Candidatus Obscuribacterales bacterium
ACGGTCTGGTTTTCCGCTTCAAAAATGAACTCGTGGACTGAAGCTTGGGTCCTTCGCTGGTTGCATCTTTGGCTTTGGAGAGGAACGAGTCGAGACTCTGCACGGGGCGAAAACTAGGCACCGTACTTGGGGATTGTTTGAGAAGCCAGCGAATGAGCTTACCGAGTCTTTGCACTTCCGGTTGGCGATCGTTTGCCTCCAGCGCTCTCAACGCGGTCTTCGCGTTAGACGTCTGTGCCTCGTCTTGCAGACAACGTTCAACCAATTCGAACAGACGCGGGTTTTCCGGCATTACCGAAACCAAGTAATGAATCAGCCAGATCGAAAAGTTATCTATGTGCGATCCGAACTCTCTGACTGTTCGCGCAGGATGCTGAAAACCGGGATGTCCACTGTCCGGACTGTTCATTCTGCTCAATGATGGAACGAAGAAATTGTCATAATCGACTAGTTTGAGATCGGTATCAACATACATAACATTCGAAAATTCGATGTCACCGTGGGCGATACCGGCAAATTGAAATGCGCGAGCCATCTCGGCTAGTCTGTCGGCTAAATAGCTTGCTGTGCCGTCGGATACGGGAATATGACCGGTAGCCATTTGCGCAAGGGTTTGACCGTTGAACCAATCCATTTTTAGAATTGGATACCACTTGTCCAATACTCTAATACCATCTGGCAAGTACTGGATTTTGGAAACGTATTGGCTAACAGAGCTGTTGTTAAGAGCATTGGCGATCTCTTGATACCGTATCGCTCGATCTGCCTGCTCGTAAGTGAAACACTTCACTGCGACATCTCTATCTTTGCAGCGGAAGTGATACACGCGCCCGTTTCTTCCGATTCGTGTGTCTTCCAGAATGCAAGTTCCTCTTGCGAGTTCCAAATCGTCGAAGCTAATTTGGGGCCAGCGCACTGCTTCGTTGTAAGCCCTGAATGATGCTAAAAGTGTCGGCTTCTCGGTTTTGCCCGTGTCGCGCGGTGTTGACGATGTGTTTCCCACCCATGTAGGCACAGAACTTGCACGCTTGATCGGATCGAGATTTGTCGGCTGTTCCATCCTTTGTTGAAGAGATGGAACACTTTCAAATTGCACGTCGCAGAGATATCGCATCATGCGAGCTGCTGTTTTTACTTCGGGTGAAGGATGTTCCTCCAACAAACTAAACGTGTAAGAGGCGCATGGGTCGCCGAAATCGGTGGCGCGAAACAAGAGGCACTCATCGCCGCCTGCAAGTTTGCTCCACAAAGAGGGATCTGTGCTCAAGCAATGAAGCGATGTGTAGATCACCCAGCTGGAAAAGTGATCGATGTTCAACCCAAACATGTTTTGAACCCGTCTTGGATGTTGATAGTTGGGATGCCCCAGTTCGCAGCTCTGTTTGCCTTTTAACGCTTCGACGTAGAAGCCGTCATAGTCGAGAAGTCGAAGGCGATTACCTTGAACAATGATATTTCCATGCTGCAAATCGCCATGTGCAATCGATGCGTTTTGTAGCTTCGCAACGAGCTGCTTAAACTCGTGTGCAATCGTTGCGATGTTGCCCGGCGTTTTGATGTTCTTGAAGATATAGGTATCTAGCGTGTCTCCGTCTTCCCAGTCCATTTTCAAAACTGGGTGCCAGGCGCCTTTGACTTTGATGCCTTTCGCAATGTATTCGAATGTCGTGAAGTATGGAAGGCTGCAACTACTCATCAAGGCTTTTTGAATCGCAGCGTAACGCTCTTGATGGTCTGATGTTTCGCGCAAAAAGCACTTCACTGCAAAGCTTCGATCGCCGTTGCGAATTCGATAGACATTGGCAAAGCCACCGCTAATCGGGCGTGGCAAACCTTTGCTGTCGACGCAAACATTGCCGCCGGCAAGCTGCTCGACTTCGAAGCAGCGGCTCGGTTCGGAAATCGCTTCGTTGTATTCTTGCGCGGATGGCCACGGCATCGCAAAACTGTTCCGTCAGATGTGCAACTTTACTGTACCCTTTGCCGGTCCAGTTCCAACCATGACTTATGGCAGAAACATTGATGCTGCATCTTCATTGAAAACAGGGCTGGTTAGTTGAGTGCTGAAGTCGACTCGTTTGTAGCCCTTTGGATTGAACGCCGTGAACTTCTTATCCGATTTCGTTTCTGTAATAGTCTTGAATGGAAAGACCATCTTATTATTGTCGGGGCTCATGTGTCGCATCTGCCACGGATAACCCTTGAGGTGCGGCAACTCATAAATCTTGGAGATGATAATTTGAGCGTTTTCCGGACCCGGCAAGTTTTTGTAGTCCACCGTCACTTTTATTTTTTTGTTGAAGCCTTTGCTCCCAATGTCGCTGCGCCAAAAGCTCTCGGAAGTTTTGACTTGGAATGTGTACTCGGTCACAGGCACATCACCAATTTTGACGGATGTTTGTGTCAGCGGCTTTTGCGAGGTGATCTCGGAAAGCCAACTTGCTGACGCTGCAATGTTTCTGAAGATTTTTTGGAACTTTGGAAAATCTACTTTTGCGTACTTCTTTTCTGCTGGGCGCCAGATGGTGACTTGTTGATCTTTCTGCGTGTACTCGAGGTTGTAGCCCATTCGCGATACCTCACATCGCATCGCATCAGGCCAGAGGCTGACTTTGTGGTCTCCGGACATTGAGAAAACCTGGTGCAGTTCGGTGCAGATCTGAGGTCCGCAGATGCCCGCACTGCCGAAAAATATTGCCAAGCCGACTGCAAAAACTATCGGGCGCAGTCTCGTGAACCGTTGGAGTTGCTTAAGAAGAAGGTCCATAGTCTCAGGATGCTGGGAACAATCCAAATCTTATCGCATTTGCTTAAGTCTCGTTGAAACGATAGGTCTTTAACTCATCTGTCAGGCGTTTATAAAGGTTGGGAACCCATTTAGGTTGCCTGTTAAGGTTGATGTCTGGCCTCTGTTTTACAAGATTGCACGGAGCAAAGATGAGGCGAATGGTATCACATCCGGAGTCATGCGTGAGGACGAACATTTCTTCGATCGGTTCATTACCCATAGCCAGACAACCGGTTGACCACTTGCTTCCATGAATCAAAATGTCGCAGCCGAGATTCTTTCGACCTTCTGTTTTCGCGTGATTTCGATCTTCTGCATTTGGATAGTCGACATCGAGTCCGAGGTGTGCAATCACGTTGGGCCGAAATCCTGAGATCTTGTAGAAGCCCTCGGGAACTTGCTTGTCACCTTCCTTTAATTTTGGGCCTGCAACACCACTGGCGCCAATGATTGGATATCTCAAGATCTGCTTCATTGTTCCATCATTGTCTTTTGCAAACAGATACAGCATCTTTTCTTGTTTCAACGCGATCCATGTCATTGCTTTGGGGGGATAAGTAATATTGGCTGCTGCAAATAACGGTTTGAGCTTGGCTCGCACCGGCTCTGCGTATAGCTCCATGGCGTAGTTCACTGTCATGATTGGGGGTGTAACAGTCTTCGCCGTTTCTGCTTTGGTTGTTTTTGCGACACCCGAAACTGGATAGGAGAAACAAAAAAACAAAGCTGCAATTGCCGCGCTGCGTTGGACATTCAAAGGTTTGAGACTGTTGTTCATCCCTGAAGTATAGCCCACTGGTAGTTTGAGCCCGGTAGTTTGAACCTGACCCATGACTTTAGTCCTGGTGGTTCATGACGTTCGCTCGATGCAATCATCTTCATGGAGACCTACAATTTTAATTGACCTGGAGGACAGCCGCCCCCGGTGGTTGTGGGTCTTTGCCTGATTTCGCATGCGCGAGTACGGCTTTGGAGGCACAGATGAAATTTGGATGCACCGCTGCAAAGAAATCTGCTCAACTTGGACTATCTTCTGGTGCAATTTTCATTTTGATTGCGTTTCTGTCCGGGCTTTGCTTCAACATGCCCGACTACGCTTGTGAGATGTTGAAAGACGGTCAAAGGGCAGAGCTGTGTGCAAGACCTCTGATTGCCTCTGCACGACCGCGCGGTAACCGTACGCTGGCTTTAGAAGGCGGCGCAAAGCGAATCGTGGTGGTCGTTCCTCAATCAGTAAACGATGAGGCCCTTCAGTTCGATGGTGTGGCTAAGTAAATAAAGGCTGGCTATCGATCGATATCGTGCTGTGTGATGATCTGAAACTTCGCCACACCGAATTTGCATTTGCGGCGATCGAGAAGACCCGGATGTGAGATCGAGTCTTGTGGAACGAATCTTTGTGGGATCGGACCCAATGCCAGGTTTGCGGCACTAAACTGTTTACCGGCAGGAATAGCCACTCGCGCGTACACGATCTGACTTTTGGGTTCTTGATACCGGCTGTAGTCTCTAATCAGAACTTTCTCTTTCATTTCTTTGGTCATTGGTTCCCCAATGTCCAAGACACTGATGATTTGCGACTGTCCGATTGATTTGACGATTTTCTTGCCGATCACGCTTGCCATTGATGAAGCTGCATCGCCGGGAGCTTTTGCCCATTCGACGACTTGCCCCTGGACGTCCTGCGGAGTAAGCTGCTTTCCTGCCGGCAAGTCTTTGAGTGCATATACGATCTGCACGCTTGCAGGATGCGGAGCTGCAACGGGTGCTGGTTCAGTTTGTTTTTTCGCTGCAGGCTTTTTGCCCTGGGCTATAGTTGGAGAAAAAACGGCTGACAGTGCAAACAGAGATGTGGTTGTTGCCAACACACCCAACAAAGAGCGCGACTTCAACGGGGTCTCCTTTTAATCGAACTACGATATAAAGGGTGCTCGACGAAGACTTTTGAATACAGCAACATTGTTACTTTCTATAAGCTCAGACTGAGCAGCCTCTAGATTGGCCAGTTTAGCAGAGCGTTCTAACTCCAGAAACCTCTGAAGATACGCGAGCGCATCCTCAGTGTCACCGGAAATCGCGGCTCGCTTGAGCTGGTGTTCGAGAAGGCTTGCTACGACGGGCTCCGAACGCATTAGCGTCTGCCTCCGTGCTCGCGGTCTTTTCGTCCGTTCGATTTCTGAGCTTTGGTTTTAGGCGATTTGGTCTTTGAAACCTTATTCTTTGCAGCTTTCGTCTTTAGAGACTTAGCTTTGGGAGATTTCGCCTTTGACTTTGGCTCTTTCGATTTCGCTTCTTTTTTAGCTTTCTTTTTGGAAGCTTTCTTGCCGGACAGGAGTTTTTTCAAAGCTTTGGAAGCTT
The DNA here is from genome assembly GCA_964503045.1 of uncultured Candidatus Obscuribacterales bacterium. Taxonomy (GTDB): domain Bacteria; phylum Cyanobacteriota; class Vampirovibrionia; order Obscuribacterales; family Obscuribacteraceae; genus CAYZJR01. The sequence continues at coordinate 5,147 of CAZCZI010000011.1, forward strand.
TGGTTGCTTCTGTTTCAGATTTCTTGGCTGATTTTTCCGGCAAGTCCGATGGTTTGATATATTCGATCGGCTCCACCTCCATGAGAATTCCTTCCAGAGTGTCGATCATGAAATTGATCTGCGACTCAGTAATGATGAGCGGGGGCTCGATGCGGATTGTGCGGTTGGCATTCATGGTTGCTGCCACGAGTACGCCGCGATGGAAGAGCTCGACTTGAACTTGCTCGCGCAGTTCTTTGGAGGTGAATTCTAGTCCGAGAAGCAAACCACGACCGCGGACATCCGCGAGGTGGCGAGGATAACGCTGGCGCAGCTCTTGCAGTTTGCGGGTGAAGTGATTGCCCATCACGGCAGCGCGTGCCGGCAAGTGCTCATCCATCAACACTTCGATAGTGGCTGATGCAGCGGTGCAAGCTAGTGGGTTTCCGCCAAATGTTGAGTTGTGAATGCTTGGGTTTGGCTCGAGCACTTTCCAAATTTTCGCAGTCGACATGAAGCAACCAATTGGCATCACGCCGCCGCCGAGAGCCTTGGCCAAGCACATGATGTCCGGCACAACGCCTTCGTGTTCGCAACCAAACATGCGGCCTGTGCGGCCCATGCCGGTTTGTACTTCGTCGAGAATCAGCAATACGCCTTTCTTCTTGGTCAGTTGGCGCACTTTTCGCAAGTAGCCTGCTTGTGGAACAAAGATGCCGCCTTCACCTTGAATCGGCTCGAGAATTACGGCCGCTGTGTTCTTGGTGATTGCTTTCTCCATTGCATCGATGTCGCCAAACGGCACATGGGTGAAACCATTGAGCAGTGGCTCGAACGGTTTGCGGAAGACTTCGCGTCCGGTCGCCGAAAGCGCGCCCATGCTGACCCCGTGATAAGAGTTTTTGGTTGAGATAATTTCTGATTTGCCGGTGTACAGGCGGGCGAGCTTCAAGGCGCCCTCAACTGCTTCGGTACCGCTGTTGCAGAAGAATGAATATTGCAAATCGCCTGGCGCAACTGCCGCCAATTGTTTCGCTAGATATGCTGCCCAAGGATTCAATAGATCTTGGCTGTGCAAACAAACTTGGTCGAGCTGAGCCTTAACGGCTGCAATCACGCGAGGATGGCGGTGACCGACGTTGAAAATGCCGTATCCACCGAGACAATCGAGATAACGTTTGCCGTGGTTATCGTACGTATATACTCCGCCGTCACGAAACTCGACTGCACCCTCGGCGCCGCACAGCTTTTGGCTGTACGACAGATTGAGATGCTCTTTCGAGCTTTCGAGGGCTTGTGCCGCCAACTCTTCGTAATGCGACGGTCCTCGATCGACAATCGGTAATCTCTTAAAATTAGCTTCTTTCTTATAGAGAGCCATAAAAACCTTCCTTGGACTACGCGCGGATGTTCGCGCAATGCACCGTCCGGAGCGCTTCTCTGGAGTCTGGTGTTTTTCGACAATTAACAACTGGCGCCTAACTAGGCACCATATATGACATCGCTAATGTGCAGGAAGAACGCTACGTAAATTCGGTTTTGAGCTTGCGGTTTTTTCGCATGATTTTGACAGTCTCCGGGTTAGCAACCCTATACCCTTCGAGTCTCCTTAGCAATTTCGCACAATGGTAAATGCACCACGATTAGTGCGGTACCTGTTCTAGCGAACGTTTGCTATCTACTCTAAATGTACACTGCATGAGCCATTCTGGACAATGTGCACTCTGGCTAAATTCTGCAATCGGTTTTTGTACATAGTGTCTAAAGAACCACAGAATCGCCATTGTGGGCATTTAAACAGGAAACCGGAGCCCCGTGGCGCTGGGGTTCTGCTTGGCAGCCCGTCATTTCTTGATGAAGTCAAGAAGATTTCGTTACCCACTCTTCATCTAGGAGTGGCAAGAACCTCTTTTAGGTCCGTATATTGAAGAAGTTCTATCTTTAAAACCTAGTATTTCAGGCATAATATGATGCGTCTCAAGCAGGGTGCGGAGTTTCGCGTCACAATGCAAAGAAATGAACTAGTTAGGGGGTTGATTGTGAGACCTAAAGCGCGATTGGTGGCTCTCACCTTATGTGCATTAAGTACAGGACTGGTTAATAGTGCCTATGCTGCACCAGCGGTTATTCCAACAATGACCAAGCCCATGCTCGATAGGTATTATCAGGGTGTGGCTTTCTTTAAAGCCGGAGATATAGATAAAGCTCTCCAGATATTCAAAGTTACAGCTTTGAGCGCCCCGGCGGACCCGCTTGTACATTTGAGCTTGGCGGCCGCGCTGCATCAACATGGTGATATTGAGGACGCTATTGCGGAGTACAAGAGTGCAATCAGGCTGCGTCCTTATGACGCGTTTGCTCGTGAGAGCTTGGGGCTCCTGCTGCAGGGTCAGGGGCGGCTTGATGAAGCTTTGGGGCATTACGCCGAGGCGATTAAACTGCGACCCGATGTGCCGTTGCTTCATTTCAACTATGGAATCGCACTGCGCGTAAGTGGCGACACCGAGAATGCAATTAGGCATCTGCGTGCTGTTGTGGCTGCTTATCCCGATCATTTGAAAGCTCGCTCGCAGTTGGCGGCTACATATCAAGATAAAGGTGACTATGTAAACGCCATGCAGGAGTATCGGCGAGTCCAGAGTTATCAGCCGAATAACTTCTCGATTCAATACAACCTGGCCAATTGCATGCTCGCGACTAAGGATTATTTGGGCGCCTCAGACGGCTTTGCCAAGGCGATAAAGATTGACGGTAATGTTCCTGACACGCGCGTGCTTCTGGCCACATCGCAGACAATGCTAGGCAGGTATGCAGAAGCTGCAGAACAGCTGAAAACCGCTGTATCTCAAAAGTCAGATCGCGGAGAGTGGCAAGCTCAACTGGGCGATGTCTTGACTAAACTCAAAGACTACAAAGGCGCAATCACCGCCTATCGCGCCGCACAAAAGATAAATCCGAAAGATACGGAATCAGCTTATAGCTTAGGTTACTTATTGCAGTTGTCGGGCGAAACGGCTGCGGCAGCAGAAGCATACGAGCACGTGCTCAGCCTCAATTACAACTATACAAACGCTCACTACAATCTCGGTATCATCAGACAGAAACAAGGCAACTTGCCGGCTGCAGAGTCTGAGTTTAAAACTGTTTTGAAACTCAATCCAAATGACGGACAAGCGCTTATAAGTTTGGGCCGAACATATGTGATGCAAAACGCACTAAATGACGCAGTCATTTGCTACAGGCAAGGACTCAGTATAGAACCCACTGATGCTGCTGCTTTTCAGGAACTTGGTCAAGTATTGCTAAAAACCAAAGACTATGTCGGTGCAAGATCTGCGCTGGAGTCGGCACTACAGATGGTGCCGGGTGATCGCAATACCATGTTGACAGTTGCGCAGTTGGAAATTGCAGAAGGGAATTCCGGAAAAGCTGAGAATGTCTACAGACAGCTGCTTGACCGCACTCCAATGGACATTCAAATCTTGAATTTGCTGGCAGACACATTGGACTCGCAGAAGAAATACGAACAATCAATCGAAATCTACCAGAAGTTGATTCAAGCCAATCCGAGATCGCCGGAATCGTACAACGATTTAGGTTTGGCGCTGGAACGGCGTGGAGAGATGACCGGCGCCACGATGCAATACAAGAAAGCGCTTGAACTTGATCCGAAGTACGTACAAGCTCACATCAACTTAGGCAACGTTTTCTTGGCGCAAAAAGACTACACCAATGCTGGTGCTGAATATCAAACGGCATTGGGAATTGATCCAAATAACGTGTTGGCGCACTACAACTTGGGATTGGTGTTGACTTCGCAAGACAATCCTGAAGGGGCTGCCAGTCAGTATCAGCATGTAATTAACCTCGATCCTAACTATGGGCCTGCATATTACGCGTTGGCTCTCATATATCAATCTCAAAATAATATTGAGCAAGCCATTCCTTCATTCGAGAAGTACATAGCGCTTGAACCAAATGGTGCATACGCCCAATCAGCCATGGCAACATTGACTCAACTCAAGCAGATTCAGGGAAGTCGCGCTCAGAGTGCCGTTCCACCAATGTAGTGCAACGCACTTTCTATATGAGTTGCAACGCAGTTGCGTATGTAGCAACGCAGCTATTTTTCCGTGTCACGAAACTTCCCCGTTTCTGCCACGAAACTTCCACGTTTTTGCCACGTCATTTCCACGACTGCTGCGTATTATTCCCACATTCGAGACGCGCCGCACCCCAAGGCGAATGAGGAGATACTTACCATGCCGCAATTAGGTAATGAACAAGCTGAAGGTTTCGCTCAAAAGATGACCGAAAAGGCGGAGCATCGTGAAAACATCAGTCAAGAAATGAACAACCTGCCAATTAACGAAAGACGAGATATCGCCAAGCGCATGGAAGAGATCAACGCCGAGCACGTCCAAAAGAACAACAGCCTTCCGAAGCTGGAAATCTCTTATGGTGCCGACCAAGCGGGCACCGAGCATGTCACCGACATCAAGACCCCAGGTAAAATCATGGGTACACTCAGCAAAGATGATCTTTACGACATGCCCGCCGCCGGTAAAGGCACTGGCCGAATTGAACGCGACAACGACATGCGCGACGAAGCAAACCGCAACTTGCAGAGTGATACCAATCGATCCACCATGTACAGCTACTAAGGATTAATGCGACATCGTCATCTCGGAGGCAGCTCGTAGAGGGCTGCGTTCTCCTTTCTGGCGAAAGAGATATCAGAGACGAGCGGCAACGTTTCTCTGACCTTCGCTTGATCTTCAGACGTTGCAAAAGTATTCCCATCAAGTGTTAGTGTCTTCAGCGCTGGAAGAGCGGCCAAATCTCTTACAGCCTCTTTCGAAACGCTGGTCGATGCAATGTTCAATGACTGAAGCTGCCTCAGTGATTTGATGCCAGCTAAGTTGCTTACGTTCACGCAACCGCTGATATCGAGGTGAGTGAGCTGCTCAAGCTTTGCTATAGCTTTAAGGTCCTGATTTTTCATTTCGGCACAATTCATAATTTCCAACTTGGTCAATTTAGGACATAGTGAAAGCCAGTCTAGGCATTCCTTCAAATGTGTAAGTTCGCTTGTGCGAAGGTAAGTCAGACTTTTCATCGGCTTCAAATCCGCCAAACCGATTCCCGTAACATCGGTATGCCGTATATCGATCGTGCTCAGTTTCGTCAATGCTCTCAACGACAAAAACGCCTCGTCGGTGATATCTGTCCCGTGTGCGTTAAATTGTGTCAGTGATTTGAGTTTGGCTATGTAATGTGCCGCGTCTGCTGTAATCTGACAGTCACGTGGGAAGTTGAGTGCGAAAATTTCATCCTCTCTAAATCTCCCGAAGTTTTGTGGTGTCATAACCACAAATTCATCTGTTGGTATGAAACGCAGCGTTTCTGGCTGTTCCGCATCCGGGGCTTTACTCTTTTGCGGCCATTGGACGACTCGTATGCCAAATCCCTTAATGGGTTCATTCCACAGCGAAAGTTCGCCAATCTTCCTGGGACCGAATTGAAAGGTTCGAACCTCCGATTTCGTGCCAACATTTTGTATGGTTGAGTAGTACGAGGTCGGTTGGCTTCTATCCGGCACAGGTGACAACATTGCTGGCTTAGCATTAGAAGAGCTTTGCGAGGGACGGTAGTCATTGTTGAAGGACGAGACTGTGCCCAAGACAACACCGGCTATCACCAGTGTTGCTATGACACCGCAGACAAGTAAAGATTTGTCGGACGGGGGCGAGCGTTTCGATTTGGATGGGTGACCGAATGCTGAAGTTTCAAATGCAGTGCCATTCTGAATAGCCGTCAAATGTGTCGCCACTTGGAACATTGACTGATGTCTGTCTTCCTTATGCTTTTCCAAAAGCATGGCGACGAGTGCCTCGAGTTCTTCCGGAAACTCCTTAAGCAATGAGGCTTGCTGCAATGTAGGAGGTTTCTCGTTTACATGTTTGGTCATTGTTTCGAGCATGCTCGCGCCGGTGAAGGGTGGTGCACCAGTCAGACTTTCAAATAACGTGCAACCGAAAGAATATATGTCGCTGCGCGAATCCACCGGCTGTGCGCTGCACTGCTCGGGGCTCATGTACAGCGGACTTCCGATGATTTCACCTGTTCGCGTAAGAGCGTTTACTTCGTCTGATGCCGTAAGTCTTGCAACACCAAAATCGGCAAGTTTTCCTACTAACGCGTTATCCTTTTTGACCAGCAAAATATTGCTTGGTTTGATGTCTCGGTGCACGATTCCCTTTGAGTGTGCTTCGTCGAGAGCGTGACATAACGGAATGAAAATCCCAAGCGTGTCTTCTATACTGAGCGGACCATGTTTTCGTAAATGGTCGGAAAGTGTTATTCCGTCGGCGTACTCCATGACGATGTAAGCAACGCCGTCATCGGTCATTCCAAAGTCCAGTGTCTTTATCGTGTTTGCGTGTTCGAGTTGCGCTGCAGCCTTTGCCTCAATTTGAAACCGGCGCAGATGAATGCTGCTAACGTTGGAAGAAATCAATTTCAACGCGCAAATTTTTGAAAGGAGAACTTGCTCGACCTTGTAAACAGTGCCCATGCCACCCTGTCCAAGTTTTTCGATGATCTTGTACTTACCGGCAATCAGCTCTCCAATTCGGTCGTCATTGGAGGCCGACTTTATGGTTGACCCTTGCGTTTCAAAATTGCTCGAATCCGGGCCTGTCGAGAGGTTAATGCGATGTGCAATGTTCTCGTCGTCCAAACGCGGTGGTGCTCCGATCTGGTGTTTTAAATACGTGGCGTTTGCCAGCAAAAGCTATCTGTCTGTGCCTAAAACAGTTCTTACCCCGGAACGCTTTCCCCTAATTCGCCAATCTCAGCAGTGGCATGAGTATCAACGTAACGCACAAAGTATCCAAATTAGGGGATGCCGGTTATGCAATTGCTTCGAATCTTCCTGCTTGTAGTATTGGTGGTTTCAGGAATCGCATCGACTACTGCCTGGAAAAATGATGCAGAGGCGCAGGCAAAGTTGCTCTGCACTCAAGGGATAGTGTCACAGAGCCGTTGGGAGAAAGGCTACGGTGGTTATCGTAGACCGTGGCGCTGTATCGTCGATTACTCATATTTCGTGCGCGGCAAGCGCTATGAGGGCTCCTTCCAAGAAGGCTTTTCGTGCAAGGCGGAATGCAAAGACTACTCGCGTCAAGCCCCGGAAGGAGGCAAGGTGGCTGTGTACTTCGACTCCGGAGATCCGGGTAAATCGTCTTTGAAACCTGAAACTTTCTATCTGTCGTTTCCAACTCCAGCTTTGTTTTTTCTGTGCACCCTGATGTTTATTGTGTGCATAGAGTTTCAAGCTCGCACAGTGCACGGTGCCTAGACAAGAGCGTGGCGGGATGTGCAACTAACGTGCTGACATTTTCGGATGAAATGTCACGACTGCGGTTACACATCCCATAGAGAACTGCGGATTTGAGTCGATGCTAGCCGGTGCGCATAGTCTCGGTTTCGGCGTTGGCTCTCTTTTGTTCCAGAAGGCGCTTTAGTCCAGGGTATTTTGAAAGTTCTGGATCTTCTTTGACAATCGCGATTGCAGAGTTGCGAGCGTCTTCGAGGATGCTTGCGTCTTTTACCAGGTCAGCAAGCAAGAGGTCGGGAAGTCCGCTTTGTCGATAGCCGAGAAATTCGCCTGGACCGCGTAGTTCCAAATCCTTTTCGGCGACGACGAAACCGTCATTTGTCAATGTGAGAATTTCAAGGCGCTCTCTTGTGGCTTCTGTCTTTTGTTCAGAAACCAAGAAACAGTAAGATTGATCGCTGCCTCTTCCGACTCGGCCTCTCAATTGGTGCAGTTGAGCAAGCCCGAATCTATCTGCGTTCTCGATGACCATGACGGTTGCATTCGGCACATCGACACCAACTTCAATGACGGTGGTTGAAACAAGAATGTGGAATTCGCCTTTACGAAAACGTTCCATCACTTCGTCTTTTTCTTGGGGCTTCAGTTTGCCGTGCATGAGCCCTAAGCTGAAGTCTGCAAATATCGTCGTTCTTAGCTTCTCATACTCTTGTGTCGCGGCTTTTGCCGAGAGGGTTTCTGACTCTTCAATCAATGGGAAGACGATGTAGCACTGTCTTCCAGTTTCGATTTCTTTTCGCACGAAGCTCCACAGCTCTTTATGTCCTGATGGGCGCAGGAGCTTTGTTTCGACTGGTTTTCTTCCAGGCGGAAGCTCATCGATTTCAGAAACATCGAGGTCGCCGTGCATAGTCATTGCCAGTGTTCGAGGAATCGGAGTGGCAGTCATTGTCAGCAATTCGGGGTTGAGGCTCTTAGCTTTGAGGCGTGCTCGTTGCTTCACACCAAAACGGTGTTGCTCGTCGATGATAATCAATCCGAGATTCTGAAACTCCACATCTTCTTCAAGCAATGCATGGGTTCCAACCGCAATATGTGCCTGTCCCGACAGGATGTCTTGCCGCACCTGTCGCCGTTCCTTTACACCTTGTTTGCCGAGCACCAGCGCGCAACGTTTGCCGAGTGGAGCCAGCAAGCGCTGAAATTGTCTGAAGTGCTGTTCTGCCAAGATTTCGGTGGGAGCCATCATAGCGCCCTGGTAGCCGTTTTCAATTGCCACCATAAATGCCATTAGAGCCACGACTGTTTTTCCGGAACCCACATCACCTTGCACTAAACGATGCATTGGTTTGGCCGCGCCGAGATCTCGTGAGATTTCTCCGAAAACTCTTTCTTGGGCTCCGGTAAGCTCGAAAGGAAGTGAGTCTTTCAGTTGTTTGACCAAGCCTGTGTCTGCGACATTGAGCGAGAGGGCACCTTCTGTGGTGTCAAATCTGTATCTGCGTTGAGCGCATTGAAGTTGAATGGCGAAGAGTTCGTCGAATACAAGTCGGCGTCTTGATGCGTCTTTGTCTTCCGGAGTATCAGGAAAGTGAATCCATTTTATGGCGTCTTGCAGACTTACCAAACCAAGTGAGTCTTTCAAACTCTGAGGCAAGGCGTCTTCGAGTGTATGGCCGAAACCTTCCAATGCGTTGTGGATGATGTTTCGCAAATAGCGCAGGCTCAATCCCTCAGTCAGAGGGTAGACAGGAACCAAGCGTCCTGCATGAATACTTTCTGGAGCAAGCGCGCTGCGATCTGTTGGGTCGTCCGAGTCGCCATCACCGGCAAGAAAACCGAGAATTTCCACTTCGGCATTTTTCAATTTGAATTTGTTGCTGTAGTCATCACGCTCAACAACACCAGAAGCGAGCACTTGTGCGCCTTTTGGATATTGGGCTTTATATCTGTCGAGGAGGTATTTGTTTGACTTACCACCAACAAATCTTGTGATAGTTACGCTGCCGGTTCCATCACCGATCAGAATTGTGAGAATTGAAACGTTGCCGCGCTTGGCTTGATAGGCGCCTACCGAACGGATTGTTCCAAAAATTGAAACTTCCTGTCCGATTTGAAGATCTCTTATAAGCAGTCGGTTTTGAAAATCGAGGTGACGCCGTGGGTAGTGCTTAAGCAGATCCGCGACGGTGAAGATTTCTAAGCGATTGAGTATTGCAGCCACTTTCGGACCGACGCCGCGCACATACTGAACATTGACTTGATCGGCATTGCCGGTATGGGAGAGCTTTGCGGGAGGTTGTTTGCTTACAGGCGATGATTCGGGCTTCGGTGAATCGTGCTTTGGAGCCGGATTGTTAGCATTGGCAGCCTGTTTTGGCGCTGCGGCACCTGGCTGTTTAGGCGGCGGCTGCTGTGATGACGGTGAGGATGTAGGTTGTTTCAGCTCTGGCGGCTGAGGATTCACGTTCTCTTCAATAATGTTCCAAAATGGCACCAGCAGCTCCTCAGCGCGGCTGACGATGGATATTCTTGTTCCGACATCAACGTTTGGATACTGTCTAAATAGCGCCCTTACCGTGACCCATATGGCGTCATGTGGATAGCGCCGAGCCAGCCGATCGGCCGTGTGCCTCATGAACTGAGAAAAGGTGGAGCGCTTGCCCTGGAAATCTGCGTACAGAGCTTTGCGCTCAACGGCGATTGCACGGCGGAGCGCCGATAATTCAGCTTCTTTGCTGGGGCGTGTATTACTGCCGACTGTTGGCACGACCGTTGGTTTTGAGTAGGGTGCGATGGGTGGAGTGCGATGGGTGGAGTGCGACGCACCCTACGAAAAAAGCACTAACCTGTCTTTTCGAAGCAGTTTCCTACTAAAGACTAAGAGATTGAGCCAATTCTCGCCAGTAAAAAGATTCTGAGTGCGTTTAAGCTATCGCTTGCATAGCTTGTGTATGGATCTATTCAAAATTTGGTAAATTACTGCAGTCTGTTGAGAATCAGTTTGCTTATGGCTTTGAGAGTCGCAAACACTCCTAGACCTTCAGAGGCGACTGCCTCGAAGCTTGGTACCGAGCGGATGTTGAGTTCCTTCTCCATGCGCTCGATTGGCATTGCGTTTGCCAAGTCGCGTTTGTTGTATTGAAGAACCCACGGAATATTGTCGAGGGTCAGGCTGTACTCTGCCAGGTTTTCAATCATGTTTTGCAAAGACTCGATGTTGTCTTTAGACCTCATCACATCCGAGTCCGCCACGAAAATAATGCCGTCTACGCCGTTCAATATCAGTTTGCGGCTGGCGTTGTATTCGACCTGTCCAGGGACGGTGTAAAGAGAGAATCTGGTCTTGAAACCCTGGACGCTTCCCAAGTCGAGGGGCAAGAAGTCGAAGAACAGAGTTCTTTCAGTTTCTGTCGCCAAGCTGATCAGCTCACCTCTGGTCGTCGGGGCAAGCTGGCTGTGGATATACTTCAAGTTGGTCGTCTTGCCACCAAGGCCGGTGCCATAGTAGACGATTTTGCAGTTTATCTCACGCGCAGCGTAATTTACGAGTGCCATCTATAGCTTCCTAACTTTGCATCCCTTGCCGGCCTGATTCCAAGCGGCAAGCCTTGCAACAACAGAATTGATACCACGATTTGAATATCATTAGAAGACATCTTGAGACATGTGATCGAATTTGCATCATGCCGACGAAAAGAACAGACAGCCAAGTAGCCTTGACTTCCCTATAGCAAGGTGAAGGGTGACGACGCCAAGTCACTCTGTACCCCCAAAAAATACAGTACCACGTATGAAGGGATGAGGCTAACCCCCTGAAAAGGTTTGATTGCAACAACTTCACTTATTACAAACCGGACAAGATCCGCTGACAATAGGAACCTGCGTGGTACAATACGACCTTTGCCTGATTGGGCGCATCTTTTGCCGCGCTCATGGGACTTCAGGAGTTTCCGGGAGCCCGAAGGCGAATCCCCGGCTGTATTGACGGGGCCAGTAAACAGTCCACAGTTCACTAACAGGAATCGCGAAAAATGGCTAGGCGTTGCGATACATGCGGCAAGGGTCCAATGACCGGATTCGGTTATACCTTCTTGCGTTCGCACTGGAACCCGCATAACAAAAGACGCTGGCTGCCCAACCTCCAACCCGTCCGAGCCGTGGTCAATAAGACCGTGAAGCGCCTTAAAGTGTGCACGGCTTGCCTCAAGGCCGGCAAGGTCACAAAAGCCGTATAAACGGCTTAGAGAGAGTCAGGCAGTTTCAGAAGTCAAAGGCACAGCAGGTAAACCTGCTGGCTTTTTGCTTAGTTGGTGTCGTCGCAAAATAAATGAGAGTTCATGATTTTTGAGCCGGCCGGATATCACGCGTGATGATTTCGAGTTGTGTTAACAAAGCCACAAACTTCTTGGCTCCCAAGAATCTTCAGCGCTTGAGTCCTCGAGTTATCTGACACTCGCTTGAACTCTGGTCTATGACGTCGACGTCTTTGCCAGATCGAGTAGGCCATCTTTGGTGACATAGTAAAGTTCGCCGCAGTAGTGACAACGTCCTTCTGCTTGGCCGTCTTCTTCTGCCATTTCGAGCAAATCTTCTTTCGTCAAGAATTTGAGAGCTTCCATGAATCTTTCCGACGAGCATTTGCATGAAAAACTGAGCGACTGCACCTCTGACAAGGGCTGAATTTCAAAACCGTTCAAAATTCTCTGCAGGATGTTGTGAAGACTCATACCTCTTCGCATGAGGAAAGTAAAAGTCCCGAATGTCGTAATGTTGTTTTCGATCTTGCAGATGGTTTCTTCTGTGTGATCGGGCAGAAGCTGCACAATCAGACCACCTGCCGCCTCTACGCCTTTGGCATTCAAATGGGTGCCGACAACGACGATTGAACCAGTCTGGTCGGAGTTGACCAGATATCTGTTGATGTCTTCGCCGACTTCGCCGGTTGCAAGTTCTACTGTCGAGGTCTGAGGGCGGCCGAATCCATGATCGATGGTGACGTGCAAATAGCCTGTATTGCCGATTGCACCCCCAACATCAAAATTCCCCAGGGAGTTTAACGGTAACTCAACCTGGGGATTTTCGACGTAGCCTCTGACTGTTCCTTTTGGTGATGCGTCCACCAATACTTTGCCGAGGGGGCCATTACCGTTAAACTTCAACGCTACCTGGCCCTCTCGTGCCACCACTGCCGTCAATAACGAGCCAGCTGTGAGAGCTCGTCCTAGAGCCGCTGTAGCTGTATAAGACAAGTTGTGTCTCTTGCGCGCGCATGCCACCAGATCGGTGGTTGCTGCAATAACTGCTCTAATAGATCCATCTGCCGATATAGCCTTGAGAATACCGTCTTGCATAGGCATTGCTTCTCTTGTGTTGCTACTCTTGATAATTCTATCAGTTGATGAGAATTTTTAAAAACAAAATTTTCACGCTTGCGCCGAAACAACACGAGGCCGTCCGCTGAGATCGTTGTGTATTGCTGTTTTGAGCCAGCCTGCACTGTTGAGTATTTCTGCGACCGATTCGGATTGGTTGTCACCGACCTCAACAGCCAGCAGTGCGGGTTTCGTCAGATAACTCTTCACGCGCTGGGCCATCGATCTGTAATGACCGAGGCCATCACTGTCGGTTCCAAAAAGAGCTAACTTGGGCTCATGGTCTAAGACCTCCGGTGCCAATTCGGAATTTTCGCTCAGCGGAATGTAGGGGGGATTTGAAACCACAACATTGAAGAGATGATTGGAAGCGTTGTGCCAGTCGTCATTAATGAGCGTCAACCGATCCAACACGCCGTGTGCTTTTGCATTTTCTTGCGCGACTTCAATGCTTTTGGGCGACACATCGTAGGCGGTGACTCGGGCTTGTTTGAGCCGCGTAAGCAGAGTGACCGCAATTGCACCGCTTCCGATTCCAATTTCCATGATCTGAAGATCGTCGCAAGCAGAAAAATGATGCGAATCGAGCAAATTCAAAGTTACTTCAACCAGCGTTTCGGTGTCGGAGCGCGGAATAAACACACCTGGACTGACCAAAAATTTGAGCCCCATAAACCACGCATGCCCTAGGCAATACTGTAATGGTTCTCTCAAAACTCTGCGCGCCATAATTTGCTCGATTGCTGCGATTGATTCACTTTTGAGATCGAGATTGGCTTCAAGCGCCTGTTTCGCTGCGCTGAAGCCGGTTACGTGTCCGATAATCAACTCAGTCTCGGCGCGCGCTTCAGATGGCTCGATACCTAAATCTTCGAGCGTCTTGCGAACTTGTTTTTTGATCGCGTTGAGTGTTTGGTCTTTGTGCATTAAGCGCCCAAAAGTGGTCGAGTCTTTTTTGGTTTTTTTGTTCGTGAATGATAAGGCATAATTGAAGCACGCCTATCAAGGAGAGACGAGATGAAATTGACACTGCCGGTGGCTCGTTTGATTCTCGGTCTCGGATTGAAAAGGCATAAGCGCGTGCGGGGTGCCGTGATGGTTGAAGCTGTGGCCGGCATGGGTTTGATCATTGTGTGCACGTTGACGGCGCTCGGGTTGTTGGTAAATGCCGGCATGAGCACTTACTACAAAGAAAAGATCAGCTTCATTGCCAATCAAACGGCACAATTTGCTGTTGGTTTGGGACCGACTGAGGATGTTCAAACTCGATGTGAGGATTGTGCAAAGGGGCTTCTGAAGGCTCTGGGTTTGCCGAGTGCCGGCTGCAAGGTCAAGGTGGAACCCAAGACAGTTGCCGACACACCTGCGATTGCGGTGACGGTGATGGCGCAGAATTTGCCGCTGCTTGCAAACGTGCAGCTGTTTCCTACTTCCATTTCGATGTCGGATACGGCGATCGCGCTCAAACGAGGAACACCGGACACGTTTCTTTGGATGAATTACAATCCGAAGCTGTCTGGATATTTGATTCCAGTGGTTCGAATTCCTGGGGCTGGACCCCAGTCTTTAGGATTGCCAATCGCGGTTCCCTAGTTGCCGTTGCTGTCGAGACTTTCGCGCAAACGCCGTTGTTGATCGGCGATGCTGGATGCTTCGATCATTTTGTCGAGATCGCCTTCGATCACTTGTTCCAAACTGAAGTTTGTATTGAGTCTGTGATCGGTGACGCGATTGTCCTTGTAGTTATATGTGCGAATTTTTTCAGAGCGATCGCCGGTGCCGACTTGAGATTTGCGCTCATCGTAAATAGCTTTCTGCTGCGCTTCTAGTTGCAGTTTGTAGAGCTTCGCGCGAAGAATTTGTTTTGCCCGTTCTTTGTTTTGCAATTGGCTTCGCTCTTCAGAGCACGCGACCATTATTCCTGATGGTTTATGGACGATTCGCACAGCGGTTTCTACTTTGTTTACGTTTTGGCCGCCGGCGCCACCTGAGCGCATCGTCGAGATATCGAGATCTTTTTCGTCGAGTTGAACATCTATTTCGTCTACTTCGGGCATCACAGCCACTGTTGCAGTGGAAGTGTGCACTCGTCCAGAGGCCTCTGTGACCGGCACTCGCTGAACCCGATGCACGCCCGACTCGAACTTCATTTTGCTGTAGACGCTGTCGCCTTTGAAGTTGACCACCACTTCCTTGTAACCGCCGAGTTCGGCTTCGTTCGAGTAAACGATATTGGACTTCCAGCCCACTCTGTCTGCATACTTCAGGTATAGACGAAGCAGGTCTCCGGCAAAAATGGAAGCTTCATCACCGCCTGCAGCAGCTCTGATTTCCACCATGATGTCCTTTTCGTCCATGGGGTCTCGAGGCAGAAGCAAGAGTTTGAGTTGTTCTTGCAGGTCTTCATATTTCTTGCGCAATGAGTCGACTTCGAGTTCTGCCATCTCGCGAATCTCTTTGTCTGTTTCTGTGCGCAATATCTCTTGGGCGCCTGCTAACTCTGTCTCTACAGATTGCCAGCGGTGAAACGCATCGACCGTTTGCTCCAGTTGATGGCGTGCCTTAGCCAGTCTTTTGAAATTTTCTTGGTCGGAAATGACTTCGGGCTGAGAGAGTTTTTCTTCCAGTTCCTTGTAAGTTTGCTCAATTTCCTTGAGTTTGATTACTAGATGGTTCATTTCTTGTTAAGACGAATCTCGCCGACTACGGGCAAATGCTTGTACTCAATAAAAAACTCGGAGAGGGAGGGATTCGAACCCTCGCTGCGCTTGTGACGCAGACGGTCTTTCCAGGACCGCACGATAGACCACTCCGACACCTCTCCGTGTCAGGCGGATCATTATAGCCTCTAAGAGGGCTACCGCTGATTGGGTTTTCTTATATAAAGCTCAAATGTGGCTTAGTTGTTACGCTTTTGACAACGCCAGTCCGACCCGCTTTGCGCCGGCTTTGATTATGGGGATAAAGTCATCTGCCTTCAAAGCGGCGCCGCCTACAAGCGAGCCGTCGATATCGGGAAGCGCGAGCTGTTCGTCGACGTTGGAGGGCTTGACACTTCCGCCGTACAAAACCGGAATGACGTCGCCGACTTTCTTGCCGTCCGCCTTATAGAGGTCGCTTACGGTGGTTCTAATCAATGCCGCCACCCGATTGGCTTCTTGGGCTTCGCAGTTCTTGCCTGTTCCAATTGCCCAAACCGGTTCGTATGCAATAACGATTTTCTCTGCATCTTCCCATTTGATGTCTTGCAATCCGGCACCGACTTGCCGTCTCACAACGCTGTCTGTAAGCGAGTTGTCGCGTTCATCGAGTGATTCGCCGACACACATGATTGGAATCAAATCATGACTGAGAGCCGCCTTCACCTTTAGATTGACGCTTGCGTTTGTCTCACCAAAATATTGGCGACGCTCGGAATGCCCGATAACGACGTGTTTGATGCCTAGATCTTTGAGCATCAAAGGAGATATTTCGCCGGTGTAAGCGCCGCTGTCATGGTGATCCATGTTTTGCGCGCCGGCTTTGATCGGTGTGCCCTCTACCGCTGCAACTACCTCTGAAAGTGCTGTGAATGGAGGGCATAGGACAACTTCGGGAAGGTCCTTAATGTCCTTGGTTTGCGCAACGATTTGTTTCGCCAGCTCTTTTGCTTCCTGGCGGTTCTTATGCATTTTCCAGTTACCGGCAATGATGGTCTTTCTATTGTTCACGATGATCACTCTCCTCATATAAAACCGGCAGGCGACATGGGGAAGTCATTTTAACGTACTTAACGGCGAGAACCTCCATTATGGAGTGCAAATATCGGGTAATGTATCGAAGTTTGGTTTTTGGGTCATCCAAGAAGTCAGGTTTTACAATGTCAGCTTTATCCAAACCTCAAGAACAGCAAAAAGAGAATATAGAGCGCCTGCCCGAGTGGGTGCGCCGCACGGTGCTCAACACTGAGGACAACCGAAAGACACGCTCGATTCTCAAAGAAAATGGACTCAACACCATTTGTGAAAGCGGCAGATGCCCAAACAAAGGTGAGTGTTGGGCTCGCGGCACCGCTACTTTCCTTCTGATGGGACCTCTTTGCACGCGAACTTGCAAGTTTTGTTCTGTCAATAAGGGGCTGCCCGACGCGCTTGATGAGGCAGAACCGGCACGGGTTGCTAAGGCTTCCAAGGAGATGGGTTTGCGTCACGTCGTTTTGACTTCGGTCAATCGCGATGACCTGCCGGACCAGGGTGCCAACCACTTCGCCAAGACAATTGCGGCTCTTAAGGAACAAATTCCGGAGGTAGCGGTAGAGATATTGACTCCCGATTTTCAGGGACGGTACGACTGTGTAGAGATTGTGCTTGCCGCCAAGCCGGTTGTTTTCAATCACAACATCGAGACGGTGCCGCGGCTCTATCGCAGAGTACGACCTGGTTCTAGATACGATCGTTCGTTGAGAGTGCTTCAAATGGCAAAGGAGATCGATCCATCGATTCCTACGAAATCTGGTCTGATGCTGGGACTTGGTGAGACTGAGCAAGAAGTGATCGCGGTGCTCCGTGATCTAAGAGCAATCGGATGTGATTTTTTGACGCTCGGTCAATACTTGAGGCCGAGTCGAGATCAATTGCCGGTTGTGCGTTATGTCACTCCGGAGGAGTTTGACAAGCTGGCAAAGATCGCGTGGGAATTGGAATTCAAAATGGTGCATTCGGGGCCCTTGGTGCGCAGCTCCTATCACGCGGAAGAGCTTGCCAATTCTCTGTAGTTAAGGTTAGTTTGGGGCGGACCAGTAAAGAGTGACAGAGTGACGGAAGAGCAGAGCCCCAATTTGGATTTGCTGTCCAAAGCCAGGGCGCATCTTGCAAACGGCGAGATGGAGCCGTGTTTGGCCGCGCTCAAACAACACTGGCTGGAGAATCCGTACGATCCCGAAGCTGCTTTGCTTTTGTCGCAATTGATGCACGAAGCGGGGAGACCTGATCTGTCAAACAAGTTGCAAACGCTTTCTGAGAAGCTCTCGGCCAGCCTTGGTGACGAAGATCTCGCCGACAAGCATGCTCAAGAAATGTTTGAAGCTGGCTACGGATTGATTGACGTCAGGCAACACGAGCTGGCCGCGATGTTGTTGAACCGATGCGCCAGTGCGCTCCCTGATGAGCCTACGGTCAATTACGAGCTGGGATTTTCGTTGATGTCTTTGGGAAGGCATGCAGACGCAATAAAGTACTTTCAGCAGGCTTTGAGAGTACAAGACGACTTCGACACTCGGCTGAATTTGACTGTGTGCTATACGCTTTCCAGGCAATTGCAAGAAGCAAAAAACATGCTGGATGCTGCCGCTCAATTGGCTCAATCGGAAGAAGAGCGTACCGAAGTCAATCACCGACGGGCGGTGTTTACGCGTTTGGCGAAATTGGGAAACAGGCCAAACCTCACGCAACGTGATTGGATGTTTGTCCTTTACGGAAGTATCTTGCTCATGCCGGGAGCACGAAGGTCCGAATCAGCTAAAGAGGATTTGTCCAGAGTCGCGGCGATGCTGTCCACGCTCAGGGGTTTATTGGAATGGCTGAATTTCGAGATCGAGGTTTGCGAGTACTATAGTGTCAGGTCGCGACCGTTGGCCCGAATTTTGTCCGAGCTTATGGAGATTCACGACGACAGTTACCGAGGTCCTGAGCGTCCGGATCGTGCGATTTTGCTTATGGCATGGGCAACTGATGTGATTGGACCGCACGAAGCATTCATTCCGAACACAGAAAAACGATGTCTCTTCTCGTATGCCATGACAATGAGCGAGCCACTGCCTGTGGTGCCGGATATCGTTGGTTTGCTGGCTGACGATCTCGTCCTTCCCTGGTTTGCCTTAAGTGACTCACCCGGCGCATCAGGGCTGCAAGCAGGAAATCGAAAAGAAAACATCGACGATATGATAAAGCGTACTCTCGAGCGAACACGCGATCTTGATGGAGATCCTGACATTCTGAACAACGTGCAAGAAGCTATCGCATACTATTCCGACAAGCGAGAGTTTCTCGTTTTGGGCAACACCAATCGCTTTCCGATGCGACCGGAGTACACTGCGGAGTTTCCATGCTGACTGTATTTAAAAGATTTGCGCGGGCGATCTCATACGTCACGATTCTTCCCGGGTTGCCGGTTGGTCCTGATGAAGATGAAAATGAAGCATTGTCTGGGTTGTCCAAATACTTGCCGATGGTCGGTCTTCTCATAGGATTGATACTGGCAGGAATTGATTACCTGCTTTCTCTAATACATGCCAACGGTTTGATTGCTGCCGCCATCCTTACTGTTTCCTGGCTGGTGATTACCGGCGCGCTGCACATGGATGGATTGATGGACACTGCCGATGGCATCTTTTCTCATCGATCGCACGAGCGCATGCTCGAGATCATGATGGATTCGAGAGTGGGGAATTTCGGGGCGCTGGCCGGAGTTTGCCTGCTCCTTTTAAAGTTTGTCGGGCTTTGTTCGTTTTCTTGTATGCCACTGTATGCGGTACTAGTACTGACGCCTGCTTTGGGGCGACTTTGCGAAGTGTACGCAATAGGTTGTTTCCCGTACCTGCGTGAAACAGGCAGAGGCAAGGTCTGGCACCACTCGACAAAGTGCCCGGGAGATTTGGTGCTTGCGGCACTGCTTCCAGCAGTTGCAGTTGTCGCCTTTAGTCTAATGGGCTACTGGATTGCACCTTTATTGAGCCTGGTTGCCTGCCTTTGCGGGCTCATCGTCTCGCATTGGATCTCGCTCAGGCTGGGCGGCCACACCGGTGATACATACGGTGCGGTGGTGGAAGTCGTCGAGACATTTTCAATACTAATAGTTGCACTTTTGTACATTCAGCTGTCCCGCTGACCGAGACGCAGCCTAATCGTATTTTTGTTTTCTAAAACCCACTGGGAGTCTGTTGCTGCTGAGCTGGTTGTCCTTGATCGCCTTGCTGCCCGGACTTCCAGTCGTTTACCTTCTGTTGGTAGGCTTCGCGATCGCGTTTGACTTGTTGAATGAGCTGCATCTTCTTGCCTCTGTAGGCAGCCAAGTCGAAAATGTCCTTTTCCCTATGCCTTCTTGAAGCTTCCCAAATTTCGGCAAAGTCATCAACTGACTTGGATTGATCCAGTGCTTTCTTGAGCAAGTATCGATTGAGATCGGGGTACTTGTAGATTTCGATGTTTTTCAGAAGAGTCATCAATCTATGGGTTTCTGGCTCATCATCGATTAGGTCTTTGAGGACTTTTCTTACCATGTCGTCCATGCCCAGAAGCTTCACTTCGTGGGCGTAGCGCAGAGCATCCGGTACGCTTTTTACCAGCGTATACGCCTTTTCCATCGACAAGTGGGCAACGTCATTGAGCGAAACTTCTTGCGACTTGCGGGCAAGATCATAAAGATCCTCTGGAGTTCTCGCCGTGCTGATCAGTTGATTGACGCATTGTCTGGTAATTTCGTATGTCTCGAATTGCCTCGACTTGAGCGCGACCGTGATGTAGTCCTCGCGGGTTGTGCAGAGGCTGTATGCCTTTTGAATGCAAGCGCGTCTGGCATCTACCAGCGGGTAGCGATACTCTTCAATGAAGTTTGCGACTGCAAGACACTTTGGAATGTCATTCGCTGACTCCAATGCAGATTGAAGAAGTCCGGCCGCCTTTTCTCTTTTTCCTGAGCGCGCGTACTTGGTCGCCTTTTCCAAGTAACCTTGCGTGTCGTATGTCAGCGGAGAATCGGGGTCTTTCTTTGCGTCGGCAGGACAAGTGGTGATTGCCACCGAATATAGGGACACACCCATAACTAAAATTGCCGGCGTGATCTGCCCTATAGAGAATCTCTTCGATCGCTGTGGGTCGTATTTCATATGATTTAGATTGTACCCGGTGGTTATTCTTTAGGCAAAACCAGCTTCACTGTTACCAACTCGAAGGGTTCGAAATCCAATCTAAAGTAGTGGAAATCGTCGCCGGTCGGACCTTTGAAGACCGTGTCTTCGCGATCGACCTCTTTCAGTTTCTCCAGAGTGTTTTCGGCTAAATCGATTACTCTGGCCTTCTTAACGTCCATGCATGCTTCGAGATCCGCGCGCTGTTTGGAGCCGGTCACGTTGAGCATTCGCACGACGATACCTTTTTCTGCATCCTCTTCAGCGGGTTTAATCGCCGTAATGATAATGGCTGAAGTGTCCAGCCTAACCAATGAGCCGCTGGTGTCTGCTTCCTTTTGGCGCGACTGGCTGGCCCACAGAGGTTCGTCGAACAAAGCCGCTAGTCTGTATGCAGAAATTCTTTCCGAGTCGCTCAGCCCGGAGTTTTTGGAGCGCTTCTTCCCGTTGCTTGCTTCTTTGGCGAACACCGAAAGCGGAGCCCAGCCGTATTGCACACGGTGCACAATTTTGCAGTTTGCCTCAGGCGTCGGCAAAGATGGTCCGGCACCGCCGCCGCGGGCTCTTAGTTTTGGACGAGACAAAAATGACACGGCGCGCACCAGTGTAAGTGAAACCGCCGTGTCCTCGAATCCGTATTCCGGAAGTCCCACATTGAAAAATGCTTGACCGTTGGCGACGAAGAAACGCTGGCAGGGGAAGCGATCTAGCGGGGCTTCAGTAGCCGGCTTGACGGCAAAAACGGAAGGGTCGAGTTTGGCCGGCGGCTTTCTCTCAATCAAACTGAAGTGATTTTCGGAATAGGTGCGATCGACTTTTGCGCCTGTTTCTAAAGAAACCTCCAGTCGATGGTCTCTAGAGAGATTGCTGAAAGTTGTTTCGAAAAAGACAACCGGCACGCCGCGTTTGAGAGTAATCTCAGTCGTGAATTGGTGATGGAAAACTTCCAGTGCTCGGCTGAAAGTGGCCGGGTCTTCCGGGTTCGCCTTCTTCTTGAGCGGGTCTCTAACCACAGCTGAGCGCGGAATTTCCATTTTGTATTGGACGTAGATTGAACCGACGAGTGGGCCTGTTTGACCGACTGTGGTGGTCATGTACGTTGCCCGAATCGGTTTGTCGCCAAAGAGTGGGTCGAAGTTGTATGTGTCACCGGCGTCACCGACGTCTTTGATGGTGTGCACGAGGCGGTAGGTTTTATCGGCTTCTTCGCCGGTGCGCGTTCGACCTTTTGTTTTGGTATCGAGGTGTCTCACTATGAGAGCGCCGGTTTTTGCTTCGATTTCAATTGAGAAATACTCGTTTGATAGCCTTTGATCGACAAATCGAACTTCATTGTTTTTGTCTTCTTCATAGGTGTCGAAGAGTTGCTTCCAGTCTGTGATCTTGCAGCCCCACGCAGGCACCGCGCCAGGCCACATCCAACCCTCGAACAATTTGATTTTTTTGAAGGTAGGAAGGCCTCCGAGTTCGCTCAATACGTCCTCAGCTTCGTGCACCCATCCGACTTGCACGCGATTCGATTTAGGAAGGTCCGGGCTGTCCGGATTGGCTGCCCATCTCAGTCTCACTGGCATGGCTACCGAGCTTGACGAAAGGTTATAGACAGCCAGTCGATTGGCCTCGAATTCGGGATCGAGCACTGCTGCTGGTGAGCAGGTAATTCGGGCTTGAGAAAGTTTTGGTTGGGCCTTTTGTTGACTCCTGGAAGCAGCCTTGGAGCGTCCTGTCGTTTTCTCGGCGACGCCTGCATGTGTGAGTTCGAGTGCAGGTTGACCGGTCTTAGCGCCGTTAACGGCCACAGCTTGTCGAGCCTTTCTTTCAATGGTATCCAGAATGTGGTTAAGCGAACGGTATCGAGTCATCATTTCTTGATGCACCGAATCGGCGCTGCAGCCGCAGATGCTGTCGTGAGGTTGATTTCTCAAAAGCGTTTTCCAGGCGTGATCGAGTTCCAATTTTGGCATTGATGACATAACGCCTGAGGTGTGGAGCAAACTCAAAAGCGGTTCGATCGTAGCGAGGCGGCGCTCAGCCAATCTGTTTTCTCTTTTGAGGTAAAGGCGTGTCGACAAGACTCCAGGCAGCATGTAGGCGCGTTCGTAATAAGGCGCGGCCGTGTTGTCTCGCAACTCTTGATCGAGTAGTCGCACAGCACTAATTTCGGATTTCAAATGATCAGTCATATCGGACACAAAGTCATCAAGTCGTACGGCTTCCAGCTCAGGCACTGCAGTGCGCTCGGCACCTTTCGTACGCTTCTTCCAAAGCGCGGCAAGTTCATCTTCTGCTTGCGACAACTTCTTTTTGAAATCGGCAGGCGGTAACAAATGATCTCCACCGACAGGAATTAAAGCAGCATTCAGCGTGCGATCGAATGCCGTTACTCCATCGGATTCACTTAGCCGTGCGTCATCCGGAAGATATGACCAAAGATACTCGGCCAGACCTTCGGGAGTTCTTTCTTCATGGAATGCTGTTTGGTAGTAGCCTTTAGTGAGATGGTATGCAATAACGCTGGAGCCGTCGGCGCTTTGCCAGCGGAAAACAGGACCGTCATTCAAGCGTGGAACACCTCTCCACACCACCGCGTTGTCGATACCGAACCCTTTAAGAATGCGAGGAAGGTCATGCGAGTGCCCGAAAGTGTCAGGGCAGTATCCAACCATCGAAGGCTTTCCGAAGCGGCTTGCCACCGCCATACCAATTAGCAAGTTGCGAATCATGCTTTCGCCGCCGACGAGCATTTGATCGTTGAGCACGTACCATGGGCCGGCCGATAAAACCCGATCGGACATGAGTTTGCTTATGCGATCGCCAAGCGAGGGATCGATTTCAGTTACGTCCTCCAGCAAACATGACTGCCCGTCCAGTGTGAAGCTGGGCAATTCTTCCGCCTCCAATCTTTCCACCACATCTTTGACCACCGAGACCGCTTCAGTGCGGAAGGCTTCGAAGGGCCAGTACCACTCACGATCCCAATGAGTGTGGAGATACAGAAACAGTCTCTTTGCCTTGGCCATGTGTCGCGTGCGCTACCCCTTCATTAGCGGGGAGAGTAGCTTGATGCCCGAATCGAGTGCGTCTTCTAGATCTTCCGGCTGGTCGTTGATAAACTCGTCTTCTAGATGAATAGAAAGGCTGCCGTCGAAACCGTAGAGTTTAAGCGCCTCGATGAATTGCCGCCAATCAACCTGTCCTTTGCCGGGAAGGCGGTATCGCCACCAAAGCGGCCCGTAGAGTCCACTGTCCATCAGCATCGGGCGATTGATTTCGATATCGTAGGCTTGAACATGTTCGATCGCTGAAGTGATGCCTGACAAAATTTGCAGATAATCAATTCCCAGCCACACGCAATCTGCCGGTGAAAAAGACAATGACAAATCAGGACATGCGGAAATCAAGTCGCGCCAATCCTGCGGATCGGCGGCTCGCCAGGTTTTGAGAGACTGCCCGCGCAACTCCGAGGGGGTTGCCAGTCTCAGTAAAAGCTTGACTTCATTTTCGGCGAGCAAATCTTTTACTTGCGAAAAGTCTTTTTCGAAAGCTTCTTTCCAGTTGTCATCATTGCTTGGCAGAACCGACACAGCCAAACGATGACAATCGACTGCCTTGCAGACAAGTGCGAGCTTGGCCACCATCTGAGTGAATCGAGTCTGCGACTTTTTGTCGCCTGGGCGATGCAGAAAATCAAGATTCAAACATGCAATTTCAACCCCTTTTTCTTTGCTGATTTTGCGAATCTTGGCCAGATATTTAGCTTCTTTATCGCCGATGGTGCTGGTTTTTGCCGATGTTTGAAACGGAGCAAAAGAGTATTCGACGGCGGACAACCCTTTGAGCGCAGCAAGCTCGATGGCGCCGTCCAAGCCGCTACCGAATCTGGTGGCATCAACGCATAGACGCATGCACGTAAGTGTACCAGACGGTTAAACTGGTGTCCTTAGAGCTAGATGCTCATCAAGTAATCGCGACGCACCGCAGGGTCAGTTAGGTCGTTGAAGTCCATGCGATTCATGGTCTTCACCTCAAAGCCCTGTTTGGTTTGAACTGAGAGCGTAACCGGTGTATTTGGCGTGCCGACGATGAGGTCATAGCACTCCTCTTTGGTTAAGCCATAGGTAGGAACGCCATCAATTGCCACGATGACATCGTTGGTTCTCAGACCGGCGCCGGCGGCCGGGGTGCCTGGAAAGACGCGATTGATTACCGGTGGGTGTCCATAGGCGATGACAAACTTGACGCCGATGATGCCGATTGAGCGCTGCGTTTGCAGGTTCATCTGGTTGGCGCGAGCCTTCATTCTGTCGGTGCGCGCTCTTTGTTGCGCGCCTAAGAGACCGGACTGGTCGAGATTGCTTTGGAGCCGTCTTCTGGGCGCTTCTTGATATTGGGTAGTGTGCTCGACACCGCCTTTCAGCGCGCTTTTCTTTGCAGCTTGCTCGCGAACTTCTTGCGGACGGCTGAGGCTAATTCCATCAGGGGTGGCTTGATCCATCTTGGGAACGGCCGGCTTCAACAGCATCTCATCTTCGGCAAGCACCGGCACGGCAAGTGCCAATCCAGCTACGAGGCAGGCTGAGATGGCAAGCGTCAGGCGAGTACAAGTATTTTTCTTTGTGCTGTTGTGTGTTACCGGCATTCGGCGAGTTCCACTTTTATGATTGGGGCGCACACCTCTATTAAGGTTGCGGAGTTTATTGACTGACAATTACTACTGCATGTTCCCCAAGATTATGATCGTCTTGGCAACCAGGATACTACGGATTCTCGCGCCTCGCTATGTGATTTTCCCGCATTATTGCCTAAATCCGCCCTTCACACCCTTCGAAGAAACCTATAAGTTCCATTTCGCATTCAAATGGAACTAATAAGTTGCAGTGGCCCGGCTTGGCGGGCTGTTGATGTACCTTTATCCGTTAATTCATAGCAAAAGCCTTAAGCTACCCGGTTCTTTTCATCAAAAGTGATACTCTTGCCTAGCAAATGGGTGAGGACGCCCTTGAGAGGTTGCCTAAACGGGCGCCTGGCCAAATTACAAGAGATCCTCCATTGTCATTACCGTCGTACTTATGAGGAACGCGTCGTGAGCAAAGTAACAGTAGTCGGTGCCGGATTTGTTGGCGCCACAGTTGCGCAATACGTTGCCGAGAAAGATTTGGCAGATGTCGTAATCGTGGACATCGTCGATGGGCTGCCACAGGGCAAATCGCTTGATCTGATGGAAGCTGCGCCCATCAATGGTCACGACAAGAAGCTTACCGGCTCTAACGATTACGAAGCCACCAAAGGCTCCGACATTGTCGTCATCACCGCCGGAATCGCCAGAAAGCCAGGCATGTCGCGCGATGACCTGCTCAAGATCAACGCCGAAATCGTTCAAAACGTTGCCAAAGAAACTATCAAACACTCACCGAACGCCATCTACATCGTCGTCACCAACCCGCTCGATGTAATGACCTACCTCACCTGGAAGACAACCAGGCTGCCCTCCTCCAAGGTCATCGGTATGGCAGGCGTGCTTGATAGCGCCCGCTTCCAAACATTTATCGGTATGGAACTCGATTGTTCGGTCGAAGACGTACGAGCCATGGTTCTTGGTGGACACGGCGATTTGATGGTTCCGCTACCGCGCTTCGCGACCGTCAATGGCGTTCCAATCACCGAGCTTCTCTCCAAAGACAGAATTGAAGCTCTCTGCCAACGCACCCGCGACGGCGGAGCCGAAGTGGTGAAGCTGCTCAAGACCGGCAGCGCCTACTATGCGCCGGGCGCCTCGGTTGCTCAGATGGTCGAAGCCATCCTCAAGAATAAGAACCGCCTGTTGCCCTGCTGCGTGCTGGCCGAAGGCGAATACGGGCTCAAGGATGTCTACGTTGGATTGCCGGTAATTCTGGGCCGCGAAGGACTCAAGAAGATCGTCGAAATTAAACTCACGGCCGAAGAGCAAGAACAGCTCAAGAAATCCGCCGAATCCATTAAGGAAAACGTGGAAGCGATGAACAAGGTGATGGGCGCTCAATGCAAGTAACGCCCAAGTAAGCGAAAAAATCGTAAAGCAATGCAAGGCGTTTCCTCAGGAAGCGCTTTGTTTCTTCAGTGAGCGCTATAATTCATCTGAGATTCCGTTTAGTGGCGCAGGGGTGCCGTATATAGGGAGGAATAAGGCGATATGCCTGAAGTAAATTTCAGCCGCAAGCTTCTCGGTGCTTTTTGGGGAGGGCGCAATTCCGAAAAATGTCGAGTTTCCCTGTTGGTATCGTCAGTGGTTGCATTGGCGATGAGCGTATCGCTCGCGGCCCCCGCCTTTAGTGTCGAGCCGACAACCGGCGCTTCACCGTCCGACTCGGAGTTTTCGCTTGATCCGGATATGACCGCGTACGCCAAAGAGCGTGGCGAGATAGAAGCGATTTTGAAGAACATCGAGACTCAGTGGAATGCCCACAATCTTGATGGCGTTATGGCAAACTACGCTGATGAATACGTAAACAACGACGGTTTGGACAAGAAGGCCGTAACGGCGCTTACTCAAGAATTTTGGAAAACCTATCCCGACGCTCGCTCGAATTCCAAGACAAAACAGATTCGAGTCGAAGGCAATTTCGCCACAATCGAATCGCGAGACACTGCCACCGGCAGCACCGCCAAGGAAATGCCGGGTATTGGCACCAAAGGCGATCTCAACTCGGTCTCTGAAGGTCAGCTCTATATGCGCAAGTATGGAACCAGCTGGCGCATCGTAGGAGACAGGATCGACTATGAAAAGGTGCGCGTTGCATTTGGTTTGGCAAAACAGCTCGATGCTTTGTTTGTAGCGCCCGAACAAGTGAAGTCCGGCAATCAGTACTCGGCCAAGCTCGAAGTGAAGCTGCCGCCCGAGTTGGGCGCAGTCGGTTCGATTACGAGCCAACCGCTGCAATATCCACAGATTACACCAGCCGATGCATGGCGTCCGATAGACTCCGACACGCACACGCTAGAGCGTATGATGCCGGCCAATACGTCCAACCACAACGAGCTTTTGATGGCGACCGTGGGCATCACCAATGCATCCAAAAACTCGCTGATGGGAATCAGTTTTCTGACGCGACGACTCAATGTTGTTCCCAAAGCAGAAAATCAGTCGGTCATCGCCAAAGCAAAAACTGATGAAGACACCGAAACGCCTGCAGCGAAAACGAAGGGTGACAAGGGCGACGGCAAAGACAAGGACGATGCCAAAGATAAGGGCGCCAAAGAGAAAAACGACAAAATCGAGCTGAAAGACGACGGCGATTTGAAGAAGAAGAGAGACGCCGAGAAGAAAGAGAAAAAAGAGAAGAACGCTGCGCCTGAATCGAAGGACTCTGAAAAAGGAGAGGACTAGGCGGTCGTGATCGCGCGCCTCATCATTCCAGCTGTTGCCGGACTCTGTTTAACGGCGGACTTTTTGTCGAAGCAGTGGGCGCGCAATAACCTTCAATTAGGATCGAGCCAAACGTTTATTCCCGGAGTTCTAAACTTCACGCTTACAAGCAACACCGGCGCGGCCTTTTCATTGGGCGCAGGAAACGGCGACTTCATGTTTATGCTCGCGCTTTTGATGACGGGGCTGATCAGCGCCTGGATAATCAAGCGGGAATTGAGCAGCGATCCTCCTATAAATTTGGAACGCATCGGCTTAGGCTGCATCCTAGGCGGTGCCATAGGTAATTTGCTAGACCGCTTCATTCTCGGCCGGGTCACCGACTTTCTGGAGTTTGCATTTGTATCTTTTCCCGTATTCAACGTCGCAGACTCGTTGATTGATATCGGAATCGGATTGATGCTTATCGCTGCCTTGACTCAGTCGAGACCAAAAGAGGAACCGCAAGCTGCTGTTGCCACCACCGGTGAAGCCGCCCCGAAAAATGACGTTGCCGGTGACGTCGCCGATCGTGTATGAGTGAGTTGGATACGACAAGCGAAACCGAGGAGTTTGAGCCATTCGAGGTGATTGAGCTTACTGTCGATCGACATGCCACTGCGCAAACGAAGCGTTCTGAGTTGGTGCGTCTGGATCAATTCCTCTCACAAAACTTGGATGGACTAAGCCGATCTCGTGTTCAGCAACTAATCGAAGATGGGCTTGTACTGGTCAACGGCGACAATGCGAAAGCGAATCTCAGACTGCGTGGCGGCGAGTCGGTTTCAGTGCAAATTCCACCGGCAGTTGCACTCGACGTGCAACCGGAAAATATTCCGCTTTCTATTGTCTTTGAAGACGACTGTGTTGTTGTCGTCAACAAGCCTGCAGGGATGACGACTCACCCTGGCGCCGGTGTTGTGAGTGGCACTCTCGTGAATGCATTGTTGTTCCATTGCAAAGGATCGCTCTCCGGAATTTCCGGCACCTTGAGACCAGGCATCGTGCATAGGTTAGATAAGGACACGACGGGACTTTTGGTTGTCGCCAAAAACGATCTTGCGCACCAAAACCTGGCTAAGCAAATAAAGGAGCGCACAGTAGGCAGAACGTACCAAGCACTCGTGGAAGGAACCATCGCTGATGACACCGGTGTAATCGATAAACCAATCGGTCGCCATCCGGTGCGCCGTAAAGAAATGGCAGTGGTTGCAAACGGCAGACCGGCACAAAGTGAATTCACGGTGATTAAGCGCTTTTCTAAATTTACGCTGGTTCAGGTTAGGCTGAAAACCGGCAGAACGCACCAGATTCGTGTTCACATGGCGAGCATCGGTTTACCTGTGGCAGGAGATCTCGTGTATAACAATAAGCAATCGGGGCAAGAGTCCTGGCGGAAAAAACATGGCTTGCGGGGGCAAGCTCTTCATGCATTCAGGCTGACTTTCAAGCACCCAAAAACCGGCAACCCATTGGAATTTGAAGCCAACCCACCTGACGATTTCCAACAGCTCCTGAGCAATCTCAACTAACCTAATCTAAATAGGATTCACCAACATGGCTCGATATGTCTTTCTATCCTTAAGTGCTTTGCTTGCAATTGCTGTTTTGGTTGTTTCCGTGCAAAACGGCGCATTGTGTGCGCTTACGTTGTTTGGTTCGAGTCTGCAAGTTCCGCTTGGTGCCGTCAGTGGAGCCACGTTTGTATTGGGTGCGCTGGCTGCGTCCTCGCTTATGAAGATGCAAGTGAAACAAGTGCAAGTCGATCAAAAGCTCTTGGAGTGGCAATCGCAAGACGCGAAGTTGGCTGTGGAAGTCGAGTCGGATCGCGTGAAGCAACTCGAAGCAAAGATCGCGACGCTCGAAGCAGCGCTCGAGTCGGCTCTTAAGAGGGCTAAAAACAAGGCTTAGTCGCCGTCTCCGCTTCCGGCTTTCTTGAAGTCCGACGCTTTTAGTCCGTCGATGAACTTCTTGAACTCTTCTTTCTCGGCCTCGTCTTTTTCGAAGTCGACCGGTATGGTGCCATCGGCGACGACTTGGGCTGAAACAAAAATGGGGGCCTTTGCTCTGAGCGCAAGCGCAATCGCATCTGACGGGCGCGAGTCGATGGTTTTCACCACGTCTTTGTTGGCGGGATCGTTGACTTGCAGCATTATGGTGGCGTAGTAAGTGTTTGAATTGAGCTCGTTGATTTCGACGCGTTTTACCTTGTAGCCAAGGTTGCCGATGATGCTCAGTAGAAGATCGTGGGTCATGGGGCGCTCGGGCTTTTGGTTTTCAAGGGCGCGGGTGATTGCGTTTGCCTCGAACACACCAATCCAAATTGGTAATGCACGGCGTTTTGTTGAATCGTTCAAAATGACAATGGGATGGCCGTTGCGACCATCCAGAGCAATTGTTGATACGAACATTTCAATCATGAATCCGGGTTACCATGCCCATGCCGGTATATGTTTGGGATACTCTTTTCGCGCTCTCCTTCTGCAGTTTGCCAAAATCTCACCATTAGTTATTCCCAAGATCCTTGATTTTATCTGCGTTGAAGATAAATTTTTAACATGCGATCGGCTCGAAAGGCTGAAAGATGCCGATTCTCAGCCATTGGGTTTGCGCGGTTTGTGGTGAACAAGTGCGGTCAATCGTCAAATGACGCGGGTTTTCGGTGATTGTTCCCAATTGCACCAGTGGTGGCACTTTCGGGAACGTTGAGCCTTGCGCAAAGTTCCGTGACAATTCGATTCAAACACAACCGGCTGAAAAATGCTGCTGTTGACGCGCCTTCAAACCCCGCGACCGAAATCTGGCGTCCACTCTTACATCTCGACCTTTGAATTTACTGAAAGTTCTTGCGATAATGTCCAATTGGTTCATCCCTCACTCAGTCCGGATGGCGGAATTGGTAGACGCGCACGTTTGAGGGGCGTGTAGGCAACTGTGAGGGTTCAAGTCCCTCTCCGGACAGATTTTTCAATTGCAGATGCACCTGGCAACATCCAGGTCAGGAGCGCTCCATGATTACGACGACTTCAACTCGGGCGCAATGGCCGCACACCATTGAAGACATAGTCAACTCGCTCGAAGGTGTCTGGGGAATAGTTGGTGCCACAACAGGTAATGGAAATGTGATCAGGCTGGAGAAGAGCCTTCACGAACCATTGACCTACACATTGACAGAGTATCAAGGCTCCGAAGAAGGCGAGATCGTCCGTAAGATGGTCTACGAGCCGGTTCGCCGCGATGACGCGATTACAGAATTCGCAAAAGCGATCGGATTCGAAGTCAAATAACCGTCATCCAAATTGCCAAAGCGAAACGCTAACTATCTTGGCATTATCACGCAGGGGTCACTGTCTGCGGGTCTTGAGATGCGGCTTGACGGGTCGCATTCAGTCGAGGATTTGCGCGTCGGCCGATTCGTTGTGGTGGAAGGCGCGCGCTCGCGCTTTTTCAGCATGCTGACTGACGTAACTTTGTCGGCGTCCAATCCCAATATCTTGTACGACCCGCCGCAGTTCGATAGTTTCGTGCACACAGTACTGGCCGGTACGACCACATTTGGAACCGTGCAGCTCCAACCGATGCTCATGCTCGAGCGCGATGCAGACAGCGGCGAACGTGAGCTGCGCCCGGTGAAGACCGTGCCCAGCCACTTTTCGGCTGTGTATGAAGCCACAAAAGAAGACTTCTCTTTTGTCTTTGGCGCTGAAGATGAGGAAGATCCGACCAACACGCACTTCAATATCGGACGCCCGCTCAACATGGAGACGCCGGTATGTGTGGACTTGTCGCGATTCATCGAACGCTCGAACGGAATTTTTGGTAAGTCAGGAACTGGCAAGTCTTTTCTCACACGCATATTTTTGTGCGGAACAATAGCAAAAGACATCGCATCAGTCTTGGTTTTTGATATGCACAACGAGTATGGATGGCAGGCAGTATCGGAGAACAAATCTGCTCCGCGTGTCAAAGGATTGAAGCAGCTTTTCGGGCACCAAGTGGCGGTATTCAGCCTCGATTCGGAATCTTCGAAGGCGCGCGGAATTCCTGATGCGTACGAGTTGAACATCGGATACAACCAGATTGAAATTGAGGATTTGGAACTGCTTCGCTCCGAACTCGCATTATCTGAAGCCACCATAGAGAATGCTTACATCATTCGAGAAAAGTTGGGGGCTGATTGGATATCAACTTTGCTTGATATGTCGGGTGAAGAAATCGATGAGTTCACCCAGATGCACAAAGGGCATCCTACTGCGATCAAGACCCTTCAGCGTCGTTTGAACACGGTTGTTCAAAAGACACCGTATTTGAAGCCACGTGTCTCGCACAATTACGTCGATGAAATTTTGCGTCACATTCATTTGGGCAAACACATAGTGCTCGAATTTGGAAGGCAGAACAATTTGCTTTCATATATGTTGGCGACCAACATCATTACTCGCCGTATCCATGCAGAATATGTGCGGCGGACGGAACTGTATCTGGCTGACCCGGAAAACACCGCGCCACCAAGAAAACTTATGATTGTTATAGAAGAAGCGCATAAGTTTTTGGCTCCGCAAGTTGCGCGTCAAACCATATTCGGTATCATCGCCCGCGAGATGCGGAAGTATTCGGTGACGCTCCTGATTGTCGATCAACGCCCAAGCGGTATCGATCCCGAGGTTTTGAGCCAGATAGGAACACGCGTCACCGCTCTTCTCAACGACGACAAAGACATTGATGCGGTTTTCACTGGTGTCTCTGGCAGCCAAACCCTGCGCACTGTTCTTTCTCAACTCGATCCAAAACAACAAGCACTAGTCCTCGGCTACGCAGTGCCGATGCCGGTTGTCGTGCGCACTCGCGCATTCGACTCCGAATTCTATAAATCAGTCGCACCCAAACGCTTCGATGGCGACAGCGACAAACCCATGGACAAAGCTCAAATCCAAACTCGTGCGCGGCGTGCAACGGAAGAGATTTTTGGGCGAGAGTAGTTCGGGCGCCGCTTGGCGACCGTGCTGTGAGATGGAGCGCGCTTTTTGTTCAGTCTCTGAGCTGAACAATGTATCGAAGCGCGTCTACGCCGTTCTTCGAACGCTGGCAAGCATGGCGGTTTCGGGGCAAAGCCCGGGCGCGCTTTTATACATTGTTCAGCACGCAGCCGCGAAATAATTTCGACCACCCCATTCTCAAAAAACTATCAAAAAGTCCCGCCTCCCCGGGGTTTATCCCCTTGCCGGCGCGCTAACTCTGATGTTCACTAAAAGGGAATGGCGATATGGCGAGCCAGGCGGGTTAGTACCAAACTATATATAGCCCTTGCAGTGGGGCTATAAATAGAGATAAGCTACGGGAGCCAAAAAATGGCAGCAGGCGGGCGCGGGGACACAAGTGGGATGACACAACCTAAACC
Organism: uncultured Candidatus Obscuribacterales bacterium; assembly: GCA_964503045.1. Taxonomy (GTDB): domain Bacteria; phylum Cyanobacteriota; class Vampirovibrionia; order Obscuribacterales; family Obscuribacteraceae; genus CAYZJR01. The sequence goes on from CAZCZI010000011.1 coordinate 38,504, forward strand.
TGTCATTGATCAGGAAGGCGAACCCCAGCACAATTTTTTAGAGAACCGCGAACCAAGCGAGTTGCTCATGTGCATTATTCTCGCGGCTGCATATCTGGGTTTGGCAAAAGCCTTGTGGCCAGGGCTTGAGCAACTTAGAAGCAATATCAGTCTTTTATGGAACGTTGAGGGATTCTTCATTACCATCGCTTCCCTCTCCCTTCTTATTGGATTGAGGCCTTACTTCAGTCCGTCGGGATTGCAGATGAGCCCTCGCGGGCTCAAGTACAGAGGTCCACATTGGCCAAAGCGAAAGACCTTGAATTGGGAGCAAGTGACGAGGGTATATCTCAGCCCCGACTTGATCCTTGTTCTTTATAAGCCGACTTTGGATAGCAAAAAGATATGGTGGCTTTTGATATGGCTTCCTTATCTGGCCGATCGCGAAAGAATCGGTACTATCTTTCAGAAGTACTGCCCGATTGAACCGGTGCATCTGACTAAAGTTCCGCCACTTACTAGAATCACGGCGTACATCATGATAGTGCTGGTGGTGCTCTGGATTTTGCACTTGCTTGCAGTTCAACCGACTGAAGTGCAGCTGCCCTTCAAATAAATTGAGCATATTCGAGTTCAAAATCGCTTCGTCGGAAAGAGGACGCAACTTATAAGTTGCATTTTGAGAAGGAATGGACCTTATAAGTTCCATCGAGGTGCATCAGGAGGGAAGAACTTACAACTCACTGCGCGAACTGATGAGCAGTCGCAAAAACGCAGAATATGGATCGATTATTCGATCGTCATTCCGCGCAGATATATAACAAGGTTATCCAACTCGACATCCGTAAGAGCGTCTTTCGGTTGGGCTGGCATTGTCTTTTTGCCGCTTCTAATCAGCTTCTTCAGCGCTGCATCGTCGGGCCATTTTTCGTTGAGGCCTTCTAGCGATGGTCCGAGTCCCTGCTTTCCGCCGGGGTGGCATGAATTGCAACTTCGCGTCCATATCTGTTCGCCGGTCAGGTCGCCAGTCTTGTAAGAATTGCGTTGGCGCTCGGCCTCTTTCATCCGATCTATACGTTTTACTTCCTCGGTCATAACGCATCCGTGCACCAATGGTACACAACAAGCAAAAATCAATGAAAGACGCGCGCAGCGAGTGAATAACATGACAATAAGAAGAATACACCTTCCAGATTTTTGCGGCATCAATGCAAAACGTTTCTGTTTGTTTCCACATCAAGCAGAACTTAGATGAGCAACCTCTCCTAAACAACAGGCTCTTGCGGTTATGAAACTGTCGCGAAAGATTGAGATGCTTCGAAGCTCTTGAAATCGAGTGTAATCAAGAGTCTGAAAAGGCTTGAGGCAAGGGCATCGGCGGGCTCACCCTCTTGGCGACGGGCACCTTTAACCACAGTTTTACATCTGCATTTTGGAAGGATTAAAGGAGATTTATTCAAGAGTGGCTATCTATCACATAGTTGACAGGTGGACATCGATAATGTGCAAGGCTACAGCCTTAACACGTGGTTTACCTTCAGGCTGTACAGTAGTTAGTGGGGCGCAAAGCGCGTTCCCAACCAAAGAAGAAATGTGCATATATCGATTCCATAGCCCTCGGTAGGATGTGCAAAAAAAGTAACTCTACGTTCCGGAGCATGCGCAGAGTGACTCGAGCCCTCATCGGAAAACCAGCTCCCTAGAAGCGGCAATAGAAAAGATGCATTCAGAACTTTCACCTGGCTTAGAATCGAAAATTGACCCACCCAACAAGCCGGCATCCGGCCCACCCGAAACCGAGGAGCGGATTATTATCCGTGGCGGCAAGCCGCTTTCCGGAAGCGTGCATGTTTATGGTGCAAAAAACGCTGTACTGAAAATGATGGCGGCTGCGCTTCTTGCTAAAGACGTTACTATTCTGCGCAACGTGCCTAATTTGACTGACGTGCACATGATGGCGAATATCATTCGTCACCTCGGCGCAAAAGTTTCCTTCGATAAACCAGGCGAAGTCGCAATCGACGCGCGTGATATTACCGATATCGAAGCACCTTACGAACTCGTTAGCCAATTGAGAGCGTCGTTTGTCGTATTAGGACCACTGCTTGCTCGCTGCAAAGAAGCGAAAGTTTCTCTTCCGGGCGGCTGCGCAATCGGCGAAAGAAGAATCGATCTTCACGAGCGCGGTCTGAAGCTGCTTGGTGCAGAATGTCGCATCGATCACGGCTACGTTTATGCCAGCTGCGAAAAGCTGGTGGGCACTAGAATTTACCTCGATCGCCCGTCTAACGGCGCCACTGAAAACATCATGCTTGCTGCGGCTCTAGCCGAAGGCCAAACAGTTATCGAAAACGCCGCGCAAGATCCTGAAATCACCAATCTCGCAGATTGCATCAATGCAATGGGCGGCAAGATCACGGGCGCAGGCACCTATCAAATCGTCATCGACGGCGTTCCATTGGAAGAAATGCATGGTGCCGTGCACGATACCATTCCGGACAGACTCGAAGCCGGCACGTTTATGCTCGCTGTAATGGCGACTGGCGGTGAAGTAACGATCACCGGCATGAATCCTCATCATTTGTATTCCGTAATCAGCAAGATGTCCGAAATGGGCGCTGAAGTTTCTATCTTCGCTCCGGACACTTTGCGCGTGAAGTCGACGGGTAGATTGCTTGCCACTGATGTAACGACGGTTCCATATCCTGGTTTCCCGACCGACCTGCAAGCCACAATCATGCCGGTTTTGGCAGCAGCCGATGGCACTTCAATCATCACCGAAACCATCTACGAAAACCGCTTCATGCAAGTTCCTGAGCTGCGTCGCATGGGAGCTGACATTTCTCTCACAGGTAACGCTGCTGTCGTCAAGGGTGTTCCCAGGCTGATGGGCGCTGAAGTAAAATCAAGCGACCTCAGAGCGGCTGCCGCTTTGATCATTGCTGGCTTGGGAGCTGAGGGTGTCACGGAAGTGACCGGGCTGCATCACCTCGACCGCGGATACGACGGTCTTGAAGAGAAGCTCCGCAACCTCGGCGCCGACATATTCAGACGCTAGTCGAAAGCAAGTAGGTCGGCTCCAGCAAGCAACGAAACTCGATCGGCTATAACCGTCGATAACGGTTTAACGATCTTGATCGGCAGCATTTTGCCGTGAGTTTGTTTGCAGGATTCGGGATTCGAAATATGCTCGTAATGAAATTTGGTGGAACTTCTGTCGGTTCGGCGGAGCGTTTTGATGGCGTCTTCAAACTGGTTGAGGACGTGTCGAAGAAGCACGGACCGCCGGTGGTCGTGTTGTCGGCGATGTCTGGCGTAACCAACGCTTTGATCGATGGAGCCCAAAAGGCCGTGGACAGAGACCTCGATGGTGCCATCGAAAAGGCCGACTGGATCAAGGAAAAGCATCTCACTGCAATCGAGGCGCTCATCAAAGACAAAGCAACGAAAGATGCATTGCTTTCCGAATTGGACAATTACTTCACAGATCTGCAAGTACTGTACAAAGGAATCTCCTATCTGGGAGAACTGACGAAACGCTCTCTCGACGCAGTATCCGGCTTGGGCGAGCTGATGTCATCGAAGATTTTTGCCGCGGTTGCATCAACCAGAGGATTGAAAAGCACCTGGTTTGATGCACGTCAGTTGGTTGTCACTGATGACACTTTCGGCAGAGCAAACCCCCTATGGGCAGAAACAACCGAACAGGTGACGCAAATTCTCAATCCCTGCCTGAAGTCAGGAAAAACCGTAATCACTCAGGGATTCATCGCTGCCACCGAAAGTGGTGCAAGCACGACTCTGGGTAGAGGCGGCTCTGATTTCAGCGCGTCTATTTTTGGAGTCGCCCTTAATGCAGAAGAAATTCAAATTTGGACTGACGTCGATGGCATGATGTCGGCAGATCCCCGCGTGGTACCTGAAGCCACGGTGCTGCCAGAAGTCTCTTTCCATGAGGCTTCCGAGCTTGCATATTTCGGTGCCAAAGTTCTTCATCCTCTTACAATCAAACCTGCAGTCGAGAAGAATATTCCCGTCAAAATCTTGAACACGATGAAACCCGATGTTGCCGGAACCGCCATCAAAGCGGAAACCGATCCGGGTGGCAGTTTGATCTGCGCAATTGCCTCCAAGAAGGGCATTACCGCTCTGTTTATTCACTCCCCCAGAATGTTGATGGCGCACGGCTTTCTAGCGAAGGTCTTTCAGATTTTCGATCGGTTTGAAACGCCAATCGATTTGATCGCTACATCTGAAGTATCAATCTCCCTTACAACGGATCGCGTCGACGCACTCGATGAAGTTTCGCACACACTGGAAGAACTAGGCGAAGTCGAAATCCTCCGTGACGTAGCAATCGTAACCGTGGTCGGGCGCCAATTCAGAGAGAAGAGTGGTATTGCTGCACAAGTGTTTAATGCACTTAGTGACATCAATATTCTTATGATCTCTGGTGGCGCATCTGATATCAACCTCAGTTTTGTCGTATCTAGCGCCGACGCAGACAAAGCAGTGAAACAACTGCACAAGCAGTTTTTCAAAACGACTGTGAGCGCGGCCAGCTAGAAGTACGACTAGTATTTCCTATAAGAAATCGCCTCGGAAACATGCAGTGGCAACACATTCTCCGAGCCCTCGATATCGGCAATAGTGCGCGCAACCCGTAAGACGCGATCATAAGCTCTTGCAGAGTGTCCCATACCGGAAATAGTTCTTACAAGCGACTCTCTGGTATTGGCATCGATTTGGCAAAATCGAGATACCTGCCTGTTTGATAAATGCGCATTGAAGACGAATCCCGGAGGTCGAATAGCTGTACGTTTCTGTAGGGCGACTCCACTTTCTTGGCACGGATGATGTTCTGAGCAATCAACGATCTCGTGTGCTCCTACAAGACACCGCCCTAACTCTTTCGCTTGGGCGCGTGGCGCAACGACGACATTACGCGCGCGTTGCGCCTCTACCGCACGCAAAACGCGAAGACGCATTTCCTGCGAAGACTCTCCGACCGAAAGGCCGGCCATGTCCGCCTCCAAAAGTCGCCTGACATTCACATGCATGTCGAACCTGTCGAGAAACGGACCCGACAGCCGGGCCCAGTAACGGTCGGCTTGTCCAGGAGTGCAGGTGCAGTATTTGATGTTATCTCCACGGTAGCCACAAGGGCAAGGATTGCATGCGCCTATTAACGTAAATGACGCCGGATATGTAATAGTCTGATTCGCTCTGCTAATGGTGACAGTGCCGGTTTCCATAGGCTGACGAAGATTGTCTAAGTGCGATCTGGAAAACTCCGTCAACTCGTCAAGAAAGAGAACTCCAAGATGGCTGAGCGAAATTTCTCCCGGTTTTGGATAGTTGCCTCCGCCTACAAGACCGGTTATAGAAGCGCTGTGGTGTGGACTTCTAAACGGTCTTTCGAGGACAAACGAACCCTTGTCCGTCAACTTTCCAGCAACGCTGTAGAGTTTGGTGAGCTCGATTGCTTCCTCAAAAGAAAGTGGTGGCATGATGGCGGGCATTCTCGCAACCAGCATCGACTTGCCCGCGCCCGGCGGACCAACCATCAGAACGTTGTGCCTGCCTGCGGCTGCAATCTCGATAGCTCTTCTGGCTGAACTCTGACCTTTCACATCTCGGAAATCCAAATCGAAGCGATAATCTTGCAACTGCTTTTGAAATGCACTGCGCGCGTCGCTTACGTAGACGTTTGCCGCAGATGGATTTCTAAGTATCTGGCACACTTCCATGAGATGCGAGACTGGATAGATTGGCAGGTCGTCCACAAGGCTCGCTTCTTCAATGTTGCCTTCTGGCACGATGAGGCCGGATGCACCTGACTCACGAGCACGTATTGCGATTGGAAGAACTCCTGAGACGGGGCGCACGGCGCCATTCAAACCCAGCTCGCCGACAAGCCAGAATCCTCGCAAGAAGTCGCGCGGAATTAACCCGGTCGACGCAAGAATCCCGGCTGCAATCGGCAAGTCGAACGCGGGCCCCTCTTTGCGCGTGTCCGCCGGCGCAAGATTGACAATCCACTTCTTGCCGGGCGGCATAAGAAAGCTGCACGCTTTTATTGCTGCGCGCACGCGCTCTTGTGATTCCTTTATTGAAGTATCGGGAAGTCCAACGATTTGAATCTGCCCTATGCCACCACAACAGTCGACTTCGACATCGATTTGAAACGCATCAACTCCGTTGATTCCACCAGTACAAACTTGTGCAAACATAGTCACCACCCCTTGTAGTCGCGACGTCAGTGATCTTACGGTGAGCAATTTACAAAGTCATGCAAACTCTCTGCCGATTCCTATATCAATAACGTTTGAGGGTGCAAAAAAGTTCAAATTGAGTTCGATTTTTCTATTCCATTAGTTATATGCAGTTTCCACTAGAAATTTTGCCCGCAGGTTATGCAAAACGAGAAGCTCGGATTTCTCTCTGCGCCGCACTTATCACAATTGCCCTGAGGCGTGACTGCCGGCAGTGGTGCCATGAATGCATCAAGGCTGTGAAGTTGTGGAACGGAGTTGGAACCAGACTGCGCTGACATCGCAGCATCGGCAATCGATGATGGTGTCGGAAGTGCCTCATCGAGGTTCGTCGGTTGTGGGAATGCACTGGTTAGAGAATTCGGTGTGGGCAACGAATCATTGAAGGCTTGGGGCGAGAGCAAAGAGTCGGAGAGCGAGGTTGGTGAAAGAACTGAATCAGCCAGCGATTGAGAAGGGGCAAACGATTGCGGAATTGGCAGAGAATCAGCATATGAGGTCGGCGAAGGAGATTCAGCCATCGCATATGGTGACTGTACCGAGGTGAACACGTAGGCCCCATCTTGCTCTTTTTGAGGAATTGAAATTACCAGTGGTGTAGCCGAATCTTTTGCCGGAGTTGTAAGTGTTGGAGCTGCCATGAAAGAGGCGGCACTGCTGGCGGTATCGGTTGCGGCGATTGACGGCGTCGAACGCGCAGCAATCGGTTTGCTGTCGGCAGGTTCGTCTTGAAGCAGGGACACTTCTCTTTCTTCGGCCACTTGGGTGTCGACTGTCTGACCTTGAAACCTTCTAATTTGTTGCTCGCCGTCATGTAGGTTGTACACCATTTGATCTGGATACAGCTCTGCATAACGTTCTTCAAGAGTCGTCTTCCAATCTTTGGTTGTTGTTGTTAGAACCAGTGCCGCAATCGACGAAGCGAAGTAAACAAAAACAGCAAATTCAAATTTCCAAATTAAAAACTCGAGCAGCCAAATCCAATACACATATTTGAGTGCCTTCCAACCTTGGACGTAGATGAGTGCAGCGCAAGGAACTATGTTGAGCAACCAGATAAGACCCATGTTGACTTCGGGCTTTTCATTTGATTTTGGTTTTGGAAAGTTTCGTGGCATGACTGTTCAGTTTGCAAACTCGATTCACTGCCGTTCTTTGTTGTCTGATTATTGTGCCGCTTTATTCTGTCGGGACTTGATGTTCACCTTGTTGAATCATTCCCGCTCCATCAGGTTCGGTCTTTGCTCTCTGGGAGGCCACCGTTTTTGAGGGAGGGCTGCTTGCTGCTTCCTTTTCGATTAAATCAAGCAAGCTTTTCGACTCTTCGTTGGCCGGTGCTATTTCCAGCACTTTCTTCAGTTCTTCCTGAGCATCGTCGATGCTGCCTTTTCGATGAAAAGCCTTAGCTAAAGCAATTCGCGCATCCAAGTTGTGATTGTTTTGCTCGATTGCTTTCTTTTGCTCTCTGATTTCGCCATCGTTGTCACCAGACATGCCGAGGAGCTGTCCAAGTTTATGGTGGTCTTCATCGTCGCTCGCATCAAGCAAGTCGATGGCTTTGTACGCCTCGATCGCGGAAGGTACGTCACCCTTTCCGAGTGCCGCCTCTGCAAGCGCCCTGAAAGCCAGAGGTTCGCTCTTATCTAACTCAGTGGCTTTTTGGGCTTCGACCATCGCCTCGTCGAACTGACCTTTGTGAGACAATGCCGACGCCAGCACGTAGTGACCGACCGCGTCCTTGTCGTCAACTTTGAGAGCTTCTTTGAGCATGGGAATCGCTTCTTCGTAGCGCCCTTGCTCGTTGAGAATTACTCCCAGGTTGTGCTTGGCTGTGGCGCTTTCAGGGTCACGGCTAAGTGCCTGCCTGTAATCGACCTCGGCTTTGGCGTAGTCACCCTTTTTGAAATAGTTGTTGCCGCTAATCAGAAATTCCGTGGATGTCTTGAACTTCATTCCGCAGCCTGAACAGGAAAAGACTGTCAAAACGGCTGCCACGGCAACAATCCCAAGTTGAATTGGGAGAATCGATAACCTTTTGGGGTCTTCGAAATTGCGGCTCATAAGTGATCTATAGTAGCAACTAGGCCTAGTAATGCTCTTCGCATTCTAGCACGAGGTCTTTTCAAAACCTATGGGGCTTTGCCTGAAGCCGGGCGAAATCACTCGGCGGCGATCGCTTGGGCGTTCGCTTGATTTGAATTCTGGTTTTGGCTGCCCTTAGAGGGTGGCTCGACCGACTTCACGTGCAACTCTTTGAGCTGTTCTGGTGCCGCCGCAGATGGTGCGGATGTCATCAAGCATGTTCCGGACTGAGTCTTTGGAAATGCGATGACGTCTCGAATTGACTTGCAGCCAGCCAAAAGCATGACTACGCGATCCAAGCCCAATGCGATGCCGCCATGAGGCGGAGCGCCTGATTCCAGTGCATCGAGGAGGAAACCGAACTTCTCTTTTGCAGTAGCGCGATCGATTCCAATTGCGGCAAACGCCTTGCTCTGCACTTCCTGGTTATGAATTCTGATAGAGCCGCCGCCAATCTCCACACCGTTGTAGACGATGTCGTAGGCTCGCGCTCTGGCGCGCTCCGGCTGGGTTTCAAGATAGTCGAGGTCGTCCAAGTGCGGGCTGGTGAACGGGTGATGAACAGCCATGAGGCGCCCCTCTTCATCGTCGTATTCGAACAGTGGAAAGTCGACGACCCAAAGAAGTTTGTGACTGTTTTGATCGATGAGATTCAGTTCTTCACCGAGTTTCAAGCGCAATCTTCCCAAGACGTTGGCTGTTTGCTTGGGGGTGTCGGCAATGATGAGGACTAGGTCGTTGTCTTTTGCGCCTGCAAGCTCCTTGAGCTTGGAAAGTTCGTCGGGGCTTAAATGTTTGTCCGCGCCTGACGAGCGAATTCCTTCGGTGGAGAATGCAACCCAAGCAAGACCTTTTGCTCCGCAGGACTTTGCAAACTCCGTCCACAAGTCGATTTGCTTTCTCGAAGCGGAAGCGGCGCCGCCGGTTAGGCAAATTGATTTTACTTTGCCACCCGAGTTCGCTACTTGGCTAAACACCTTGAATTGGCATGTTTTTGCCAATTCCGTCAGATCGTGAATCTCCATGTCGAAGCGCAAGTCCGGCTTGTCACTACCGTATCTGTCCATCGCTTCTTTGTAAGGGAGGCGAAGGAACGGTGGACTCAGCTCAATACCCGCAGGTTTAAAGGCGCTTGTCACAAGCCTTTCGGTAACAGACATGATGTCTTCTTCGTCGATGAAGGACATCTCGATATCGATCTGCGTGAACTCGGGTTGACGATCGGCGCGCAGGTCTTCATCGCGAAAACAGCGTGCTACTTGATAGTAGCGATCGACCCCGCTAATCATGAGAGTCTGTTTGAAAAGTTGTGGCGATTGAGGAAGCGCATACCAGCTGCCTGGATTTAGGCGGCTTGGCACCAGAAAGTCTCTTGCTCCTTCCGGTGTCGCTTTGCACAAGATTGGTGTTTCGACTTCAATAAACCGTTCCCCATTCAAAAATTCTCTGATGGCGTGAACGATTTTGTGTCTGAGGATAAGGTTTTTGTTCATCTCTGGTCGGCGTAAATCCAAAAAGCGGTATTTGAGCCTAAGTGCCTCATCGACTTGATGGGCCAGATCGAGTTGAAAGGGAAGCGGGCGGCACGTATTGAGCAGCTCTACTTGATCGGGGTAAATCTCGATTCCGCCGGTGGTCGTGTCTTTGGTTGTTCCTTCTGGGCGTTTGGTGACAATGCCGCTTGCCGCAATCACAAACTCGTTGCGCAAGGGGACGAACTTTTCGTGTATTTCTTTGTTGCGATTGGGGTCTGCTGCCAATTGAACTTTGCCTGAGGCGTCGCGCAGCTCTATAAAGATCAAGCCTCCGAGATCTCTAATGGCGTTCACCCAACCGGTGACTGTGACACGCCTTCCAACATCGTTGGAACTGAGATCGCCTAAGCGGGTGTCTCGCTTTAATCTTGAAATAGTCAATTGAAACTCCTCAATTGCCGAAGAATTGCCGAAGGAAGAAGGAAGCGATATTTTAGCCTAGGGTAGTCGAGTTATCGTCTCTTCCCCACTTGGTTAGCTCAAAAAACGGAAACAGTGTAGACTTAAATTTAGGTTCGGCTTTAGATTCTTTACTAAATTTGGTGAATTGAAAGATGTCGTTTTCTGTAACCTCCGTATCTTTCCCGTGGTTGTTCAGACTTCCTGACCAAGCCCTTTGGGTTCTTGGCGGAGTCCTGATTCTTCTTGGGTTGTCGTTCTGCTACAAGTTCTGGACCGCCGCAGTAACTGGCAGAGTGTTGTACTGGTCCGGTTTTTTGCCGTTGACCTTAATTTCCCCTTGGTTTATCCACTTGCCGCCCGGAAAGAATTCGCTGATCAAGCAGCGTGAGGGGATGCTGTGTCATATCATCATTGGTCCATTGTTTTTCGTGTCTGCGGTATTTTGCTTGATGTTGGGTTGCGATCTCGTCGGCCTGCCTGGTTCTAAAGCAGTAAACATCGTTCTTTCCGGTGGCGACGAGTCGAAGCCTGCCACGGTAGTTTGGGAGCCGGGTCGTGGTTATCGATTCCCCGTAATGGGAAGAGCAAGCAAGAAAATCAGGAAGATTTTCAACTCACAAATCAATCTGAAAGACGATCAAAAGCTGTTGCACCAAAGACTCAACTCGCATAAAGGCGTGAAGATTGAAGGTTACGGCGAGTACGAAGAAGAAGAATAACGGCTGGTTCTAAGGTTCTAAAGATTTAGGGCGGCAAAGGATTGAGTTCATCTCAAAAACCTTGCAAAAGCGCAATTGATTAGCTCGCAGACAGCGATCTAGATTAATTCATCGTGAGACTGTTGCTGAAATCCCGATGAATTCGATACCCTTAACACATTCATAGATCTCGTCGTTCCAACCCTTGCCATCACAGGGAGAAAAGTTGTGTCTATTCCTGCGTCTCAAATTAGAAACGTCGCCTTCATCGGCATTAACCGAAGCGGCAAAACCTCGCTCGTAGAGTCAATCCTGCACTTGACGGGAGCCATCTCGAGACGCGGAAAGATTACTGATGGAACGATGACTACTGACTACGAGCCAGAAGCCATTGCTCGGCAAATCTCTACGCAAACCTCGATGGCCCGCACCACTTATCAAGGCATAACCTTCAACATCCTTGACTGCCCAGGTTTCGTGGACTTCTCCGAAGAGGTTAAGCTGGCATTGATGGGTGTAGATACCGCAGTCTTCGTGGTTGAGCCAGATCCGGGTCGCTTGATTCAGATGGACACGCTGCTCCGATTCACTGAAGACATCGGCATCTCGAGATTGGTGTTCGTCAACAAGATGGACAAACAAGACCTCAACTTCGCCGACACCTTGAGCACCTTGAAAAACATGCCCGGTACCAAGACTCCTCGGCCGCTTGCCCCGATGCACTATCCAATCGGCTCTGGCACTAGCTTGACTGGTTATGTCGATGTTCTGAAGAAAGAAGGTTTCAAATACGGAGCTCAAGGAAAGCCGGAGAAAGGCGATGTTCCTGGCGATGTGCAGGCAGATCTCGATGATGCTCGCGAAAAGCTCATTGAAAGTCTTGCAGACACGGACGACGCCCTTTTGGAAATGGTCTTGGAAGGCAACGACCCGCCGCTCGACCTCCTTGAAAAGGACCTTAAGGCTGCTGTGCGTGCCGGTACAATTGTTCCTATATTGATTGGCTCCGCGCAAACAGACGTCGGCGTCTTCTCCTTGCTCGATGCATTAATTGCTCTTACACCGTCACCGGCGGAAAGAGAATATAAAGATGCAGACGGCAAGGTTCTCACTATCAAAGACGATGGTCCGGTAATTGCTCAAGTGCTCCGGACATACATCAACCCTCAGGCCGGCAAGATTTCGCTGGCGCGAGTTTATACCGGCACCATCACCGGCGATTCGCAGCTCGTTGACAGCTCAAAAGGCGGCAGCAAAGAGCGGGTCGGCGGTCTCTATTGGATGGTAGGCAAGAAGCAAGAAACGATGCCATCGGCAGGACCGGGCAATGTCGTTGCTATCGCGCGTTTGGAAACGCCGCGCACCGGCGATACGCTCGTCTCCGAAAAGGAGACGACGATTATGCCCATTCCGCCCACTCCGCCGCCGCTTTACTCGCTTGCAATTTCTGCCAAGAATCGCAACGATGAAGCAAAACTCTCGACATTGCTTGGAAAGTTGGCTGAAGAAGATCCGATTCTCAAAGTCGATCGCGACGCTGACACGCATGAATACTGCTTGTTTGGTCAAGGCGAAGTGCACCTTTCACTTTCGAGACAACGCCTAGAACGCAAATACAGCATTCAGCTCGACAGCAAAAAGCCGAAGATTGCTTATAAGGAAACGATTCAAGGCAAAGTCGAAGCTCATGGAAGACACAAGAAACAAACCGGCGGCAAAGGCCAATTCGGCGAAGTCTATCTCAAGATCGAGTCGCAAGAACGCGGCGCCGGCAACAAGTTCGGCGAATCAATCGTTGGTGGTTCGGTCCCTCGCCAATACATACCTGGTGTGGAAAAGGGCGTCACCGAAGCACTCGGCAGAGGACCGCTCGCCGGCTATCCATGCGTGGATGTGTCGGTCAACCTCTTTGACGGCTCCTATCACGATGTAGACTCAGACGAAATGTCCTTCAGAATGGCTGCCATTCTTGCCATGCGTGAAGGTATGTCGAAAGCTGGTCCGATCATTTTGGAACCAATCACCGAAGTCAAAATCAGAGTGCCGAACAGCTACACTTCCGGCGTACTGGGACAAGTCACCGGTATGCGCGGTCAGATTCTCGGCTACGGTCCAGACCCGAACAGAACCGGTTGGGATGAAGTGGTTGCAAATATTCCTCGTGCGGAAATTTGGGACTACATCATCGAATTGAGAACCTTGAGTCAAGGTCTCGGATTCTACGAGTGGAAGTTCTCGCATCTGTCGCCAGTTCCTCCAACAGTCTCGCAAGAGTTGGTGGCGCAAGCGACTGCGCAAGCTGAAGCGTAACGCTGACACTATATTTAGTGCTACAACCCGATCGATTCAATCTTCGCCTTTGAGGCTTAGGCGCATCTGCTCTGCGTTGCTGCTCCGTTGCTTCCCGATATGGTTGCAACCTGCTCGGCGAAACTCGTGCACCGCATGTAGTTGCAATCAGGATATTGTGGCGAAACTCGTCGACCGGAGCCGGCGTTGGGATCTAGCTGTGGAGTGATTGGTGGAACTGATGTTTGCGCGATGCGTTCAGGCGTTTTGCTTCGATACCAAATGTGATATCTCAATTCTCGGAAGTCTAAACATAAATGCACAAAAGGCGCCACCTATGGGGTGGTCGCCGATGGCCAGATGCGTTGGGCTTATGAGCGGCGCTTGCGTGCGGCTTCAGCTTTACGCTTGCGTTTCACGCTGGGCTTCTCGTAGCGCTCTCTGCGCTTGATTTCAGACAAAATGCCAGCCTTCTGGATTTTCTTTTTGAAGCGCTTCAATGCCGCTTCAATGCTTTCACCTTCGGCTACTCTAACCTCGGACAAGGGACCTCCCCCTGAAGAATTCAAAGGAACAAACGACGTAAGAACGCGAATTTTAGCATCTCGTGCAGCTTATGGGCAATGGATGGGGCTTTTGGCTGGTTTGGTTTCCTTAATACTCCGTATAACCGCAAACAGACGGCGCCCCTAGATTTACATTGACATTTGCCTTAGATTGCCTTAAATTGTCCTCTTGACATGCTTTTGCATGCTAATTGACCGGGCATAGGAGTAAGTAGAGAGTCCGGTCCACTAACCCCTTACTAGAAAGTTGTGGACATGAAGCCCTGCCAGGGCTGCTGCATTCGACCAAATAAAAGGAGAATCCCAATGGGTTCAACAGCCAATTCGACAACAGGACTGCAACTCGTAACCGTGAGCACCTCGACGCTCAAAGATCGTCTCAATCGCCTTTATGACACCCGCAAGGGTCAAGCGAAGACTATTTCCCACTCGGGCTTGTTCGAGTATTTGTGGGACCTCAAAGAATTGGCGCTGATGGAGCGCAAGAGCTCGGTCGAAGTACCAAGCACGTGGCTTGATGAGCTCGAAGAAAGCTTTGACTACGAAGGCATTCGCGGCAACTAGCCCGAACCAATTCAACTGCTGTAACATTGCTCAGTCGAGTGAAATTCACTTTGTCGAATTTCAACAAACTGAGCAATTTTGTTATTGGCGTTTGTGATTTCGCGTAGAGCATGTTGAAGCCCTCGAAAGTATCTCCGACAATTTGCCTGGCACTGTTGTTTTTGATCGCTTGTGATACCACAGGCGGTGGAGTCCAAGCTCGCGGCAAGCGTGATGATGCGTTCATCTTAAATCAAATGGTTCTTGCCCAAAGAGCAGCAGCTATTGCTGATGAGAAGATGTGGAAGCAAATGCAGATGGTTATGCAGGAACTGAAAGAACTGATGCAAACCAGCTCGGGTGGTGGGACAGCTGTGATTTTGAAAAAAGAGAGACTCGATGATTGGTCTCAGAGACTCACAGCTCTTCGAGGCAAGAATCCTTATCTGGAAGCAGATGTGCTGCAAAGTGAGTTTAAGGTAAATGGTTCTGCCGCGCTCAAAACGGGCGGCTCGACCGCCGAGGTGAAAGTCGTGTTTGATTCGGCTTTCAGCGACCGAGACGCACAGCGGCTTACCAACAATCCGCCCAGTGAGTGGCGCGCCTATCCTGGAACCATCACTGCAGTTCTCGCTCCTGATGGTTCTTACATCATTTGGGCAGCGGCGATTGATACGTACCCGCTGCGTATGACCGCAGGCCAAACAGCTGCGCGCACACTTCGCGGCAATTTCCTAAGTGATTGATAACTACTTCATCAGCTTGTCGAGAAGCTTGAGCACTCTGTCGTCTTGCGGATCTAGCTGCAGAGCTTTGCTCAACACCACTTTTGCTTCGCTGCCTTGTCCATCTTGATCCAAGACGCGGCCTAGGTTGTAGAGCGCGTTTTCATAGTTTGGTTTGATTGCCAATGCAGCTTGATATTGAGCGATAGCCGTTTTGTTATCGCCTGTTGCTGACAGTGCATTACCGTATACCACGTGATAGACGGCGTGCTTTTCATCGAGTCCTACAGCCTTTTCAGCTTCCTTCAAGGCTTCTTCCGGTTTGCCCGTGTCCAGTAAAACCACGCTCAAATTCGAGTGTGTATAAGCGAGATCCGGATTGATCTTTAGAGACTTTCTCAGGTTTTCTTCTGCGGCCTTTAGATCGCCGTGCTGACGATACGCCCAGCCCAGGTCATTTATTGCTTCTGCGTCTTCCGGATTCTTTTTGATGCGTTCTTTGCACGCCTCTATCGATGGTGCGCCTTGCGCATTTTTCGTCCAGTTGCCGGCTCTGCCGACTTTAGCATCTTCGCTTTCAGCCTTCGCCGAAACGAAATGGATTGTTTCTGCAAACGATAAGGGAAGCACTAAACCTGCCGCTAAGAGCCAGATTACAGCACCTTTTGGAAGAGTGATTGCAGAGTCGTTATCGGTACCCCACACCATATGAGGGATCCTCCCAGAAGTCAGTTGAACCATTGATCTTAGCTTGTCATCCGCGTTCAAATCGTTGCATGGCAGTTGCCATAACTGACACGAGCGCTGAGGTGAGGCTATCGGGTGTTTAAATCTATTTTTATGGTGTTGTCAAATAGTGGTTCTCGGCGCATGACAACGGCGAAGGTTCATCTGTTATATAGCGAGTAGGTTGTTGTGCGAACAACTCGATTTACTAATTTGGTTATCCGGGACAGCCGAAAATCGACCATATGCACAACGCCAGCCCGAGTGCCGCGCCTATCACTCCAAACGTTACCGCTTCCACAAAGTTTTTTGCATCTTCGAAAGCTTGTTTTGCCATGACGATGCCGCCACCAAGGAAAACCGCACCGACAGTGAACATCAATATGTTGTCAATCATCATTTGCTGTTCCCTTAGATGATTCCTCGCCTTGTTTGCGCCGTGGAATGCTCAAATAACCGGCGAAGGCAATTGCCGCAAAGAAGATGAAGACGCCGATGAGAAGCAGTCTCATGAACTGTTGATCGCGCTGGTGTTGCAGTTGTTCTTTTGCGGACTGTTTTGCCGCGACAACCTCGGGCGAATCTTCGGTTGATGATGTATCGCGAGTCGATGTCGTGGTCTGCGTTTCGGAGCCCGTCGTGGTCTGCGTTTCGGAATTAGATGTAGAACCAGAAGACGAATACTGTGCTATGAGTTTTGGTGCGCAGTAGGCTGGTGGTACCGGAAGCGAAGTTGAAAACGCAAATGCCGCGGCTATGGCAACGCTTACATGCAACTTCGAAATGGGCAACCGAATCATCAATAATCCTTTTGCAGGTCCTGTAAGTTCTGCTAAGTTGGCGTTCGCGTCTTAGTCGTTCATCATCTATCCTATTGTAATTGGGAAAGCCGATTGCGCTAGAGTGAAACCGCCACTCTCTTGCGCCCCCAATCGCCTTTGGATTCTTCAAAGACTCCTGCAATGGGCGTTTGACACTTCGAGCATTTGCCGTCTTTGATGTGATAGGAGCCGAGTTCGAACCAGTTTCGTTCGATTACGCATTGCTTGCAGCCGGGGCAGTAGGTGCTTTGCGTTGAGAGATCGTAAGTGTTGCCGGTGTAGGCGTATTTGATTCCAACTTTGTGTGCTTGCTGTCGCGCGCGCACCAATGTTTCTGGCGGAGTCGGTGGTCTGTTGCGAACCCGAAAGTCCGGATGAAACGCCGTAAAGTGCACCGGAACCTCGTCACCAACGTTCTCGACAATCCAATCGCACATTCTTGCGATTTCGTCTTCTGAGTCGTTCTCCTGCGGAATTATCAAATTAGTGATTTCGAACCACACATTGCTTTCCTGTTTGAGCCACTTCAAAGTGTTCAAAACCGGCTCAATATGGGACAAAGTGAGTCTTTGATAAAACTGTTCGGTGAATGCTTTTAGATCAACGTTTGCTGCGTCCATCACCGAATAAAACTCCGGACGCGCCTCGGGCGTGATGTATCCAGCGGTTACCGCGACAGTTTTGATGCCCGCTTCATGACACGCCTTGGCAGTATCTATCGCGTACTCTGCCCAGATGACGGGATCATTGTACGTAAATGCAACGCTGCGGCAATCCAGTCTCAGCGCTGCTTGAGCGATGTCTTCGGCGGTGGCGCGTTCGCTGAGCAGTTCGATTTCGCGCGACTTGCTAATCGACCAGTTTTGGCAGAATTGGCAGCCGAGGTTACAGCCGGCGGTTCCAAATGAAAGAACGCTCGTGCCCGGCAAAAAGTGGTTGAGCGGTTTTTTCTCAATCGGATCGATGCAAAAACCTGTGCTCTTGTTGTACGTGGTCAGTACCATTTTGCCGTCAATGTTCTGTCTGACAAAGCAAAAGCCGCGATCTCCTTCTTTGAGAACGCACGCACGCGGGCAAAGGTCGCAGAAAATTTTCTCGTCGTCCACCGCGTGCCAGTATCGTCCGGGGTAGTTGCCTGTCAAGTCGGCAGTCGTGGCTC
Organism: uncultured Candidatus Obscuribacterales bacterium; assembly: GCA_964503045.1. Classification (GTDB taxonomy): domain Bacteria; phylum Cyanobacteriota; class Vampirovibrionia; order Obscuribacterales; family Obscuribacteraceae; genus CAYZJR01. Next base: position 56,304 of record CAZCZI010000011.1, read on the forward strand.
CGGCGGAGGCTGAAGCGGATAGGGACTTCTCTGCCTTGGCGCTTTTCGTTGCAGGCTTCTTTTTCATGAATTTCATTTTTCGCGCAGCCCATCTGGCTGCTCTTTCGGCTCTTCTTTAAGTATTGCACTTTCGTAGCGCACTTCGCATTGCGACCAGCGCCGCTTTCCAGCCGTGGCGGTCTTAGCTCTTGGCTTTTGGCGCTTACGTGGTTTGTTCAGGTTAAATCGCTTCGAAAAATTAGGTCCATCCACTCAAAAAAATGTCCAAGTGGTGATTTTGTGTCGACTTTGTCCAAAATCTTCTCCATTTGAATATACATATAACGGTCCCTCTCCTGCGCGTAATTTGGTGGTAAGGAATGTCTGAGTCGATTCTCGGACGATTAAAGGCGGCTGCGGCCAATTCTCTAGACTGGGCGAAAGAAACGGCTCAGTCTGGAATCAAGTTGGCTGAAGAAAAATTGGGTTTGTCAGAAAACAAAGATGACGCCAAAGCCGATGCCAAACCGCAAGACAAATCCCCGGACACCAAGGCTCAGGACGCCAAGGCTCAGGACGCCAAGGCTCAGAACTCAAAAGGAACGGACCAGGGCGACGGCAAAGACAAGACGCTTGCTGCCAAAGAGGTTAAGCCCGAGGCCGCCGAAGCTCCAGAATCGAAGAAAGAAGAGACCAGCTGGGCATCCAAGGCGTGGTCGTTTCTCAGCACTGTTTCTGACTATGTTCCAACTTTGGCTGCTGCCAAGGCGATTGTGCGAACCGGCGTCAAAATTTACGAAGACACCATCACCGGCAACACAATCACCATCAATGACGAGAAGTCCCTCAGCATCAACAAGTATCTTGCATCGAAAGGCTACTCGGGTGCTGCCGCGTTTCTTACGGCGCAAACAGCGGTTTCGAAAGTCGACTCCAAACCCAACAAGCTTTTCGATCTCGACACCAAGTGCTTCAAAAACGCGCTCGACGAACAGGCGAAAATTTACGAATGCAAGATCAAGCAAGGCGATTCGCAAAAGCAAGCACCAAATTGCTCTTCTACGCTGGGAAAACTTAGCGCCGAAGAGTGGGCGACCGTCATAAACAAAGTCTCCGCAGCAGAGAAAGAACTACCCAAAGTTGCTGTCCAGGCCGATGGTTCCTTGGATTTTGCAGCCTTTGCCAAAGGCGCAATTGAAAACTTGCAAAACAAGACGCGCGTAACTGAAAGTGGTGCCGTGCATGTCAACGCCGAAAGCAAAATCGTCACTATCAAGGAAGGTGATGTCGTCGGCTTCCTTGATATGGAGAAGAAGAGCCAACTGATTGCGGACGTCAAAACCGGCGATCGCGTAATCAAGGTTGACGGACAGGAGAAGGCGCACCGCAGACCGGATGGAACCATCGAAGTTAAGCTCTCTACCGGCGGCAGTGTGATCAAGATCGGCGACAAGTTGCAATTGGTGGATGAGAAAGGCAAGAACATCGGCGATCCTGTCTCTATCGGCGAAACGGCAAAAATGATCGCAACTGTCAAAGGCACCGATTATGTCGCCGAAGTTCTTCCTGGCGACATACAGGAGTCGTGGAACGCCTCGCACGACAACCCGCAAGCTCCAAGAAAGCCAGATGGGAAGAAAATCGAAGTTCGCGACAATGGCTTGAGCATGACCGACAATGACGGAACAGTCGTGTTCTTGAAAAACAACGGCGAAGTGATGATGGATCTGCCCATCGGATGCACCTTGATTCGCTCTGCTCTCGGTAAGTATTACGTAATCGAAAAAGGACAGAAAGGGCTCAAAGAAGTAACCAAAGAAGAGATCAGTCAAGTCGACGGAGAGGCAAAAGAACAGCTCCAGAAAGCACTTTCCATGTTGGAAGGTCTCGGCGAAGGCGCTCGTGTATTGAGCTTGAACAACGGTGCGGAGCTGAGCTTTGTGCACGGCATGGTTCAAGCGTTATTGCCGACCGACAGCGGTGAAAAGGCCAAGGTCACTACCGGCTCTCAAGAAACGCATGAGCCGCCGAAACCAAAAATCGAGTCGCAAGGAACAACCCAAACCTTTGACACTGCCAAGCGGACAACCACCATTGAAGGTCCCAAGGGAACTCAAACAATCGACTTCAAAACCGGGACGGTGTGGAACGACAAGGTTGAAGTGACTCCGGACAACCGAATAGTAAATCACCTCACAGGCGATGTAATCGAAGCCAACGGCGAAGTCAAACTGGCTGACGGTACGCATTTAGACAATAAAGGCGATGTGCACTTCACTGATGGCACTGTATTTCATAAGGATGGAACGGTCACACAAAACGGCAAATTGCTCACATCGGACGGAGCCAAAGAGTTTGCTGAGAAGCAAGCACAGACTGTTATCAGCTCTGCCGAAGCAATCTCGGCAGCAGTGGTTCGCAAATGCCAGGGCAACAACATTTCGCTGGGCGATATTGCAATGATCGAAGCAGGGTTGGGGCAAGTTTCCTCGCTGTTGAACCTGCTTATGGCAATCGGCGACGGGCCTGCGATCGCCAGACTGCTCAATACGCAAGCTTCGCTCGAGGGCGCGCTTAACACTGCTAGAGCCAGTTTTGCTGCTTCGACAGTATTGCGAGCGCAAAAACGCGATCTGTTTCAAGAAAGTCAAAACCAAATGATCGACCCGGTTAAGCGCTTCCAAGCGCGATACACCGCAGATCACATTCCGGTTTGAGTCGAGTGCTCTTAGTAGAAGAGATTTCCCCAGACTGATTCCAACTGCTCCATCTGAGATTGCAGCTGCAGTTTCACGTCACTGTCTTGGGTGCAGTAGGCCATCCAATACAGTTCCCACCATTGTTTGTATGCTGTTTCTTTGCCATTGGTCGATTCGGCAGCCAGAACTTCTTCGCCAACCATGAATGGTTTGAGGAAGCAGCCATGCTCTCCGCAATCGGAAGCGTTGAAATCTTCTTTTCTTACGGCGGCTCTGTTTTGCTTCCACACAGACTCGAGGCAATGATAAGTCTTGGGATACAAGTGCTTTATCTCGATACGGTAAGCGTCGTCGTCGCGTCTTAGACCTTCAGGGTGAAACTCCAGAATGCCGTCATTGGGAAATTTTTCTTTTTGATCAAGCGCTTCACCGGCTGAGTTCAACAACACCATGTGACCGGCGAAGTTGGTAATCAGCTTGTCGAAAAGGGCATTGTACATGCGTTGCCACAGTTGGCGAGTCAGCTTGAACGCTTCGCCTTCAGGCACTGTTAAAGCGGCGGAAACGGTTTTGAGGCATCGTGACAAGGTGAAAATGTCGGCGGGTAGTCCGTCTTTATCGAGTGCTCGATGATACTTGTAGGCTTCATCGAGAGCTGACCGTTCGCGTCTGTCCAGTCTCTTCACGGCGGGTCTCCAATCAATCATCGTCATTTCCATTGTTCTTATACCCAAAATAAACGTGGCGAAGCCGCACCTGACCTTGATTAGGTGGTCTTTGTATTGGGGGGGGGGCTTCAGGTGAGTGATATTACTCTACGGATAAGCCATGACATTTTCGTGTCATTGCTGCCTGACAGTCCTGTTTTGTTCTAGGAAGTCTGAATTCGAATTCGCTCAAGTGCCCGCATGCTACTACCGGTTACGTGAATAATGCGTGTATCGGCGGTTGCCGGAATTTTCAAATCTCCTAGACGTGGTGTTTAGGGTAGTTGAAGGATTTGAAAAAGGTTTGAATTTTGGCCGTTTTTCCGGTTGAATGGGTTTGATTTTTTTTGTTGACTTGTGCTGAACAGGGCGGGTAAGCGCCAACGGCTCTCAACCCGAAACAGTTGTCCAGCAAGGGTGAACAGCTTCTGGCTTGTGGCGCTTACATGGGATGTTCAGGTTGTTTTTGTGGATAAACATGCTGAACAGGACGGGTAAGCGCCATCGGCTCTCGACTCGAAACCTTTGCTCAGAAGGGATTTGCAGCCTTTGACTGCCGGCGCTTACCTGCATTGTTCAGGTAAATCAAAAGCAAAAAACAACGATCCCTGCCAGTGGCAAAAAACGAAAATCTCAAAACATCAGACTCCGTACTTATCCAAAATCTTCTGCCACAGCCCTTGTGCTTTTAGAATGATCTCGATCACCTCACGCACCGCGCCATCGCCGCCGTGGACTTGCGTCACCAGGTGCGCATGTTTTTTCACTTCCGCCCGCGCGTTGCCGACGGCTACTGCTAAGCCACTCTTTTTCATAAGCACCACATCAGTAAAGTCATCTCCGATGAATGCAGTTTGATCTGGCGTCAACGATTCCATAGAAAGGATTTCGTCGTAGCTCGCTTCCTTTTCGAGAAAGCCTTGGTATACGTGCGCAATTTTGAGAATACGGGCGCGCTCCGTGGTGGCGTAGGATTCGCGACCGCTTATGACGCCGCTTTTGATTCCGACATGGTTGAGGAAGTGAAATCCCAATCCATCTTGACTGTTGAAGCCCTTGAACTCAGCAGGGTTTCCTTCTGCATCTTTTAGGTAATAGAGTTTGCCCTCGGTGAGAACTCCGTCTACATCCATCAAAAGAAGCTTTATCTTTGAAGCTCTCTCAACTACTTCTTTGGAAACTGTTTCGAACAAATCAATAGAGGTTGCCACGGTAAGCTCCTGGGTGGAACGGACGGTACTGCTACAAAAGAAGAGCGCCAAGATAGCATAATGGCAACGCTTGAGGGTTAATATTGAGAGCGGCTAGAATTAGCTGTCAGCTGATGGAAACCTGCAAGTTAGATGTCATCCAAAAGAGTCACTGAAGTCACGTTAGTTGATGTTCAGAACGTTTCAATCGAGGCGCCCGAAGCGGCAGTCAAGCGATTTGATTTGAGCAGGACGGCAAAGGTTATCGATTGCGACGTCTTGATCGTGGGCGGAGGATTCGGCGGGGTAGCGGCGGCTTACGAGTCTTCGTGGTCAAAAGAGAAGTTCAAAGTCTGCTTGATAGAAGAGACTGATTGGTTGGGCGGTCAAATCACCTCGCAAGGAGTTTCGGCGTTCGATGAAAACAAGTATGTCGAGACGTCCGGCGCATGTGGTGCCTATTTGGAGTTGCGCAGGCGAATCAGGGATTTTTACAAGAAGAACCGAACTCTCAAACCGGAGCATAAAGACGATCCCAGGCTCGATCCGGGGAGTTGTTGGGTAAGTAGACTAGCTTTCGAACCCAAGGTTGCATTGCCGATTATCGACGAACTGCTCAGCAAAGCAGTGAAGTCCAGACGACTAAAGATTTTCATGCGCAACAAAATAGCCAGTGCAAAAGTATTAAGCGCGACTGGCGGTAAGAAGCGCATTGCTACAGTCACTAGCGTCAATTTGGATTCTGGTGAAGTTTTTGAGTTTCATCCTAAGTACGTCATTGATGCCACCGAGCTTGGTGACGTACTGGCGGTGGCGCAACTTAGATATCGAAGTGGTTCGGACTCCAAAAGTCTTGCCAAAGAACCACATGCGCCGACAACAGGAAATCCTGAAAATGTGCAGGATTTCACATATCCGTTTGTTGTCGAGTTTTGTCCGGGTGAGAATCACCAGATTGAAAAACCGCCGCATTACGATGAGTTCAATAGAGCTGGAAAGTTCTCTTTCCAAGGCTACAAAATGTTTGTCGATGCCAAACGTAAATCGCCTGAGGGTGAGATAGTGACTTTGCTTCCGTTTTGGTCCTATCGCAGACTTATAGATAAAAACAAGTTTGACAATGCTCACTACAAATTTGATGTCTCTATGATTAACTGGGACAGCAATGACTTGCGTGGTCACAATATCATCGACGCAGAACCGACAACTATGGCTCAGCGCCTAGCTCTCGGAAAGTCGGTGAGCCTTGGGTTTTTGTACTGGCTTCAGACGGAAGCCCCGAGAGATGACGGCGGTTTCGGGTATCCGGAACTGAAACTTTCGTATGATGTTTTGGGAACGAAAGATGGATTGTCCAAATATCCCTATATTCGCGAGTCTCGTCGGATTGTTCCGCATGTGCTGGTCGCAGAGCAGGATATTGTGGCTGCCACCAATCCCGGTGCTAGAGCAAAACTGTTTCACGACAGTGTCGGCATCGGATTGTACCCGGTGGATATCCATGGATTTCAGGAAGTGCCAGGCGCAGCGCAAGAGACAAAACCGTTTCAAATCCCGCTTGGCGCCTTGCTTCATGTTGATGTCGTAAATCTTGTGGCTGGATGCAAGAACATTGGCGTTACTCATATTACTAACGGCGCCTACAGGCTCCACCCGATTGAATGGGCGATTGGGACCGCTGCCGGAAACCTTCTTCAGATGTCGCTTGAGCGCAAGAAAACTCCTTTGTACATTTTGCAAACAAAAGAGTATCTCTTTGATCTTCAGTCCACGTTAATCGAGCGGCGGTCGCCGATCTTCTGGTTCGAAGATATCGACGTGGGAGGTGAATACTTTCTGTCGGCACAACGTATCGCACTTACGATGGCCATGGGAGGGCCAAAAATCGATTCAGACTGTCTGAAATTTCGGATAATCGAACCGGCATAGCCGGCAACATGCGTTTATACTGCTAAAGGACCTGTATCTACATGCAATCTCTTATCAACAGAGGACTCAATGTTTCCCATCGGTGATGACAATTCGGGCGTAACACGCGCATCCATAGTCAATATTTTGATTATCGTGGCGAACATCTTGGTTTTCGTCTTCCTTCAGGGAATGGGTTCCAACCAGGCTTTTGACATGGCGTTCTCAGCTGTTCCATCTGAGATTCTGTCAGGACATGACGTCGCAGGCGCGTTCTCGATCTCATCCGGTGGGCAAACAGGGACGATGCGGCTTGAGCAAACGCCGATTCCCGTCTATCTGACCTTAATCACATCCATGTTCATGCATGGAGGGTTCGCTCACATTTTCGGCAACATGATGTTTCTCTGGGTGTTTGGTGACAACCTCGAACATGCGATGGGTCACTTGAAGTACTTGTCCTTCTACTTGGTTTGCGGAGTGCTGGCTGGACTGTCTCACGTTTTTGCAACAGCGTTCGGTCACCAGGATCTCAATATTCCGATGCTTGGTGCATCCGGAGCTATCTCTGGTGTTCTTGGCGGCTACATCATGCTGTTTCCCCATAGAAGAGTACGCGTGCTAGTAATGCGCATGGTGACTGACATGCCTGCGATTGCTGCGTTGGGAATCTGGTTCGTGTTTCAAATAATTGAAGGAATGGGAATTCTAGGTGGCGGTGGCGGAGTGGCTTACGGCGCCCATATCGGCGGATTTGCCGCTGGCTGCATTTTGGTTCACGTGTTTGCCGATCGCAGCGTCGTCGAAGAAATGAACTCCAGTTCCAATACCGGTTACAACTACTAGAATCATCTGTTTCGCAGTGAGAGCAACCTCGAGAAAAATCAGCTACTTCTTCTTGCTCATCTTGTTGCAACTCGCGCCCAACGCACCGCCAAGTGCGGTCATGCCGCACACCGAGAGAAATGCAATTGATAAAGTAGTTGCATCCAGCAAACCATTTGGAAGCGGACCATCTGTCGGAAAGAAACCAAACAGCGCGCCGAATGCAGCGATGCTGGTCAGTCCAAGACCCAATAGTAACGGGGACTGCGTGACGACTGAAAGGAATGCGCAGCCGGAAATCGATTTCGACTTCGATGCGATTGCCATGCAAAATCCTGGAACCATGGCGGAGTATGCAAGCATGATACTGACTATTGCCAACGCAGAAGAAGTAGCTGGTGAGTAGGGTCTGGAAGGTTCGCCCGAGGAGCTCATTGCGAAGGCCATGGCGATTGATACGCCACACAAAATCGCCGGTGCCAAAAGTCCCCACAATGTTGATCGTAGGAGTTTCGGTACAGACAACGATTTTGGAAGGTGGTCTCGAAGTAGAGAACCAAGTCCCCGGCTGGCAAAACAGATTCCCAGCGTGAGTGCTGCAAGGATCAGACCACCTACGAGTGTTATTGAACCGCTTGATACTGCGCCGACGTACAACAACACAGCAAGGAACACTGCCATGAATGAGAGTGAGCGGCGAAGGTGTTTTGATTTGCGCGAATCGAGAGCAGTAGCCCAAAACGCGGCATTGGCTATCAAGCCAATGTAAAAACCAAGCACCTGTGGAGTCATTGATGCCCGCATGAATGTGTCCATGTTTACGGCTGTGAAAAGCCAGGAGACATGACCGGCAAAGAAGTACGAAAGCGGGAAGAGCAGCATTGCTGCAAGTCCCCCAGTTACAGCGCCAACGAATGTGAGAATCGCCAACAGCACTGCCTTTGTGCGTGAATTGTTGTTGTCCCCATGCAATGATTGCGAACCGGCAACGGTGCATGCCGCCATCCACGTTTTTTCAGCTGCGAATGGATCGCCGACGATTTTGGATAGAGAAGCCGGCTTCGAGAGCGACTCAATGCTGCATTGGTCTGATCTCGGCGAATCTTCGACTTCGCTTAGTTTGATATTTTCCGACTCTTGAACCTTGCAGCGAGAGAATACACCTCTGGTTCCAAGGGAGGCATGACGCTTCAACTTGTCTTTGACGTCCATCGGTAAAAGCCCCATCGCCGCTTATGTTTTTATTCCACGGCGGATCGGCTGTTTCACATCATTAGAGGATGCTAACCAGCTTTGATGACTTTGGGTGGGGCATCTGGTTACTTAAGTAATGTGCGGTGCAAAATGCACGGATTTGCCAGCGGTGAATTGGTCAGGTTAGAACGAGAAGAGAAACTCGAGATCTTCTTGCGTCAGTTCCTTCGCAACGCTTTCGTCTCCGCCGATGACGAGGTCTGCCAGCTCTTTCTTTTTCTTTTGCAAACCAAGAATCTTTTCTTCGACGGTGCCGCGTGTGATCAACTTGTAGTTGAATACGTGCCTTGTTTGCCCGATTCTGTGAGCTCTGTCCGTGGCTTGGTTTTCGACTGCCGGGTTCCACCATGGGTCATAGTGAATGACATAGTCGGCGCCTGTGAGGTTCAATCCGGTGCCGCCTGCCTTCAAACTGATCAAGAAGATCGGAATTGATTCATCGGCATTGAATCGATTTACTTTGTCGAGACGATCTTTGGCTGGTGTCTGACCGTCAATGTATTCATATGTATAGCCGGCTTTTTCGATGTCGGCTCGAATGAGCGTGAGCATCTCGACGAATTGGCTGAAGATCAGAATCTTGTGACCTTCGTCGACGATTTCATCGATCATGTTAAGCAAAGCGTCGAGTTTGGACGAACCTTCTTTCGCTTCTTCTTCGCGATTCTTGAGAAGACGTGGGTCGCAGCAGACTTGCCTCAAGCGCAGAAGCGCCGCAAGCACGGAAATTTGTGAACGCTTGATGCCGCGCGTGGCGATTTCGTTGAATACTTTCTGGCGGCACTCGTCCAGTACGTCCAAGTACAGTGAGCGCTGGTCGTCTTCTAGTTCGCACAAGTGAATGATGTCTGTACGATCCGGGAGTTCTTTTTCCACCTGACTCTTCAAGCGGCGCAGAATGAATGGGTGAACGATCTTGCGAAGCTTTTGCCCGACGCCGTCCACGCCTGCTTCGATGGGACGCTCGAAGGTATCGTTGAACTCTTTATGTGTGCCCAAGAAATCGGGCATAAGGAAGTCGAAGAGCGACCAGAGTTCTTTCAAGCGGTTCTCTACCGGTGTACCTGATAAAGCTAGGCGGTGGAACGCTTTGAGGCTCTTGGCTGCCATCGCGCCCACTGATTCCGGATTTTTGATGTTTTGAGCTTCATCGAGAATGAGGAATTCGAACTGAATGTGCTTCAGCGCCTCCCAATCTCTTCTGATGATACCGTATGTGGTGAAGACCACGTCCGGTCGATTGGCGGCTTGCTTCTCCAGCCTCGTGAGCAGTTCTTGGCGGTCGCGACCGAGGAAGAGCCCGGTAGAAAGAGTCGGGGTAAACTTTTCGGCTTCAGAGAGCCAGTTGTATACGACTGAAGTCGGTGCCACCACCAGTGAAGGCGCACGTTTGCCGCCTTTGTGACCGTTCTTGTAATGATTGAGCAGAAGTGCCAGCGCTTGTATGGTTTTTCCAAGACCCATATCATCGGCAAGAATACCGGCCAAACCGTACTCTCGAAGGAAGGACAACCAGTTGCAACCTTCTTTTTGGTATTCGCGCAACTCACCTGAAAAGTCTTTGGGAATCTTTGCGGGTTCCAACTCTTTGAAGTGATGAATCTTGTGAATGAATTCCTGGAAGCCGGTATCGGTTTCGATGTCAATGTCGTGCGTGTCTAGGGCGTGGGTGATTGCCAACGCTTGATAGAGCGGCCGTGATGTGTCTTTGCTTTGCCCGATAGACTTGAGCAGACTCATAAGCGATGTCGTAGGAATTCGCACATTGTCGCCGTTGGAAAGCTTGAGATAAGCCTTGTTTCTAAACAATGCATCCAGCACCAATCCAAACGGAATCTCTTCAGCGTCTGAAGAGCAAACGAGATCGAAGTCAAACTTGAATGAGTCTTTTTTGAGCGACAACTTCGCTTGCAGATGCAGTTGCTGTTTCTTGACTCGATAGTTCTTTAGTGCATCGAATCCGGTGATATCCCAATCGCTGCACTGTTCTGACTGCAAATAAAAGAGTGCATCCAGTGCCGGTTCGTCCATGAAGAAAAAGCGATCTGCGATCGTTCTTTGCGGCTGCATGTTGGAGAGGAATCTTCGTACTTGATTCTCTTGATCCCAAAGACGTTTTACCCAAACGCTCTGCCCGGACTCGGATATGGTTCTCGTGTACTGTTCTGATTCGACTGCGCTGGTCTCGTCTTTGGACGGCAGAACGAGTACGCCGTATCTAAAGCCAAGAGAAACCTCGAGAGCGCTCGCGGTAGAACTTGCTGATCCACTGGCGGCACCCGCCTTTCTTTCCCCTAGTCTGATCACCACCTGCGGTGGCTCGGTGATGGCGACGGGGAATGGTGCGGATGTCTCGTCGAGCCGCACAGCCATGCGTTTTATGAGAATGGGAAGATCGACCGCCAGGAATTTGGGGACCACTTCCAGCTTCACTGTCATCTGACCGTGCGCGTCAAACCATTGGAACAATTTGTGCAGAGGGTTGAGATCGATTGAGTAAAACTTGTTTTCGGACAATACCCAAGAGCAGGACTGGCTGAGGAAGAAGACCGGGTGTGCGACCGGCTCTCCGTTTTCATTGAGACCTTCGAGCCTTAGCAGCAACTCGCCGCTTTCGGTTTCGGAAAGCACCGCGCGTGGTTTTAGCTGTGTCGTCGAGAAAGTTACTTCAGTTTGATCGACAGCGCTTATCAGTCGCGTGCAAGTGCTCAATTGAGCGATAACCACGCCTTCATCGTTGCGCGGAATGCGGTGCCCGCCGGCAGCTCCTTTGGTCTGCTGGGGCTGAGAGGTGAGGTATTTGGTCAGTTTCCAAATACGTGACTCGGGCTCGAGTGTATCGAGAATCATCGGTGGAACTTTAAGAATATTGACCTTGCCTTGTTGTTGCTCAGGCAAGACACCCAAAATCAAGGCCAGTGGTTTTTCCAAAACGAGAATGCCAAGCTCGAAATCTCTTTGACAAGGTTCGCTCAGATTCATGGTCTTGGGATCATCAAGCACATCCTTGGCTTTAGGACCCCGCTCCATGGGCGAATCTTTTGGCCGTTCCCCCTCATTTAAATCAAAGCGAATACCGGGATTTGCTTTGGCGATATGAGTGAGCAAAACCGAGACTGAGTGTTTGCAAACTTCTTCAAAGTAGGGACATGAACATTCGGCTTTGAAGTTCTCAGGCGTGTCTATAGTGACAATGACTTTGTACGGCTGAGGCTCCGATCCGATGACGAGTGCTTCAATGCGACCAGCATCGTCTTCATCGTATTTGAGAACTTTTTTGCGGCGGTAGTATTGCACGCCACGGCGATAAACGGGCTCACTGCTTGCCTCCTGCACAGCTTGGAGGGAGAGCACCTGTCGTTTGCCAGAAACCGGTTTAGACATTAGTTCAGGGCTACCTGAATCAGGGATTAAAGTTCAATAGCATCGTCTGCACTCGCCACAAGATGCGGTAAGGGCAGAAGATATCGCCTCAACTAAAAGCTTAGCACGTCGCTTTGCCGGACTATGAAAAACATAATAATTCTTGAAAATCGCTCTATATTTGTTTGGCGCCGCCGACCTATTATCTGGGCGGGCTCATGTCGAAGAGGTTTTCAGGCAGATTCGGGTATTGAGGCTGTACCTGATTTTCAAGGTCAGGAACGCCTACAAATGCAGCGTTGTCCACAATCTTCTTCATCTCCGACTGCCTTTGCTCCAGAATGGCGCAATAGTCATGCAGCAATCCGGCTTGGCTCTTCAACGTCCTGGCATTGTCGGTCAATTCCGGAATCAATCCCTCGATTTCTTCGAGAAGTGCACTAGGTGGATGCACGGGCGGACGCACTTTGACGCCTGCCTGATTGGTGTATGGTGCCGGCTGGGCTTGAGGTTGTGCTCCTTTTAGCGAGTCTCGCAGCCGTTCCAATCCTTGTTTCAAGCCAAGAGCGCGGCGATAGGCTTGATCGGCTTCTTTTTCAAGCCATGCCTTACGCGTCTTTTGAGTGGTCAGTTCTGCCGAAAGGTGCTCAAGTGCACGTTTCCTGATATCCAGCTCGCGCTGAATGTGCTCCAACTCCTTCTGTTTAAGCTCGATTCCGCGTCTTCTCAGCCAAACCAGAAGAACGGCCACTAGGCAAAACCCAATAATGCTGAGCGTAATGAAGAGGTATCCGCGTTTTGCACCCGACATTTCCCAGAAACCGGTCAATGCGAAGCGGGCAATATCTTCGAAGAATGTTGGCGCGTCGGCTCTAAGGTAATAGAGACGGCCCAAGATTCTGCCCTTGGGGATGCCTGTAACTTGCGTTGCTTTGTCGGCTCTGGGCGAAACATGCTCATACATCGGCTCGAGCTGAGGTGGATCGGTCAAAACGTCATAAGGCTCACCTTCTTTTGTAAGCACCTCGGGACTTGCTTTGTGTTGCCATGATTCACGATTGTTGTAGGTCTTGTTGGTTCTGTACAAAATGGCATTCCCGGACGGATCTGTAACGACCAGACCAAACAATCCGAAGTTGGCATCAAGCACCTTTTGAACGAGATCGTCTCTTCCTGCTTGGATGTACTGGGACAGAGTCATCGGCAAGGTGTGATGAAGAAGGTTGAAATCAGTGGTTTGAACGCGATAGATGGTTCCAAACCAGTAGCTCTGGTAATGAGCGTGACAGAGGATTAGCCAAGCCAATAGCCCTAAAGCGCAGACCACTGGAATTAGCATTCGCTTGCGAAGACTCAATAAATACTTGTCGACATCGAACATAAATGATTGGTCGCAAAATTTCCCATGACAACCGATGTTGTAGCATCGCCATATCCGTTTGTACATACGTACACATACGAACTGGCGCCGCTGGCTGGCACATTTGGGGATTTCGCAAAATTCCTTCATTAATGTTGTCCACACAACAGTTTTGACGGTTAGAGAAACAACAGCATGGGAACTAAAGAAGTGTTGGAAGCTCATAACGGAGGAGTTAAGAGCGTTCAATTATCCAAAATATGATCTCATCGAGATCCCTTTGGGAAATACCACCAATAGGTGGAATCCGAATACCGGATACGAGCCAGGCCTCGAGCCTGGCTTTTGCTTTTTGATGAGATCACACTGTGTCGCACTGTTTGCAGCCAATTGGCGCTTGCGTTGGCATATTGTTGTCGAGCGGTTACGCTATATTTATGGAACACTTGAAAGTGGTTACAAGATGACGACAGACGGCTCGGCGATCAGGCTGGGTGACTTACTGACAGGCGCCGGACTTCTAAAGCCCGAAGATCTCCGAGAGGCGATGGTCATTGCTAAGAATCAAGCTCTTCCCGTCGGAAGAGTCCTCATCATGTCTAACTACATCAGTGAGCACAACCTTCAGGCTGCTGTGCAAGCACAATCTTTGTTGAAAGATGGATTGATCGATCTCGACACGGTTTTGACCGCGTTGAGGGGTGTCACGGCAGAAGGAGTGACTCTCGAGCAATCTCTCAATAATCTTGGATGGAGTCAAAAAGCGGCGCTGCCTACCAACAAGCTCGGAGAGCTGTTGGTTGAAGGCGGCTTGATTACCGCAGAGCAATTAGATGGTGCGCTCAAGCAATGCGTGTCGAGCGGACTGCCCTTAGGTAGAGTGTTGGTCGTCACAGGGCTCATTAACGAGCAGCTTTTGACAGCATCTCTTAACGCTCAGATCTTGCTGAGAGATCAAAAGGTGACTCGCGAACAAGCACTCCTCGGTTTGAAGGCTTGCCGAGATCGCCAGATTTCGATTGAGCAATCGCTCACCGAATCAGGCATGATGCAGTTGCCGACCAACGAAACCGTTCGTCTGGGCGAACTGCTGGTCTCAGCCGGATTGCTTGACGAAAGCCAACTGATGCACGTCGTCGAACTTGGTTTGATCAACGAACAACCGGTCGGACAAATACTGATCAAGCTTGGACTCACAAACGAAACCACATTGTCATCGGCACTTTCCATTCAGGCAATGGTGGCAAGCGGCAGCTTGAAAAAATCCGACAGTGGACAAGCCTTAGCCAATGCAAACAGCAAAGGCATTTCTGCCGAAGAGGCAGCAAGAGAGTTTCAACCGAATGTCTTGCAACCGGTCGATCCCATTCCTTTGTATCAATTCCTCCAGCTCGCCGGAATCATCGGACCCAAAGATATCGAAGATGCGCTCAAAGTCGGCTCTCGCGATTCCGATCTGATGGGCAAGATGCTGATGCTTTCAGGTAAGTTGGAACAGCCATTATTGACTGCAGCGCTTTCCTGCAACGATTTGATCACGCAAGGATATCTAAAGTCGGAGCAAGGAATCATTGCCATTGGTGTATGCCATAAGAACAATTGCAGCTTGGACAGCGCATTTTTAGAGCTCGGTTGGAATTTGGCGGCAGGCCCGGTTACGGGACCGGCACCGGTTCAAGCAGCTGCGGCTGCTCCGGTTTCTCAAACGCCGGTTGCTCAAGACGTCGTTCAGTCTGCACAACCGTTCTCTCAAGAGGCTCAGCCGTTTCCGCAAGCGACTCCGCAACCCTTTCCATCACCGACTGAACCGGTGCCGGCTCCAGCCGCCGCTGCTGCTTATGCATATGCCGAAGCGAATGATGGTGGGTGGTCGCAAGCCACCGACGGCGGATGGTCTCAAGCTGCAGCTGCCGCGCAGCAACCGACTGCTGCAGCCGGATACGAATCACAGCAGGTAACAGGCCCGCAGCCGGTTTTCACCTCGGCTGCAAGCGAGCCACAAGCTACGCAACCAGCGTACAACTATGAGTCATCACATGTGACACCGCCTCCGCAACCGGCATACGACTACGAGTCATCACATGTGACGCCGCCTCCGCAACCGGCATACAACTACGAGTCATCGCATGTGACACCTCCGCCATACCATCAACCCTCGCCGACGATGGAAGTCAACGAGCCCGATCTCGGAGTGCAGACATCTCCGACCGTTGGTGCTATCCCGGTCGCTCCATTCACCCAAACCCATGACCCCATGTCCATTGTCGAGGCGAGTTCGCGGACTATGGACGTTCCTATCGTTCAGCATGAGCTGACTGGTGAAGCAGCCGAGCCGCCGCCACCGGAAAAACCACGTAAACGCCTGGCCGATCTCGTGCCCAACACGCGTCCACCGTCTGCCGGCGGCGGAAGCAACACCAACCCAGGCGTAAATATTTAGCACCGCCGGTGGTGTTAGAAGGCGAGTGCGACTTTAGCCCGACTTCCGGTGTCGGGCTCATGAGAAGCTGGCTTGCCGCCACAACTTAATCTAGATAAAGCCCCCTTGATAAACGATCTATGGTATATAAATCGCCCTATATATCTGGCAGCAGTTGCGCAAGCACACTTACTTTGTTGCATAGGAGAATCACATGCTACAGCAAAAGATCTCGTACAAGCCCTATGCGGAGAAGGATTTCTCGCATCTCAAGGGTCTCAACGGTATCTCCGACAAGACCTTAGAAATCCATTTGGCTCTGTATTCAGGCTATGTCAAAAATACAAACACTTTGAACGAAAAGGTCATCGACCTCACTGAAAAAGGACAATCGGGCTCTCCCGAGTACAGCGAACTGAAGCGTCGCTACGGTTTCGAGTACAACGGAATGCGCTTGCACGAATATTACTTCGGCAACCTGAAAGCCGGCGGTGATGGCGAACTCAAAGACTCGTCAGCATTGGGCAAAGCAGTGGTCGAAACCTACGGCTCGCTCGAGACCTGGAAGAACGATTTCTTCAAAGTCGGCACCATGCGTGGGGTTGGCTGGGCGATTCTGTATCAAGATCCGTTCACCAAAACATTGTCCAACCACTGGATTACCCTGCACGAAGAAGGCAACATTGCCGGCTTCGTACCGATTCTGGTGATGGATGTTTGGGAGCATGCATTCCTTCTGGATTACAAACCTGCAGAACGCCCGAAATATATCGAAGCCTTCCACAGCAACATCGACTGGAAGGCAGTCGAATCGAGACTGTTGAAGTAGTCAGCTTGCAAGTTTGAAGCAAATAAGCCTCTGGAGCCTCCGACGTGTGCGGGGGCTCTTTTTTCATCTCTGGGTTCTTTAATCCTTTTCAACAAGGGAACACCCTGGCCGCTTGAGGCTTTCAAGAAGATTTGATACGTCTTCAGATTCGTGGAAACTCGCAAAGGGGAAAGCACAGCTAAAATTGAGTGTTCGAAATTGGCGGAGTATCGCAAATGGCCGAAGAAACAAAACAAGCTGACGGTGACCTCAACCTGGAATCCCAATTCGATTTTGGTTTGGCAGAGCAGGCTTCTGAGTCTTCCTCATCTGTTGAAGAGTTGCTCGAAGGCTCCTTGTTCGATGATGACGAGTTTGGCTCTTCCGAAACGATCATAGTGCAGTCCGCCTCACATGCTCTTTCGCTGACGGATGCAGCCAGGGTTCTTGGCTCGTCGGTACGAGCGCTGGAGCGTGGAATCATCGGGAAGTGGGGAAAGAAGCTTCCCGAGGGATGGACGGCAAGAAAGTTTAGAATCAGCGGCCGCGACGAATGGCGAATCATTCCTCCAGCCGGCTTCAGAGTAAGAATCCGCGAAAACGCCGGTTCTGCCGCTGACTACAAAGACACTGTCGATGAAGTCAAAGACACGGTTATGGAGGTCAAAGAAACCGCTAAGTTTTTCATCGATCGGTTAATCAACTCGTCGAAACAGGCAGTGAAAAACGAATTGCTCAAGCCAGAGTCCGGCTTTCAATCTCCGAAGCTTCCGGCCCAGTCTATTGAACAACCGATGATCGTAATCGACCGCTCAGACGAAGTTGAACGGCTATTGAGAGAACTCGCCGATAGCCAAAAGCAATTGGCCGAAGAACGCAAACAACATCTTGAAGACATGCGGCTTTTGGCTCAGATGCAAAATTCCATGCGCTTGCTTGAAGTCAATGCACAGCATACAGCGACCCTCAAAGATGAGTTGGCGCTAGCCAAGGATGCACTGACAGAACACAAGCGCCAGTATCAAGAGTTTCTATCGTTACCTTGGTGGAAGCGAGTCTTCAAGTCATCGCCCTGATTGGTTAATATGTTTCTTTGTAGGCATGTACGAAAGAAGCGATTTCGTAGCATTCAGGCCCACTTACAAGGAACAGTCCTGTGGACGTAATTTTTGAGGGGCGTTTAAGCGAACAAGCCAGCATCAAAGAGGTGCTGCAACAGGTCTTCGACCAGGCGCATCCAGGAAGAACGATCTTGCGCCTCACCGCGGTCAGAGGAGATGATTTCACCGGGCGTATCCTCATCTCCAACGGGCGGCACGTTGTCGCTGCTTCCATTGGCGAGAATCAGGTGCTTGGCTATCCTGCGCTCAAGGGACTTCTCGATCGCCAAGATTGCAGCTTTGCGCTTCTTAAGGTGAGCCCCAACGATAACCTCGACTTGGGAACAACGCTCAACATCGACCTGATGCGCATCATCATGCTTCTTCCGGATCTTCCGGATTCTCCTGCCGGACTTTTCGATGAGAAAGGGCTTTTGGACAAACTCTTTGGCGACTTTGATGAAGAGCCGCCGGGACCGTCTCAGCCAAAAATGGGGCCTCCGGCGACGATTATTCAGTCGGCTTCTCAAAAGGCCGCGTTCGACATGCTCGAGCCCTTTCTTTCAGGCGGCTATCCGGCCGCCGATGAAGATGAAGAAGAGGACGACGAGGTTTCCGGTGATCGAGACTACGGCAGAAATCGCGAGCCGGCTAAGCGAGTTCGAGACGATAGAAGTCGAGATCGCAAACATGAAGGTGATGAATCCGAAGGGTCAGACCACATGGACTTTTCTCCTCACCAGACTCCAATCACTCCGCTGTCTCCAGTCAAGATTGTGACACCACAGGCGATGCAGGAAAACAGCAGTCGCTTGAGACAACTTGCCAAACCCTCAAAACCTTCCAAACGGTTGCTTCGAATTCCATATGTTCCAATTGCAAGTGCTTTTGTAATCTACATGCTGACTTCTCTAATTTTGGCTTATCTGCGTCCCGGATTTGCAGAATCGTATTCATGGAGCTATTCATGGGCTACAGTAATGTGGGATTATTTGGCTCCCAATCGTCTCACCACCGTCAAGCAGCAGACCCTTGCTCCTGGTGCTCCTGTTGGTTCGCTAAAACTCAGCTGGCATGGAAAAGGTGTACAAAATGAAAGAATTTTTGTCTGGGGTTGAAGGAGGCTGTGTGACACTCAAGCCTGATGACGACCACCAACTGCAAATTGCCATAGATGGACCTGCTGGAGCCGGCAAGTCAACGCTGGCGCGGGAAGTGGCCTTGAAAATGAACTATCTGTACATCGACACCGGCGCCATGTACCGCGCCGCCGCTTGGCTGGCAATCAAGAATAATCTTTCGCTGGACAAGCCGGCTCAAATTGTAGAGGCTGTTCGCAAGTCGCACTTGGTTTTGTGGCCGCCTGATGTGCAATCGCAGGGTCGCATTCGTGTTTATATGGATGACGAAGACATAACCACGCAAATTCGCAGTAAGGAAGTAACTCAGCTTGTCAGCCCTCTTTCTGCGATTCCAGCACTCAGAGAGATTATGGTGGAAAGGCAAAGACAAATTGCAGGAACATGCGGATCAGTTCTCGATGGCAGAGATATCGGAACAGTAGTTTTGCCTAATGCGGACCTCAAGATTTTTCTTGTCGCGTCGCCATCAGTGCGTGCCTTGCGCAGACAAAAAGAGCTAGAAGGAATGGGTGCGACAGTCGATCTCAAAATATTGCAGCAGGAGATCGAACAAAGGGACTATCAAGATTCAACAAGAGCAGTTGCTCCTCTGCGCGCGGCAGAAGATGCAATCACAATCGACACCGATGATATGACGATCGAGGAAGTTGTTGATACCGTTTTGTCATTGTGCAAGAACAAATTGAAAGAACGTGTCTAACCGATTTATTTGGCGGCCTATTTGCCGGCGTTTATCGGCAATTTTAGTTTCAATCTAAGAGCTTCGCCCATCTCTTCCATTCGGCGAGCCTTTCCGGTTTGTCCGAGTTGCCTCAGAAGACTCGCCCAGCGAACATACATAGTGTGGCTAAGCACGGCGTCATGTTGTCGTAAAGAAACGAAGTAAGCGTCGTAAAACTCTTGCCCGCTTTGAAGATCTCCGACCAGTCGAGCATTGTCAGCCAGCCAAAGGAGATATGCATCATCAAGAGACTTTTCCTGAATAGCAGCTTGGTTGGCTTTGTAGTAAGCCAATGTTTCTTTCCAAGTCTCCTTTGCTCGTGCAAGATCGTGATTCGTGTAGCAAACGTTTACTGCTTGAGACAAGATGTATAAATGTTCAAGCACCTTGTCTTTTTTTGAGTTCTTCTGTGCCAGTTGAAGCGCCTCATCGAGGATCCTTTTGGCTTCATCTATGCGCTTGCCGTGCGAAAGAGATGATGCCTGCTGCATCATGAGCATTGCCACGCGCTCGTTGCCTCTTTGGACAGACCGTTCGAGCTCCACTGCTTTGGCAAGTGACTTTGAGGCCTGTTCAAAGTCGCCTGCGTGCGTTCTTGTTACTCCATCTTTGTGGTAAAGCTCGATAAGTGTTGAAACAGAAAAATTCTTTTGCAGGTTAGCGCGCGCGATTGCCTTTTGCATCACGTTGCCTGATTCTTTGTACTGTAGTTTGTTTCGCAAAATAGAAGCGATTCCTGATAATGCGCTTACTTCGTGCGTGATGTCTTTGCGCTTTGCTGCAATTTTTTCGATTGAACGAAAATCTGTTTCGGCACCGGTCAGGTCTCCTTGAATCTCCTCGATGTTGGCAATTTGAAGAGCTAGATCTAACTCTGCTTCGGGATATTCTTTAGCGTTCAAATAGCCTTGTGCGATTCGATCCATCGCCATTGCTTCGAGGTATCGGCCCTGGCGAACCAGTGACGTGGCAATCTCCATCGCCGGAGCAAGAAGGGCACTACTGGATTTCGAGGAGTTGTCTTCTGCGGTCTTTAGAGCCAATCTCGCTTTGTCGACATCATCGCAGCGTGCGCTTGCGGTCGCCAGACGAGCATAGAGCGCGGAGAGCAATTCTCTTTTTGCATGTATTTTCTTTGCCTCTTCAATAGATTGCTCGCAATACACTCGAGCAGCTTTCGGGTTGCCCTCATCCAGTTCGACTTGAGCCAGGCAGAACAGTCCAAAGATTACATCTTGCGATTTGATTTTCTTTGCCAGCACGACTTGACGCTTGAATATAGATCTGGCTTTGTGAAGTTGACCGGAATTCTGGTATGCGGTACCTAACTCGAAGAGAGTATGCATTAGTATCTGTGCGCGCACGACGATGTCTTCTCCGGGGTCGTCGGAGTTGATGGCATGTTCGGCTGCTTGGAGAACCTCCACCTCTCTTGTGAGCATAAGAATCGAACGGTCATATAGTTTGCCGGCGTTAAGACATGCAAGCAGCAGGGATTTCGCTGTTTGGTAGTTAGTATCTTCAATGTCATATTTTTTTCTGGCTTCGTCAAAGAGTGCTTGCAGCTCCTCAGCGTCGCAAAGCTGACCAGGCTTCGGTTTTACGTTGAAGAGCCGCTCTTTGAAGGTTGCGCGTTCTTTCGCGTCAATCGATTTTGCTTCTTTCTTCAGTCCATCGCCTTCGTGGAAGCGATCTTGGAGCATCTTCGAAAATTCAACTCGAATCTTGCTGTCTGCCGGCTTGATACCCAGCTTGCTTTCGACCTTCATTGTCTTTAAGTAAACAGCTTTTGCCATGCCGATTGCATCGAGTCCGCGATGCACTTCCGCCATTTTCGTGTATGTTCGCAAACACTCTTTTAACCACTCTTGTTTAGCTTCGGCTTCGTGACTGGCGAGATAACGATCGCACATGTCTTCGGCGCG
The DNA here is from genome assembly GCA_964503045.1 of uncultured Candidatus Obscuribacterales bacterium. GTDB lineage: Bacteria > Cyanobacteriota > Vampirovibrionia > Obscuribacterales > Obscuribacteraceae > CAYZJR01. Next base: position 77,704 of record CAZCZI010000011.1, read on the forward strand.
CATGACGGTGTATTTGACTTTCGCGGGGCTGACTTCCGACTCCAGGTCTGCTTGATCGTTTAACAGTTCGACCAGCCGCACGTCTTCTTCTCCGTCGGCAGCTTTGATTGCTTCCTGGCACTCTAAGGCGGATTGCTCTGCTTGTTTTTCAGCTTGCAGTTTTTTTGCCTTTGCAATGTGAGTCTCGACTGGTGGAAGCATCTGCGGTTGCGAGCAAGAAGTCATGCACGTCGACAGAAGCAGTGCTGTCACAACTGCCGAAAACAACTGAAGTGTATTGCTGCTATTCATCCAGATTTGGGGGGGGTTGCATTTTGCTGCTCGAGCGGCTTGTCGTACACTTCGTCTGCCGATAAATTGAGGCGCTGCCTCATATCTTCGCATTTTTGTTTGTACTGCTGAGCCTGCGAGGCGTCGCCAAGTTTTTGTGAGACGAACGCAAGTTGGGCAAGGCATTTTGCTGTCATTTTGTCTTCCGGGCGCGACTTTTTGATATCAAAATACTGTTTGAGGAAATCAAGCGATTCTTTGAAATGTCCAACCTGTTTTGAGACTACGGCGAGCCAATACAAATGCTCACAAGTGGGGTCTTCTTTCTCGAGCGACTTCCTGTTTCTTTCATAAAAATTTAGAGCTTTCTTGTAATCGGACAGCGCTTGCTCGTTCAGGTGAAGCAACCTGGAATGGATCACCGCCATGCAATAACCTGACATTGCATAACGAATCGAAATCAAGTTGTCCGACTGCACCTTCTGTGCTGCCTCGAGGCAGGCAGCGCGGGCTTCGGTGTTTCGGTCGAGCTTGAGAAGATGCCCGGCCAGCTGCATGTTGGTGCTTTGGTACGGGTCAATTTCTTTAGCGTTCTTGCAGGCTTTGGCCGAGTCGCGAAAGCGTTTTATCGATTCTTCGGCTAGACCGAGCTTCATACAGATGCCGGCAAGCTTGTTGTTGATGCCAGCAAACGTAACGTCCTTTGGATAGTATTTGTTGTGCAATTGAACTGCTGTTTTGAAATAGGCATAGGCATTTTTCCAGTCCTTGCAGTGGGCGCTCGAGTCGCCGAGTAGCTCGTACAATGCCACTACATACAACTTCTCACTGGCGTTTTTCATGGGCTGAAGCGCGCGCGTCAGTATACTTTCGGCCGCCTTGCAATCATCTGCCTTTATGCAGATGACGGAGGAGTCTCTAAAGGTGCCCAGCATCTGCTGTTCCTCTACCTTTACGTCGAGCAAGAGTGCCGCTTGAGCGGCTCGTTGGCAGAGAAGCGCAGCATCTTTTTGAAATTCTTTGTGCCTGACCATGCAATCGGCTGCATGCAAAATCGCCGTGATTTCGAAGGTGTACATATTCGGCCCGTCAAGGTAGTCGAAGAATTTGTGGGCTGCATCAGCGCTTGCTTTGGGATTATCGACGGTTGCATAATAGTCGGCTAGAACTCGATAACGTTCTCTCAAATTCGGTTTGTATGACTTGGCGTTGCGCTGGTAGAGCGGTATTGCCTTCAATGAGTATTCAATGGCATCATCGATTTTTCTAGACTCGGCCGCGACGTTGGATTTTTGACTGTAGGCCTCGGCGAGACTCGCCCAGTGAGGTCCTTTTAGGCGTTCCAATAACTTTATGCGCCTGTCTATCACCTTGTCGGCGTCGCTGAATCGTTTCTGAGTCATGTAGCAAGCAGTGAGTTGAACCAGATTTTTCTCGAGCAACTCGACACGGTGCATCGTATCTTGATCCATGCTCCTTTCAGAAAGATAGCACTTCTCGTCTTTTTCGTAGACGGCAGCGTCTCGCTCTAGGATCAAGCCTGCATTTGCATGGTTTCCTGATTCGCAATAGAGGCAATACAAAGTTGAACGCACGTCTCCGTAAAGCAGATCGTGAACACCTAGATCTTGACGTGCTTTCTCATAGATTGGCTCGAATGCTTTTATGTTTTCTAGTGTAGTTCGAGAAGTCCTCTCTTTGTTGTAACTGGCAACCAGCCGGCTTATCTCTTTTCTGCGTTTGCCGCGTTGGACAAAGGGTCCGGTGGCTGAGTCCACGTCGGTTTTCTCTTGCATCGTCTTTTTCAAGAGTTGCTCAAACTGCTTGCGAATTTTGCGGTTTTCGGCGGGCATGTCGATGCGCTCTTCGAACTCAATTGCTTTTCGGAAATAGGATTCGGATGTTGTAAATGATCCTAAGTTGGAATAAACCTGGCCGAGTCCGGAGAAGGTGGCTACTGCCTCCTTGAGCCAATTTGCATCGGTGTTGCTGTCGGAAACTTTGACGTGTCTGTCGCAAACAGTGGCAGCTCTCTCGTAGAGTGAGCGCAGCTTCTCAATGTGATCTTCTTTCTTTTCGATTTCTGCGAGATTATTGAGTGCCCGCACGGTCTGAAGGTCATCCTCGGCTTGCTCAGAGAGTTTGATTGCCTGATCCAACTTCAATCGAGCATCTTTCAAGTCACCTCTGGCGGTGGCAGCTTGCGCTTGCTCTATGAGTCGATTGGTCGAGACTTCTGTGGTTTTCGTGCATGCATCCATTAGGAAGGCACTACATGCAATTGCAAGCGAGGCGAGGACTGAGCCGAGACGAGACATGCCCTTATTCTCTTAACTGGGGGTTAGACGTCCTCGGTGACTTCGTCGCGGTTGATCGCCAGCTCGACCTTGCGGCACAGTTCTACTACTTCCTCGGGCATTCCTTCGGCTCGAATAAATTGCCGCGCCAAATCGAGCGTGCGCCTAAGGGCTCTGACCACGTCTCCTTCATCATGGTTGGTCATTAGTCTGACTTGTTCCCATGTGGCGCCTTGCGCCCACATTTCAGTCAAACCTGAAAACACGGGGCTATATTCGACCGGAATATCGACGTCAAACTCGCGTTGCAGGCGAATTTGTTTTCTTGCCAGCTGATGCACGTCTTGCAGTGCCATATCGACAGCAGGACTGACTCGTACTCTGATTGCGTCATGCAACCGGCCTTCCTCGTGAACGAGCGCCGTCAACACGGCTGCCATCTCGTGTGGTCTTAGATGGTTGAGAATGCCGCTAATCGCTACTTCTGCAAGAAACAGCTCGTTGGTTCCTCTGATTGACGCAGTCATTCTTCCCAATTTTGTTGGGGTGGAGCCATCAAGACATCCCTGCAATCTCAAAATGTCGGTGAGCGCTACAAACGTTCGCCAATACCTTGTGGTTTCGCGCTCCACGCGCTTATTTATCTCTTTTATGCGTTTTTCCAGTTGAGCGACGCGCTCAGTTTGTTTGCTGCAAGGTTTTTGAACCGGACAACCATGGCACGGCATGGAATAAGCTTCCGCCAGTTTGCTGTTGATGTCGGATCGAACATCGGTGAGTGCTGATTCACCTGCGTCCTCAGCGGTGGTGGAGGTCTTCGAGACTTTGTGTGTGGTTTTGAGACCGCGTTCCATCGACTTGAGCTGTTTGTGTTTTGTGCGAATCGCTTCCAGCCGCTTGGCGTAAAGGGGCAGATCGCCTAGCTCTGCTGGGCACAGCGGATTTGCCAAACGCTCCAACTCTCTTTTCCATGCCATGGTTTGTTCGTACAGAGGTTCGAGCTGATGGTTGATGAGAAACTGTCCGAAGCTGTGTTCTATTAAGTCGCGTGCATCTTCTACCGTGTGGCGCTGCAGGAGATTGAGCACCATTCCGTAAGAAGGGGTGAATCTGCTTGCCAGTGGATCTGCAGGCGATGAAGCCAGTTTTGCTGCGTCTTCCACAGACTCGAACGGATGATGCAAGACGATGATGTGTCCGACTTCATCCATGCCTCTTCTGCCTGCGCGACCGGACATTTGCAAAAACTCTGATGCGGTCAAAGTTCTGTGTCCCTCGTCGTCGCGTTTGTAGATTGAGCTGATTATGGTTGAACGGGCAGGCATGTTGATGCCGGCTGCCAATGTCTCTGTCGCGAAGACCACTTTTAAGAGCCCGCGTTGGAAGAGTTTTTCCACCATGCCTTTCCAGCTTGGAAGCATGCCTGCGTGGTGCACCGACATTCCTTCCAGCAGATATGGAAGATGCGGGTGATTGCGCAGGTTGGGGTTTTCGCTGGTGAATCGTTCGACTGCTTTGGCCAGTTCTTGCTGCTCTTCTTTGCTGACCAGAGGAATGCCGCGAGCGCGCTTCATTGCTTCCTCGCAGCCGCGACGAGAAAAGAGAAAGTAAATTGCAGGCAACATGTTGCGCGCCGCCAAAACCGCGAGCACATCACCAGGATTGGTGGCAAATGCAGCCGATGATCTTCGTCTTCGATCGCGATGCACTGGTCGCTGTTTGCCGAACCGGCTCTTCAAGAGCGAATTGACGACTTTGCCTGGACTGAGAAGAGGATAGATATGGCGATCGCCAAAGTAATAGAACCTGAGTGGAACCGGTCGAAAATCAGACAGCACCAACCCGGTCGGTCCGTGGGTTTCGTCTATCCATACTGTGAGTTCCTCGGCATTGGCAATGGTGGCAGAGAGCGCAACCAGTTGAATGTCTTTCGGGCTGTAGATGATCGATTCTTCCCAGACCGTTCCTCTTTCCGAATCATTCATGTAATGGCACTCATCGAGCACTACGTAGGCGACGTCACGCAGGTTTTTGCCTACGTCTCCTAAAATCGTGCCGTACAGCATGTTGCGAAACACTTCCGTGGTCATCACCACGATTGGTGCATCACGATTGATTGAAACATCCCCCGTCAAAAGTCCGACCTTTTCATCGCCATACTTCTGTCTTAGATCGAAAAGCTTTTGGTTCGACAGCGCTTTCAAGGGCGTCGTGTAATAGCAACGCTTGTTGCTGCGCAATGCCATTTCAACCGCGTATTCGGCAATTACTGTTTTGCCTGCCCCTGTCGGAGCGCACACGACGACGCTTTTGCCCTCTTCCAAATGTTTGATTGCGTCCAGCTGAAACTGATCGAGTTGAAAAGGAAAGATGTCTTGTACGCTGATTTCCAAGGATCTAATTGGTTGAAAGCCTCATGTGCCGACCTGGCATTCCACTACGTATCACTCAGCCGAGTTGAGCAAATCAAAATGCATTGTACCAACTAAAGGCTGTCGGAAACTGGAATCTGGGCTTGGGCTGAGGATTCTATGAGGAAGATTCTATGAGGAAGGCAGGTGGCAAAATGGCAGTTGGTCGAGATCATATATAATGAGCGAAGCCACATTTTCGGGGCGTGGCGCAGGGGTAGCGCGCACCTTTGGGGTGGGTGAGGCCGGAGGTTCGAATCCTCTCGCCCCGACCATAACAGGAAGCCGGAGCCGGAGTCCAACTAATTGGATTGCCGGCTCTTTCTTATTGTCGTCCGGTTTTCGGTTTTCGGTTTCCGGTTTCCGGTTTTGAGAAGTAGGCAAAAACGGGCTAAATTGGCGACCTTGGTGGTTTGGTTTTTTCGTCTGGTTTTTACCTGAACAATCTAGGTAAGCGCCTCCGAACCGTGCTCGTAACCGTATGCCTGGCTTGGCTTTCGGGACTGCGATCGTCCGCGCTTACATGCTTTGTTCCGCAAAACCTAGCCAGTTAAAAAAGGGCAGGTCGAGGCGTTTTTCAACTGGAAATTTTTAGAGAATGACTTGACGTGCGGCGGGGCGGCGGTGGCCAACCACGCGATGGCGGTTGGGGCACTCGTCCAAGAGTCTCATACCTTTCGCCAATCCTATTGGTCGAATGTTTTCGGAGCTGTCTGACGCTGTCCGGCGCATGTACGCATAGTTGTTTACGTCGATACTTGGAATGCCTTCAAAGAAGGGGCTCATGTGGATGAATTCGCGAATCTTGAATTTCAAGATGGTCTTTAAATAATCATCCAGTTCTTCCAGTTCGACTGGTACTTCGGTTGAGCAGAACATGATTTTTCTATCTGTCCAATATCTGATGTATCAAGGGGATGCTTCCAAACTCACTCGTACTCTGGTTTTCGACTTATTTGATGTCTGCCGCCAGGCACAAGTGAAGAATGTTAGCAGACCTTAATTGATTGTCAACAACGCTCTGGTGAGTATCTTGCGATTTAACGTTAAATCGCCGCTTGATAACCCGCCGTAAAAGGCTGATGAATAGCCGGTTTAGACCGTCGCACCCCGCATGGCGCGCTCAACGTCATCGCGGTTGAGAGCGAATTGGCTGGCGGACTCACTGCTGATTGAACCTTGTTGATATGCTCGCAACACTGCTTCATCCATCAGCTGCATGCCCACATGTGAGCCGTTGCGGATATATTCGGTTAGTTTGTCAAGTTCACCAAACAAGATTGCCTCTTGCACGGCCTCGGTGTTAATCATGATTTCCTGGAGCGCCCGTCTGCCTTTATCGATTGTCGGAACCAACTGCTGGCATATGACGGCCCTCAAGCAATATGCGATCTGCATGCGAACAGCCGCTTGATCGCTTGGTTCGAACATGCCCAGTAGTCGTTGAATCGTTTTGACGACAGATGACGTGTGCAACGTCGAGAAGACGAGGAGCCCTGTTTCAGCAGCTTTCAAGGCTTCCAAAACTGTCTCTCGATCGCGCAGCTCACCCAAAAGCAAAACATTCGGGTCGGCCCTGAGCGCCGATCTAAGCGCCGTGGCAAAGGATTTCGTGTTGACTCCGACTTCGCGTTGTGTGACGATCGATCGCACCGGTCGATGCACGAATTCGATTGGATCTTCGATTGTATAGATGTGAAGCGAGTCTCGACGATTGATGCAATCAATCATCGAGGCAAGCAGTGTCGACTTGCCTGCTCCGGTGGCGCCTGCAACCAAAACGAGACCAGAGCGCAGTGTGGTCAAACGCTCGACTACAGGCGGCATGCTGAGATTATCGAGGGTTGGAATCTCAAACGGCACGATTCGCATCGCACAGCCGATTGAGTCCATGTCGCTGTAAACATTCAATCGCACTCTGGCGCGGTCGGCGTAGTTGAGTGCGACATCCAGTTCCATATTTTCCGAGAAATGCCTCTGTTGCCTTTCGTCCAAGAGGCTCATGATTGCTAGGTGGAGGGGCTTGTCTTCAAGCGCAGGGAGATCGCTGAGCGTGCAAAGCTGACCGTCGATTCTGAGAACCGGCGGCATGCCCACTTTTAAGTGCAAATCGGAAGCCTGCCTTTCAAGAGCGATGGCTACGATTTCTTCTAAGTCGACCGTCATGCGATCAACAAGTTTCGCTTTGCAGAATCTCTTTTAGTTTGCGAAGAGCCGTATGAACCGCTCTTGAAACGCCCATTTCGGACAGCCCGAGCACATAGGCCGTCTCCTTCTGGGAGAGATCATAGAAGAAGACGAATTCAACGATTTGACGTGTTTTTTCGCCAAGCCTCTTGAGTGCTTGCGTAATCAGCTCTCGATCTTCTGACGCGTGTAGAGAATCTTGATATTTTCTGTCAGCCACCAACTCCGATAAACAGCGTTTGTCGTCGCGTTCATCATCGTCCGTTCCTGCATCTAACGATTCATAGTGTATGCGGGCTTCCCAAGACTGTTGAGCTTCCAAAATGTCTTGAACTGCAATTCCAGAGTGCTCGGACAACTCGTGCACGCTTGGAGCGCGGCTGAGACTGCGTGTCAGCTTCTCTTCCAGTTGACTGAGTTGAGAGTTCATCTCGGTCAGCTTGCGCGGAACCTGTACGATCGAGCAATGATCCCGAAGATAATGCCGTATCTCGCCACGAATGTAGCAAGTCGCCAGGGTTTTGAAGCTCGCTGACCGTGCCCGGGTGGGGTCGTAGTAACGAATAGCCTTCAAAAGCCCGATTGACCCGACCTGGATTAGATCTTCCAGGGAGTCGGGTTGAAATTGGCTGTACCGGCGCGCAATCTGCCTAACCAACGGCATGTGCTTGCGCACAATCTCCGAGATTTCAGCCTCGGAGCCGCTTACGAGCAGACTTTGCGTTTCCTTTTGATTTGCAGAGGTCGCCACTGTGGTTGCACCTTTCGTGAGACCCTCTTGCCCCTTGCCGATATTCTTCCCTTGACAACCCCGGTTTAAACCGTGAGAACCGTCATATCTGCCTCAGACCTTGCTTAACTTCTTCTATTCAAGCTATGAAATTTGGCTAAAATTGTTGATAAGACTGCAGTCAGAGGTTTTTGGACATTTCCGTCAATCCCATCGTTAAGCTTGCTGCCCGCGTGAGGCACTTCTGGGGTCGCATTTCAGCCCAGAAGCAGTTATTGGTACTCGGGCTGACATGCATAGCTGCCCTTGTCACCTTCACGGCATGGCTATGGGTTGCCCGTACGCAGGCAATCATCGACCAATCGGTGCGTCAATTCGGGCTTGCCATGGCGCATGCCCTGGCCCGTGGCGGCGCTGAGGCGCTGACCCATACCGGCAACCTCGAGGGTCTCAAGTACTACATTCTTACCGAGCGCGGGCAGACGCCGGCTCTGGCGTATGTCGTCTTCTGCGACAAGGACGGCAACGTTTTGCTGGACCCGACCCCGCAATCGGAGCGGGCTTCAATTTATCCAATCTTCAGGCAAAATCCTGCCAACTATACGGTTCCCGGGGTCTATCACACAGACATCCCCGGCTATAGATCAATCACTAATATTGCCGTTCCGATGAGAAGGAACAATGAAGAACTCGGAATTTGCTGGGTTGGTTTGGACAACCATGACTTCACCATTTTGGGAACGCCCAAAGAGACGCGCTACTTCCTTATGAGCGTGTTCGGATTGGTCGGTCTTTTGGGTGCGTTGGGTGTGTGGGCTAACTATGCGCTCATTCACACTCCACTGCGCACGTTGTCTCAAGGCGCAACTGAAATTGCCGCAGGACACTTCGGCTATCAAATCAAAACCGGGCGTGCCGGGCGTGAAATCGACCAGCTGGTCAACGCATTCAACTACATGTCCAATCGCCTGCAACTCTACGACAAGCACAACGTAGACAACTTGATGGCGGAAAGAAACAAATACATCTCCGAGCGCAACAAGTTGGAGTTGGTTTTGATGTCTATTGCCGATGGTGTCGTGGTGCTCGATCGCGACAACAAAGTGCAGATCGTCAACCTCGCTGCAACGCAGCTTTTTGCCAAAGAGGCAAAAGAGCTGCTCGGCAAACCGCTCGTATTTTGCACGGAAGGACCAGACTCGCCGCAAATCTGTCAGGTGGTACAGGCGTTTACGGATACGGTGTCTCCAGGCAGTCTGGAGCCCGTCGAGCAACAAGTTCATTTGGCCGAACTAGTCGTCAGATTGCACATTGCGCCGATTATCTTGAACAAAGAATTCCTCGGCTCAGTCATGATCATGCACGACATTACGCGTCAAGCCGAACTCGAAAAGATGAAAAACGAGTTTATGTCGAACGTCTCTCACGAGCTCAGAACGCCGATTACGTCAATCAAGAGCTATGTCGATACTCTATGCAATCACGGCGAAAAACTAGACCCGGAAATCTATCGCGAGTTTCTGGAAATCATCGACAACGAAGCCGATCGTTTGATGTACTTAGTCAATGATGTTCTCGAACTCAGTAAGCTCGAGGAGGGAGATCGAGAGCTGGAGATGGTTCCGACCGAAGTTCATCGTCCATGCGAACGTGCATTGCGCTCACTGAATATGATGGCACGCGATCGCGATATATTGCTCGAACTCAAAGTCGACGACAACATGCCTCTGATATCGCTCAACGAGGAATCGATAGAGCGAGTCGTCATCAATCTTTTGAGCAATGCCATTAAGTACACGCCGTCAGGCGGAAGCATTACGATATTTGGGAGACTGCACGCAGACCGCGGTGAGATTTCCATTGCCATCAAAGATACCGGCATTGGCATTCCGGAAGACGCATTGGCGCACATTTTCGACAGGTTCTATCGGGTCGAGCGCAAGGTGCATACTATAAAAGGAACGGGACTCGGCTTAACCATCGTCAAGAAAATCGTCGAGAAGCATGGTGGACGCATCACTGTGGAATCAGCCCTGGGCGAAGGCTCCACCTTTACGATATTCCTGCCAATCGACATAGAGGTGGCAATTGCAGACGAACTGTCGGTGGTTCCGCCGAGTGAGAGTGCTCACGTGCATAAGAGCTAGTCTAAAGCAAAAATAAAACCGAAATTCACGCACTCAGTAAATGTACTGATTTCGCAAAGTATTAGCTCGTTATCATGCATCTTGAAAAGGTCGCAAGTACCCTGTTTGTGGGCGTGGACGCCGTATTTCGAATTTGTCCAAATTGACGGACGATAATTCGATATATACCGAACTCCAGCGCGTACTCAGTCGAGGAGACAACATTTGATTCGGGCCATTTACCCTGGTTCTTTCGATCCGATGACGCATGGCCATTTCGATATCGTTCAAAGATGCAGCGTGCTCTTTGATGAAGTAATCATGGCTGTGGTCTCCAATCCCGGCAAAGCACCGATGCTTCCGATCGATATAAGAAAGAGTCTGATCAGAGATGTGGTGAAAGACCTCAAAGGGGTGAGGGTAGACGCGTTTCAAGGATTAACAGTCGATTATGCAAAAGAAAATCAGGCGCAAATTCTCATCAGAGGCCTTAGAGCCATCTCGGATTTCGAGGCTGAGATGGCGATGGCCCAAACCAATAAACAACTCTTTCCTGAACTAGAAACTATGTTTCTCATGACAAAAGCCGAGTATTCTTTTATAAGTTCTTCGACAGTCAAAGAGATCCACCGCTTGGGCGGAGATATCTCTCAGTTTGTTCCACAACCAGTGAACGAATATCTGAAAGAGCATTTGAGCAGAGGCAACAAATGACCACAATCACCACTGTTCCACCAACAGCACAACAACAACAGCAACAAGCTGCGACGTACAAGCAAACCACCATCTACAAGCATCTCGATCTGCTCGAGCACTTGATTGATGACGCTGCTGGTGTTTATAAGTTTAAGTTTATCAACGCCGACGAGTTTCTTGATGTGCTCGATAAGGCGCGGGCGCGCTTGCCGGAAGAGTTGCGCGAAGCTGCAGAGGTTCTGCAACAGCGCGGCGAAATCATCGCCGAGTCGCAACGCCGTTCTGAGCAAATCGTTGCCACCGCACGCCGTCAGGCTGAAAATATGCTTCACGAATCTGAATTGCTCAAAGCGGTTCAGGCTGAAGTTGAGCGCATTCGTAAGCAAGTTGTCGGTGAAGTCGAGCAAATGCGCCGCGAAGCTTTGGCTGAAGCGGAGCGCATCAGGCTTGAAGCTGAAGAAGATGCAGCACGCGTTCGCGAAGGCGCCGATCATTATGCCGAATCGGTTTTGAATCGAATTGACAATGACCTGGTCAACTTGGCTCAACGTGTCACTGAGTCGCAAACGATTGTCCGCAACGGCCAGCGTTTGCTTGGGCAGGTGAAGCGTCACAGCCCTTCGGGCGTGCAAGCCGCCTTGCAGTTGCCGCCTATGCCGCCGATGCCTGCACAGCCTGCTTCGACTCAGATAACGACTGCTCCATTGACCAGCCCATTATTGGGAACCGGTGGACCGAGAATCGACTAACTAGTCGGTGCCGTCGTCTTCGTCATTCCCGCCGCTCCCTTTAGCTGAAAGGGAGTTTAGCCTGTCCTTCATCACGTTCACTGCGCGCTTGAAGTTTTGATATACAAGCTGGCAGCGTTGCTTTTGCCATTTGTTTTCGCGCCCGCCGAACTGCTGGCACATGAGCTCGGCAAAAGTCTCACGCGGTCCGCGAACGTCCTTCTGCAAGTAATATGTGATCTTCGATTTCGTATCCTCATCGATTTCACCGACATCCAATCGATATGCGTGTCGAAACTCCTCTGTTTCGGATATCTGATCCATATATGCGTCAACGGCATGTCCTAATTCATGCCGGAGGGTGCCAATGGGATCTTGCGCGGGCTCAACGTCAAAATCATTCTCCAGGGTGTATTCACACAAGATTATGTTGTATCCGTCAAATCGCCCGGGGCAGTTCTTGTACGTCGAACCGTCTTCGTAGCCGGCAGGCTTGGTATTTTGCAGCTCGGGATCTTTGTCGATCATTGTCGGTGTAACGTAGATTAGGCATTTTTCTTGGTTGAGCAGAGCCAGCAGCGAATCAGGATAAGCTCTTAAAGCCGATTTGATTCTCTCCAAAAGTTGAGGCGAGATATTGGGTCGATCCTTTAGAGCTTTCACGACTTTGACCATCTCGGCAATCATCTGCTCTTTCGATTTTTGCTGTGGCGTACGGCTCTGGCGTCCTGTTGGCGTTGCGGCGGCTGTCAGGGTCGGCAGCGAGCCGGCGGACGCGTCGGCGGAGTTGCGGGCAAAGTTTGGGTCGACTCTTTGCAAAAAACCTTTGACCTGAGCTGCTTCTCGGCTTTGCGGAAAAGAGCGCACGATGAACCAATAGAACTTAATAGCCTCATCTCTCTTTCCGAGTTGGTAGTAGCAGTTGGCACCATAATAGTAAGCGGTCACGTTGCGAGGCTCGGTTTTGGTGACTTCGACGAACTCGTTTATAGCCTGCGCATAGTTTTTTCCATTGTAGAGTCTCACACCCGCTGCAAAATGCCCTTCTGAGGCAGTTGCCGCCACATATGCCGTACTGGCGGCAGTGGCCAACGTAGCAAAAAATGCAGCTGTGGCTGCACTTCGGGTGTTTCGAAATCTCAAAAAGGGCTTTTTCAAGGCATTTATTCCTGTCTTGATTTTAGCGTGTATAGGAGCCATCGTGTGGAGCTCTGTCGTGTCGCGACCACCTATTGTGCTTGTGCTTTAAGGGATGGAAGTCGTCGATTATCCCGTTCGTGATTTGATTTGGAACTGGGCACTATATGTGGTGGCGAAACGGTTCGGGCGGTTCGAGAACTTTGCAGCGCCTACTAATTCGAGATTGCCGGTGGGGGTCCCGCCGGTGTTGATGGCAATGGTCCAACCGGTGTCGATGGAACTTCAGACCCGTTGGAAGCGCCGGGAGTGATTGGGTTTGAGTCATTGGAGGGGGCGCCGACCGGACCAGAGACCGAGCTCGGCTTGCCTGCTGTATTAGCCGATGCTTTTGGTTGAGTGAACTGCTGGTAGATCATCTTGGACAAGTTTCGAATCAGTTCGTTTGCGCGTCTGTCGTTGCTTGGGCGTTCGACTTGAACGGCGACGAAGTACTTGGTTCCATCGGAAGCGGTAATGATTCCGGCGTCACCTACCATGCTGGCGATGTCACCTGTTTTGTGGCAGATCTTTGTTCCTGGCGGTAGCCCTTGTGGCAAGAGAGTGCGCGTTTTTGTTTTCTCGAGAATCTGGTACATCCATTTTCTTTGCGTTGCTGAAAGGAGTTCACCTTGATCGATTCGCCCCAGCAGATAAACGAGTTCGTACGGATTAGTTTTGTTGGTGCCTTTCAGATCTGCCAGCAGATTGTTGATTCTTGTTTGTTTGAGCCCCCAGCTGGCGAACTGTTGGTTGAGCTTGTCTTTGCCGCCAAGGAGATCAATGAGCATATTGGTCGCTGTGTTATCGGAAATCACGATCATCAAGCGAGCGACGTCTTTGACACTAAATTTGGTGCCAACCGGACTCCACTGCAGATTGCCGGAGCCGCCGGTGACTAGATCTGCTCGCACGGATAAAAGTTGAGTAGGACTTACTTCCTTTTTGTCGACTGCAATCATCAAGCTGACAAGAATCGGTATTTTGATAATCGATGCCGCTGGATAAGCTCGTTGCGAATCAAGGTCAACGTACTCCCCTGTGACTGGATTGACAGCGAAAACTCCAACCTTGAGCTTCTTGTTGAGATCGCTTGCGGTTTTCATTTTTTCACGCAGTTCGGCAAACTGACTTGTCACTGAAAACGGTGGCGGAATGGTTACAACTTGCTGTGAACTTTGTCCCAGACTGGTGGCGCATTGATTGCCAAGGGGTAGACAGGTAGATTGAACCAAGACGAAAGCGGCAGAAATTGCTGCATATCTAATCAATCGTTGACCCGGAGGTTTTTTTCGTTTACATCGAACGCAATTGCTATTCATTCGTATTCGGCAAGACCTTCAATAAATAATTGGCGTATATACGGCTTTCGTATCGTACGTATTATCGTATCAATCAACAGCTTTCTACGCCAAAAACCCCACCATGAGCCAAAACCCACCTGGCCAGACATTGTACCGGAATTGAGCCGAAGTGTGAATCTGTTCCTTATCAGGCACTTAATATGGTGCCAAACAGGCACTTAATTTGGTGCGCCTAGTATGAAACACTCAGTTTGGTGCCCTTGAAGTGTTGGGCTGTGCGTTCTTCGCATCTAGACCGGAGAAACCGAAATACAAGATGAGAAGTGCGGCGGTGGCCAGGCTGACTGTCAGCTTAACCTCAGGTGTTAAATCAGTACGAGGAGAAATAAAGGATTCAATCAGACCTGCAATCAGAAGCATTGGAATGCACCCTCCGAAGAGTGCTCCTGCGGTTTTTGCGCCGATTCTGAGAGAGTCTATGCGCTTAAGTTGACCTGGTAGAAGCAATGCTTTTCCCAACAACAAACCGGCACCGCCGCTGATGAATATTGCCATCAGCTCGAATACGCCGTGACCGGCGACGAAAGTTCCTATGTTTGGAAGCATGCCATAGACGTAACACAGTCCAAACACAGCACCGAGATGGAGCCCGTTGCAGGCAAGCAACAATGCTGTTCCGATGCCGTAGGTGATTCCTAAAACGAAGGAGTTAATGCACACTCTGATGTTGTTGGTTGCGATGATGCCGTTAATGGCGGGACTATTATCTTGAACGGAGTCAGTCCACATCTTTTTCTTTTCAATCATCGACCACATTTCTTCGGGGACCAATGCCTGACCCCTTGCGTACTCAAATTGGGCGAAGTGTTTGTCGTTTACAGTAAAGGCAAAGCCAATGGACATTGGAATAACCGTGAGCAAGAATGCGAGGAACACATAACCAAAATTGGCTCTAACATGTGAAGGAAACCCGACCATGAGGTATCGAACGAGGTCCTCCCACCGGTTTCGTTTGGTCTGATAGACTTGGTTGTGCCCCCGTACCACGAGGTTATTCAGGTAGATCAAGACGTTTTGCCCCAGCTTGGCAGCTCGGGCTCGTGAAAGGTCTGCAGAGGCTGTTCTATAAAGGCGCCCCAGCTCCTGCAGCTGTTGTCGATCTAGTTTAGCGACGCCACTCTGGTCTACAAGACGTAGAAGCTCTTCTAGCTTTTCCCAGGACGGTCTTCTGGTTTTAACCCATCTCTCGACATTCATCTTCTTTGAAGCTTAGAACCCTCAATCTGTATGCCACAGCCCGACTACTCAATCTCTACCCCAGAAAATGTGGATTTACACTTGGAGCTTGCTGGAATGGGCAACCGAATTCTGGCGGCATTGATTGACTCAGCAATAAGTTACACGTTCATTCTCATAATCGGGGTCATTTGCCTCGCCATTGCCTTGGTCGTCAACATCTATTCCTTCTCTGCTGATACCAAAACGGTGGTGTACAGCTGCATTCTCATGGTGGGCATCTTTCTTAGCTTCGCCCTCATGTTCTTTTACTACGTTTACTTCGAAGCCAAGTGGCAAGGGCAAACTCCTGGCAAGCGGGTTGCTCAGATTCGGGTCATCGATCAAAGCGGGCAGCCGGTTTCTTTTGGTGCGGTGTTCATTCGCAATCTTATGCGTGTGATAGACCAGGGTCTTGGGTGTATCGGATTACTGTCGATGTTGATTGACAAGAACGAACGCCGATTAGGCGATCTCGCTGCCGGCACTTTGGTTATCCGCGAGCGCACCGGTGAGATCGGATCTCCGCAGGTAGCGCTTCTAACGCATGCAGATGCCGATGGACTTCTTGATGTTGGACGTGTAACTCCGCAAGAATACGAGATTCTTATCAGTTTCCTAAAACGAAGACAAACGCTTGCAAAATCGCAGCGCCCCTTGGTTGCGAGAAAACTCGAAGAACACTTCCGTAATCGCCTCAACGAACCGCTCGAAGATGGCAATCCCGAGCAGTTTCTCGAGAGGTTGTACCTCTCGTACAAAGCGCGCGCAACCGATAGTTAGTAATCAAATTCGTTTCTGCAGGCGCTTTTTTTGTTTGATGTGGCTGGCGATGTAGTGTGCTCTGTGAACTCATTTGTGTTGACGTCCTGGGTCGAGTGTCGATACATGATGCAATCCTTGATCAGTCGCCGAAACATCACTGCAGGATTCGGCTCGTTGAAACGATAGACGAACTCTGCTACGTACAAAGGAAATTTTTTCAAACAGTATCGATGATAGGTTCCCAGAAGAAAACGATTCAACTGCGCCAAAGAGCTTCTCACAATAAGCTCAATCGCCGGATCTTCAGGAACTGTTTTTCTAGACTCACTTAACTTGGAGCAAATGCTCGGACTTGCAAAAAAGACCTTGTAGATATCCTTAGTTTCATGCCTTTTCGCGATGTCACCCTTGCAGTAGTCTTCTCCTTCAAATCCATCTGCAATTTCTGATAGCTCCTTTTGAACAAAGACAGCCGCTGCAACAGCTCTACCATTGAGGTTGATTAATGTTCTTACTCCGAAAAAGCGTGAGTCCATTAGTCGCCTTTTGTTAGCGTCTTCCATCACGATGCGCAACTTCTCGGTCATGTACGCTGCAGCGTCTGTCGCGACACCCACAAGTTTTCCGATTGCAACTGCGGAACAGCCGCTTTGATTTCCCACCATCAGAAACATACACATGAACCATTTTCTTAGGGGCACATTTGCTCCGTGAAATATGGTTTGTGCGGTAACTGAACATTGATACTTGCAGTGTTTGTTTGCACATTGAAACGTGGTTCGTTTTCTCTTTAGCAGATAACCTTTTTTTCCATAGCATCGTGGGCACTCAAAGCCGTCTGGCCAGCGCGTTTCTCTTAGCAGATCGTCGCAGGCGGAATCGGTCAGAGTTCGTTCAACGAAGTCAGGGATTATTCCGTGAGGATGTTCGTGCAGCATGATATGCCTCCTTGAGTGCGGTAGGAAGCTGCGACAAGTTTTTTTTGCCTTATATTTTGAAAACGTTTGAGCGAGGCAAAAAGTTCAATTGAATTGGCAGCGAAAAGATAAATTTCTGAATTTTGTAACTGGATAGGGTTTCGAAATTTTTCTGATGTCGAAGCTGAAAGAGGGCGGTAAGCGCCAGATTTGAAACCGTGAAAAGCGAACCTGTGACTTGATGGCGAGTTCCTCGGAGTTGGCGCTTACCCGTGTTGTTCAGGAAGAGATCTTTGAAGGGTTACCTGAAAGAGGGTGGTAAGCGCCAGATTTGAAACCGTGAAAACTGTGATTCCGTCAAGGAAACGAGACCGGCAGGTTCGGCGCTTACATGCTTTGTTCAGCAAACCGAAAAACAAAAAAAGAGACAACCGCTGAAGTCCAGATCCGACCACTCGGCTCTTGAAAACGCAGGCGATCTAGCTGCGCCTATTTGGAATCGAAAAACTAAATTTCGAGCCTTTGCCCAATGTGCTCTCCACCCAGATTTCACCGCCGTGTGCCTCGACTATCGTCTTACAAATGAAAAGTCCGAGACCTGAGCCTTTTTGGTTTTTGCTGTCTCGAATTTGATCTACTTGTTCGAATCTACTAAAGATGGCGTTTTGCATGTTATCGGGAATACCCTCGCCTTGGTCCTCCACAGAAAAGACAGTGTTATCTGCGTTTTGATTTACCGAAAGCGTAATTTGACTGTCAGGTGGTGAAAACTTCAATGCATTGCTTAACAAGTTTATGAGCACCTGCACAAGACGATTGGGATCGGCTATAAACTCGACTTCGTTTTCCAAGGGTACAGTGACAATGGCGGCCTGCTGACCGCCACCTGTTTTAAGGCAATTTACAGCGTCATCGAGCAATTGATTCGGCGTGATGTCGATTTCTGAAAGAGATAAAGTGCCACGCTCGATATGATCGAAATCGATAAGTTCGTTGAGCATTGCAACCAATCTTTTCAAAGTATTCGAAGCCGCCGAAAGCGATGCTTCGCCTTTTGAATTTGGTTCGCCGAAGGCTTGGGTCTGCGCCAGTGTGATGAATACTTCTAGCTCCAAAAGCGGTTTTCGCAAAGACGTACTCATGATTTCCAAGTATTGCTCGCGTTCCAAACGGGCTGCCCGAACACCCTCTACGATTTCGTGAAACGAACGATCGAAAGAGGCTACTTCATCGGTTCCTTTAAGTGGCGGCAGAAGCGGTCGATTGTCTGCAAGGCGCTGTATGTTGTTTTCCATTCGGGTTATTTGCATTACAACGTTTCTGCGAACCATGAGCCCGAGAAGAGTGGCGGCCACTATGTTTATTGCAACAGTAAAAATAATGGCGCAATAGATCATAGGACGCGCCTCACTCGGTTTAGCCAGCGCATACTTCGCAGGTGGAGATAGCGCCTGCTGCTGCAGCCAATCCATTTGACTAATGGCGTCGGCTTTGAATGCATTGAATTGGCTCAGTACAACCGGGTCGCTGATCTTTCTTCTTTGCTTTTCCATTCCATCCATCAGAGTCGAAATGAATTGCATCATTCGATCTGAAAGACTGCTTGTGCATTTTGCAAGGTCTTCAAAGGGCGGTCCAATGCTTCTGAGTGTGACAATTTCACTGTTCCACTCCTCGACCTGCCCGAGCGCTGATCCATACTGAAAGCCCGATCCTTCGTCTTTATCGAAAACATCGATCATCACTTTGCCGAAATCGTTCATCGCCGAGGCTACCATCAATACTTGTTTTACTGCTCTTAACGCAGTGAGTTGATAGTCGAGTGTGGTGGAAATGCTTCTGTACATGTTCGCGAAGACGATGATGATGAATAACTGCAATGCAAGCGGAATGCAGACAAGAATCAAGCCTTTGGTAAACAATCCAAGCCGCATGATTACGAGCCCCCGGATGGGATCGCTGTTGCGACTTTTTGAAAGCGCATTTGAAACCGCGTCGTTTTCGACTCGAAAGTCACCGTGAGTTGTTGACCGTTGAGTGTGACTAGCTGACGTGCAAGTGCAAGTCCGTGACGGTGCTCCGGAGTCAAGGATGAGCCGCCTTGCTCTTGGTTTGTGGCGAATCTGTTAAATGGGTCGCTTTTGTCGACACCGCATTCGATTGGCGAGTGCGCTTCCACAGTGACTGTGCATGGGGAGGTTGCATCATCGAGTGATGAGCCCTCAATGGTGATCTCTCCTTCCGACGCGAAGAGGCAGAAACTGACAATGCGAGTCAGCGCCGTATCGATTTGGTCTGCGTCGCAAAAGACCGTTGTTTCCCTTGTGTATGGAGTTACCTTGATCCGATCGGTAATCATCTGCTCCGAAACCTTTTCGGAAAATGAGCTCAGAAGACTGTTGAGGCTCGTGTTCTTTTTGTTGCTCTCAAATAGGTTCGCCTCGATTTTTTCAAGATCCAATACATCAGAGATCATTGTTACAAGCGAATCAACACCTCGGGCATGGCGGCGGAATCCGCGGCGCCCCTCAACAGAGATGTCACCGTACACGCCTTTTCCGAACATCTCCAACGACATGCCAAGCGAGGTAAGAGGGGAGCGCAAGTCGTGACTCACCATCGCAAGGAAATCCTGTTTGCGGCGGCGCGCCATTGCGAGTTCTTTTGAAAGAGAATCGAGTTTGACTTCGATGCGTTTGATTTCATCGTCACCGCGAAGCATTGGCTCAAGTGTTTTGTTGGCAGTCAATGCTTTGGCTCGACGTTGAAGCGAGCTGATTCTTCCTGCAACATGACGGCTAAAAAAGTGAAGCAGGACAATGCAAAGAATCAGATTTACGAGAAAGCCCGCTGCGACGATGTATGAGGCATTCGTAGACTTTCGTTCGATTTCGGTCACGGCCTTTTCCGACCTGCCGGTGAGAATTTGGAACATCGCCTGAAACGGTATTCGCGTCCTCGAGTAGTCTGCAAAGAGTTTTCGTTTGAGATCCAGCGGCAAGAATATCGTCTCGGGAGGATCGGCCGGAATCAGCACATTAACGGCGTGTTCCAGCTGAACATGGGCAGTCCGCATGTTGGTTCTAATGATGGACAACTCTGCATCGCCTTTGACTAGTTCCTCGACGGTCGCTAACTTGGCATCGGCAGAGCTTTGAAGACCTCTTATTTTGGTGACGGTATCCTTTCCGCCACCTGCAAAGCTCCAGTAAAGCAGCGTTTCCAGTTGGGAAAGGTAAAGGGCGCCCAGGCGCGCATAGGTTGTTAGTTGAACCACTCTGCGAGTGTGCGCCTCAGCTTCGGATTCTATGTCTAGGCAGAGTGCACCCAGGACGATTGCAACGATAATTCCGGTGGCGGCAGGCAAAATTGTGATTGCCCAGGCGCGTTGTATAAGGGTCATTTTTCTCTTCCAAACACAGTATCAGTTTATGGCAATTCCCTGCACTTTGGAATCGAGAATGAAAACTTCGAACCCATACCAACCGTGCTTTCAACCCATATCTCGCCGCCATGCGCATCGACGATGGTTTTGCAGATGAAGAGCCCCAACCCGGAGCCCTTTTGATTTTTGCTGTCTTTGAGTGGATCGACCTGCTCGAAGCGAGAGAAAACCCGATCCTTCAGTTCGTCCGGAATTCCTTGCCCCTGATCTTCAACTGAAATGACGGTATCATCGGCGGTTTGCAATATCGAAAGAGTGATCGTGCTTTCTGGCGATGAGAATTTGATTGCATTTGCCAAAAGATTGATGATTACTTGCACGAGCCTGTCAGGATCGGCTTGAATCGCCTGCTCATTTTCTATGGTTTCAACTACGATTGTCGGTTGCTCACCCCCGGTTTTCATGCTGTCGATCGCGTAGTTGAGTACATCGCTTGGTTTCACATTTTTCACCGAAAGAGTCATAGTGCCTCTTTCAATCTGATCGAAATCAATCAGTTCATTAAGAAGTGCAATCAGGCGCTTCAAAGAGCGCGAGGCTGCCGTCAGTGCTGCTTGTCCCTTGGTGTTTGGAGCACCATATGATTGTCTCTCGACACTGGCCAAAAAAGCGTCCACGTCCAAAAGCGGTTTTCTCAAAGATGAGCTTACTATGTCCAGGTATTCCTGGCGTTCCAAACGAGCTGATAGAACACCATCCACGATATCGTGAAACGATCTGTCGAAGGCCGCTACTTCATCATCGCCTTTGAGTGGTGGCATCAATTCGCGATTTTCGGAGAGGTTCCGGAAGTTGACTTCCATACGCTGAATCTGACTAACGACACTGCGCCTGATTACATACCACATGAGAACAGCGGTTAGAAGATTGACGATCATGCTGACGATCATTGCATTTTGAATAAGCACCGGTGCATCATCCAGTTGCACTAAACCTGTAGGCGGCTCCATCGCGCGCGCACCCAGCCAGTCCAGATGCCGAGAGAGAGTCGTCCTTGCTGATTGAACGTCGTCGATCACGCGTTTGGTATCTAGTCTTTTTGCATCTTCGAAGCTTTCTGCCAGCCGCAGGTTGAGCCCTGTAAGCAAATCGGCGATTTTGTCTGTTCGAGATGATATGTCCGTGTATGGAAGCCCGCAGGAGCGCAGTGCCGACAATTCCGTATTCAGCTGTTCCACCTGCGCGGCCAGCGAGCCGAACGCAACTCTCATGTCGGTGTGCATGCAGTCGATGAGGCTGTCTGCGAGGTCGTGCGTCAGATCTGCCACCTTCAAAACTTGCATGGCGGCGTCAACTGCGACGGTTTGATATCTCAAGGATTCTGTCGCCGAATTGTACATGTTGACGAAGTAGAAGATGGTGATCAGTTGCAAAACCAATGGTATGGCGACTAGAATCAGTCCCTTCGTGAATAATCCAACCCGCACCTAATTGTTCTCCGCGATTTTGGGTAGGATTATTTGAAAGCGAATTGACTTGGGTGTTGACGAAAATTTGACTTCGCCCGAGTGCAATCCGATGAGCTGTTTGGCCAATGCCAGACCATGACGATGTTCTGCAATCAGAGGTTCGGCTTGATCAGTGCTTGCAAATCTGTTGAATGGATCTTTCTTGTTGATTCCTCTTTCAATCGGTCCGAATGCTTCGACGTTAATAGTGACTTCGAGTGGTTCCTCAGTGTGTGCTGTAACCAAAACCTCTTGAGTGCTCGCATACAAGCAAAGAGCAATGATACGATTCAATGCTGCTTCAAACTGATCTGGATCACAACATATCGTGCACTGCCCACACGGGTTGACTGAGAGGCGGTCGGTCAAGAACTGTTCCGAAACCGACTCCTGAAGCTGCTTCAGGATTTGATTCAATTCTGTATTGGACTTGGCGCTTTGAAGGAGATTCGCTTCAATCTTTTCGAGATCGAGCAAATCGGAAATGATCGTGACGAGACGATCCATGTTTTTTGCGTGCATGCGAAACAGCCTTCTTCCCTCTACCGAGAATTCGCCGTAGACGCCTTTGCCGAATAGATCGAGCGACATCTGAAGCGATGTAAGCGGCGATCTGAGATCGTGGCTGACTAATGCGAGAAACTCCTGTTTGCGTTTTCTTGCTGATTCCAATTCGCTAGATAAGGCAATAAGCTTCACTTCAAGCTGTGCTATTTCGTCTCCTCCGACCAGCTGAGGTTGCACCGAACGATTGCAAGAGAGTGCCAAAGCGCTTTTTTGAAGCGAATTCATTCGGCTTGCGATGTGTCTAGCAAAGAGATAAAGAAGCACTGTGCACATAAGCAAGTTGAAAGTGAAACCGGTTGCGACAATATATGCGCTAGCCAGCGCCTTGTTTTGCGTGTTTTTGAGTGTGATAGCCGACCGAGCAAGCAGAATGTCTGCGACTTGTTTGAATAACTGCCGGGTCCGCGCATAGTAGCCATAGAGGCGTTTTCTCTCGACACCAGTCAACGCTAGTTTGTCTCCACCACGCGCAATAAAGGTGTTTTGGGTATCTATATAGGCTTCATGTGCCTTCTGGCTTTCAACAATGAGTGGTGCAACTTCTTTGTCGTCACGATAAAGCTTGGCGAATGTCTGTAGCTTTTCGGCGGACTGCTTTTGCAGAGAGCGCAAGGTTTGTTCTGATTCACTGCCATGCGCTCCAAAGGTCCAATAAAATATCGTTTCAAGCTGAGCAAGGTAGATGTTACCGAGCTGTCCGTCTGTTCCAAACCCCCTAACGATTGCCGCATGTTTTTTTATCACCGAGACAATATCAAGACAAAGTGCTCCTAATGTCGAGGAGATGATTATCCCGGCAATTGCCGGCAGTAAAGTTATGGCCAAAGCCCGTTGCGTCAGAGTCATCAGTTGCTTGGTGCGACCACAAAACAGAAATTCCCGTTGCAGAGGCAACAATAACGGCGTCTCGGGATCTCAGAAGAATAGCCGGTTATGACTATCTTTGATCGATTGCCGCGTACTTGAGGTTAGAAGCGCCAGTGTATTCAGCACGCGGGCGAATCAGTCTATTGTTGGAATACTGTTCGAGCACGTGTGCCGCCCAGCCGGACATGCGGCTGATGGCGAAGATTGGGGTGAACAAATCTACTGGAATGCCCAACATGTAATAGACCGATGCCGAGTAGAAGTCGACGTTGGCATACAGTCCTTTGTCTTTGTGCACAAGCTCTTCAATTTCGCGCGACATCGTAAACCACTTCAGCTCATTGGCGCGCTTACCGAGTTCTTCAGACATCCTTCTGAGGTGGAATGCTCTTGGATCTTCAGTCTTGTACACACGGTGACCGAAGCCCATCACCTTCTTGTGCTCTTCGAACATCTTTTCGATGTATCCGCGCACTTTTTCTGGAGAGCCGATGTCCAAAAGCATTTTGATCACTTCTTGGTTGGCTCCACCGTGCAGTGGTCCCTTGAGGGTTCCAATTGCGGCGGTGATCGCGGAGTGAATATCGGTTTCGGTTGCCGCTGCAACGCGAGCAGCAAACGTCGAGGCGTTGAGTTCGTGGTCGGCATGCAGAATCAATGCGACGTCGAGAGACTTGGTCTCTACTTCATCGGGAAGTTTGCCACTCTTGAGCAAATAAAGGAAGTTAGCTGCGATGCTGATGTCTTCCTTGGGTGCCACGGGTTCTTTGCCGTTGCGGATGTTGTCCCAGTAGGCAACGATTGTCGGAAGCTGTGCCGTCAATCGAGTCGCTTTGCGAACGTTGGCTTGACGACCGTTGTCTTGAGCATCGGGGTCGTACATCGAAAGAAGCGACACGGTCGTTCTTAAAACTTCCATAGGGGACGCTTTCTTTGGATACGCCTTCATTGCCTTAACGACGTCATCAGGCAACTTGCGATTTACCTTGAGGTCTTTGGTGATTGTTTCGAGTTCGGTCTTTGTCGGCAGTCTGCCGTACCACAGCAAATAGACGACTTCCTCGAAGGTGGAATGCTCCGCCAGGTCGTGAATGTCATAACCTTGATAAATCAGTCTTCCTTCTTTGCCATTAACATCGCAAATCGAAGAAGATGCGGCTACTATGTCCTCAAGTCCTGCCTTGACCATGAACAGCTCCCGAATATTCAGTATGATTACTGGAATTTATACACTAAATGACAACTTGCATATTGCAAACATAGCCTAATCTTCCCAATCCCCTCGATCTCTTGATAGTTCCCTGACATCTGTGGCGTAAAAAATTGTCTTCCAATTCAGCCCATAGAGCCCAACTTACATCAATAGCTCGTGTGTTGAGGCGACTAGAAGAAGCAGCTGGGAGCAGTGTTTCTGCCTCGGCAAAAAATCCTCCTGCAATCAGATTCGCATTATCGGGGGGATTTTCGGTGTTGAGCCTGGCAGTGTTGGGACTTTGCCCACAACATTATGAAGGTTCGATAATCGAACGACTGATTCGCAAAGCGAAGACAGCCATTGGTGTTGAGACTCCGCTTTGCATTGACCAAACAAAATTTTCAAGCGCTTGCCGAAACGAGCTTGTGGACGACTTTGCTGTGCTTGCTGCTTCCAATGACGCGCTTGAGGAAGCTCTAATCGATGCGGCCAAAGAGTTGTCTTCAAACGTGTTGCAGGATCCGCTGCTTTGCGGATGGGCATACCAAGCCCAAATCGGCGCCAAAGTCAGCACCAAGGAGAGACCGAAAGAATCGTCGCAGACGCGTGAAAGTGATATCGCCTTCTTGACCCAGTGGTTTACACCGGATTGGATCAGCACTTTTCTGGTTGATCAAACGCTTACATCAAAGACTTCGAATGCCAATTCACCAGTGGCGAGCTTTTGGGATCCCGCATGCGGAGCTGGTCATATTCTGATTCGCGCTCTTGAGAAAATGGCGGTCGCCGATGGCGAGAATCTGCATCAATGCCTCGACAACTTGTTTGGTTGCGACATCGATTCTGTCGCACTTCAACTTGCTTCGACCGCTGTTTACTTGAAGTGCCGAAGCATCGAATTATCTGCGCCCCGCGATTCGCTTAGTGAACTTCCGCTACCTAAGCTCTTTTACGTGTCTTCATCGCCGTCGTATCCGACCGAATGTGGAAGTTTGCTTCTGGGAATTGGGCAGGATTTCGATCGATCTAAACTCAAGCTCAAACAACTCAACGGCACCGAGCATGTCGCACAAGAAGTGCTTCCCGAGCACTTTTCGTGCATTGCGACAAACCCGCCCTATTTGAGTCACCGATTGCTTCCATTTTCAATCAGTGAACTGTTGCGAAAACACTACAAGCATTCCCGTTACGATCTTTACGCTGCATTTATCGATCTGTGTTTGCGAAAGCTGCGCGATGATGGACGTTTTGGCATGATCTGTCAGCAGAGTTTTTTGACTATTCAAAGGTATAAGAAGCTGCGCGAAATTCTGATGAGCCAGTGCGGAATCGATTCGTTGGTGATGCTCGGTTCTGGATCTTTTGCTATGAGAGCCGGTGAAAAGGTGAATAACGCCATTATCGTCGCGCAGAAAATGGAGGCTGATCGACAAGATGAAATCACGGTCAAGTATTGGCGGTTATTGGGGAACCTCGAAAAGCTGGAAGCGGAGCAAAAGGGAATTGGAGCGGTGGAGTTCGATTCCATCAGCGATTCTGACTTACGCACTTTGAGCTCTTCGATTGACGGTGCGCCGATTGTTCCCTGGTGTCCCGCGCCAATCGCTAAGTTGTTTACTACTCTGCCTGCGCTAGAAAACAAAGATGGCGACATTCGTCTCGTGAATGGCCTTTTCACTTGCAACAATAGCTACTTTGTCTCGCATCATCGTGATGTTGTCGAGGGCGAGCGCCACTTGTATGTGCCTTACGACAAAGGCGGCGGGCACAAGTGGTACAAACGCACACCGTACATGCTTCGCTGGGAAGGCGATGGTAAGCGGATTCGTGAGTATCGTTCGTCGCGCGGGCAGTCTTCCAAGTTGCCGGGTGAAGAGTTCTACTTTAAGACCGGCATCACATACTCCTATATTGGAACGCGCGACTTCAGGGCGCGCCTTTTGAGCCCTGGATCTATTTTCGATATTGCAAGCTCGGCTGTCTTCAGCGAGTCTGTCGACATCTATTATTTGCTGGGGTTTCTCAATTCCACGCTGGCACGATACATGCTCTTTGTGCTCAATCCTACGATCAATTTTCAAATTGGCGATCTCAGGCGCTTGCCTTTTGCCAAGCCGGATAAGTCCACCGAAGTTGCCGTCTCGAAACTGGCCACGGAAGCCGTCGAGTTGGCGATGCAACTGGAGCGGTACGACTCGGATTCTCCGGATTTCGTCGAATTCGTCAATGGTGCAAAAGCTGAAGCCAAAGCGAGATTCGATGCCATAAACAAACGAGAGTGGGCAATTCAGGACGAGATAGACCAACTCATTTATGCGCTCTACAAAATCGATAGCACCACGCGTAGAGTCATTGCCAAAGATCCTATGATCAAGCGCTCGGCGAAAACCGCTCTGGCAAGATTTGCAAACGAAACAGAACAGCCACCCCGAGAGGTGGCTGTTCAGTAGCTTTGAAGCAATAATTGAACTTCGAAGTTCCGTTGATATGTGGACTACTTCTTCTTCGACTTCACATCAGTCAGAATTTCGCCTCTAACCTTGGAAGATGCACCCGGTATCAATGTCGCTTCCGTAGCGGCTTCACCGGTGAACTCTTGCTTGAACTCGGCTTCGAATTGGTCGCCGGGTTTAACAACAGCTTCTTGTCCTCTGATAATCGTGTCGGCAATCAGGAATCCACCCGGAAGTCCGGAGACAACGCCCATGGCAAAGCCTTTAAGCCTGCGATGCGGAACGTTGGTGCCCACCGGATGCAAGAATGCAAACGATGGATTCATTGCGCCGACGACACCATATGCAAGCGGAACGATACCGAAACTGAATACGCCACCTGCAGACGCGGCGCCTCTGATTGCGAGGTGGGCGGCTTGGTGCTTCAACTGTGTCGATAGCGGGGCTGCTACTTCACCGTTGTGGTTGACGCCAAGAACTCGACCCTCTGCTTTGTTCTTTACGATGCGTGCGTGTTGTGCTGGTTGAGCAACCAGGGGAAGATGTTCGCCGTTGTGGTTGATGATTTCGTCAAACTGGAGTCCAACGGCTCCGTTGGCTCGCATCCAGCGCTTAGCGGACAGTTCTGCATGAAGAATTCTGCGAGCTGGTTCGGCCGATGATACATGACCGCGAACCAAATCTCCTTTTTTGGCAATTAACTTGCCACCGATGGTGATGTCAACGTTCAACCGGGCTTCGATGGGTTGACCGACTTTGGCTGTTTTGCTGCTGAGCGAACTCATCATCGTGATTGGGAAGGTGGCTCCACTTACGATCTTTGTTTTGCCGACTTCGTCTTGAATTTCTTTCCAGACCACTTCGGCTTTTTGCGGCACGTCTGCATCGTTGTCGATGACGATAACTGCAGAGGCCTCTTCAGAGGAGTTCGATTCTGCCGCGGCTTCGATGTCCTGAATTGCTTCTTTTGCAGATTCAACTTTGGGTTCAGCAGCCGTCGGTTCAACAGCCGTCGGTTCAACAGCCGTCGGAGTAACGGCCGTCGGAGTAACGAGTGTCGGAGTAACGACTGTCGAAGTAGCAACTGGCGAAGTTGCAACTGGTTGTTGTGTTGCAGCTTGATCGACTTGTGTTTCACCTGCTTGAGTGTGATCTCTGGATTGATCTTGCGGTTGAGAATTATCTATCTCCGGGCACTCTTGCATGTTGAACGGCACCATGTTGTGGTCGAACCGTTGCGCTGGTCCTTTCGTGGTTTCAGAAGGGACTGGCACCGCCGTTGGTGTGGCTGTCGATGCTAATTTCGACGGAGCTGCCACCGCTCGAGTCGGAGCTTGAGTCGCGGCTTGAGTCGCGGCTTGAGTGCTAGGAGTTTTAGCAGAAATTTGCGAAGATGCCTGAGTGGACGGAGCTGGCGCGTCGTTCCACCCTCTAACTTCTTCAATGATCATTCCGTTTCCATCGCCCGGGACTGGTGCGCCTAGAGGCGCAACTTGAGGTGCGTTTGCTTCTGTCAGTGGACCATTCATTGGAAGCTGAAATGCAGCAGTCTTACCATGGGTCGAGCGAGCTGCTGTATTTGCCGAGCCACTTTGCGCCAGGACCGGCAGTGCAAGGTTGCCACCCACCAGTGAAATAGTGACGGCGATTGCAAGCATACCTGCTGCCGGTTTCCTTGAATCACGCTTGATCATCGCTCGTCCTCCAAAAACTTTGCATGCCGAAATTGCGAGGCGCCTGCCTCACTTTGATCCCGACTCCAAATGCGGAATTGCACTTCCAAAGTCTTTATTCACGCATCAGAGGTCGAATAATCCCTTGGAAACTGGAATTTCCAAAGATCGGTTGTCGAGTGGAGCTCTCGAAACGGTTCAGTCTGCTTGAACTATGGATGGTGCCGAGACTATTGTCTTCTTGCGACTATCTTCTTTGTTGTTGCGGCTGCTGTTGTTGCTGCTGTCTTTGACGTATCGCTTGAACTTCCTGTTCGGACAGCGGTCGGTCGTTGCGACGCACAACCGCGGTTTGACCTGCCGGATTCGTCCACGTGATGTTGCCGTCGGCGCCGACTTGCGCTTTTCCTTCGAAGTATCTGTATGCCGGTTGTCCCGTTCGAGGATCCACAGCGGCCCGGCGCATCGGCTGACCGGTCTTCTCGTCGATTTGAGGTCTGCCTTGATTGTCGGTGACGTTTTCTATCACAGGGGTTCTCCAGCCCATCTTGCCGTCCTGTGAGATCTGTCCATATTGCCAATCTTCGATCTTTTCATTTGGATAACTGATTTGTAGTCTTGAAGGTTCACCTTTATCGTTATATGTGACGCGAGTGAATACGCCTTCTGCTCCCAAGATCATTTCTGGCTTGAGCTTGCCGTCGGCTCCTTTGGTGCCGAGGATTTCGCTGCCATCTGGTTCCATAGCACGGCTCTTGCCGGTTGGTTTGCCGTCGGCTCCTAATGTAGTCATTGTCACCGAGCCATCTTTTCCAGCTTCCACCTGCATCTTGAACTCTTTGCCGGAGCTGTCTTTCCAGCTGTCGGTATTGCCGACGCGAGTGACTGATGTTTCTGCGCCGGGAACGATCTTGACCTTACCGTCGGTGCCGCGTTCTTGTTTGTCCGGTCCCTTTTGATCGACTCTTGATACATTGCCTTGAGCGTCGTAGTGGAAAATGAACTTGTTGCCGTCTCTTGTTTCTGTGCGCATCAAGCGATCGTTTCCATCCGGTCCTTTTTCGGTGACGGTGATGCGATCTTTTTCGTGACGTGCATCGCTGTTTTGACGGAAAGTTCTGGTACCATCGCTCGATTGCCAAATGCGATCGCCGTTAGCCATCACGTTTCTGCGTTCGCCGGTGGACTGATCGAGATTTACGGCAGCAACCCGATCGTTGCCTTTAGCAAACGGCAACTTGCCGTTTTGCATTTCGGCTTGTAGTGTCTGCAGGTTGGCCACGGCTTTGCGTGGATCTGTCTCGGGCTTGGTCAACTCTTGAATCCGTTGAACTTCTTTAGGATCGAGCTTTCCTCCAGGCGGAGCCTTGAGTGTCACCCACTCGTCGGCGACCGGCGGCTGACCGGGGACTTGTGGTTTTTTCACTGTCATCTCAGTGATGTTGCCGTTTTTGTCCTTCGCGGTATAGCCGTTTAGTGTTTGATACTCCTTGCCGTCTTGGCGAACTGCTTTCGAGTATTGATAGTCGGTG
The DNA here is from genome assembly GCA_964503045.1 of uncultured Candidatus Obscuribacterales bacterium. GTDB lineage: Bacteria > Cyanobacteriota > Vampirovibrionia > Obscuribacterales > Obscuribacteraceae > CAYZJR01. Next base: position 107,766 of record CAZCZI010000011.1, read on the forward strand.
GTGCTGCCGTCAGGCTTCCTTTCCGAGAGAATCGGACGCGCCGGCTGCAAATAATACTTGCCGTCTTGTCCGCGAACGGGCATCATCACGTCTTTGTCGGTACGCTGTAGCCCGACTCCACTTTGTCTGTCGACTCTGTAGTTGTCTTTGTCGACATATTCCAGGCGCATTCCTGGTGCTAACTCGACGTTTTTCACACCTTTGACTGCGGCATCCGGTTTGTATGTTCCATCCGCCTGAAGCTTCTCTACTGTCCAATTGCCGTCTGCGCCGGGCTTTCCGCGCTCGGCCAGAACTTCTTTGCCGGCTCCATCCTTTCTGTATATTTCAAAACTTCCGACCTTGTTTTTATCGTCGGCATAGGTCAGTTTAGTTCTTTCTTGTGGTGTCTGAATTTCGGTTGGGCGTTGCTTGTCGTCAAACTTGATTCCATATCCATTTGGATAAACTCTATCTTTTATCTTGCCGTTTTCGAAATGCTCTACGGCTCCATTTTGCAGCTTTCTTTCGGTGAGCTGTTGGTTTTTGTCGTACTTTTCCACCATGCCATTGCTGTGGGTTCGCACGATTGAGCCGTCAGCGCCTCTGGCGTCTTGAAACTGAGGTTGCCCACCTTGCTGTTGGGCGCGAATGACGTCGCCTTGTTGCTGTGAGAAACGCCCATCGCCGCGTTGTTGGGCAATCATCATGTCGTGATAGGTTTGCCCGCCCGGTCTGTAAGTGAGCGCCGGATCACCGACACGTCCCTGTCGGCCGCCGAATGCATCATAAACTGCCCCAGTTAGATCTACCGGTTGTGCCGGATTCGGTTGAGCTTCACGACGTTTGTCATCGCCTTCTGCCATGGTAAAGATCCTCGGTTTGATGAACGATCTGAGATTGCAGCCTCTTGTTGGAGGTCGCGAAATCCAGCCATCTGGTAACTATTTGCCACTTACGGGGGCGTATGAAACTATGTCCATGGCGTAAGGGGCGGTGCTACAGCAGGATTACAAGAACTATTAATCCCACAAGAGACACTCTATCCGCGCTTGACAACCGTGTATAGTGGGGAAAACCGCAAGGAACACATTAAATCTCAAGTTTCACAGCCTTTCTTAGAACCAAATCGGCTGAAATTTCCTGGGAGGACACTTTCTTTTTTCCTGAGCTGGAAGTGACGGAATGCCTTCCTTCGGGTTCCTCGACGCGAATGTCTATGTCAAATACCAGTACCTCAACACCAGCCTTTTGAGCCTTTCTCAGAGTTTCTCCATACTCTCGATCGATATGATCGGCGGGCGAGAATTTGTGGCAGTCGGCGCGGGCAATCAAATAAAACTGAACTGCTCGGTAGCCGCTGTCCACCGCGTGCATCAATGCGTTTAAGTGCTTGCGTCCGCGCTCGGTCGGAGCGTCGGGAAACATAGCAAGACCGCAGTCGGTATCGGCCAGCGTGGTTGATTTGACCTCAATAAAACAGTCGGGCCCATTTTTGTATTGGCTCAAAAAGAAATCAAATCTGCTGTTATGAAAACCAACCTCCGATTTCACTGACTCATAGTCCTTGAAACAAGGAATTTCTCGTTTCTTCAAAGCCTCCGCCACCACTTTGTTGGCGAGCATGGTGTTGACGTTGATGGCAACATCGCCACTCCAAACTACGCTCAACGTATATGGAAGTTTCCTTTTAGGATCAGATGATTTCTGAATCAAAACGGGAGAGCCCGGTTCTTGGCACCCAAGCATGCTTCCTGGGTTTGGGCAGTGTGCAACGATAACCTCTCCAGATTGCAATTGCACATCTGCAAGAAATCGCTTGTACCTTCTAATCAATCGTGCACGTTCGAGATTTTCAATTCTCACAATGGTAAGCCATATCCTTAGATGAAGGGCTATAGCATATATCGATTAAGGTCCATTTGAGAAGCGTGCAGGATCTGCGCCTTCGCTCATATCGCTTACGCCTACCACTACAGGGGTGGGAGCTGCGATTGAGCTTCCCAGCGGATTGTTGTCCAAAGGACCACTTACTGTTGGTTGAACAGATGTCACACCAGGCATTGAGATCGTTGGTGAAGGGGTGCGGCTGATTGTTCCGGCCGAGGTGACAGCAACGCCTGAGTTGGAGGTTGTAGCGTAGCCGGTGGTGGGGGTGGTGGAACCCTCAAAAAGTGTTGGGTCTTGCGCAACGGATCCGTACCAGTTTGCGAAGTGAGTCCAGCCAGCTTCAACTGCTGGAAGGAATCCGGCGCCTTGAGTGTAGTTCAATTGTTGAACGAAATTTTGCACCGCAATTATCGAATTGCCGTTTTGCGATTGGCGGTTCCAACCGACGGTGAACATATTGCGAAGTCCAATGTCTTGTCCCGGGTCGACGGTGTAGGAAGTGGCATGGCCGGTGGCGTCTTGAACCATGAATGTTTCAAGTTGATTGGTCATTCCATTTGCCGATGGCGTGAGATGCACGCCGTGGAATTCTACTGTGAGCTCAAGGCTCTGACCGGATGTTTGAAGATGTCCTTGGTGATCGAGCGAGATTTGAAGAAGGTATGCGCCGGCGCCTTGGGGATCATTGACGAGAACGTAGCTGATGCCGCTTCCTGGTTGAGTAATCACATCACCAGGATTTATCCACTTGCCGGCTCCGGTGGGGTCGACGGTGAATCCAGCGGGCAGACCGTTGAATACTTTGGCGAGGCTGGTGAGGGTTCCATATCCAGTCAATCCTTCCGGATGCTCGACTGCTCTTGATGCAGTGCAATGAAGACGGGCTGGTTTTCCAAGAAACGGGATTTGGTTGAGTCCAGGAAAACTAGACATGTTAACGAACGGGCCGACATCGTAAGTGCAATCGGCAGTGTATTCGTACACATTGGCGGCGGTGTCGATTGGCGCAGGAACTGGAGTGTTCGGACCAACCATGCGGGTTGTGCTGGTGTTTTGGTTGCGTTCTTCGACGTAGAGATTCAATCCGGAGTTGGCGAAACCAGCTACTGGCTTCATTTTCACCCAGCTGGCGAAGCCGGAGTTCATAAGCTGCAAGCAGTTGTAGGTAGAACTTGCCAGAGCGCGGTCGTAGCTGGTTTGAGTAGCGGCGCTGACTGCGGAGTAAGTAGTTATGAAATAGGCTCCGGCGACGCTTGCAGAGATCATAACCAGATTGATGAGACCGAAGATTGACAGGAAAACCACGAACATGCAAAGGGTGAACTCAACGATGGAGCTGCCCTTTTGGGTTCTTTTGCTTTGGGTTCTTCTGTTGGTGTTGTACATTTTTTGAAAATCCTTGGGCATTATTGATGCCGCAAACTTTCCAAGGCTGGAGCCAGTGGACGCTTTTGTCCTTGGAATGGTGATGGAGTGGGGTGCGATTAATATGAGATTAACGGAAAGGACGTGAACTAGTCATGACGTCGATGTGATGTCAAAGTGAAGCGCTCGTGATGTTTTTGTGAAGGCTAGCCCTTATCGACTTTGTAGCCGACACCATGGACTGTTTTGATGATGTCCTCGCCGCCCGCTTGAGCGAGCTTCTTGCGGATTTTCTTCAGGTGCGTATACAGGGTTTCGCTGGTGGCATGAGAATCAGAACTCCACACATACTCAAGTAGAGAATCTGTGCCTACGACTTTGTCGGCATGTCTAATGAGAAACTCCAGTATGGAAAATTCCTTCGGTTGAAGATCCACTTCGGTTTCACCGATTAAGACTTGGCGTTTCGCCGTGTCAATCGTGACGCCGCTGGCAGTCAAGGATGTGCCGGAGAAATTTGAAGGACGCCTCAACAGTGCGCGCAGTCGTGCTGATAGCTCTCTTACGTCGAACGGCTTGGTCAAGTAGTCATCAGCGCCTGCGTCGAGCCCCTCTTCTTTCTCTTTGACCTCGCCTTTACCGGTCAAAAGCAATACCGGAGTGTGTGCGCCGCTCGACCGAAAACGCTTTAGAACTTCCAGCCCACTTTGACCGGGCAGACCGATGTCCAAAACCACAATGTCAAATTTGAAGCATTCAAGTTTCTCTTGTGCATCCAAACCATCGCCTGAGTGCTCAACCATGTGACCTTCAAACTTCAGCCACTGCTGAATTCGGGTAGCCAGGTCTTGGTCATCTTCAACGAACAGAATCTTTGCCATTTTATCTAACTACCAGCGTCTCCTGACGTTGCCGCCTAATCAGAACAACATGATAGCAACCCTGTAAGTGAGATTTTTCATTTCATGGCCGTCGTGCCATGATTAACACGTTGAGCCATTCCACAGTTAACGGTAACAACACTTGTCTTCACCCTCAATTCGCCCCCACTTCTGCGCAATCTTCGGAAGCGTTGTGGCCACCTTCGCTTTGAATGGTTGTGGTGGTGACCTCGATCGCGAGTATCGGTTGAGGTTTTGGGAAAAATATCAATCAGATGGCGAGAAGGCTCTTCTCGATAATCGCTTGGATGCTGCAAAAACGTTATTCAATTCTGCCGTCAGTGAGGCGCAGTCTCTGCAGGCAAACGATTTCCGCCTGGCGATAAGCTTAGATCGGCTGGCCACAGTCTGTTTGGCTCAAGGAAAGGATGACGAGGCTCAAAAATATCTCGAGCATGCCGTCAAAGTGTACGAACGCGAGCAAAGTCCTTCGAAAGACTCGCTTACCAGAAAAGAAGTGGTGCGAAGCTATCGTGCGCTCGCAGACATTACCACTAAGAAAAAAAAATTCAAGCAAGCTTGCGAGATTTACTCGAAAGCGGTGAACGCATACAGACAGTCGCTCGCACCCGGCACCCTCAAAAGCTCTGACTGGTTGCTCAACGAAGATTATGTGAGGTGTCTGTACGGGCTTGCCATCGCATATGATGCACAAGCCGAAAATGGAATTGCTGAAAAGCATTTTGAGCGTGCATTGCAAGCTGCTGAAGAAAACCAGCTGCCCAAGCCGTTTGTGGAGTCTGTGCAAGCGGACTATGCCAAGTTTTTGCGAAAAACCAATCGCTTGCAACAGGCCGATCGCATTGAGGGCATGCTTCGAGAATCAGGTGAAGAGAAACAACAAACTGATCTACTTCGCCAGTGGACAGAGTTGCATGACTCTTCGGTGGCTGAGGCCGATCGCAAGCAGTGGAATCAAGCGGAAGCTCATTGTCGCAGCGCTTGGCTGATTGCGCGTAAGCTCGGTGAGACCAATATTCACGTGTTGATGTCGGTGCAGCAGTTGTTGAGAATTTTCTTGCAAGCACGTAATTACGAAGCTGCTTATTCGTTGATTAGTGAGACCAGTCCGCTCGTGAAGACATTTCCCGACTCAAAAGAGTTGGATAATTTGATCACCCCGATGGCTAGGTTGCAGGAAACGAAACAAAATTGGTCGGAAGCCATCGAACTCACCGAGCAACGTATCAACTTGAGAAAACGCCTGCGTGGATCTGAGAATGAGCATGTGGCCGAGGCTCTTTACGATGCCGCGAAACTCTACTTGAAAGTAGGAAGAATCGACGTCGCTCAAGCAAGATGCAACGAGGCTATTTCGATTTTGCAGAAAAGCACCGAAAATAAATCCAAAGAACTTGCCGAGGCGAAGGCGCTTCTTGGACAGCTTAAAGAGGCGGCAGCGGTGCCTCAGCACCCAAAAAACTAACTACCCGGCAGAGGTCAGGTGCTCTGCCGAGTCTTTAGTTTTGATGGCATCTCCCCTCGATTTGCCACTTGCTTAAGGGTTGCATTGCTTGCTGACGATGAGTATAGATTGCGGATCTGAACAAATCCTGAAATTTAGAATGTTCAGGTCGGACCTTCCATGAAAAAGGGAATAGCCGCAAAGGTCTAAACGGCACCTATTTGGCAGGCACTCGGAACCAAAAAGTGCTTCCTTCACCAACCTTGCTTCTAACGCCTATCTCACCACCGTGGCCAACTACGATCCATTTGCAAATGGCCAGCCCCAAACCAGTGCCACCGCTTTTGGATTCTTTTGTTCCGGCCTGCTGAAATCTGTCAAAGATCTTGTCTGTCAAATCTGCCGGAATTCCCGGCCCGCGATCGATCACTCTAACCTCTTTATATGCGTCATTTGTTTCATCACATTCCAAGGCAATCTCGCTGCCTTCAGGAGAAAACTTGATTGCATTGGACAGGAGGTTTACCAAAACTTGTATTATCCGGTCGCTGTCGCCGTTTATGGTGGCGTCGGTCTCTTGAGCCTTGAAAGTGATTTGTCGCGAGTCTGCATAGGCTCGCACCGCATCTAGTGCTGACTCGAAAACGTCGGCAACTTCAATTGATGATCTGAAGATCTCCAACTTTCCTGCTTCCATCCTTTCGACATCAAGCAGATCGTTGATTAGTCGAATGAGCCGATTGACGTTTGATTCGGCAACTACTGTTTCCTTTTTCGCGTCATCAGGTAGTCCTCCGAGAGCGCCCACGGACAGGAGTGCGAGCGATGCTTGCACAGACATGAGCGGACTTCTCAAATCGTGGCTGACCATAGAGACGAGCTCTTGCTTGTGGCGCGCTGCCTCGGAGAGTTGATGCGCCATATCGTGGAAGACTGAGTCTAAGTGGGCGATTTCGTCGGTTCCGCCAACTAGCGGATTGAGCGGCTCTTTCTTGACCAGTTTCGATGTGTTTTGCATTAACACTTGCAGTCTTTCTGTAATGCCTTTGTTGATTAACAGCGCCAGAGCAACAGCTAGTGCAATATTCACGGCGATACCACCGAAGAGGCAGGCAATGATAAGCTGGCGTGAACGAGCTTGCGCATAAGGTGACGATTCTTCAATTTTCTTTTCTTCGTGGACGAATTTGTGAACTTCCGTAATTAAGTCATTGACGCGCATTTGAAGCACCCTTCTGCCGCTGGATGCAGCTGTCAATGAGAATTGGTGGTTGGTGTCTTCCACCATTTGGCGTGACTCGCGCAACATTCCGTATGCGCTGTAGCCCGCAGCTTCTACGTGCTTAAAAGCCTCTGCCTGACTGGGATCGCAAGATACCAAGATTTCCAGCGATCGAATCATCTGAGGAATCTGTACGCTAATCTTTTCGAATGACTGACTGTACTTCTCGTTTCTTGTAAGTGCATAGTTCATGATGGCCATGCTGCCGTCATAAAAGACTTTGATCAAGTTGTTCGAATCGGCAATGATTGCCTTGGAATGTCCTTCTCGCCAAGTCTCGTACTCTGCTTGTTTGAGCAATCCAATGAGGACGGACACAAATGCCAGTTCGAAAAAAACTGGAATCATAACTACGATTAGTGCTTTGTGCGAAAGCTTGAGATGCATAGTATTCCACTACGAACTCAGTCGAGTTGTTGTTAGCAGGTTGGACCTGTTTGCGGTCCGGGACCACCGCAGGCGCGCATCAAGCTGTCGATGTGAGCGACTTTGAACACTTTGTAGATCGTGGGTGGAACATTTGTGAATCTTACCCTGGACTTGGTGGAATCTGCTCTCAAAAGCAACTCTTCAAGCCATTCAAGACCGTCGACTGAAATGAATGTGCAGTCGGTGAAATCGAGGGTGAGGTCATGGGTTCCTGAAGCTAATATGCGGTCGGCTAAGTCAATGCCTCGTTCGAGAGGTCCTTGAATCTTGTGTATTTCGACCTGTTTTGAATCAGCGGACATTGGTTTACTCCAGATTGTGTGGCTATGGACGTTCTCGCGGTGGGTAGGTCTTGATGAAGATTTCGACCATTTCGTTGACCATCGGGTAGCTTGGGTTTGTCTTCAAGCTCATGTCTAGGAAGGAATCCTTGACGAGATCAGGTAACGCTGCATCGAGGTCTTCACGTTTGATTCCAAGCTCTGAGATGCTCGTGGGTTGGCCTACTTGTTTGGCGAGGTCGTAGATGGCCCGTCTCAAGGCTAGTGCACCGCGCTGGGTTTCGTTGAGATCGCTGTTGGGTGTGCCGTCATCTACAATTCCGAGGAACTGTGCTGCACGTGCATATTTCTTGTCGGCGATCCAAATCGGATAGTTGGAAACTGCCACGAACTTTGTCGGAATGCGTGAATTGTATTCGAGGGTCGAGAGCAAGAAGACAGAGTTTGCTCTGCCGTGAGGAATGTCGAAGCGTGCTCCGAAAGCGTGAGCCAGCGCATGGTTCATACCGACTGAAGCATTGCCTATAGCCATGCCGGCAAGGCAGGCTGCATTGTGCAATTTGTGGCGCCAGAGAATGTTGTTTGGATTCTTGAGGGCTTCCGGAAGAGCTTCCACTATCAGGCGCATGGCTTCAAGCGCCAATCCATCGGTGTAGTCGGAGGCGAATGATGAAACAAGCGCTTCCAGGGCGTGAGTGAGGGCGTCAAATGCGGTGTCACGCGTAATATCTGCCGGCAGCGACTTCGTCAAATTGGCATCGATAATGGCAACGTTTGGCATCAAGCATTCGTCGACAAGCGAGAGCTTTTTGTGTTCGTCGTTATCTTTGAGAACGGCAAACGGTGTGACTTCCGAGCCGGTGCCTGATGTGGTTGGAATGGCCACGAGCTGCAATTTCATGTCTTTGGGAAACTCAACTATACGATGGTTGAAGTCCAAGAAAGTAATCGCTGCTTCTTGCAGTGAAAGTGATGGAAACTCGTAGCACAACCGAATCACTTTGGCCGCATCCAACACCGAGCCGCCACCAAGCGCGATGATCGTATCGGGTGGGCTTTGGCGCATGGCTTGAGTGGCGCGTTGAATCGTTTTCCAATCCGGCTCTGCGCCGATGTCGCTGAAAACATCAACGTGGCAATCGGGTGGAAGTTTCTCCAATACTGTCGAGAGGTGTCCGCGCCGAGAAGCCGATCTGGAAGTGACGATGAAGGCGCTCTTGGTCTTGAGACCGCGCAGATGCTCGATGCTTCCCGGGTTGATGTAGATGTTCTTGGTGGTTTGGAACGTGATTGTATAGTTCTTGCGGCGCGGAACCCGTTTGTAGTTTATTAAGTTCTTGATGCCGACGTTGTCTGTGGTGATGTTGCCGCCGCCGGTTCCGCAGCCGAAACTGAGGGTGGTGTTGAGGTTGTTGTAGACCCCGCCCAGTCCGCCCATCGATGTCGGGCAGTTGACGATAATGCGGCCGGCGTTGATGGCGGTGGAAAACTGTTCGATTACATCTTCGTCTTCCGCGAAGATACCGGACGTGTGTCCCGTGCCGCCGGCGTAGTTGACGTCTAGTGCGCGGTTGATGCCTTCTTGGACGGTATCGACCGTGACAAACCCCAAAACCGGCATCAACTTTTCGACGGCGAGCTTGTGATAGCGCAACTCGCCTTCAAGTGGACACAACAGTATCTTCGTGCCGGGTGGAACCTCGAATCCCGACTTCTCCGCAATGAGTGCTGCGGGCTGCCCGACCAGTTTGTAGTTCATTCCACCGGTGCGCGCGTCGATAACCGTGTCGGAAACTTTTTGCACTTCGTCGGCAGAGCAGACGTGGCAACCAAGACGTTTCAGTTCTGAAAGCAGATTGTCGGCGATGGCGTTGTCTATAACGAGAGTCTGTTCTGACGGGCATTCCGTGCCGTTGTCGAAAGTTTTGGAGATAATGATATCCATTGCGGCCGAGTTGATGTCGGCCGATTTGTGCACGTAAACGGGAGTATTGCCCGGACCCACGCCCAATGCTGGTTTGCCTGAGCTGTAGGCGGCTCTGACCATGTTGGTTCCGCCGGTTGCAAAAATCAGGTCGACTTCCGGGTGCGTCATCATCAACTCGGTTTCTCTGCGAAGTCTGGGCGACTTCTCGACCCATGTGATGAAACCCTTGGGCGCACCGGCTTTCACTGCCGCATCATAAAGAATTTTGGCGGTCAAATTGCTTGAATCTGCAGCCATCAAGTGCGGGCTGAAGATAATGGTGTTGCGTGTTTTAGCGCAAGCAATGCTTTTGAAAATGACAGTTGAGGTTGGGTTGGTGACTGGTGCCAGACCCAAGATAACCCCTATCGGTTCGGCAATCTCCACCATGTTCTCTTCAGGAAACTCTCGAACCACACCAACTGTTCGTTTGTCTTTGATTTGGTTGTATTGAAATTCCGATGCCACCAAGTTTTTGAGTAGTTTGTCTTCCATCAGCCCCATGCGTGTTTCTTCGTGGGCCGACTTGGCGAAGAGCGCCGAATTTTCGACGGCGGCGATGGTCATCGCTTTGACGATTTTATCGACTTGCTCTTGCGAGTATTGCGTGAAAACTGCTGCTGCAAGCCTTGCTTGTCTAACCAGGTGATTCACTCGATCGGCAAGTGCTGCATCTTGATCTTTTATCGACGTTACCATCGCTTATCGGTCCTCGACTCTAACTACATTAAAGTGTGACGCATTGACAGAGCGAATTGCCACCGCCGACGCGAGATTTGTATTGAAAATTGGCTCAAGGTTCAAGAGATTCCTTGGGGATGAACATCGGAATCTGCAATCTGCAACAAGAGGCAGTGCTTGTCAGTATCCCCCGAGGTTCCTTCCTCGCCGAGATTTGGCGCTTATCAAGTGTACGCCAAAACGATATATAGAAGGGGTTTGGACAGGCTACCTTGAGTAAAGATAATGTTGAGTTTCTGCATGAAACATTGCGAACTCTTTCAAATCTTCTGAAACTAGCTGGAATAAGGGTGGGGCAACCACGTAATTTACCCCTTTGATTGTAAAGGAGATCTGAATAGAATACCTTTTGGCTGTTGTTATAAATGAACAGCTAGCCCGGTGAGGGCGAAGGCAGTGGTGTGGTACAGGCGAAAGAGTTGACCTCAAACGGCAGACACCGGGATCTTTGTGTGTCTGGCTTTGCGCTAGCGGCATTGTCAATTGTAGGGGGCGGCGTCTCGGCTCTATCTGTGAGTTTGACGCTCGGTGTCTCCTGCGTGCAATCGGCGCAAGCAGCTGATTTTAGCCATGTGAAGCATGTGTTCGTCCCGCCATCGAGAATTCCTCGTCGCTTCGATTACGAGTCGCAAGGCGGCGGACGCGAAGCCACCTATTACGATTCAGCACCGACTGCGGAGTACATACCGCCGGTTCCGTCTTCTTCTTCTTCCAAACCTGGCAAGTACGGCATGGTTCCACCGCCGCCACCGGTGACACCTAGTTTGTTGCCGTCCAGTCTCAAAGTTCCACCACCTCCACCGGCACCGTCAATCATTCGATCAAGCTCTAGCTCTGGCTCTAACTCTTCGTTTGGAGCACCTCAGCGCAACTCGTGGACATCGACCGTCCAAACAACGGACAGACCTGCATCTGCCAATGCGCCGACAGCCAACGTGGTTTTGGATCGTGCTCAACAGAAGGTGGAGTCTCTGATTCAGCAAGGCAAATTGACTGAAGCACAAGACCTCGTGAAGCAGTACATGCAGGCTTTTCCGAAAGACAGGCAATTGGCTTCGCAGATGGTCAGAGCCACTGTCGAGAAGGCGAAGGGGTTGCTTGCCGAAGGCGATGCAGACGGCGCTGCGAAGCAAGCGCGTGAGGCTTTATATATTGATGGTTCAAACCAGGCTGCCACATCAGTGTTGGCTCAGGCTTTGACCAAGAGCGGCACCGATCCGAAGTCTGTGGCTTCGCGCATCAAAGCGGGTGATTCTCTGGTGGCGCAAGGGCGCAATGCCGAAGCGGAAGTGGAGTATCGTGCGGCCATCAAAATCAAATCGACGGAAGAAGGGCATGTCGGTTTGGGAAATGTTCTCTTCAAGCAAAACAAACGAGATCTGGCTAAAGCCGAGTATCAAAAAGCGCTGGAGCTCAACCCGGATTCACCGGTTGCACTGAGACAAATGGGAATCGTTCGGCTGGCAACCAATGATGTAGTTGGTGCCAACGCAAATTTGACGCGCGCCTTGGTGATTGATCCCACCGATAAAGTTGCCGGAAAAAGTTTGCTTGAACTTTGGCAAAGACAAGTTTCACGCAACCCTAAAGACGCCAATGCCCATCTGGGTTTGGCTAGAGCGTATCAGCTGACAGGCGACCTGAAATCTGCTCAGGCGTCGTATCGAACTGTTGTTCACGTCGACCCCAACCATCCAAACCTTCCTGCAGCACGTCAAAGCTTTAAGTTGGCTTTGGCAAGACAGGAAGCGGTCAAGTCTTACGAGGCGGCGAAAGTCCTGGAGTCGCACGGTGCCATAAAGGATGCCTACGATCGCATGATTGAAGCGGTTGGACTGTTTCCCGCCGAAATGAACTATCGACTGTATCAGGCCCAGCTGGCTGAAAAGCTCGGAATGATTCAACAAGCGCATGACTATTATGTGTTTATCCTGCGCGAAGATCCCAAAAATCTGTTGGCTGCTCAGCGACTGAAAGCGCTGCCTCAAGTAGGTGCAAACGGTCAGCCGGTTGCGATGATGGCAACTGCCGGCAGTCTTGCTCAATTACAGCAGCAAGCCCCATCTCAACTTTTGGAAGCGCCTCCGGCGCAGACCATCGCCCCACCGCCGGTGGTGGCTGGGCTTGGTGGGGGCGGCGTGAGCGCACCGACTGGAAAAATCTCCACTGATACCAATGTCAATTCGATTGCCGGATTCCTCGGGCAGCTTCGCAACTTTTCGCTCGTTCAGCAGCAACAAGTGAAAACGGTTGAAGACACCGCCCACAGTGCAATCAAAGATTTGACTGCGGCATTAAATCCGAATGCCGCGCCACCTGCATCCGCTGCATCTGCAGCTACCGCAAGTGCGGCATCTGTTGATGTCCCACCCATAAACATTCCAGGGTTGGGAACTATTGCAGGACTCGGCGGCAGCACCACTGCATCTTCGGCGCCTCAAGCTTCGGCATCATCATCTTCATCTTCTTCAGCGCCTTCGATGACCGGACTTGCGCTTGCACCGTTGCTCAATGGCAGCGACAAGGGAGCATTGGCGTCGCTCGGGGCGCAGGCGGCACCGGCATTGATGAGCGGTAAGTTGGATAAGCTCAATCAAGGCGATATCGACAACATCTACTCGCTTTTGAAAGGTCCGATTGGCAAAAAGTTGGGCGTCAAGACGGCGCCACCGGCGGCGGTGAACTCCTCGAGCGAGACACCACCCACGGCACCAGGTCCTGCCGCTGCGCTGACCGTGACACCGGATCAGCTCCAGTTCGCAATGCAAAAGCTAGGCAGTCTGGAAGCGCGCAACAACGAATTGCAGGCGCAACTCACCAAGGCGCATCAAGCGATTCAAGAGTTGAAATCGTCTCCTAACTTCATGATGGGACCGGCTCCGACGACGCCGACTCCAAGCTTCATGACCAGCAATGCAACCGCAGCTCCTAACCTTTCGAGCAACCCCTTGGTTCCACCTGGGAGCGTTTCAATAACGCCGACTGGACCTATTCCAATGATTCCGGCTGCCCAAAGCAAAATCTTCGTTCCTGGAAGCTCTGCCAACTCATTGGCTGGGGTAGCACAACCGGTGTTCCAAACAGAAACTCCGCGCTATGCCACACCATCAGACTTGCCTGAACCGGCGCCGACTCCTAACGCACCGGCAACTCCGCCGAATCTTTCGGTCAACCCGAACTTGCAGTCTATGCAGTCTTGGCCGGCTGGCGTAGTGAAACTGGAATTGGAAGGCGTCAATGCATCGATGACCGACATCAAACTCAAAGTGGTTTTGCGCAACGAGCAAAATCAGGTGTTGACGATTCCATCATCGGCTCAAGCCGTGGTGCGCATGTCCGGGCGTCCCGATCGCAAGGCGAAAGTAAGCTTCCCTTCCGATTCGATACCTGCACATGGTGAAGTTCGCGGCGTAATCAAAGTTTCCGGGCACGATTTGAACCCGTCTGCAGATGTGTTCATCCCTCTGACCACGGCAAGCGGCAGCAATGAGATTCATCTGACGGTTCCGATTTCATCGCTGTAATTGCGCCTGTTCAACGCGAACGTTACAAAAAATTCTAGCGTGTACCTATAGCTACCGACTGTGTGCTATCTAACGATGTTCTGGGGTTTTCACCAGTGTATGGCGTGCGCGTGCACGCCATAATGACATAGCGAGAGAACTACCTAGTACGCAAGGCAAAGTCAGTCGGTCGGGTTAATTGGAGTCGTCGATGTTTCGGCGCAATTCTTCTGTCGGTAAAACTTGTATAAGTGCTGTAACGATCATCGTTGCGGTTGCAGCTTTTGCGCCGAACCCTGCTTGCGCACATCCTGATCGGTTTTCGAAATCGTTTGACACTCCGGACGAGATTCGTGATGCCGAATACGCTAAGGCAGCGAGCTACTTCAATAAGGTTAGCTCATCGCATCTCGGTGACAAAGACCCGCGATTCATCGGCGCTATGAAGGCTCTAGCCGAGCGCACTGCACGTCTTGGTGTGTATCGCTCGTCACTAGTGTTGTACGCCGGATGCCTTCGTCTCGAGGAGCGTGCATACGGAAAGGACAGTTTTGATTTGGTAGAAACTCTTCAAGATTTCGCACGAGTTTGCACTGAAGCAGGTGAGCTGACCGCAGCCAAGCAATACTATATTCGTGCACGAACTCTATACCAACAGAATGACCGAGACGTGAGGTTTAGCAGGGAGCTTGCTGAAGTGTGCACCAAACTTGGTGACTACGATCAGGCTCGATCGTATCTTCAAAGTGAGTTGGAGCAGGCGAAGGCAACCATGTATCCATATAGTCCGCCTTTGCAAGATGCGTATGTTGCCCTGGAGTCGTTCTACTTAGACAGAAAAGACTATGTATCGGCAGGTTTGATCTATCTTGAACATGCCGAAAACGATCGACTCGCTTTTGGGAGAAAGGAATATATCGAACAACTTCTAAAGGCGAATGCGGCATTTGCAAAACATGCTAAACGGCTGGCGAACCGGCCCCAACCTTGGATCGAGCAACTGAAGTCAAATCTCGAAACCGTTTTTCGTTTGACGCTTGCTTTAGGAGTCGCAAGTAAATAACAATGACTCTGAGAAATACAATGATGTTTTACCTTTGTCTAATTATGACGTTTACCGTTAGTCTGCAGCCGTGCGATGCCCAAGGACTCAGGGGCATGCTGCCGGAGGGCATGTCCAGTCGGCAGTGGCAAGATGATTTATTGAATACGGAGATTGCACTTCGAAAGAAGCTTGACCTGATCTATCGTGCGCCAATGGGTACTCTTGATCCGCGCTACATTCCATTGCTTCAAGACCTGGAGCGAGTTCTGGATGACCAGGACAAAGATGGTGAGCGCGAGATTGTATTGCGTAAACTGATTCGCGCACAAAAGGAAATGCATGGTCCGGAGACGGATGGTTTGCAAGACCTGACCGAATCAATGTGGATGCTTGGCTGCGCTCTAATTGATAAACAGCCGAACGAGTCTAAGAAGTTGTATGCGGAACTGTTGCAGATTTGCAAGAGCGATAAGGAATGCCAACCACGCTTGATTTATTACTACATGATTGAACTTGTCGAGGCTGAAATTAAGCTTGGCAATACAGGTGAAGCTGAAAGATTATGTTATGCGGCTCGTGCCTTTGCAAAGCGAAATCATGTCGAAGACGAGCTCACCGAGTCCAAATTGTTGGAAGCCTGTTTGAAGTCTAAGTCTTACTCGAAAGCGGCTCAAATGCTTAATGCGCGCATCAGGAAAAAACCGAAAGCTTACTCTGCCACCTTGTTGCAACTGGCTGAAGTTTACTGTGTAGCCGGCAATGATGCAGCGCTCTTGGACGCGTATCACAAATATCAGCTGTACAGAAAAACACATCATCAGGCAGATGAACAGCTCGCGGGGATGGCGAAGGTCCTCGCCAAGCGGCGTATGTTTGACGAAGCCTGGCAATTACGGAAGTGTGAGATCGCACAGCGAAATTTGAAATACTATTTGGACGAACCACGCGAAGAAGCAAAAGCTGTTGGGAATCTTGCGCGTGTCGCTCAAAAACGCAGATCTGTGTCGCAGGCGGAATGCAAATATTTGAAATCGTGGAGCGACGCGCTTTTCCGGAAGGTAAAAGAGCAAGAGCTAGCTGACGCACGAGGTGCCCATGAGTAAGAGGTGCAACATCAAACCGGCGCATCTTCTAATTGCTTCACGGCTGCTCGCGAAGTGCCTTAGGGCTCTGGTATTAGTTGTGGTGGCGGCACTCGTTGCCTTTGCCGGAACTCCAGGTGATGCCCGCTGGGGACAGAATCCGGACGATGAGATCTCCAAAATAAGAGAGCAACAGGCAAGAGAAGAAATTGCCTCTCTAAAAAAACGTGGAGTTCGCGATGATGATGCGGCAATGGTTCCCTTGCTGCGCAAGCTATCTCAGGCTTTGGGCGGGCAGTTGGATTGGAATCGGCAAGATTTGATTCTCGAGCGAATCATTGTTCTCGACCAAATTTATCCTCAAGCAAGCACTTGCTTCGAGAAGGCAACTTGTCTAATGGAGCTTGGAGATCACAAACAAACTTCGAGTCCAGTAGAAGCTCGAAAGCTATACGAGAGAGCCATCCCTCTGGCGATGCAGATTTCGACAAAGAGCCGCGAATCGAAGCTTGAAATCGAATTGCGTTGCCGTCTTGCTTCGATGGACTTTAAACGCAAAGATTTTAGATCTGCCGCAGCCCAGTATCGAAGTGTCGATACTGTAAGTGGTGGCATGGAAAACGTCAAAGAGTTTCCGGATGAACTCCTCGAATCATATGGAAACGTGCTCGTTGAGCTGAAAGAGTACAGAGAGGCCACCAGGGTTTTTAGACGATTGGTAGCTTTAGATTCTACTCGTCCAAAAAAGTATGACGATAGAGAGTTGACCGATCTGGTGTCCTTGGCCAGGTGTTTGCTTGCGCAAGGGCAACGAGGTGAAGTTCAGCGCTTGTCCGGCATCGTAATCGAAAAGGCGGGCAAGGATGCTAAACGAGGCTGGATACCGTCTGACTCTAAGCGAGCACTTTTGGATCTAGGCGAACTGTTGGAAAAAGACAATCAGCTCGATCGAGCCGAACAAGTTTATCGATTGATTCTGGTCAGTGAGCTTTAGGGGCGAATGAATATTCGTTCCAATCTTCTAAGGGCGGTTTTCCATGATGGCTCTACAATGCTCTTCAGTGGATACACAAGCACAGTCTTCATGCTTGCTCTGTGACCACCCCAAACATCAGTGAGGGGGCGGTCTCCGACAACCGCAATCTCTTCTGGTTTGAGGTCGAACTGCGTCATCAATTCAATAAAGCCTTTCCTGCTGGGCTTTGCGCCCCAGAATATTACCGGCATGTTCAAAGACTTTTTGACCAACTCCAGGTAGTCCTGTCGTTTGTTGTTGCTCAATACCGCCAGTTTGAACCTCAGTTCGGCATCTTCAAGCCACTTCGCGGTTTCAGGCGTAAGCACACCTGCTTTGGGTGCCATGATGGTGCTGTCGAGATCGAGGATGAAGGCTCTGATACCGTCGTTATACATCTGATCGAGATCGATATCGGTGACGTCGCCCGCTATCAAATATGTAGGCTTAAGAAACACGTCTTTTGGAACCGTTCAGTAATATTCACTATTCACTGCAGCGAGAGGCTGAGATACCCGCCGTCATTCAGTCTATACGATTCCAGGAGCGAAAGCGGCGTGAGTAAATATTCATCTGTCAATGTTCGATTGTTGGCGATGTTAAGAACCTGGAGGGCAGCTTGAAATGTCCCTTTGAGGCGTTATACCGCTATTTGGGTGCCGCTTGGCGCCAAAAGTGGCTGTTATCTTGAAGCAAAATTTGAAAGAGAAAACGGGCTTCAGTAGCGTCTCACGCTAAAATGGCAATTGAAAAACCGTATCGCGTGTTCGCAAGAATGACCAAATCGTCGCAAGGACTAGCAAAAAAAATTCAACAGAATCAGTTGACGGATTCCCCTTATGATGTCCTGCCTCTTTCGCACATTGCCATCATTATGGACGGAAATCGAAGATGGGCTGAATCACGCCATCTTCCGAAGATGATGGGCCACAAAGAGGGCGTCAAGACGCTCAAGAAAATCGTACGGCATGCCGGCAAGCGCGCTCTAAAGTATCTCACCGTCTACGCCTTCTCCAGTGAAAACTGGCAACGCAGTCAAGATGAAGTCGACTACCTGCTCGAGCTTTTCACCAACGTGCTCAAGGGAGAACTAGATGATCTCTCAAAGAACAATGTAAGGCTCAGATTTCTCGGGCAGCTTTCCTCGATGCCACAGAACCTGCGCAAGTCCATGGAGAAATCCATGGAACGAACGAGCACCAACACCGGACTTTGCCTGCAAGTTGCAATCAACTACGGATCGCGTTTAGAGATTACTGATGCAGTCAAAGCTATCGCCGAAGAAGTCGCCGCCGGTAGATTGAAGCCAGAGACCATCGATGAGAACTTGATCTCAAAGCATCTTTATACGCGCGAACTTCCTGATCCCGAACTTCTGATCAGAACCGGCGGCGAACAAAGATTGTCTAATTATCTGCTTTGGCAGTGTGCCTACACTGAATTATATGTGACGCCAACCTTGTGGCCCGACTTCAGCGAAGAAGATTTCGAGTCTGCAGTGACCGAGTTCGCGCAACGCAACAGGCGATACGGCAGTTAAGCAAGCATACTTCTAATCCAGATCGCGCAGCCATGATCGCGCAGCCATGATCACGTAGCGCGTGATCACGCGCTGCATGGCCACCACATACGATGCATGGTCACCACATACGATGGCCACGCGGCGCGTGATCACGCAGTGCGAGATCTCGTCAATGCGAGGTCTCGTCAATGCATGATCTCGTCAATGCGAGGTCTCGTCAATGCATGATCGCGTCAATGCATGATCTCGTCAATGCATGATCGCGTCAATGCATGATCGCGTCCATCTACATGATCGCGAAGGTTATTGCGGATAAAATCCGCCGGTCATCGGTTGTTGCACCGGTGGTTGCTGATACGGTGCGCCGTATTGAGGTGCTCCGTACGCGGGTTGCTGCGGGTACGGTTGTTGTGGCTGTTGTGGATACACCGGAGGTGGCTGATATGCCGGACCACCGGCCGTTATCTGCAATGACTCATCGAGTTGAACAGGAAGTGCTTGACCGGCAGGCAGGCTCACTTCAGAACCTTTTCTGACGCCTGCGCCGACCAGACCAATACCGCCGCCGATTGCCGTTCCGAACACAGCGCCCATACCAGTCGCTTTGCCTACGCTTCTGCTGCCTGATGTTCCACCCACAATCGCTCCCAGCGCGGTGCCGAGTGCGGCACCTGAACCGGCGCCTATACCGGCTGTCAGTGCGCCTTTGCCGACGCGACCCATGGTCGAGCCGCCGACGAGTTTCACTTGTGTATCGTCAACAGACGCTGACAGAGGGAATCTTCTTCCATCAGGAGTTTCTACTGCTGTGAATTTGATGTCGATTTTTCCATTGGCACCGAATTTGAATCTGGCTGCTGAAACCACGGAGGTGACGCTGCCAATCAGCTTGCTGCCTGCAGGAACAACTTCCACCCCACCGGAGTAAACCGGCGAAGAAAGGGTTGCTTCCACTTGCTCTCCTGGCTGCGTCGAGCCGGAGTTGAGGGTGTTCTTAAGCGCGGCGTTGAACTTGGTACCTGCTCCGACAACGACAACGCGTCCCTGCAATGTTGTAGGAGGAGCCTGAGGCGCTCCGTAAGCCGGTTGAGCATACTGTCCTTGCAAGGGATATGCACCGGGCGGCGCTCCTTGCGGAGCGACATAAGCTCCGGGTGGTGCGTATGGAGCTGGTTGAGCCGGCGCCTGATACCCTTGTTGTTGATATACCTGTCCCTGATAGGACGGCGGAGGCTGACCGTAAGGAGGTTGTTGCGGCGGCGGGTAGGTGGGTGGAGCCTGGGCTACGATTGGCACGCCCGCATACGATATCGGATAACCTGCCGGGTTTGCCGGCGGAGGCGCTGGTCGCGGCGGTTGGTCTTGCATTGCTCGCGCTGTGGCATTTTCGATTTGCTTTTGTGTGAGGTAATCGGTCAGCTTGGAAAGCAACGCTGCAGTGTCGCCGCGGGTGGCGATGGTGGCCGCGTTTACTTGCGAGGAGTCGGGATTGTTGATGATGATTCCCGCTCTCGATGCTTGGGCCACACCGCTTCTTGCCCAATCCGGAATTTTGGATGAGTCGGAGAATTTTGAGAGTTCGGTTGTAATCGAGCCATCATCCATGGCTGGTGAATTCAGTGCCCGAGCCAAAATCGAGATGACCTCACCGCGCTGAATGAATTGCTTTGGTCTAAAACCGTCGGCGTAGCCTGCGATGTAGTTGTTTTGACGAATGATTTCGACTGCTTTGTAGTACCAATCGGAAGGTTTGACGTCTTGAAAGCTAGGTGTGGATGGAACCGGTTGATTTTCCAGATTGAGCGCTTTTACCATCCATGAGGCTAGAACAGCTCGCGTGACTGGATCGGTTGGATGGAACTTTCCATCTGTTTCTGCACCTATTATGCCTTTATCGGAAAGGGCGTTGACGTACTTTTCACTCCAGTTGCCCGACAGATCGACAAATCTGGCTGCCTCAGCCGGTTGGCAGCAGGTACCCAGCCAAGTCAATTGAGAAAAGAGACTGGCCACAACGATGTTGGTAATAAACTTGCGGCTCATGTCGCAGGCGCCCCCTTAGAAGATGGAGCATTTGAGCGTTTAAATCAGCGCAAAGGCTCACTTAAATCTTACTTGAACTGCGTCAACTTGTCATTGTGAGTGAGTTTATGTGCGATCTAACCTAGCACGCGACCCAATGACTTGCCTTGTTCTTCAACCGAACGAATCAGACCTTCCAGGTTGATTCGCTGTCCTTTAGCCGTGAGCACAACCAGGAAGTGTCCGCCGGCTTCCAAAAAGTGAAGGATGCCCTGGTCGGTGAGCAGCGTCATCTGAATCAGGTTGCCGCGATTCATGCGTTGAATCGAAACATCGTTGTTGGAAAAGAGTGTGGCTGAGAGCGCTCCGATGGTTGCAATATCTACATCAGGCGGAAGCGACGAAGAAATCACTGCGCCGTCGCGACCCACAAGAAGGCAACCAAGGATTCCATGTTTTCCGTTTAAGGCATTCAGCAAGTTGCGAATTTGCGCAGATGCTTCGGCGGTTACCATTGTTTTTATGCTCTCCTTTGTCCGTCTCCACTAGCTAACCACGTTGTGGGCTTCTAGTCTAGTTTTTCCTACTTTTCCCCGGATTTGTTCTCGTCCTTCTTGTCGTCAGACTTGGCGGTCTTGTCATCTTTTTTCTCTTCCGGAGCGCTTGCAATCTTCTTCAGGCGCAGAACATCAATCCACGGCTCATCAAGAGCGGTAGCAAAAACCTTGCCGGTAATCTCGATGGTGTCTCCGTCTTTGAGGGCTTGCAGAAGCTTACTATTTGGATCTTGATCCTTCGGCATCGCCATAGCAAGCTTGATTTCGGAGTATGGTACATGTCCGCCTTGCCGCAAAATGAGGAACGACAAATACTCTTTTTGAGGTCTATAGGCTGGTTTGTAATCTAGCGCCAAATTTGAAAATGCATAGAATGGCGCGGTGAATTTCACGTTTCTGTTGAGGTATTCAGCCGGCTTCTCAACAAGCTGATCGGTGGTGACATTGACTATGTTATCGATAACAGGCTCCGGTTTTGGTGCTTGAGCCTTTTCTTTATCCTTATCCTTATCCTTATCTTTATCCTTGTCTTTGTCCTTTTCTTTATCCTTATCCTTATCCTTGTCCTTGTCCTTCTCGTCTTTCGGGGCGTTTTCCGATTTTTCGGTTTTGTTCTTTTGGCCCTTTTCTGTCTTTTCGGCGATCAGAATCTTCATTTGCTTGGCGTCTGCCGAGGGTATTTGAAAGGTGGCAAGAGCTGACGAGATCAACAATCCAGCGGAGACTAAAACGGCTGTTTCCTTAACTTTCATTGCAACGAGCTCCTCAGCTATACAAATTACATTATGGGTTTCCATATTACCAGAAGCTTATCAACTCAACCGCGACTGAGACTGTAATATTGACGATTGGCTCAAATTCTTAGTATTTGACGTTGCGGCCTTAGTTGAGGAACCTTCAGTGCAAGAAGAAGCAGTGGTTGGTAGTGCAAAACTGTCGCCCATGATGCGGCAGTATTGGGATATAAAATCGCAATATCCTGATGCATTGCTCTTCTTTAGGGTGGGCGATTTTTACGAACTCTTCGATTCTGATGCGCAAGTAGCCGCACGCGAGCTTGACATCACGCTGACCGGACGGCCGGAGCCGTCGTATTCCACTGGACGATGCCCGATGGCGGGGGTTCCTTTCCGGGCTGCTGATCTTTATCTGAGCCGCTTGTTGTCGAAGGGATACTCAGTCGCTATATGCGATCAAGTCGGAGTTGTCGGCGCGGAAAAAGGCCCGGTCGAAAGACAAGTGACGCGCGTATTGACACCAGGGACGGTGCTGGAATCGCACTTGCTTCCGGCGCGCGAAAATAACTACTTGATTGCTATTCTTCGTGGCGCACCGCTTTGGGGACTCGCCTGTGTTGACGCCTCTTGTGGTGAGTTTTTCGTCAGTCAGATGACGGAAGAACAGTTGCTGTTGGAGCTGGGCCGGTTGGACCCGAAAGAAATTCTGGCGCCTTTGAAAATCACTCGGCCCGGGCCAAACGATGTGGTTCCGCGAGAAGTATTGGACATACCAGAAGGTGCCCAGGGACAGTATCGCTTTAGTGGCCGCCCGTCGATGTTCTTCCAGTTTGAGCCCGCTCAAAGACGGATTTTCGAAGTCTTTGGTGTTTCTACACTGGAAGGTTTCGGCTGCCAATCAATGCCGCTGGCGGTAGGGGCTGCCGGCGCTGTACTGGAGTATTTGGACAAGACTCAAGGCGCGCAGCGGCCGAAGTTTAACGGCATTTCGGCCTACACTTTTGATGGTCATCTCGTACTCGATACAAACACCCGGCGCAACTTGGAGTTGACCGAGACGTCTCGCGACAGAACCTTTGAAGGAAGTCTCTTGTGGTCTCTCGATCAAACTAAAACCGGCATGGGCAGCCGCATGTTGCGGAAGTGGTTGTTAAAGCCGCTGACATCGGTCGATGCCATTCGCGCAAGGCAAAGTGCCGTTAAAGAGTTGGCGGAGAGTTCTGAGTTGCGCAGCGCCATTGAAGACGTGCTGGGACGACTCAGTGATTTGGAACGGCTCGCAGTCAGACTTTCATCAGCTACGATCAACCCCAAAGACGCGGTTGCCGTTCGCTCATCCATAGAAGCACTGCCGGATCTCTCCGCCGTGCTCGGTGCGTCGAGCAGTCCCTATCTGAATTGCTTGTCGCAAATAGACGAATCGTTAATTGATCTGTCGGAATCAATTCGTACCTCGATTAAAGAAGATCCACCGCGCGAGCTAAGTGAGGGCGGCATCTTCAGTGAGGGCTACAACGAAGAACTCGATGAGATTCGATCGCTTCTCGGGGGTGGTCGCACTTGGATCGACGAGTTCCAAAAGAACGAGCAAGAGCGCACCGGAATCAGGAGTCTTAAGGTCAACTTCAACCGCACTTTTGGCTACTACATTGAAGTTACGAACTCCAACCAATCGCTTGTTCCGGAAAATTACATCAGGAAACAAACGCTCACTAATGCAGAGCGTTACATCACGCCTGAACTCAAAGAGTACGAAGCAAAGATTCTCAATGCCGAGAAAAATCAATCTGACCTGGAGTACAAGCTATTCTCCAACTTCCGCCAAAACATGACCCAATACGGCAAAGCACTGCTGGCGGTGGCGAGCGATCTTGCTAATTTGGATACGCTTCTGTCACTTGCAAAAGTTGCAATCGAAAGGCGATACGTTTGTCCGGTAGTGGACGACTCACTTTCCGTCAACATCAAAGGCGGTCGCCATCCGGTTTTGGAACGCATTCTGCCGATGGGAAGATATGTTCCGAACGATACGCGTTTGGAAGGCGCAAGTGGCGATCATCAATTGATCATTCTTACCGGTCCAAACATGGCTGGGAAATCGAGCTTGCTCAGGCAAGTCGCCCTGATTGTGGTGCTTGCTCAAATCGGCTCTTATGTTCCATGTGAATCGGCAAAAATTGGATTAGTCGATCGAATCTTCACCCGTATAGGTGCTGTTGACGATCTCACCCAAGGACAATCGACGTTCCTTGTAGAGATGAGCGAAACCACTCAATGTTGTCTGTCGGCCACGGATCGTTCGCTTATTTTGCTTGATGAGGTTGGTCGTGGAACCAGCACCTATGACGGTGTTGCAATTGCTTGGTCTGTCGCTGAGTATCTTGCAAAGGAAGTGAAGGCAAGAACTATTTTTGCCACTCACTATCATGAACTCAACGGGCTCTCGAGTTTCTTCCCGCAGATAGTCAACTATCAAGTGCTGGTTAAAGAAGCTGATGGTCATGTGGAGTTCTTGCGTTCAGTCGTGCCCGGTGGAGCCAGTAAGAGCTTTGGAGTGCAAGTCGCTCGCATGGCAGGATTGCCATGGCAAATCATCGATCGCGCGCAGTATTTGATTAATCAAATGGAGAAACGGGGAGTGGCAAGCAAAATTCTTGACGGTCCGAAATTGCGCAATATTCCGTCTATGGATGAGGTTATGCAGTTATCGCTTTTTGAGGCATCCAAGCCAAAAGAGGATGAAGAGTTGGCTGTCCATTCGCTTTCGAGGGAACATGAAGGTGGAAAGAAAAATGAGGAGTAAGAATCTTACAAGAATCGCGGTGGCGCTGACGCTGGGACTATGCGTCTTTGCACAACCTGCGACAATCGCCAAAAACAAGAAAGTGAAAGGCGAAGGCTCCAAGAAAGAAAGCAAAGTCGAAAAGGCATTTGCCGTTGAAGGTACAGGACTTCCTCCAAAAGTTTTAAAGCTGGTCAACAAGGGTGATTGGAAGTCTGCCAATAAAGAGTTGGCGACTCTCGCTAAAGACGAGACGGTTGCTTCACGCAACGGAGCATGGCTTGCGTTCTCATATTTGTTTCTCGGTGAATGCAACGAATTGAAATCATACGCAGAGCGCGTTGGCGCTATTTCTGCCGCAGAGGAAAAAGGGGGCCCGAAGCCTGAAGAAAAGTCAGAAACCAAGCCCGTTTCCAAAGAGAAGGGCAATGAAGTAGACAGCAAAACGCTCGTTGCGGCTAAGAATAAAGAAAAGAAACCTTCCGACGACAACAAAAACGATAAAGGAAACTTGACGTACCATCAGCTGATCGTCAAGGCATTCCATGAATGCTGTCAGGCACGCTTTGATGACGCAGAGGCGACTCTCGGCAAGATGCCGAAAGAGCATGCCAATGATGCGCTTGCCTACTATGCGCTCAGTGCCGTAGCCGGAAAACAAGGACGTGCAGGTGCTGCCGTCGAGTATTTGCAGCGTTGCGTCGCGCTTGCTCCGAATTTTGCATGGGGTTATAGAACTCTCGGTTACTTGCAGCAGAGATGGTTGAAGGAGTTTCAAGATGCTGATGCCTCCTTGTCTTCGGCGTTAGCGATCGAACCCTCACAGAAAGAAGTCAGGGACATGCTCATCGACGGAAGACTTTCGCGCAATGATTTCGATGGCGCGGTCGATGCCGCCATGGCCGGTGTCAAATCCGCGCCCAAAGAAGCGCACAACTACTATCGCCTATCTCAAATTTACACACAGCAGTGGCGGCTCAGAGAAGCGCTGGACCAACTTGCAAAAGCGATTTCTCTTGATCCCAACGACCCGAAGTACTACCGCAGCAAAGCAACAATCAGACGCTACCAAGGTGATTTGAACGCCGCTATCGCCGATCAGCAAAAGGCGGTCGCCTTGGGCAAAGATAAGCCATTCGAGCTGGTCGAATTGGCATCGATGAACCTCGCAGCCGGAAACAACAATCGTGCAGCCGACAATTTGAAAGAAGCATTGAAGCTCGATCCTGAAAATCAACTGGCGCATGAAAAGCTGGTTGAAGTCCTCCAGGACGAACGTCGATGGGATGACTTGGTTGAGGAGTTCAACCGCGCGCTGGCGAAACGACCGAAAGACGGAAAGTTGCATATGCAACTCGCGCTTGTGCTGGCTGAAACCGGCAAGAAAGACAAAGCGATTGACGAGTTTATCGAGGCGGGCAACCTCAACCAAAATGATCCTGAGCCGCACAGACAGCTGGCGAACCTTTATGTGAAAAACAAAGATTTTGGCAAGGCGTCCAAGTCATACACGCGTGCGCTCAACATCAATCCCAGTTCTGTTCCTGATTTCGTGGCGCTTGGGTATTGCTATGCAGAGACCGATGATTACATGCAGGCTGAAGCGGCATTCGTCACTGCAATCGCATTGCAGCAATTTACCGGCAACACAAGCGGGCCCAATAAGCTGGACATTTTGAGATCGCTTTCCTCGCTTCTGTTCGAGGAAGGGCGATATGCTGATGCTGCGGCGCAATTCGAAGCAGTTCTTGCGTCGACAAAAGGCACACCAACAGAGGTCGAAGACACTTATTTGCTGGCTCAGGCTAAGACGTTGCGCGACTTGTCTCAAGCATCTGTAGATAACCTCGTGCAATCATTCGATAAGATGTCGGCCGAGAAAAAAGATTTGCACCG
The DNA here is from genome assembly GCA_964503045.1 of uncultured Candidatus Obscuribacterales bacterium. Classification (GTDB taxonomy): domain Bacteria; phylum Cyanobacteriota; class Vampirovibrionia; order Obscuribacterales; family Obscuribacteraceae; genus CAYZJR01. The sequence continues at coordinate 134,206 of CAZCZI010000011.1, forward strand.
CGAAGCATTTATCGACACGATCATCGCTGCAAAGCGCTATGACAAGGCACTTTCTCTGATTCAGGGCTTTGGTGATTTGAAACCCCAAGACCTCTGGAATTTGCTCAGTGCGAAAGCGCTCAGGCAAAAAGGTGACACCGAAGGCGCCGACAAACTGTTGAATCGCGTCGTGTTGTCTAAAGAACTCAGCCCCAGTCAACTTGCTGATGCAATGGTAGAACAAGCGATTATCCAAAGCGCCAAGGACCAGTCAAAGGCTGAGGCTACAGCGAAGTCAGCAATCGAGACATACAATAAATCATTTAGAGCCTACACCGCGCTCGGCAGAATATTGCTGAACAAAGGCGATGCCAACCAAGCAATCGAGGCTGCCAAAAAGGCTCAAGAACTCAATCCCTACCACGCACCAGCTTATCTTTTGCTAGGCGATGCCCAACAGAAAACCGGCGCTGTAAAAGACGCATCCGAGAGTTACAAGAAAGCGGTCGAGCTTTACCCGACGCTCTTGGAAGCACACAAGTCGTTGCTTCAAACCTACAAGAAGTTGGCGATGAACGCTGAGGCCGTCAAAGAAGAAGCGCAAATCGCGCAGATGGAGAAGATTCAGTAGTAGCCTAAGTTCTTCCGGATCATTTAGGTGGTAGGAACTTCTTGAATCACCTACACCATATTTGGTGTCGTCTGCATTTTGGGTTGTTGGGTCCGATGATTGAGAATGGCTCTGGCGCAGGACTTCATATGTTCCGCCTCAGCTTCTCTGTATGTGGAAGTGAGAAGCGCTGCGTAACCTTCCAGTGAAGACGCGACTTCGAGACTTTGAGGTCCCAGTGCTTTCGTGCGAATATCGATCGCGCGTTTGTAGAGAGCTTCAGCTTTTTCGTAGCGCGAGTCGTTTCTCAAGATCTCGGCGAGATAGTGGATGCAGAGACCGGTGTCTGCATGATCGGGACCAACCGTCTTTTCTCTTATCGCCAAAAGATCGTTGAAAATCTTCTCTGCATCTTTATACCGTTGCATCTGCACCAGGCAAGTTCCCAAATTCCCTTGGCACAACAGTGTGTCTGGATGCTCATTGCCAAAGAGTTTCTGGCGTATCTTCACTAGGCGCATCCAGTAAGGTTCGGCTTTTGAATACCGAGAATTGCCGTGATAAAACGATGCGATATCCCAGAGTCTTGAATCCAGAATCGGATTGTCTTGACCGACCACGCCTTCGCAAATCGAGAGCGCTTCTTTGTAGTGGCTTTCCGCTTGAGCAAATTTGTTTTCAGCCTGATAGACCATCGCAAGGCTGGCAAGAATTTGAGCTGTTTCCGGATGGTTCTTGCCTACCGATCGTTCCTTGATAGCCATCGCACGCTTGTAAAGCCGCTCGGCATCAGCGAACTTGCTTTGACTCAAATGCGATGCCGCTAGTTTGTTGATGCAATCGACGACTTCCGGATGCGAGGGTCCCAGATTGATCTCTTTGATCTGAAGCAAACGCTCGTAGACCTTGCCTGCTTGCGCGTTTTGACCAGTCTGCTGAAGGGCGGTTACGAGGTTGGAGAGAATAGGTCCAAGATCTATATGTTCTTTGCCGAGCGCGGTCTCCAAAATGGTAAGCGCCCTTTGCAGCGCCGTTTGCGCATCCTGATAGCGTTGCTCACTTATATACAGCGCACCAAGGTTGTTGAAGATGTCGCCCACTTCGGGGTTGTTTGCACCCAGTACTTTTTCTTTGACCGAAAGCGATTTCTTGTACAACTTTTCAGCTTCGTCGAATTTGTTTTGCGCCGCATACAGAAGGGCGAGATTGTTGACGCTGGTTGCCACCTCTGGGTCGTCAGGACCAAGCACGCGCTCGTAAATTTCAGTCAGGCGCACGCAAAGTGGTTCTGCCAGGTTGTAACGACCTTGGAAGAAATAGAGCGCGGAAAGATTGTTGAGACTGCCCACCAGCTCTTCGTTTTCGGGTGGAAGGTTGCGTTCGCGAATGTCAAGCGAGCGCTGGTAGAGCGGCTCTGCCTCGCCGTAGCGAGCGCCTTCGAAGTAGACTTCGGCCAATCTGTCCAAGCTCGTGGCAACCAGAAGGTCATCTTTGGCTCGTTCGGCCTCCCAAACAGCCTGCTTGAACATACCTTCCGCCTGGTCGAGATCGCCCCTTTGGAAGGCAGCGGTGCCCTGTTCGATCATCTTGGACCAATCTTTGTTCATTTTTGCGTCGAGTCTCTTTTTACCTGTGAAATCAATTCTATAACTACTGTTCCACAGAAAGAGCAAATATTTATCGTGGGGTCTGAAGTAGTCCTTCTTTCAACTCGGCGACGCGACTTCTGACAATTCGAGTGAGTGCTTGAGCTTGGGTGTATCTGGTGCGGTCGGCCGGAATGGGCTCCACCGGGATGCCGAACGCGATGGTGAGGCGCTCGCTGTAGGGCAGAGAAAATGCCGGCTGCAAAATCCCCGACTCGCCATGCACATAGGTTGGAACAATGGGGCAGTGCGCCTTGATTGCGAGGTGAGCGAATCCTGGTTTGAAGGGCCCCAAGTTATCGGCAAAAGGTGCGTCGATTTCGGGAAAGACAATTAAAACCGCCTCGTTGTCCAGGTTTTCGGAAAGGTCGTCGATGCCGCTTTCAAGGTCGCCGGTGCGATCGAAAGGCACTGCATCGAGAAGCGATGACGAAATATAAGAGGCGGCGCGACTGCAAAAGAATGTGTCGGCGGGAACTACAGGGCGCACGTGCTTCCTCAAAGCTTGAGGGAAACTGGCAATAAGGGCGGCAATTTGATGGGGTTTCAACCAATTGACTGCCAGTAGATATGGCGGTTTTGAGGGCAGATTCTCCTCGCCTATAATTTCGAGGCGATCGCTTGCAGTGAGCAAAGATTTGAGTGTCAGCGCGATGAAGCTGCGTCCGGCTTCAATGAAGGGTGATGATAGAGAACTCTCCAGAAAGATGTCGGAAGGTCGCTCGGGCCAAGGTTTTATTTGCGATCCCTTCGGATAATTCGCGTCCACTCCCGGACCTTTCATGCCGGAGACTCGCTTGAGTTCGGCGTTTTCCACCTTCGCCTGCTCGAGTTTCACCATGGCAATCAATTCTTCCAAAGTGTCTAGATCGTTTAGAGCCTCTGCTTCAATGTTGAATCCAAACTCTTGTTCTAGGCGGCTCGAGAGTTCTAACCGCGCCAAGGAATCCAATCCTAATTGGTCTGAAAGATTCGATCTCGGGCGGAAAAGCGATGCGCTTGCTTCAAAGGTGCGACCCTTGAGCATGCTCTTGTCCATTACTTTATATACGCAGAAACAAACTTTGCGCCCGTCTTCATCGAAGTCGACTTGCATTGAATCATCGGCGTTGCGCTCGCCGTCGAGACATTCGTTGAGGTCGAATCGATGCATCACTTCGGTTTTATTGATGGAACCATCGAGTCTTCTAGGCAAATCCTTTTGCCAAACCTGTATGTTTGTGATGGTCGATAATGCCGTGAGAGGTTCGATTAGGGTTTGAACTTGATTGAGTATGCGTTGTTCCAACTCCTCCTCACCACGCACACCTGGTTTTGCTACTACCACCGCCACTGGTTCTTCACCATGTTGTTGGGAGCGACCAAACACGCATGCTTCCTTAACGAAAGGTGCTTTTACCAGGGCTTGTTCAACCTCTTTCGGAAATAAACTGAAACCGCAAGGCGTAATGATTGCATCGCCGACGCGACCAGTGACGATGAGATGACCGTCGGAATCGAAGTGCCCTTCAAATGGCGTGTCAAGCCATTCTCGGACGCATCTGCTTATATTGGTCGATCGAAATGACAGCACACCGCTGCGCTCTCGTTTCGACTGTTTCAATATGCGAGCGTAGATTCCGGGCAGCATAATTCCCCGGCTGCTGGTCTTTTTGGCCTTGATTGTTTCAGAGGCAAGCAGTCCGGCAGCTTCCGGAATTGAAAATGTATTCAACACGGGAATGCCGAATGATTGCAGGCGCTGACTTGCTTCCGGTGCGTGCGATTGACCGGTATTTATGATGAACTTGACCTTGCCGCCTAGCTCGCGATGAACATCAGGAAACATCACATTCCCGAGTTGCGGCACCAGCGAAACGAAAGCACGAGACGCCGCCAGCCAGAGACGGCGCTGTGTAGAGAGTCCTTCGGCCGTAGCTTCGAGATCGCTCAACATTGTCTGCGTTATCTGTTGTGTTGTCACCAGCACCGAAATCTTCTCTACTTTCATCAATTCGCGAAGATGTCTCGTGCCTCTCAAACGGCTGTACACGACAGTTGCTCCAGCGCAAAGCGGGCTGAGCATACCGACTACAAACTCAAGCGGATTGGCCAAACTCAATATCGAGAGAAAGCGGAAGTCAGGTTGAATCTCGAAGTGACTCTTAGAAGAGAGTGCCGCTCCGACAATATTGCGATGCGAAAACGTGATACTGCCAGAGGTATCGCCAATGGCGCGCGAAGGAAAGAAGATGACTGCATCATCATCGGCGCGAGAAACCGGCATGTCAGACGGCGCATCGGCAGACAAAGGTTCTTGCGACTCTTCCAGTTCATCAAGCAGAATTAGCTTGTCCAGTACGCGGCGACTGAAAGTACTTTCTTTTAAACGCACTTCATGGCGACGGCCTGCCAAAACTAAAACCGCTCCACTTTCTTCGACTATGCGCAGAATATCTTCGTTGGATAGCTGCGGATCGATTGCCACTACAATGCAGCGCAAACGCATGATTGCCATCGCGGCAAGCACCCAATTGGGGTGATTGTCGGCGACGATTGCAATTCGAAGGTTTTGAACAGGGGCTTCAGAATTTACACAATTGGCACGCTTTGCCAGGATTGCCAGCCTGGATGCCATCTCATATGTGAGCCTGGCCATGTCGCCATATTTGTATTCGCGAACTGTTCCAGATTGAATCATTCGCATCGCGGTGCGCTTGCGATGGCTGCTTGCCGACGCCAAAAACAGCTCTTGAATGTTTTTGAACATGCGACGAGTCCTCTGAATCATGCATATGTTAGCAAGTCGCTGCCCAAAAAAATTGAAAAAGGCGGAGTTATGCGCTCCGCCTTTAATTTGCTTTGATTAGCGTTCGATTATCGACTGACTGCTCCAGCAAGCCTAGTTAGCCTAACCAGATAGATATGCCGAGGCATTAGACGCAACCGGTTTTCTTGGGTGACTATGCCGTTACTGGCTGTTTCACTGCTTCCAATACGCCGGAGTGTACGATCTCGCCGTCTTTGATGTTGACACCGAGTCCGAGTGAGTGATCGTCGAGGCAGGCTTGGTAGCCGTACTTCGCCAGCTTGAGCACGTATGGCATGGTAGCGTTTGTCAGTGCTCTGGTGGAAGTCCACGGCACTGCGCCTGGAATGTTGGCTACGCCGTAGTGCAATACGCCCTCGACTTCATAGGTCGGTTGAGAGTGTGTGGTTGGGTGAATGGTCTCGATGCAGCCGCCTTGGTCGACGCTGACATCAACAATCACGGCGCCCTTCTTCATGTTCTTGACCATGTCTCTGGTGATGATTCGAGGAGCTGCTTTTCCAGGAATCAAAACAGCACCGATAACCAGATCTGCTTGTGGGAGCAGTTCGTTGAGGTATGTGCCGACCGAGAACACGGTTCTGACCTGGCTGCCGAAAACGTCATCGAGATAACGCAATCTTTCAAGCGAAAGGTCGAAGATGGTGACGCGTGCGCCAAGACCGACTGCCACTTTGGCCGAGTTGGTGCCGACTACACCACCGCCTATGATGATTACTTCACCTGGTTCTACACCGGGGACGCCACCAAGAAGAACACCACGGCCGCCCATTGGACGCTCAAGGTAGTTAGCGCCTATCTGTGTCGCCAGACGTCCTGCGATTTCGCTCATTGGCGTCAGGAGCGGCAATGCGTTATTGGGGAGTTGCACAGTTTCATAGGCGATACAAGTTGCACCTGTCTTTGCCAAGTCCACTGCCAGTTGGGGAACGGCGGCGAGGTGCAAGTAGGTGAAAAGAATGTGGTGCTTTTTGAGGAGCTTAACTTCTGAAGCTTGTGGTTCTTTCACCTTGAGGATGAGGTCAGCTTTTTCGAATACTGCCGCAGCATCCGGAACGATTTTGGCGCCCATCGCTTCATATTCTTTGTCGCTAATTCCGCTGCCGACACCGGCGTTCTTTTCGATGAAAACGCTGTGTCCGTCGGATACAAGAGCGCTCGTTCCCGCAAGGGTGAGGGCCACTCTGTACTCGTTGTCCTTAATCTCTTTCGGTACTCCAACCTTAGCCAAGGTTCAGCCCTCCCTTTATTTAGAAGCGTCTAGGCACAAGAAGCAAATTCTATCCGAACAATATGGCTCTTCTATATGTCTTGATACTTGTTTTAGTTTCTTCATTCACGTTGCAATGAGGCAATATAATTGCCGATCTAGATCACTCGGGTGTGAACCTCGGTGATTGGATTTACTTATTCAATCAAATCGAAGTACGGAGCAAACATATGTCAAGCAATCTGGTCATCGTCAATGGCGCTCGGACAGCATTCGGAGCCTTCGGCGGAGGATTGGCTTCCAAGACTGCAACGGATCTTGCGGTCGTTGCCACTAAAGGTGCCATGAAAAAGGCAGGAGTCGAGCCGGCTCAGGTGGACTACATTGTTTTGGGCAACGTTCTTCAAACCAGCAAAGACGCCATCTATCTGGCGCGGCATGCGGCTTTGCGCTCTGAAATGAAGAAAGAAACTCCGGGACTCATCCTCAATTTACTTTGCGGTTCTGGTGTGCAAGCAGTTGCAACTGCCGAGATGCTCATCAACTCCGGACAAGCCGAAATTGTGGTGGCAGGCGGAACAGACTCATTGTCGATGACACCATACATTAGCTGGGGCGCTCGCTGGGGCGGGCGCATGGGCAACATGGAAATGTGGGATGGACTCGACATCCGCGACACCTTGCCGAATAACTCGATGGGAGAAACAGCTGAGAATTTGCAAGCGAAGTACAACATCTCTCGTGAAGAACAAGACGAATTTGCACTGCTCTCTCAAAAGCGTGCAAAAGAGGCTCAAGATGCAGGGCGGCTCAAAGAAGAAATCGAGCCAGTCGAAATTTCAGGCAAGAAAGGAACGACGACAGTTATCGATCGCGACGAGCACATGAGACCAGACACTACAATTGAAGGTCTAGCCAAGCTCAAGCCGACATTCAAAAAAGATGGAACGGTTACTGCCGGTAATGCGTGTGGTATTGTCGACGGTGCTTCTGCCTTGGTTGTTACGAATGAAAAAACTGCCGAGAAGAAAGGATTGAAGCCGCTCACGCGCGTGATCTCGTGGGCGGTCACCGGCGTTCCTCCTGAAATTATGGGCATTGGACCAGTGCCTGCAATTCCAATGGCTCTGGAAAAGGCTGGGCTCAAGCAGAGTGATATAGACCTTTTCGAGATCAATGAAGCTTTTGCGTCACAGTATCTCGCTTGCGAAAAAGATTTGAAACTAGATCGAAGCAAGGTCAACGTGAATGGCGGCGCGATTGCAATCGGACACCCGTTTGGTGCAACTGGTGCGCGTTTGATTCTTTCTTTGTCGCTCGAACTGCAACGCAGAAAAGCGCGTTATGGTTGCGTCAGTTTGTGCATCGGCGGCGGCATGGGTATCGCCATGGTGCTGGAACGGATGTAGATAGCCGGCGTTGGCCGGCGGCGGCCGGCGGCGGGATGCACTTTACAAGCGGCTTGAAAATCGGTCATGGGCGGTCGATTTTTTCCTTGAACGCGACCTGAACAAAGTATGCAAGCGCCAGACCACTGGTTCCCTAATCGCCCAGTTGGCTTGGGTTTTCGCCAACGGTTTGCCGGCGCTTACATGCCTTGTTCAGGTAATTTTCGCTAACGGTTTGCCGGCGCTTACATGCCTTGTTCAGGTAAGTTTCGCCAACGGTTTGC